>CAUAWO010000027.1:0-35816 GCA_958432865.1 Bacteroides stercoris
CCTTGTCACGCCGATGGTACTGCGTAACAGTGGGAGAGTAGGTAGCCGCCGTTTTAATGGAAGCCTCCGAGTCAGTCAAATGACTCGGAGGCTTTTTTGTGTTTATACTGAGTTCCCGACTTGGAAGGGGTGAAAATGCTATTTGAGTACTATAAATGTATATACTCAGGACAATATTGCTACATAAAGAATACCTGAAGCTTTAATTTTGTAGCAATAAAAAAACTATAAATATTATTATGAATAAACGAATAGCATTTTTGTTGTCTTTGTGCTGGGTGGTATGTTGCTCTTATGCACAAAATTCTTTTTCAAAACATGAAGTAAGACAAACAATGAGGCGTGTTGCCGACTGGCAAATTGCCCACATGAAAGAAGTTACCTATGATCCGTTGAATTGGGTAAATGCTACGTTTTATCTGGGCTTGTCTAAATGGGCATCCGTGGCGGAGCAGGAAAATCAGGATGATTTTTATTTTAAGTGGTTGCGGCGCTTGGGGGCACGCAATTATTGGCAAGTGGATAAACGGATGTATCATGCAGATGATATCTGTGTTGCACAAACATATTTGGATCTTTATCGTAAATATGGAAAAGAAGAGATGCTGATTCCTACGAAGGCCCGTACTGAATGGGTGATGGAGCATCCTTCTAAAGGATCTTTCTTATTGGATTATGGTGATGCTTCCACTTTAGAAAAATGGACATGGTGCGATGCATTATTTATGGCTCCGCCGGTTTATGCCCGTTTGTATAACATTACCGGTGATAAGAAATTTCTCCGTTTTATGGATAAGGAGTATAAAGAGACTTATGAGTTCCTTTATGATAAGGATGCCCGTTTGTTTTATAGAGACCATCGTTACTTTACTCAAAAAGAGGCCAATGGTGAGAAGGTGTTTTGGGGGAGAGGAAACGGATGGGTATTGGGTGGACTGGTCGAAATTCTTCGTGAACTTCCTGCGGGAAATAAATACAGAACTTTTTATGAGAACCTGTTTGTGGAACTGGCTACTCGTGTAGCCACCTTGCAACAGTCTGACGGCTTTTGGAGAGCCAGTATGCTGGACCCTCATTCTTATTCTTCTCCGGAAACCAGTTGTTCCGGTTTCTTTGTCTATGCTTTGGCATACGGTATCAACGAAGGATTGTTGTCGAAAGAAGAATTCCTTCCCATAGTGGAAAAGGGCTGGAAAGCTTTGGTAGGGGCAGTAGAGGAAGATGGTAAATTGGGCTATGTGCAGCCTATTGGTGCTGACCCCAAAAAAGTAACCCGTGAAATGACAGAGGTGTATGGCCCGGGTGCATTTTTGCTGGCAGGGACAGAGGTTTACCGGATGGCAAAAGACGAGATACATGGAAATAATATTTCGGCAGAACGTATTCGTGAGATAGCCGACATGTTACCGGAAAAACCGGAAGGTATCGGAGTAACTTATAAAGATCGTACTTATTGGGATAAGATGAAGAATACTCCTGAAGCTCGAAAATTAATTGAAGAGGCTCATACCAGCCTGAAGGACGGAATGCCGCCTTTTGTAGATTCGCTTTATTTGCATCTTAATAAGACCGAGATTCGTCTGCCGGGAGAGAACATGATGAATGCCCGTTATCAATATTTGTGGCGATTGGTATTGGCGGAATGTTTGGAAAATAAGCGACGGTTTATTCCGGCGATTTGTGAAGGGGTGGAAGAGCTCTGTCGCCAGAAGCCTTGGTCAATTCCTGCACATGACCGTAACTTGCATAACTATCATGGAACTGATTATTATGTGGATTTGGTTGTTGCTACTGCCGGAAATACATTGGCGCAATGTATTTATTTATTGGATGACCGCTTGCCGGCCGAAACGAAAGCTTTGGCGATGTGTGCTTTCCGTGAGAAGGTGTTCCGCCCTATCTACCGTTGTTTGGAAGAAACAAAACCTTTTTATTGGTTTACTGTCACGAATAACTGGAACTCGGTGTGCTTGGCCGGCGTGACAGGAGCTGCACTTGCTTTGTTGCAGGACAAGGAAGAGCGTGCTTACTTTGTGGCTGCTGCTGAGAAGTATTATGTATATGGAATGAAGGGATATAGTGATGACGGATATTGCAGTGAGGGGGTAGGATATTATAATTATGGTTTTTGCTCGTTTATCTTGTTGCGTGAAGAAATTTGTCGTGCTACGAAAGGGAAGATTGATTTCTTCCGTACTCCTAAGTTTGCCCGTATTGCACAATATGGAAAGAAGATTCAGATCATGAATCAGGTTTGCCCTGCCTACGCCGACTGTCGTGCAGGTGTTTCACCTTCTTGGTTTATTACAAACTATTGTGATAATGTGTTGGGTACAGCTCCTTATGAAGAAAAATATGAAATACCCGGTATGGATAATCTTTCATTGCACACCATCGGCATGTTCCCCCATCAGGCTTGGAAAGTGGAAATGACTCCCGAAATACAAGAGGTATTGAAGGCCGAGGCTGATGAACTTCATTCTTGTTATGATGAAGCAGGCATTATTATTAGCCGCCCTGCTACCGGTTCGACTTGTCGTTTGGGCGTATCTGTAAAGGGAGGGCATAACGCGGAAAACCATAATCATAATGATGTGGGTTCTTATGCAGTAGTGATGGGTAGTCAGACGATGGCAGGCGATATGGGTGGACCTTTCTCTTATCCCGGTGACTATTTCAGTGGAAATGCTTATAAATATCCTATTAAAAATTCATTTGGTCATCCCGTTCCCTTTATCAACGGACAATGTCAGGTGTCGGGCAAGAAGGCTCAGGGAGTGGTGTTGAAGAAAGAACTGACTGGCGGCACAGATATCTTTCAGATTGATTATACATCTGCTTATGCTACTGCGGTACCTGAACTGGAAAAGCTGATACGTACCTTTACTTATAATCGTGCCGGAGAAGGAACGTTCGTGATTGAAGACCGTTTTGAAGCAGTGTCAGGAATTTCTTTTGAAACAGCTATTACTACTCGTGCCGACTGGAAGATGATAGGAAATAATCGTTTGGAGTTGGTGCTGGGAGGAGAAAAAATGACGGTGGATATTGAAGCTCCGGGTGTGGTAGAATTTGATTCGGAGACTGTTGAAGTGAACTCTCCTGCTTATACGCGTATCGGTATTCGTCTGAAGAAACCGTTGCAAAGCGGTAGTGTCCGGCTGATAATGTATCCTTCGCGTCCATAGTTATGTATAAAATAGTCCGTTCGGTTAATTTATGTACAAAGAACTCAAAAAAAGGGTATGCTCTAGTGAAGGGCATACCCTATTTTTGTACTGTTAAAAAGTTTACTACTAACGAATTTTAAGCTATTATTATGAAAAAAACATCGAAACGGATTTCTTTGCTTTTACGAAAGAAAGGATTCTTCATGTGCACTACATCAATGCTGTTGGCAAATGTGAGTGTATTTGCAAGTCCGGATGCAGCGAAGACATCTTTGCTGCCGGCTAAATCGGATGTGGCATCAGTGGCCATTGTTGCGCAACAAGGTAAGACTATTACCGGTGTGGTGATGGATTCACAAGAGTCTATTATCGGTGCAAATGTGATGGTAAAAGGTACGACAAACGGTACGATAACCGATTTTGAAGGAAAGTTTACCCTGAGCAATGTACCTGAAGGAGCTATTCTGCAAATCTCTTATATCGGTTATCAGAGTATGGAGATTAAAGTTGGAAATCAAACTAGCTTTACTATCAAATTGAAAGAAGACAGCCAGGCTTTGGATGAAGTAGTGGTTGTGGGGTATGGTTCGCAAAAGAAAGTGAATTTGACAGGTTCTGTGGGAACTGTTGATGCAAAAGTTTTGCAATCACGTCCCATCACTTCGTCTACCAGTGCATTGCAGGGGACTATACCTAACTTGCAGATTACGCCGAGTAGTGGTGAGCCGGGTACCGGAGCAACACTGAATGTGCGTGGTACTACTTCTATAAATGGTGGCAGCCCATTGGTATTGGTTGACGGTGTGGAAATGGATCTTGACATGATTAATCCGAATGATATTGCCAACGTTACGGTCTTGAAGGATGCGGCTGCATCTGCCATCTATGGTGTACGTGCTGCTTATGGTGTTATTTTGGTAACTACGAAAAATGCAGGTTCGGATATGAAGACTACTGTATCTTATTCCGGTAACGTGGCATTCTCTAAACCGACTGTATTGCCGGAGATGGTCGACACAAGTTGGGAACATGCCGAATTTGTAAATCGGGCAATGACAAATGCTAATTTGGATGTGATGTATAATCCGGATACAGTGGAAAAAATGAAGAATTATGCTAATGATCCGGCTAATAATCCTGAATATGAAGTGCTGAACGGTACTATGTATTATTATGGTCATTCTGATTGGACCGATTTAATGCTGAAGAAATATACTCCTTCTCATCGCCATAATATAAATATTTCGGGAGGTAATGAAAAGACTAAATTTTATACTTCTGTAGGTTATGTAAATCAATCTGGGATGTATAAAGTGGGGGAAGACAGCTATCAGCGTTTGAATACTCGTTTGTCTGTAGATAATCAAACGACTCCATGGATGAAGCTGGGGGCTAAAGTATTGTATAACTATACTACTACCGATAAGCCTCATAAATATAAAGATGATGTTTGGCAGCAGATGGTATTTTCAACTCCGACACGTATGGCTCGTCCGTGGGGAGGTGATGCACGTTATCCGGAACTTGACCAATATGCCGGTAAATATTTCGATGACCAGAATCCTATTTCTTTGCTGGAACAAGGAGGTCGTGACAAGAAGAAAGTACATGATATCTGGTTGACAGGTAGTGCGGATTTTACTTTTACGAAAGATTGGCATGCACGTGTGGATTTTACTTATAACCTGAATTACAGCCGCAGTGCCGAACATCGTAAAAAAGTGGATATGATTACCAATGCTTTTGTTGAGACGGAAGGTAATACCAATAACAACAGTTATTCGTGGGTGAACGGTAATAAAGATTATTATTCTTTCAATGCTTATACAGACTACGAACACACTTTTGCAGAAAAGCATTATGTAAAAGCCATGTTAGGTTTCAATCAGGAATTGACTAAGTATAATACAACTACTGCTACCCGTCAGAACCTTATATCTCAGGATTTACCTTCAATGAGCTTGGGTACCGGTATGCAAACTGTTAGTGAAAGCGGTTATGAATGGGCATTACGCGGCGGTTTCTTCCGTTTGAATTATATCTATAATAACCGTTATCTATTTGAAGTGAACGGCCGTTATGACGGAACTTCCCGCTTCCCGTCCGATAATCGTTTTGTATTCCTGCCTTCATTCTCGGGAGCATGGCGTGTTTCGGAAGAAGCTTTCATGGAATCTACCCGTTCTTGGTTGGATAACTTGAAGGTACGTGCTTCATACGGTATCTTGGGTAATCAGTTGTTGACAGCCAGCAGTTGGTCGGGTAACACTAAATATTATCCGTATATTCCCTTTATGGCTTCGGGTACAGCAGGAAACTGGCTGTTTGTAGACGGTGAGAAATCTTTGTATATCAATCTGGCAGGCTTGGTATCCAGCGACTTGACTTGGGAAAAAGCTTCTACCTTTAATATTGGTCTTGATTTTACAATGTTGAACCAACGTTTGGACTTCTCTTTTGACTGGTATCAGAGAACAACATCGGATATGCTTGTTAAAGTGGAATATCCTGAAGTATTGGGAACAACAGCTCCTCCTGCCAACAAAGCGGAGCTACGCACTCGCGGTTGGGAAGTATCCGTTAAATGGAATGACCGTATTGGCAATGACTTCTCTTATGATTTAGGCTTTATCCTTTCGGATTCACAGGCTGAAATTACTAAATATGAAAATCCGAGTGGAACATTAAGTGACTATTATGTAGGTCAGAAGATTGGTGAAATATGGGGATATGAAACAGAAGGTTTCTATCAGTCGGACACCGATGTGCAAAACCATGCAGACCAGTCTAAGTTAGGTGCTAACTGGGCTCCCGGTGATATCATGTATAAAGATCTGGATGGAAATAAGAAGATAAACAACGGCTCGAATACATTAGACGACCATGGTGACTTGAAAGTAATCGGTAACACTACTCCGCGTTACCAATACGGTATCACTGCTAATATGTCTTATAAGAATGTATATTTGAATGTCTTCTTCCAGGGTATCGGCAAACGTGATTTCTGGCCGAGTTCACAACCTTTCTGGCCGGTGGCAACACAGTATTATAATACTCAGAAATGGTTTGTTACGGACTCATGGTCTGAAGATAATCGTGATGCATATTTTGCACGTCCTATTGCACGCGAAACAAAGAACCAACAAAAGCAGACCAAGTATTTGCAGGATGCTTCTTACTGTCGTCTGAAGAATCTGACAGTAGGATATGACTTCCCGAAATCATGGTTGAGCTTCCTGCACGTTGCAAAGGCAGGTGTTTATTTCAGTGCTGAGAACTTGTTTGAGTTCACTAATGTGAAGGGAGCTTATGACCCTGAAGCAGCAGGTAAGAATGGTACTATGGTATATCCGTTCCAGCGTACTTATTCATTCGGATTAAACGTAACATTCTAAATTTAGTAGACAAGATGAAAAAAATAATATTAAATATAGCAGCTTTGGCGGCTGTATCATTGATGTGTGTTTCTTGTAATGACTCCTTTTTGGATAGAAATCCGACACACGACTTGAATGACAATAGCTATTGGAAGACCGAAAGTGACCTTGAAGTCTATAATAACGGTATTTACAATGAAGCCGGAAATGACAGTTATTACCGTTTTATGGTAGGACATACCCTGGGTGCATGGAATAGTAGTTATGCGGATTATTTCTGGAAGGATGTACAGACTGATAACTATGTTTCGAAGAGTAACTCAAACCATACTTCGTATACAAAGATTGCTGCCGGGAAAGAGACGGTTCCCAATGACCCGACTGCCGGAGGGTGGTATTGGACTTTGCTGCGCCGCATCAATACTTTCTTTGCTAATTATGAGAAAGTGGGAATAGCAGAAAATATCAGAAACAAGTATGCAGGTGAGGCTTATTTCTTTCGTGCATGGTTCTATTTGGATAAAGTGCAGATGTATGGTGATGTTCCTTATATCACTACTCCTTTGACTACGGATTCTGAAGAACTGTATGGGCCGCGTACTCCCCGCAAGGAAGTGATGGACCATGTTCTGGAAGATATCAATAAGGCTTGCGACTATTTGCCGGAAGACTGGGGTAATAAAGGGGTGCGTGTGACAAAAGGTGCAGCATTGGCATTAAAATCACGTATTTGCCTTTACGAAGGTACTTATAGAAAATACCATGGACTGGGTGATTATGAAAACTTCTTGCAGGAAGCTGTGAAAGCATCTGAAGCGTTGATGGCAATGAAGAAATATGAAATCTATAATACCGGAAATCCGGATAGAGACTATGCCACTTTATTTACCAGTGATGATTTGACTGATAATAAAGAAGTGATTCTGTTTAGAAAGTATGTAGCCGGTTTGTTGGGACATCGTTTGTGCGGTTATTTGGTTGCTTCGGGTAATGGTGCTACAAAGGATTTTGTAGACGACTTCCTTTGCATCGAACCGGATGGAAGTGCTAAACCTGTTGCTTTGAGTGAGACTTTTAATGATGATGAGTATGAGAATGTTTTGGATAACCGTGACCCGCGTTTGACTCAGATTGTACTTGATCCTCGTCACTCAAAAGAAATTCTGTACAATAAAGACAAGTTTATCTTCCCTCGGGTAGCGGGAATGACAGGTTGGGAATCGGCTACAGGTTATCATGTTATTAAGTATTATATTGCCGAGCAAGATATGAAAGGTTATGGTAACGAGACACATGACGCTCCATTGTTGCGCTATGCTGAAGTCTTATTGAATTTGGCAGAGGCAAAAGCTGAATTGGGAACAATTACACAGTCTGATTTAGACCGGACTGTCAATGTGATTCGTGACCGTGCCGGAATGCCTCACTTGACCCTGAATCCTGTAATGGACCCGAAATATGCGGCTGAAGGTTTGTCTGCCCTTATTATTGAAATTCGTCGTGAACGTCGTGTTGAACTGTGTTTTGAAGATACTCGCTATCAGGATTTGATGCGTTGGAAATGGGGCAAGCGTTTGGCAAATCGTGTACTGGGTATGCGTTTTGAACCGTCAGATTTTGATAATCCTCGTTTTAATCCGTCAGAAGGCAAGGCTGATCCTGAACGTGTGAAGCTGTTTGAATTGAACGGAAAACATTATATTGATGTGTTTGCCGGCACCGACTGGGAAAATCGCTCGTTTGATGAAAATAAGCATTATTATCATCCTATACCTGTTAATGTGATTGGTAAGAACAAAGAGATAACACAGAATCCGGGATGGGATTAAACAAATATCTTAATTGTTGAGGTAAAAGGTTGGATTACGGTTAGGTTTGGGGTGTGTCAAAACTAAAACGGTCTATTAAATTGTCAACTGTAGGGGGAGGGTTTGCCTGCCCGAATACACAAAGCAAGCTGTTTTCGGGCGAGCGAATCTCGCCCCTACGGGCTAAGCGACAGCATTAGAACGTCTTGATACACCCCTATTTATTTTCTCCCCTATTGTCTTCTACTCCTCTTTTGCGGGTGGATTAGCATTCTTACGTACATTCAAAGGAGCAATACCATAGAATGTTTTGAAACATTTGCTGAAGTATCTGGCCGAAGAGAATCCGAGCTGGTAGGAAATTTCCGTCACATTGAGATGAGGTGCATTGTTTAATAAATGCATGGCTTCTTCCAGTTTTAACTTGAGAGTAAACTCGTTGGGAGTCAGTCCGGTTATTTCTTTTAATTTCGTATATAGTTTGCTGCGTCCCATTCCAAGCTCAGAGGCGAGAAGATTCATGTCAAACTCCGGGTTTTCAAAATTCTCTTTAATTATTTGTGTCGCTTTTTCCAATAGTTGTCGGTCGTTTATGTTAATGGTGTCCGGGGCTTCTTGTTTGTTGGCAATAGGCTGTTTAAGCCGTTCCAGCATTTGTTGCCGAGTCTTAATAAGGTTACTGCAGCGTGCTATGAGAATTTTCACATTAAAGGGCTTGGTGATATAATCGTCTGCACCGAACATATATCCTTCTATTGTATATTGTTCAGATACCTGTGCTGTGAGCAATATGACGGGGATATAAGATAGTTCGATACTGTTTTTTATTTTGTAGCATAATTCCTTACCCGACATTTCCGGCATCATCACATCGCTGATAATGAGGCTGGGATGTACCTGATATGCCATTTGTAATCCTTCCTTGCCGTTTTGGGCAATGTGTACTTCATACATGGATTCGAATATGCTCTTCAGCAAATCCAGCATTTCTTTATTATCTTCCACTATGAGGAGCACAGGTTTTCCACTGTCTGTATCCGGTACAACGGGAAGGACTTCTTCAACAGGCATTTCTGTCAGGTCGAGCGGCTTGTTGATATCTCTGCTGTCATCCGTGGTCAGGCGGGTATGCGCAATGTCTTCGGGTGAAAAATGGGAATTTCCTTTTAGCAGGTCAATAATGAATTCGCTTCCTTGTTCAGGTTCGCTTTTTACATGGATGTTTCCATGATGCAGGTCGATGATTCCTTTGGAAAGTGCTAGTCCGATTCCTGTGCCGAGCGTGAATTTGTTGGCACCATTCTCCAGTTGGTAGAAACGCTCGAATATTTTGTTGACTGCTTCTTGCGGAATGCCGGAACCATTATCCTTTATACTTATATGAGCCTGTGTGTTTGTACTGCTGATGCTCACATTGATTTTACCTCCTTTTGGGGTATATTTAAAGGCGTTTGAAATCAGATTGAATATGACTTTTTGCAGTTGTACCGGGTCAAACCATAGTTTGAGTTCCTGTTCCGGGCATTCAAACCGGTAATTGATTTGCTGGGTGGCGGCATATTCATAAAAGGACATATATATTTCCTTTATAAAAGGGACGATATCCTTATGTTCAATTTTCAGTTTCAGGTAGCCTTGTTCCTGTTTGCGGAAGTCTAAAAGTTCTGAAATGAGATCTCTCATGTGCCACGCGTTCTTATAGATATGCAATATACGATTATAGATGGTGGGAGCAAGCTTGTTTGACTGCAATAACACTTCAATCTGTCCGATAATCAGTGTGAGAGGGGTGCGGAACTCATGTGAAATGTTGGTGAAGAATCTCAGTTTGACCTGATTTAGCTCTTCTGTACGTTCTTTTTCTTTGCGCTCGAATTGGAGTGAGGTCTGAAGTTGGGTTTGTTTGGTTTTGATATAAATGATGAGGTACATGATACCAATCACACACAATATATATATCATAAATGCCCAGTAAGTGGCATAGAATGGAGGAGCGATGTAGATGTTGAGGCTGATACTGTGCGTACCTTGATGTTCGCGAACGGTTAAACGATACATGCCCGGACTGAGATTGGTGTAGGAAATAGACTGTGAATGGGTAGGAATCCAATGGTCGGAAAAGCCTTCTAATTTGTATTCATAAATGATGTCTTCGTTCAACGTATAATTGGAGGAACAAAACTCGAAGATTAGATTGTTCTGGTCGTGTGAAAGCTTGATTTCTTTTACTTGCGAGAGTGTTTGCGAGAGGATTCCGGTTTCATCATCGGGCAGTACGCGTGTGTTATGCACCCACAACTGATCAAAATAGATATGATAATTATTGTTGCTGTGGTAGAGTTGTTCTTCGAAAAAAGAAAGCATGCCGTTTACTCCGCCGATAAAGGTTTCTCCATTTTGTGCGAAATAAATGCTTGACCCCTGGCAATATCCCATTTGAAATAAATTGTATGTATGCTTGCTTTTACCGGTTTCGGGATCGAAGAGGGAGAATCCTTTGCTGTGTAGAATCAGTAGATGGCGGTAAATGGGAGATTCACAGATATAGTAGCAATAATCGCTAGGCAGCGCATTATTGCCTAATCCATATTGACAGAAGGAATCATTGTCGGGGATATATTTGAATAAGCCTGAGCCGATGGTACCAAAGTATATCTCGCCTTTGCTGTTTTCCATGATATCCACTATCCTGAATTTGCCGATGGAAGAAGAGTCTTGCGCATTGGTATAATAGCGATGGAGGCTGTTGTCCGTCATGTGGATACACAGAAGTCCTCCTTTTGAATCGGCCAGCCATAATCTTTCTTTGCTGTCAATAAGAAAGGTTTCGAATTGATAGGGACGGAAGAGAAGCTTATTGATGTCCTCATTGTGGGTGAGGGGGGAGAATGTCTCTTGCTCGGGATTGAAAAGGTAGACACCGGCTTGCGTCAGTATAATAAGCTTGTCTTTATAAGGTTGTATTTCGTTGACGATATTTCCGGCTTGTGAAGTCGGGTTGTTTTGAGAAGGAATTAGCGTACGGAACTGTTTCCGGGTAATGTCGAAGACGGCGAGACCGCCTGTATGTGTACCTATGTATAGTTTGTTTCTTTCCTTGGCATAATAGATACATTTCATATTATTATGAGCTGTTCCGGGCAGTCCATTGGCATGATAAGAGAATTTCTCAAAGGTCCGGGTAGTTCGGTTGAACAGATTCAATCCTCCTCCTTCCGTACATATCCAAAGGTTCCCCGTCCTGTCTTCTACCATCTTGCCGACAAAAGGAAAACTCAGGAAATGGTTTCCTGTTGCTCCCGAACCATAAAACCGACACGTGTTGGTATCAGGATTAAAGTAATTTACTCCACCGAAATAAGTTCCTATCCAGATTGTTCCTTGCAGGTCTTTATATAAGCAGTTGATAGAGTTATGGCTGAGTCCGTAGTCTATATTATCTTGATGCAGATGGGCGGACCATGTATCGGAATTTGGGTTATAATGGTTCAGACCATTGAAAGTTCCCACCCAAATATGTCCGTTGTTATCCTCCTGAACTGTTCTTATCTGATTATTGGATAAACGGTTGCTATCGGTGTAATGTGTTATTTCTTCCTGCGGACTGATACGGTATAGACCATCCTGCACAGTGCCGGCCCATATATTTCCTCGGCTGTCTCTGTAGATGGAAGAAACATGAGAGATGCCCGTGATGGTCTTGATTGTTTTATAATCTTTACGGGATATTAATGAAACGCCTTGCTTATGTCCCATCCAGATGTAATCCTTGTCTATAATTAGAGAGTTTCCAATACTGAATTTATTGTCCAAGGTAGCAGCGTGGTGTATTTTTCCGTCACTTTTCAGATAGTATTGCAATTCGTTCCGATACCCGAGCCATAATGTATCTTTATAGCAATACATGGTATGGGCTGCATTTGGAAGGATGCAGGTAAACTTTTCTTTTTCTATATCGAACTTTATCAAATCATAGATGGATCGGATATAGATGCTTCCGCTCTTGTCTCCGCAAATGGCGCTGATTTCATTGTGGGTAAGGCCGTTGTCGTTTTGCGAAGGACGATAGATATCTATCTTGTCGCCATTGTATCTGTTCAGTCCTTCGCTGGAACCAAACCACAATGTTCCTACTTCATCCTGATAAATGGAAAGGACGGTGATTTGCGACAAACCGTCTTTTACATTAATGTGCTTAAAGTGAATATGATTTCCATAGCAAAAGAAAACACAACAGAAAATGAGGATACAAAATACATTTATTCTCATATTAGATTTGTTTTAGGTCTTTTTAGCGAGGCAAATTTAAGTATTAATTAATCAAGATGGAAACGATAAGAAATAAAAAGCATGTAAATGCATCCAAAAGTTTGCAGAACGAAGGAGGATTCTTGATATCGTTCCACCCTGGTGAAGTGTCTCGCAAATATTTTTTCTTGATGATAGAGCATAAATAAATGCGATAATTCACAAAAGATAATAGATTTCTTTATATTTGTAATCGGGATTGCCGACTATTCTTTTTCTTGGTTTTTTCTGTTGGAGAGTAATTGGTAAGCCTTAGTATTCATTGCCTTATATTTTAGTTCTATGAGACACTTGCTGTTGTTTTTATTCAGTTTGCTGCCTACTTTCTTGTGGGCAGACAATATTTCGGTAGAGAAGGCTCAAGAGTTGGCTATTACCTTTTTCAAGGAGGGACATCCGCAGCGTTCCGCCTTTTCTTCTTTGCGGTTGCTTGTTACGGATGAAGCCGTGTCTGCCCGGGCAGTGGGAGAGGCTCCTGCCTATTATGTGTTTGGCTGTACCGACAGCGAGGGCTTCGTCATTGTGGCGGGCGATGATGCGGTGATGCCTGTGTTGGGCTATTCGTTCGACAGTAGTTTTCCACAGACCGATTTGCCTGTCAACCTGAAGTTGTGGTTGCAGGGAATCAGTGAAGAGATAGCGGAGAAACGTCGTGCTCCGACGTATGGTTCGACGCAAAGCAACAGTCTGGCTCAACGCTGGACGACGGTCCGTGCCGGACAAGCGGTGGTAGAATTGGAGACGGCTAAATGGGATCAGGCCAATCCTTACAATTGGCTGTGCCCGCACATTGCCGGCAAGGAGACCTATACCGGTTGCACTGCCACCGCTACTGCTATTGTCATGCGATATCATCAGTGGCCCAAGGCGGGTAGTGGCACTTTGCCGGCTTACACTACGAGGACTCACCAGAGATACATTGCTGCACAGTCTTTAGGACATGCCTATGACTGGGACAATATGCCGCTCAGCTACGCGCAATCTTTTTCTTCGACTGCCGGAAATGCCGTAGCCACTCTGATGCGCGACTGTGCACTCATGATTTCGTCTGATTTCGGCCCGATAGGGGGGGAAGGTACAGGCGCTTATGTGACCGATGTAGTGAAAGGACTACAGACTTACATGGGATATGACAAGGACGGACGTTACATAGTGCGCAGTAATTATTCCTTTGCCGAGTGGATGCGGATAATGAAAGGCGAACTGGATGAAAGGCGTCCGGTCATTTATACCGGCGGCAGCAGTGAAGGCGCTCATGCCTTTGTGCTCGACGGTTATGACACTGAAAACTATTTCCGAGTGAACTGGGGATGGAGCGGCTGGGGAAACGGCTACTATCTCTTGTCGGCTCTCGACCCCGTTGAACAGGGAGCAGGCGCTTCCGGCGGCCACTATAATGAATATCAATCGGCACTTATCGGATTGAAGAAGGATGAAGGAGGTATAGGCGTGGAAGATTTTCGTTTCATGTGTTATACGGACGGTAAGAATTACCGGGGAATCACTTCTTCGGAAAAGGTGTTTGAAGTCAATAAGCCTTTCTCGCTGGATATCGGTTTCCTTGGCTATTATGGTAGTCTTCCTTTTACAGGTAAAATCAGTTTGGCTCATGTCGATAAGAATGGAAATATAAAAGAAGATCTTTATTCTTTAATGGCGAGTCAATTACCTTCCGGTTCCGGCTATATGTTGCCCGGAGTACAGGTGACTATCACCCGGCCCATTACTTCCGGCGACCGTATCAGGGCTTATTGGACTCATACGCAGACAAAAAAGATAGAGTGGGTTAAAGGAAACGAGGAAGACGGCTGTGTGTGGGATTTTATCCTGAGTGAGGAGGTAAGTTTGGAAAAGGAGACCTCACTGACCTATAACAACCGGACCCGATTGCTGACACTGCAAGTGCCTGCCGAAACCGTGGTGCAAGTGTTTGGTGCCGATGGCAGCGATTTCAGCCGGATGTGCGAGGTGCAGGAACGGCAGGTGAGCATTGACACCGGGAAACTGTCTGCCGGCACCTACCTGCTGCGTTTGCAACTGCATGACATGACCAAGGAATTGAAGTTCAAGGTGGGAGCTCCTGTGCAATAGAGGTAATAAGATTAATGATTCATAAATACCATAAAGAATATTCGTATGAAAACTTCACGATATAATATACTTCTCGTCTTGTGGGCGCTCATGTTGCTTGTGGCTTGTTCGGACAGTAGTTCTGACGAATCGGAAAAGCCGGTTGCCCCCTCCATTACGCTGGATACTGAAATTCCGCCGGTCATTGTGGCGGAAGGAGGAACGGTTGCGGTCGGTTTTAAGGCGTCAGCGGATTGGACTGCAACCAGTGACCAACCGTGGTGCATCGTGTCGCCTGCTTCGGGCAAAGCCGGCAACGCTACTGTGACCGTAAGTGCCGAAAAGAATGAGGATTACAATGAACGGAATGCGACTCTGATTTTAAGGGTTGGAACGGTGCAGAAGAAGATTACTGTGACGCAAAAACAGAACGATGCCTTGACGGTGACAGCTGACAAGATAGAGGTTGCCACCAAAGGAGGAGAAATAACGGTAGAGGTAAAGGCTAATGTGACGTTTGAATACGAGGTGGAAGAAGAGGCTGCCGGGTGGATTGTATCGGCTCGTACCGGTGCTCCTCGCGCGCTCACCACTTCGGAGGTGAAGTTCGACATATCTCCCAATGAAGAAGGTAAGAACCGTCAGGGGCGGATTGTCTTCAGCAGCGGTGCGTTGAAGAGCACGGTCACGGTCTATCAGGAGGGAGGCAGCTTATTGTTGCTTTCCAAGGAAGAATATACGGTGTCCAGCGGTGGTGGAGAGATTGTTATAGAGTTGCGTAGCAATGTGGATTATGAAATGGTGCTGCCCGATGTGGATTGGTTGACGGAAGTCAAGACCAAGGCACTTTCTTCTTATTCGCGCCGCATCACCGTGTTGCCCAACGAGGGATATGACGCACGAACGGCAGAAATATACTTCGTCAACGAACTGCAAGGAATCAGGGAAAAGGTGAATATCGTGCAGGTGCAGAAAGATGTGGTTCTTGTGGCACGGGAAGAATACGATATGCCTCAAAAAGGAGGAGTCTTGGGATTTGAACTGAATACCAATGTAGAGACTTTCGATGTGGAATGTTCGGAAACATGGATAAGGAAAGCGTTGAAAGGAAGAGGACTGACGGCTTATCCATTGAGCTTTGTCGTGGAAGCCAATCCCGAAGAGGCATCACGCTCGGCTATTATCACTATCATAGGCGGACAGGCGAAACAGCAGGTGGAGGTGGTGCAGGCAGGATTGAGTTCATTAAAACGTATCACTATTGTCCATTCCAACCGTATGTTCAGCATTCCCAGGTTCCGGGGAAGCGACTTGACCGGACTCATCAAATGGGGTGACGGGAAGTCGGAAGAGTACGCCGATGGCAGCAGCCATACTTATACTACCGATCCGCCTTATACCGTGGTGGTGGGAATGAATGGTGCGGAAGAGGTGACTTTGCATGACTTGAGCGGTGTGGAAGAAGTGGATTTTTCTAAGTTCTGATGCCATCTGTAACTTATTTCTTCGTGTTGGAGGAGAATTGAATCCAGAAGGAAATGGATACCAAGATCGGGACTCAAGAGTTTATAATAATAGCTATATTGAAAATACAAAGAAGAGAATCAGAATGGCAAACTTCGGCAAAAGACTGCGGAGTTTGCCATTCTCATTAGGGAATACTGACTCTGAACACATAATGAACTGAGATTATGGCGGAAGCTAAAGATGGGAAAGAAAAGAGGAATACAGGAAATTGAATAGTGTCAATTACAATGAGGGTATAGCGTGGCACATTATACATTATAAAGTAAGTGAAGAATTTTGAACTAAATTAAAACAAATTCAATGTATTGTTATTTATTGATAGGACTTTTGTATTTTTGAAAACTTATTCATCAAGGAAAGTTTTTTGAGAATGAACTTTCTGCAGACAATAGACTATTTATGAAAATAATATTACTTAGCTTGCTCCTGTGTCTGTTTTGCTCTTGGAATGTGGCGGCACAAGGAAATGACATGAGTTGTTATCCTGAGGACACCATTGCTCATCAACTTTCAAAAAAGGAATTAAGACGCCGGAAGGTGGCCAAACGCAACATACATTATAATATATTGGGAGGACCGAGTTATACTCCGGACTTTGGTGCGTTGATAGGAGGGAGTGCTCTTGTTACATTTCGTATGAATCCGTCGGATACCTTGCAAAAACGTTCTGTATTGCCGATGGCCGTTGCGGTGATGTTCGAGGGAGGGTTGAACCTGATGGTGAAACCTCAGTTGTTTTTCAAGAATGATAAATTCCGTATTTTTGGAAAATTCACTTACAAGAATACATTGGAGAACTTTTATGGAGTCGGGTATACCACCAATAAGCATTATGAGCGCAGTGACTCTACCAGTGAATATCGTTATAGCGGTTTCCAGATTAATCCGTGGTTTTTATTCCGTTTGGGTAAAAGTAATTTCTTTGCCGGTCCCCAGATTGACTTGAGTTATGATAAAATATCCGAGCCTGCCAAGTATTTGGTAGATCAGCCTGATTACAAAAGGTTGGGAGGCACTGCTCACGGATATTCCAATTTCAGTTCGGGAGTGGGATTTCTGCTGACTTATGACAGCCGGGATATTCCTGCCAATGCTTATAAAGGCATTTATCTGGATTTTCGTGGGCTGATGTACCAGAAGTTTTTGGGAGGAGATAATAACTTCTACCGCTTGGAAGTGGACTACCGCCAATACAAAAAGGTAGGAAATAGAAAAGTTATAGCTTGGACTGCCCAAACCAAGAATGTGTTTGGGGATGTTCCTATGAACCAATATGCTTTAAGTGGCACTCCTTTTGATCTTCGTGGATATTATATGGGGCAGTATCGTGATAAATCCTCTCATGTGGTGCTTGCCGAATATCGTCAGATGTTCAATACGGATAAAAGTACATGGGTAAAGCGTATGTTGCATCATTTGGGTTTTGTTGCATGGGGAGGGTGCGGTTTTATGGGGCCTACCATGGGTAAGATTGAAGGAGTGCTTCCCAATGCCGGTGTGGGACTTCGTATCGAGGTGCAGCCGCGTATGAATGTACGTCTGGATTTCGGACGTAATTTTGCCAATGATCAAAGTTTGTTCTATTTCAATATGACAGAAGCATTTTAATGGAAGTAAACACTATGCAGACTGAATATATATTAAAAGCGATGGATGCGGCTTTAGCTGCCGGTAAGGAAATTCTGAACGTTTATAATGATCCTTCTTCTGATTTTCAGGTTGAAAGGAAAGCCGATAATTCTCCACTGACTCTTGCAGACCGTAAGGCGCATGAAACCATTATGACTTATTTGCAGGAAACAGACTATCCGGTATTGAGTGAGGAAGGAAAGCATTTGCCTTACGAGAAACGGGAGCAATGGGATACGTTGTGGATAGTCGATCCCTTGGATGGAACAAAGGAATTTATAAAACGGAATGGGGAATTTACTGTCAATATTGCTTTGGTAAAAGAAGGAGTTCCTGTTTTTGGAGTGATTTATGTTCCTGTCAAAGAAACGCTTTATTGGGGTGAAGTGGCAACCGGCGCTTATAAAATGGAAGGAGTGACCGGACGTGCAGGCCGTTCACTGGAAGAAATGAAGGCATCGGCATTTCGTATGCCCTGTGCCGAAACAAATGAAGTTTTTGTCATTGTTGCTTCCCGTTCCCATCTGTCGGCCGAAACGGAAGAGTATATTGAGGAAAAGCGAAAGATATACCCTCATGTGGAGTTGGTGTCTGTAGGCAGTTCCATCAAGATTTGCAAAGTGTGTGAGGGACTGGCCGATGAATATCCCCGTTTTGCTCCTACCATGGAGTGGGATACGGCTGCCGGTCATGCCATAGCCAAGGCATCCGGAGCAGAAATATATCAGGCGGGAAAAGAAGAACCGTTGAAATATAACAAGCCGGACTTGCTGAATCCTTGGTTTGTCGTTAAACGAAATTAATATCCGGAAACGATGCTGACATTCGAAATGATTATTGTGTTTTTGGGATTAATAGGGATGGTGACTGCATTAGTCCTTGATAAAATGCGTCCCGGAATGATTCTGTTCTCTGTTACTGTACTCTTTCTTTGTTTCGGTATATTGACTCCGAAAGAGATGTTGGAGGGATTCAGTAATAAAGGGATGATTACCGTAGCGTTGCTTTTCCTGATCAGTGAAGGAGTCCGGCAATCGGGAGCGTTGGGACAGTTGATAAAGAAACTTCTGCCTCAAGAGAAGACAACGGTCATGAAGGCGCAGGCACGTATGCTGCCCGCTATTTCTTTTGTTTCTGCTTTTCTCAATAATACGCCGGTGGTTGTGATTTTTGCTCCTATTATTAAAC
Organism: Bacteroides stercoris; assembly: GCA_958432865.1. Lineage (GTDB taxonomy): Bacteria > Bacteroidota > Bacteroidia > Bacteroidales > Bacteroidaceae > Bacteroides > Bacteroides stercoris_A. The sequence goes on from CAUAWO010000027.1 coordinate 19,078, forward strand.
GTTGGGCGGAATCTGTCCGCATTCCGGCAACTAAATTCTTGATCCCTCTTTCATATGCTACCATACTGGGGGGAATGTGTACGCTTATCGGGACTTCTACTAATCTGGTGGTGGATGGTATGATTTTAGATGCCGGATATAAGGGCTTTGGTATGTTTGAATTAGGCCGGGTGGGCATTTTCATTGCTTTGGCAGGAATTGTTTATTTGTTGTTTTTTTCTTCCAGGTTGTTGCCGGAGGTCCGGAAAGACACGGTAGGCGACGAACATGGGGAAGCGGATGCGTCTTCTTTTCATCGTGTTGAAGCGGTGATAGGTGCTCGTTTCCCGGGTATCAATAAAAGGGTGGGGGATTTTAATTTTGTCCGTCATTATGGTGCTGAAGTAAAAGAAATAAAACGAAGCGGAGTTAGTATTGTAGAGAATCTGTCACGGGTGAAGTTTCATGAGGGAGATACGTTGGTGCTATGGGCGGATGATTCATTTATCTCTACATGGGGAGATTCTTCTGTATTCGTGTTATTGGCCAATGGCAAAGATACCGAGCCGAAAGCCGGGAGAAAGAAACGTTGGTTTGCATTGACTTTATTGGTGCTGATGATTGTGGGGGCAACAGTAGGAGAGTTGCCTTTTATGGAAGAATTACTTCCCGGTATTGATCTTGATATGTTCTTTTTTGCAGCTGTAACGACTGTGATAATGGCATGGACCAAACTTTTTCCGGCACGTAAATATACAAAATATATATCATGGGATATCTTGATAACCATTGCCTGTGCGTTTGCTATAAGTCGCGCCATGGTAAATTCCGGAGTGGCGGATATCATTGCGCATGGAATCATTGATATGAGTGATGACTACAGTCCGCATGTGTTGCTGGCTGTTTTGTTTATCATTACAAATCTGTTTACCGAACTGATAACCAATAATGCCGCCGCCGCATTGGCTTTTCCGCTTGCCCTTTCCTTATCCAATCAGTTGGGGGTAAGTCCGATGCCCTTTTTTGTTGTCATTTGCATCGCTGCATCTGCCAGTTTTTCCACTCCTATCGGTTATCAGACTAATTTGATTGTGCAGGGTATCGGAAACTATAAGTTTACGGATTTTGTACGTATCGGTTTGCCGTTGAATATATTGACATTTATAATTTCGGTTATTCTGATACCGCTGATATGGCCTTTTTGATGAAGTTAAAGACAAAATGAAAATAGAGAATGGAAGAGGAAAATATATATCCTATCTTTGACCGTATGCTTTCCCGGAAAGATAAAGAAGAACTGCTGGGACAACGGGGAGTTATGCTGTGGCTGACGGGACTTAGCGGTTCCGGTAAGAGTACTATTGCCATAGCTTTGGAACGTGAATTACATAAACGTGGTTTGCTCTGCCGTATATTGGACGGGGATAATATTCGTAGTGGCATCAATAATAATTTGGGCTTTTCGGCAGAGGATCGTGTGGAAAACATCCGTCGCATAGCCGAAATAGGCAAGTTGTTTGTTGATACGGGAATCATTACCATTGCCGCTTTCATCAGTCCCGGCAATGAGCTTCGGCAGATGGCTGCCCGTATTATCGGGATAGAGGATTTCCTGGAAATCTATGTCAGCACTCCTTTGGTAGAGTGTGAGAAACGTGATGTGAAAGGACTTTATGCCAAAGCACGTCGGGGTGAAATCAAGAACTTTACCGGAATTTCCGCCCCTTTTGAAGCTCCGGAGCATCCTGCCTTATCTTTGGATACTTCTAAGCTGAGTTTGGAAGAGTCGGTCAATACTTTGTTGGAGTTGGTGCTCCCCATTGTTGGTAAAAAAGGAGAAAAAATATAATTCATTATAAAATGGAAGAAAATTATAAATTGAGCCACTTAAGGGAACTGGAAGCGGAGTCTATCCATATCATTCGTGAAGTGGCAGCTGAATTTGAGAATCCTGTTATGCTTTATAGTATTGGTAAAGATTCGTCTGTCATGGTACGTTTGGCAGAGAAGGCTTTCTATCCGGGAAAGGTGCCTTTCCCTTTGATGCATATCGATTCTAAATGGAAATTCAGGGAAATGATAGAGTTCCGTGATCAATACGCCAAAGAACATGGATGGAATTTGATAGTGGAAAGTAATATGGAGGCTTTTAATGCCGGAGTAGGGCCTTTTACGCATGGCAGCAAAGTGCATACCGATTTAATGAAGACACAGGCGTTGCTTCACGGGCTGGATAAATACAGGTTTGATGCCGCCTTTGGTGGAGCACGTCGTGATGAGGAAAAGTCACGTGCCAAAGAACGTATATTCTCTTTTCGTGACCGTTTTCATCAGTGGGATCCTAAAAACCAGCGTCCTGAGTTGTGGGATATTTATAATGCTAAGATTCATAAAGGGGAAAGTATCCGTGTGTTTCCATTAAGCAACTGGACTGAGCTGGATATCTGGCAGTACATCCGTTTGGAAAATATTCCTATCGTGCCGCTCTATTTTGCCAAGGAACGTCCTGTGGTGAATATAGATGGAAATCTGATTATGGCTGATGATGACCGACTGCCCGAAGAATATCGGGACCGTATTGAAATGAAGAAAGTGCGTTTCCGTACTTTGGGGTGTTGGCCTTTGACCGGGGCCGTAGAGAGTGATGCCGATACGATTGAGAAAATTGTAGAGGAAATGATGACCACTACCAAAAGCGAGCGTACTACCCGTGTCATTGATTTCGACCAGGATGCCAGTATGGAGCAGAAGAAACGTGAAGGATATTTTTAAATGGATAAGTAGGAATTTAAAATGAAGGAATGGGTGATGGAGAATAAACTGAATATAAAGGAATATTTAGATAAGGATGAACAGAAAGACTTGCTACGCCTGTTGACAGCCGGTTCGGTAGACGATGGAAAGTCTACCCTGATAGGACGTCTGTTGTTTGACAGCAAGAAGTTGTACGAGGACCAGCTTGCCGCTTTGGAACGTGACAGCAAACGTGTGGGGAATGCAGGTGACCATATAGATTACGCTTTGTTGTGCGACGGGTTGAAAGCAGAGCGCGAGCAGGGTATTACGATTGATGTAGCTTACCGTTATTTTTCAACGAACAACCGTAAATTTATCATAGCCGATACTCCGGGACATGAACAATATACCCGCAATATGATTACCGGAGGTTCTACTGCCAATCTTGCCATAATCTTGGTAGATGCTCGCTTGGGTGTGATTACGCAGACCTGCCGCCATACTTTTCTGGTATCTTTATTGGGAATAAAGCATGTGGTGCTGGCGGTGAACAAGATGGACCTTGTCGGGTTTTCGGAGGAGCGTTTCAACGAAATCGTGACCGAATATAAGAAATTTGTAGAGCCATTGGGAATCCCGGATGTGACTTGTATTCCTCTTTCGGCACTTGACGGTGACAATGTGGTGCAGAAATCTGAACGTACGCCATGGTACAAAGGTACTTCTTTATTGGAATTGCTTGAAACGGTTTCCATCGAGAATGACCATAATCTGACTGATTTCCGTTTCCCGGTTCAGTATGTATTAAGACCGAATCTGGATTTCCGCGGTTTCTGTGGAAAGGTTGCTTCCGGTGTCATCCATAAAGGAGATGAGGTGATGGCTTTGCCTTCCGGCAAGAAATCTCATATCAAGAGTATTGTTACTTATGATGGTGAGTTAGAGTATGCTTTCCCGCCGCAAGCAGTGACATTGACTTTGGAGGATGAGATTGACGTGTCTCGCGGAGATATGTTGGTGCATGCCGATAATGTGCCTGTGATAGATCGTAACTTTGAAGCCATGTTGGTATGGATGGATGAGGAGGCGATGGACCTTGACAAATCTTTCTTTATCAAGCATACCACCAATACAGGACGTACCCGTATAGATAGCATTAAGTATAAAGTGGATGTGAATACGATGGAGCATCTGTCTGTTGAAAACGGTAAATTGAAAAAGGAGGATCTGCCTTTGCAATTGAATCAGATTGCCCGTGTGACATTTACTACCGCCAAGCCGCTTTTCTTTGATTCTTATCAAAAGAATAAAGCTTGCGGTTCTTTTATTCTGATTGACCCCATTACCAATAACACCAGTGCGGTGGGGATGATTATAGACAGAGTGGAAGCCAAAGATATGCTGAATGCCATGGAAGTTCCTACTTTGAATCTGGCAGCTATGGGTATTGGTGAGGAACATTATGAAGCCATAGAAAAGGTGGTGAAAGAATTGGACCGTCAAGGCATTTCAGTCAAGATAGAAAAATAACAGCGTACAATTAAAAAAAGAAAAGTAATGGGATTACTTGAATTCAACAAGCTGCCGATTAATACATTGGTAGGCGCCGATTGGAAAACGTTCAAGGCGATTACTGCGGGAAGGGAAATTGATCCGGCATATAGAGGAAAATACCGTTTGACGAAAGCAGTATGCCGTTTGCTTTCCACCTTGGCTCCATTGCAGGAAAAGCGATACAGGAAACTGTTGGCCGACAAGCCTTTGGAACACGATCCGGTCTTTATCCTCGGACATTGGCGTAGCGGGACTACCTTTATGCATAATGTGTTCTCTTGTGACAAACATTTCGGATATAATACTACTTATCAGACGGTGTTTCCTCACCTGATGATGTGGGGACAGCCTTTTTTCAAGAAGAATATGAGTTGGCTGATGCCCGACAAGCGTCCGACGGATAATATGGAACTGGCTGTAGACTTGCCTCAGGAGGAAGAGTTTGCATTGGCCAATATGATGCCCTATACCTATTATAACTTTTGGTTCCTGCCTAAGTACCAACAGGAATATGCTGATAAATATTTGTTATTCAATGATATCAGTGATGAGGAATTGAAAGTGTTTGAGGATATATTCACCAAACTTATTAAAATTTCTCTTTGGAATACAGGCGGAACACAATTCTTAAGTAAGAATCCGCCTCATACAGGCCGTGTAAAAGAGTTGGTCAAGATGTTTCCGAATGCCAAATTCATCTATTTGATGCGTAATCCGTATACGGTATTCGAATCTACAAGGAATTTCTTCACCAATACAATCCAGCCGTTGAAACTGGAGGATATTTCTCCAGAGGCGTTGGAACAGAATGTGCTTTCCATTTATACCAAGCTGTATCATAAATATGAGGCGGATAAACAATTCATTCCTGAAGGAAATTTGATGGAAGTGAAGTTCGAGGATTTTGAAGCGGATGCAATGGCTATGACCGAGCATATCTATAAATCTCTTTCTATTCCCGGATTCGAAGCAGCTGCTCCGGCTATCAGCCAATATATAGGCGGAAAGAAGGGATATAAGAAGAATAAGTATAAGTATGACGACCGTACGGTCCGGTTAGTGGAAGAGAATTGGAAGTTTGCACTGGATCAGTGGGGCTATTCCATCTAAAAAATAAATGCCCGCAATACTGTTTTTATAAGGAATTGCGGGCATGATTATCTTCTGCTGACAGAAATCAGTGTATATTATTGGGCTTCGATAATTACACGACGGTTGAATGCCGGAGGAGTTAAGGTGTTGACACCACCCATTCCGCTGATAATCAGATTGTTTTTGTTGACACCCAATTTAACCAGTTCATTAGCCACGTTGTTGGCACGGTCTTCACTTAACTGCTTGTTCCATGCAGCGCTACCTGTATCACTATCAGCATAACCGGTTACTTTCAATTTTAGTCCCGGGTTGTCTTTTACCAGATCTGCGATTTGTTGCAAATTTACAGTAGAGTTGGTAGGAAGAACCGCTGAACCGATCTGGAAAAATACAGATTGAGGAGCCGGAGCAATTTGGTTCACTGTCACTTGTTCTGTAACCACTTCAGTGGGTTGGTTGGCAAGTTGGGCCTTTAATTGACGGTTTTGTTCTATCTGTTGAGCCAAAGCGGTATTGATGGCATCCATTTGTGAAGAGGTAAGTGCCATGATAGCATCTACATCCGGAGCAGGTTTGAATCCTCTTTGTGGAAATTTATAAGTGATACCCACTGTAGCACCTGCCATAAAATCAGGGCCTTTACTGGTGGTTTTTCCATCAAATTTGTTTTCTGTACCCATTCCGTAAAGTTCCAGATTCAAGTCCCAGGCACTGGCCAGATGGAATGTATTGATGATACCGAAATTGAATGCCAGTGAATTACGACGTGGAGCATCATATGAGTGGGCAAAACCGAAACCTACGAATGGCACGAAGTCGTATATGCGGTCTTCATTATATCCGGCTATCATGTTACTGACATTAAATAAGATGTCACCATGCAAATTCATGTAGTTGAACTTATCCTGATAGTATCCTTCGCTTAACATGTGAGGTTTGGAATATGCGGAAGGTTCACTGGAAAAACTCTTCGACTGCAAACCACTATATTGCAAACGTAATCCTAAGCCGGGAGTAAACCATTTGCCGATTGATATTTGAAGAGCGGGAGCAATACGTTTCTTGAATTTACCAAGATCGGACTGATCGCCGAACAGTACTTGTGCACCTCCACCAACAGAGAAGAACCAATTATCGAAGAAGTGATTGGTCTCTACCTTGTACTTATCCACAGGTACCTCCATTACATCTACACTCTCGCCTACAAGGACGTTTTGTGAATTGCTTTTCTGTTGCGCAAACGCTACAGAACTTAAACTGGCCGCAGCCAGCAAAAACATTAATTTTTTCATACTCATTTCTATTAGTTAATTATTGTCTAGGTTTATCTTCCCAAATTCAACTAAATAACATGAGTGCTGATAAAAAGTTTGAGTAGGTTGACTATTTAATATTTTTTTATGAAAGAAGGCTAAAAAGATAGTGGGTATCTGTGCTGTGTCCGGCATCAAAACTGAATCCTTCCCATTTGAATCCTTTTAAATCCCCAGGATTCTCTATCCGGTTTTTAATGATGAAGCGTGTCAATTCTCCACGGCACATTTTTGCATAAACCACAACGGTGGTTAATTTCCCTTTTTTCCATACCTGAAATTCCGGCGTGATCACTTGTACTTCCTGCTCCACGCGTTTCCAGTCGAATAAATCTTTCATCTCCCCACTTGCCAGATTGATTAGTATTCCTCCTCTTGCTTTAATTTCTTTGATAAAGGTGTCGGTCAGAATCGGCTTCCAATAGTCAAACATGGATATTCCTCCACGTTCGGGCAGTTTGATATCTCCTTCCATTCTGTAATTCTTGATCTGGTCTAACGGGCGGAGTAATCCGTAAAGAAAAGAAGTGATCCGCAAGTGATCCTGTGCATATTGAAAATCTTCAGGAGTAAAGTCCTGTGGATGGATACGTTTATATACTATACCGGTATAAGCCAGTAAGGCAGCTAAAGCCGAGGGAGAGTCCGAACAGAAATCTTGAAATCGCATATAGTTCTCTGCTGCTATTTTGCTGTTCACACGTAAAAGTCGTTCCAGTTCTTCAGCAGAGAATTGGGACATATCAAGTGCATTCTGTATCGCTTCGGTTTGGAATTGTGGTGTACTGGTAACAGGAGTTTGCATTTTGCTCCGTCCGGTCATTGTTTTGGCACATGAAATAAAAGTCATCATAGGCTAAAAAATAATATTTTCTGGCGGCAAATATAAGAAAAACAGATATATTTGTCTTTGTTATTCCATAATTAAATATTGAGAACTATGAAAATGAAAAAGTTAGGATTATTGTTCATGATGCTTTGCATGGTATTTGCCGTAAATGCTCAAGAATTGAAAAAAGGAGATAAATTACCTGATTTTCATCTAAAATCTGCGGTATATGGAGATGTTTCTTCGGCTGAATTGAAAGGTAAGGTCGTTTTGGTGAGCTTATTTGCCACTTGGTGCGGGCCATGTCAGCTGGAACTGGCTGAAATAGAGAAGACTTTGTGGCCTGAATATAAAGATAACAAGGACTTCGTATTATTAGTAATTGGTCGTGAGCATACGGATGAACAGTTGAGGGCTTATAATGAACGGAAGAAATTCACTTTCCCGTTATATCCCGATCCTAAACGTGAGGTGTTCTCTTTATTTGCTGAAAAGTCAATTCCTCGCGCCTATCTTTTCAATAAAGAAGGAGAAGCCGTTTATACTTCCATCGGGTATGAGAAAGAAGAATTTGGATATCTGATGAATGCCATTGCGGAAGCATTGAAATAGGACCCTGTTGATATTTCAAGATGACTAAACTGTTCTCGTTGTTTATTATATTGTCTTTTGTTCTCCCGGTTAGTGGACAGGAAAAGCTTGATTCAGATAAAGCAAAAAAAGAAAAAGCTTATCATTTGACGGGTTCTGTCAGAGAACAGGGAGAACGCCCTTATCCCGATCCTTTGCCGGATGTAAATATCCAACTTTATTCTTTGCCTGATACGAGTTTTATAGAAGGTACGGTGAGCGATAAGAAGGGTGTTTTCCGTTTGTACCCTATGAATCCCGGTAATTATTTAATAAGGGCTTCTTTTTTAGGATATGAAACCATTGAAAAAAAAGTGAATATTCCTGCTTATCGGAAAGAAGTTTATGGAGGTACTCTGATGATGAAACCTTCCAGTATTGTATTGGATGAAACGGTTATAAAGGCCGAACTGCAGAAAATGAAGATGTCCGGAGATACATTAGTATATAATACCGGAGCCTTTAAGACATCGGAAGGAGCTGTTCTGCAGGATTTGGTGAGGCAGCTTCCCGGATTGGAATTAGACGAGAAATCCGGCAAGATGAATTTTCATGGAAAGGAAATCACTCAGATCTTATTAAATGGAAAGGAGTTTTTTGCAGATAGCAAAGTTGCTTTGAACAATATGCCGGTAGATGCTTTGAAAGAGGTAAAGGTATACGAGCAGCAGTCGGATAAAGAGCAAATGACAGGGGTGTCAGACGGTAAGAAGAAAACGGTGATGGATGTGAAGACCAAGAAGGATTTGACAGATGGATTAATGGGGGACGTTTCAGCTTTGAAAGGTTCGGGGGATATGTATGGAGCGAAAATGAGTTTGAATAAATTTGTCGGAAAATGGCGGATGTCCTTGTATGGTGATTTAGGAAAACTCCCCAGATATGGTAATTTTATCAGTGATATGGCCGATAATCCTGCTCAAATGAAGGATATTGGTTTTAGCTTGGGAACGGAAATAAAGAAACTCAACCTCAATGTCAGTGCTTCATATAATAATAATAAAAGCGCGGATGAATCGCGAAGCCAGTCAGAAGAATATCTGCCTAACGGTAGCCAATATGCCTATAATAATGGCTTGAGTACGGGTAGGAATCGTTCTTTTTGGGAGAATATATATCTGACGGGAAGTTTGAGTGACCGGACGGAAATTAATTTCAGGCATAACATCAATCATAGCCGGTTAAATTCGGTATCAGAAAATATTTCGGCGACTTTCAGTACCAATCCTTTGGACTATGTTTCAGAGCCTTGGAGGGACGATGCAATGATTCCTCCTGAGTTCAGGATAAATAAAAATACGGGAAATTCTCAAAATAAGACGAACAATCTGATGATAGGCAATAATCTTTTGCTTACTCATAAATTGAATGATATCGGCCGGAAACTCTCCATAGAGTTAAGAAATGATTATAGTAATCAGGCGAGTGGTAATTATCAGCAATCGTCTATTACTTATTATCAATTGAAGAATGACCTGGGGGCAGATTCGGTTTTATATAGAAATCAATACCGGGAGTCACCTGCCAGAAATTTATTATTGGCGGGGGAGGTCAGCTATACGGAGCCAATAGGAAAACAAATGCTTCAGGTTTATTATCGGCATGAGTATCAACGGCAGAGTAATAATGCGGTTACGTACAATTTGGATGAGGATGCTTTGTGGGGAAGTCTTCCATCTGGTTATGAGGCAGGAAGGGTGGATAGTTTAAGTGATTATACTCGTAATGATCTTCATTCCAATGAATTCGGACTGCGTACCACACTTAATTGGAGAAAAGTGAGGTTGAATATCCGGTTTGGGCTGTCGCCTCAGAAGTCTACGACGAAAAGCAACAGGGGAAAAGTGAAGATAGATACGACCATTACCGTGTTGAACATAGTGCCCGAACTGCATTTTGATTATGATTTGGGCAATAACCATAATATGAGTGTGTATTATAGCGGATACACCCGGCAGCCTTCCATTTATGATTTGTTGTCTGTGCCCGATTATACTAATCCTCTGAACATAACAATGGGGAATCCGGGGCTGAAACCCGCTTTCGGGCAAAGTATATCTGTGAATTATAGAGGAGGAAATATGGAAAAGCAGGAAATGTTATATTGTGGTTTGAGATATAATAATACGATAAATGATATAAGCCGGAAAAGAACCTATGATGAGAAGAGTGGGGTATATACCAGTCGGCCCGAGAATATAAATGGTAATTGGGGCATTGGCGGGAATATATATTATACGAATAAATTATTCAAGAAAATTTTCGCTCGTCTTGCTACCAATGCAAATTATAACCGGAGGGTTTCGTATGTGCAGATAATGGGAGAAGCCAATGAGAATGATCGTAACACCTCCCAAATGCTTTCCTTGATGCAGGATGTGGAGTTTGCCTATAAATTGGAAGAGCATGAGTTTAAGATAAATGGAGCAATCACTTATCAGCAAGCCGATAACAGTTATACAAACAATTCGGATTACAGGACGTATGATTTTTATTATGGCGCGGAGTGTCGACTGAAGTTACCTCTCAACTTGAATCTTTATACCGTTGTGAGAAGTATGAATCGCAGGGGATATAAGGATGAGGCCTCCAATACGACGCAGTGGCTTTGGAACGGTGAGCTGACTTACAGTTTTCTGAAAGGGAAAAGAGGGTTGCTTAAATTTCAGGTTGTTGATATTCTGCAACAACGGGATTTTGTCAATCGTTGGATGAATGATACCGGACAGGGAGAAACTTGGACTTGGGGATTGGGACGTTATGCGATGGCTACTTTTACTTATCGTTTTAATGATCTTTCCCGTTAGGAGATAAAAAAGGAGCTGATTCAGGAAAAACGAATCAGCTCCTTTTTGAATATCCCTAAGAAAGATTATTTGTAATCTTGCCAGCTCTTTATCTGAATATCCTTTTCACTCATTTCACAGAATGCTTCAATGAAAGCACTTGCCAAACGGGCGTTGGTAATCAAAGGAATATTGTGGTCGATTGCTCCACGACGAATTTTGTAACCATTAGTCAGCTCACGTTTGGTATGGTTTTTCGGAATGTTGACTATCAGGTCGAATTTATGTTCGGCAATCATCTTCATGACATTGTTTTCTGCATCGGGCTTTTCATCCGGCCAGTAAACCGGTGTGGTATTTACTCCGTGTGCATTCAAGAAAGTTGCGGTTCCGGCAGTTGCATAGATCTCATATCCTTTTTCTGCCAGCATACGGCTTGCTTCCAGCAAATCTACTTTGGATTTGGTGGCACCTGACGAGAACATGACAGATTTTGTAGGAATCTTGAAACCGACAGCAATCATAGAGTTCAGCAAAGCTTCATGGAAGTCATCACCGATACAACCCACTTCACCTGTTGAAGACATATCTACGCCCAATACAGGGTCTGCCTTGTGCAGACGGGAGAAAGAGAACTGGGAAGCTTTCACACCGATCCAGTCAATATCGAATGCCGACTTGTCCGGTTGGCTGTATGGAGCACCCAACATGATGCGGGTTGCGGTTTCAATGAAGTTGCGTTTCAATACTTTGGAAACAAACGGGAATGAACGTGATGCGCGCAGGTTGCATTCAATCACTTTCACTTCATTGTTCTTAGCCAGGAACTGCATGTTGAACGGACCGGAAATGTTTAATTCTTTAGCGATACGGCGACCAATCTTCTTGATACGGCGTGCTGTTTCGAAATAAATTTTCTGAGCCGGGAATACTAATGTGGCATCACCTGAATGGACACCTGCATATTCAATGTGTTCGGAGATGGCATATTCCACTACTTCACCGTTTTGGGCTACAGCGTCGAATTCTATTTCTTTAGTATCTTGCATGAATTGGGATACGACTACCGGATATTCTTTAGAAACTTCTTTAGCCATCTGCAAGAATTCCTTCAGTTCATCTTCGTTATGGCATACGTTCATGGCAGCGCCCGAGAGCACATAGGAAGGACGGACCAATACCGGGTAACCTACTTTGTTTACAAATTCTTCCATGTCTTCCAGGCTGGTCAATTCTTTCCATGCCGGTTGGTCAATACCCAGTTGGTCAAGCATGGCCGAGAATTTATGACGGTTTTCCGCACGGTCGATAGAAAGCGGAGAAGTTCCCAATACAGGTACCGACTGACGGTGAAGCTTCATCGCCAGGTTATTAGGTATTTGTCCACCTACCGATACAATGACACCACCCGGCTGCTCCAGATCAATCACGTCAAGTACACGTTCAAATGAAAGTTCGTCAAAATACAGACGGTCGCACATATCATAGTCGGTAGAAACTGTTTCGGGGTTATAGTTAATCATGATGGATTTGTAACCCAACTTGCGTGCGGTTTGGATAGCATTTACAGAGCACCAGTCGAATTCCACGGATGAACCGATGCGGTAAGCGCCTGAACCTAATACAACTACCGATTTTTCGTTTTTATAATAATTGACGTCATAACCCGTAGTAGCGTATGTCATATACAGGTAATTGGTCAATTCGGGATGTTCAGATGCGACGGTATTGATACGCTTGACAGCCGGAAGGATATTCAAAGCTTTACGACGGGCGCGTACAGCCAAGTTCTCCTTTTCCATATTGCCACTGGCTTTCAATACGAAGCGTGCAATCTGGAAGTCGGAGAAGCCTAATACTTTAGCTTGGCGAAGCACATCTTCGGGCAGATCCTCAATCTTATTATAAGTCGAAAGTTTGGCCTTATAGTCAACGATGTTTTTCAACTTACCCAGGAACCACGGGTCGATTTTGGTCAGTTCGTGGATGCGTTCAATGCTGTATCCTTCTTCCAATGCCGAGGCGATGGAGAAAATACGGAGGTCTGTCGGGTTGGCCAGTTCCTCATCCAGGTTTTCAAATTTAGTATGGTCATTTCCTACGAAACCATGCATACCCTGACCTATCATACGAAGACCTTTCTGAATGATTTCTTCGAAAGAGCGGCCTATAGACATGATTTCACCCACAGACTTCATGCTGGAGCCAATCTGGCGTGATACACCTGCGAATTTAGTCAAGTCCCAACGGGGGATTTTACAAATCAAGTAATCCAACTGGGGAGCTTCGTAGGCTGAGTTGGGAGTACCCATCTCGCCAATCTGGTCTAGTGTGTAGCCTAAAGCGATTTTGGCGGCAACGAATGCCAGAGGGAATCCGGTTGCTTTAGAAGCCAGGGCAGAAGAACGGCTCAGGCGTGCATTTACTTCGATAACACGGTAGTCATTCGTTTCTGCATTGAAAGCATACTGGATATTACATTCACCCACAATACCCAAGTGACGGATACATTTTGTAGACAAATCTTGCAACATTGTTACTTGTTCTTCTGTCAGAGAGCAAGTGGGGGCCACCACGATAGATTCACCGGTATGGATTCCCAGCGGGTCGAAGTTTTCCATGCTTGCCACTGTAAAACAATGGTCGTTGGCATCGCGGATTACTTCGAATTCTATTTCTTTCCAACCTTTCAATGACTCTTCAACCAGGATCTGTTTAGAGAATGCGAATGAACTTTCAGCCAGTTTGATGAAAGCTTCTTCATCCGGACAGATGCCGCTGCCTAAACCACCTAGTGCGTATGCGGAGCGTACCATAACCGGATAACCGATTTCGCGGGCAGCTTTCAGAGCCTCTTCCATACTTTCCACGGCGTGGCTCTTCGGGGTTTTCATCGGAATTTCATCCAGCTTCTTTACGAATAAATCACGGTCTTCAGTGTACATGATGGCTTCTACCGAAGTACCCAATACTTCTACACCATATTTCTTCAGTGTACCGTTCAGGTAAAGTTCGGTACCGCAGTTCAATGCAGTTTGTCCACCGAAAGCCAATAAAATACCGTCCGGTTGTTCTTTTTTGATAATTTCTTCAACAAAGAAGGGAGTGACAGGAAGAAAATAAACCTTGTCGGCTATGCCTTCCGAAGTCTGGATAGTTGCGATGTTAGGATTTACCAACACCGAATGAATGCCTTCTTCGCGCAATGCTTTCAGCGCTTGTGAACCTGAGTAGTCAAACTCTCCTGCCTGGCCTATCTTGAGTGCACCCGAACCCAATACCAGGACTTTCTTTAAATCCTTTTTCATTGAAAGTTTCTTTTATTATAATAGTTGTTTTAATGTCGCTAAATATTAAAAAAAATGCGTCCATCCTCGTACGAGGACTAACGCATTTGTTCGTATGTCTATATTATCTTTGTTCCTGTAGGATACATAGCATTACTAAATTTTGTGCAAAGTAACGACTTATTTCCAAGATAACAAAATAAATCAAGATCTTTGTCAACACAAATTAAAATAAAAGTCTGAAATCCTCTCCGAATGTTCTGTTTTTTGTATATTTATTCGGATACTTCTGTATCATCGGCATACGAAAAGCGGAATGAATATCCTATATTTTCCGATCCGCCCATCAGGGTCATATCTTTTAGTCTTCCATCCTGCCGGAAACTATAGTCGTATATATAATAAGTGTCTTCCAGAATATTGGCGCTTCTTTTCCCTAGAATTTCGGCCATCTGTCCGAAAGTGTTCATTACGGTGGTATAGTTTTCGCGGTCATCAATCCATTGTGCCAGTGTGTTCAAGTCCAGACTATAATCATTGGCGATATTGGAAACTCTGTAATCACTGTTGTAAGTTCCTCTTGGAGTAGTGGTTATGGAAGATAGATTTCCGCTTTCCCAATTGTATTCCAATACGGTTCCATTGTTATTGCAGCTTTTCAGATAACCTTCATTGTCATAAGAATAGGTTACCGGATTTTCCCGGTTGGAGAATTTGCATACATAACTTCTGCCGTTTTCCAACGAGGTGCTTATTTCTACCAAAGGAGAATTTTCCGTAGAGTAAGTATAACTGACTTCAGAGTTCTCTTTGTACGTGTAATTTACTGCCGCTAACGGTGAACTGCTATAAATGCGGGTCAGCCGTTTGTTGTTGTCGTAAGTGAGGCTTATCATTCCCTGATAAGTGATAACATCCGAAATCTTATGCACTTTAATTCCGGTAATCATCCGTGAAGGTTCCGGTACGGGAATACTTTTATCGTCATCATCGGAACATGCGGCAAAGAACAGGCTTGCTACAGAAATAAATAGAGCTAGTTTAATGGTCGGTCTTAGTTTATTCATCGAAACAATTATTATATGTGAAATAGCGGTTCAAAGTTAAGTGTTTGTGTCAGAATATTCCTATCTTTGCGTAATTTTTAATATAAGATAATATTTAAGAGATATGGGAAAAGAAAAAATCATACTGACCGGTGACCGTCCTACGGGAAGATTGCATATCGGTCATTACGTAGGTTCGTTGAAGCGCAGAGTTGAACTTCAGAATTCCGGACTGTATGACAAGACTTTTATTTTCATTGCCGATGCGCAGGCATTAACCGATAATATAGAAAATCCCGAGAAGGTGCGTCAGAATGTGATTGAGGTGGCGCTTGATTATATGGCTGTCGGTCTGGACCCGATGAAGTCCACCATCTTTATCCAGTCTCAGATTCCCGAATTGTGCGAATTGACTTTCTATTATATGGATTTGGTCACAGTGTCACGCTTGCAGCGTAACCCGACAGTGAAAACCGAAATCCAGATGCGTAATTTTGAAACCAGCATCCCGGTAGGGTTCTTCACTTATCCTATCAGTCAGGCTGCTGATATTACCGCTTTCAAAGCAACTACCGTTCCGGTGGGTGAAGATCAGGAGCCGATGATTGAGCAGACCCGTGAAATTGTACGTCGTTTCAATCATATTTATGGTGATACGTTGGTAGAACCCGAAATCCTGTTGCCGGACAATGCGGCTTGTCTGCGTCTGCCGGGTACGGATGGAAAGGCTAAGATGAGCAAATCATTGGGTAACTGTATTTATTTGTCGGACACAGCCGACGAGGTGGAAAAGAAAGTGAAGAGCATGTATACCGACCCTACTCACCTGAAAGTTTCCGATCCGGGTAAATTGGAAGGAAATACAGTATTCACTTATCTGGATGCTTTTTGTAAGCCTGAGCATTTTGGACGTTATTTGCCCGATTATCCTAATTTGGATGAACTGAAGGCACATTACACCCGTGGTGGATTGGGAGACATGAAGGTGAAGAAGTTCCTTGCCGCTATTATGCAAGAAGAATTGACGCCTATCCGCGAACGTCGTAAAGAGTTTGAAAAGGATATTCCGGCTATTTACGATATGTTACGTAAGGGATGCGAAACAGCCCGTGCTACGGCAACCGCTACATTGGATGAAGTACGCAAGGCGATGAAGATTAACTATTTTGATGATGTGGAATTGATTGCCGAACAGGCAAAGCGTTTCGGGCAGGAATAAAATAAATTCAAAAGGAAAAAGGGGAAACTATATATAATAAGGTATAGTTTCCCTTTTTTGTTTCTTGAATGATAAGACAGGATTTGTAATTTATCCTCTGTATTTCAGTGTGTTAAGTGCTTAATTGAAAAATAAATGAAAAAATAGTGTGCATAAAATTTGCAGTTATCGGAAATAGCCGTATCTTTGCAACGCTTTTGAAACAAGAGGCTATCGGGCGTTTAGCTCAGCTGGTTCAGAGCATCTGCCTTACAAGCAGAGGGTC
>CAUAWO010000028.1:0-34366 GCA_958432865.1 Bacteroides stercoris
AGCCTTTTTTTAAACCAGCCAAATAAAAAACTATGCCATACAACATGTTTTTAGATTTTTCTGTCTTTTTTGGCAGATTATTATTCAAAATGATCTTTATCGGCCTCATTATATATACAAAGGTAGCAAAAATATAGACTAAAACAGCATTTTAATGAGTTTTTTCTTTTCCCAAGAAATGTCCATCTACCTTATCGCGATGTTTCAGCACCTTTGCATCGATGAAGAAAACAATTTCTTCGGCGATATTGGTTATATGGTCTCCGGCACGTTCCAGCTTACGGATAACGGTGCCGAGTTCCAGGCAAGTCAGGAAATTATCGGGGTGTGTTTCCAGATATTTTGTAAGGACGGCAGGAGCAGCCGCATTGATTTCGTCCAGCAAATTATCTTTACTGAATACATTGAGGGCTAACTCCAGATTTTCTTCATTCAACGCGTTCTTGGTCATTTCGAGCATACCGAGCACTTGTTTCAGCATCTCTTCTATACGCAGGCTGTGGAGCAGTTCACTATCCAGCACGGTTTCCTCGCTTCTCACCACAAAACGGGCTATGCCTTCGGCAAAATCTCCCAAACGCTCCAAATCACTGTTTATCTTGAACATGGCCAGCACAAAACGCAGGTCAATGGCTACCGGATTGTATAGAGCGATAGTGTCCTCTACATCACTGTCTATTTTCAACTCGAACGCATTCACCCTTTTCTCACGGACAATGACTTGCTGTGCCTGGTCACGGTTAAAGGTCAGCACAGCCTCTCCTGCCCTGTCCAGCTGATTGTAAACCAATGTCCACATCTCGTTCACTTCCTTCTTCAGTGATACAAGTTCTGATTCTATAAATTTCACCATATTCTTAATTCTTGTTTTGTTTATCATTATTTCTTTCACCGCAGATTGCGCAGATTCACACTGATTTTAATTTTCCGGACAGAAGAATAAAAAGACAAATCCGTACCATTAGATCTGAAAAGCAAGCAAGTCCGCATCGGGTTGTGGCACATCAGTTCCAGCTTTATCTTATCTCCCATCTGTGCAACGCTGTGATGAATGCTTTACCCGAAACGCCCTGTAATATAATTCTGGGTCGCTTCCTTGCCCGGATTCGTAAATATTTTCTTCGTATCATCATATTCCACCATATTGCCCATATAGAAGAAGGCTGTCTTGTCACTGACACGCGCGGCCTGCTGCATGTTGTGGGTGACAATAACGATGGTATATTCTTTCTTCAGCTCATGAATCAACTCTTCTACCTTGGCTGTAGAGATAGGGTCCAGTGCCGAAGCCGGTTCATCCATAAGCAGAACCGAAGGAGATACGGCCATGGCACGGGCTATGCACAACCGCTGCTGCTGACCACCGGACAGGGCAAACGCAGACTCTTTCAACTTATTCTTCACCTCATCCCACAATGCGGCTCCTTTCAAGGTTTCCTCCACCCTGTGGCGGATAAACTCATTATCTTTCACCCCATTTACCCGAAGCCCGTAAGCCACATTCTCGAAAATACTTTTCGGGAACGGGTTGGGACGCTGAAAGACCATCCCTACGCTCTTGCGCAACTCGTCCACCTGCACGGACTTGTCGTATATATTTCTCCCGTCAATCAAAATCTCCCCCTCCAGACGAGAGCCGGGAATGAGGTCGTTCATGCGGTTGAACAGACGGAGGAAGGTGGACTTGCCACAACCGGACGGGCCTATGAAAGCCACCACCGATTTCTCTTCAATCGTCATGCTTATATCTTTCAGTGCCTGAAAATCACCATAGAAAAAATTTACATGTTTTGCATCTATCTTATTCATATTCTTAATGTTTTAATAATTTGCTGATTTGTCTATGTGCTAATGTACCAATGTCCGTGCGGTACACAGCGCAACCCATCGGCACATCGACAAATTATTAATTCGTTTTTACTTTGTTGGAAAAATACCGGCGGAGTGCATTTGCCAACAGGTTTATAATTAAAATAATAAGGATCAGTACCAACGCCGTACCGTATGCCAAAGGAAGCTGTGACTCCATATCCGTTCCGCTGGTAGAAATCACATAAAGGTGATAAGGCAATGCCATGCATTGGTCCAGAATGCTATGCGGCAGTTGCGGCAGGAAGTAAGCGGCACACGTAAACAAGATGGGCGCCGTTTCACCCGATACACGTCCCAAAGCCAGAATCAGTCCGGTAATGATGTTGGGCATCCCCATAGGCAGAATCACATGCCAGATGGTTTGCAGCTTGGTCGCGCCCAAAGCCAGACTCCCTTCACGGAAGCTGTCGGGAATCGCCTTCAAGGCTTCTTCGGTGGTGCGTATCACCAAAGGTACACAAAGCAATCCCAACGTCAAAGAACCGGCCAGGATGCTGTCGCCGAACCCCATGTATTTCACAAACAGTGCCATACCAAACAAACCGAACACAATGGACGGAATACCGCTCAGGTTATTGGTCATCATCCGGATAAAGCGGACCAGCTTGCCTTTCGGCGCATACTCGTTCATATAAATGCCACTCATCACTCCCACCGGAAAAGCGAACAGCGCACTGCCCGCCATCAGATAAAAAGTACCTACAATGGCCGGCCATATACCGCCACCCGTCATGCCGTCACTGGGCGCCGTGGTCAGAAACTCCCAGCTGATTACTCCTATACCTTTATATATAATAAAACCGAGAATGGCGAACAGAATGAGGACAATACTATAACTCAACAGTTTGAAAATGCCGAATGCCAGCCATTGCGAACGTCTTTTACGCGTCCCTTGCCCGACAGGGAAAACATCTTGCTTCATATCTTAAATACTTAATTAATCATTTGTCAATCTATCCATATACCCATTGGCTACGCTGTGTGCCGCATGATCATTAGCACACCGGCAAATCAGTACATTATTTATTTGTTCTTGATGAAATATATTCTACACTAAAGTTGATAAGCATCGTGATGAAAAACAACACTACTCCCAACAGGAACAGGGCTTCATAGTGCGCGCCGCCCGCAGGTGCCTCTCCCAGTTCTGCTGCAATAGTCGCCGGAATGGTACGGAGCGGTTCCAGAATAGTGGTGGGTATCACGGCCGCATTTCCTGTAACCATCAGCACCGCCATCGTCTCGCCTATGGCACGTCCGATGCCCAGGACAACGCCCGAAGTGATTCCCGAAACAGAGAAAGGTATCACCACCTTATATATAGTCTGCCAACGGGTAGCACCCAATGCCAGACTGGCTTCGCGCATGGCACGGGGGCAATTCCGCATCGCATCCTCGCTTACGGTAATGATAGTGGGGAGTGCCATGATAGCCAAAACAATACTTCCGGCCAATCCGGTCTCGCCCACAGGCAGATTAAAGACTTTCTGAATAAGCGGTACGATGACTATCAACCCAAAGAAACCGTAGACCACGGACGGAATACCACTGAGCAGCTCAATAACCGGCTTCAGAAAACTACGGGTCCGATGGTCGGCCACCTCGGACATATACACCGCCACCGACAAGCCGAAAGGCAAAGCGAACAGGATGGCAAAGAAACTCACCCAAAGCGTACCCGTAATCAAAGGAAGAAATCCGAACTGAGGGGCGGGAGTAGCCGTAGGGAACCATTCCTTTCCAGCAAAAACCTCGTCAAAAGAAATAGACTCGTCTTTCAGCAGGTGGCCCGGAAAATCCTTCTCTATAAACTTGGAGGGAACAAAGGCGATGATGCCTGGATTACCGGCAACGATCTCGCCGATGCACCGGGGGGCTTTCTCGTATTCGGCTCCCAGCTCTTCCTCCGAGAAATAGGAGGTGATATCCTCCAACCGGAAAACTTTAACCTCCGCGTCCGGTCCTCCCAGCTCTTTCCAGTTGGTAATCTCTTCGTCAAAAACGTCTTTTATTTGTGCCGCACTCAGTTCCTGCACCGGATTGGCTTTATTCACCGCCAGCACATATCCCTCTTCTATGACTTTTTTATTAAAAAGTCCCAAAGCTTCCGCAAACAAGAATACGACAATCAGCAAAATAGTAATGCTCGTTACAAAACCGCTGCAAGTCAATATTCCTTCTACAATCTTTTCCCAAACTCGTTTCATACAGTTTTAGTCTTCTATTTTAATAACCGATGCAAAAAAAGCCTCTTTATATTAAGGTGATATGAAAGAAGCTTGAAGTATTTGCTACAATTATATTACAAATTTGTTACAAGCAAAGACAATCCTGATCTTATTGCCATTTTCCCGCAAGGACGGATCCAATCCACCCTTGCCGGCGAATATTGCCCGTAACAGAATCGTAACACACCAGTAAAACAAATGACACAAGAAAACGTTTCTTTTGCACACGAATTAATATAAGAACTTATGAATCAATTAAAAGCTCTATTTCTTTTTATTCTATTGGCTTGTAGTCTGAATATTAACGCACAACGCATAAAAGGCAGTGACACGGTGTTGCCTGTGTCACAGGAAACAGCCGAGATTTTCATGAAAGATGATCCCGACCGGCGGGTAACCGTCACCGGCGGGGGAACCGGAGTGGGGATTTCCGCCCTGATGGACAACACGACAGATATCGCTATGGCTTCCCGTCCCATCAAATTCAGCGAAAAGATGAAACTGAAAGCCGCCAAACAGGAAGTGGAGGAGGTAATCATAGCGTATGATGCCCTGGCCGTCATTGTAAACCCGTCCAACCCTGTCAGCCAACTGACACGCCAGCAACTGGAAGCCATATTCCGCGGCAAGATAACCAATTGGAAACAGCTGGGAGGACCCGATATGAAAATCATTGTCTATTCCCGCGAAACCTCTTCGGGAACTTACGAATTTTTCAAAGAAAGCGCCCTGAAGAACAAGAACTACATGAGCAGCAGCTTGTCCATGCCCGCCACCGGAGCCGTGATCCAGTCTGTAAGCCAGACCAAAGGCGCTATCGGCTATGTGGGACTGGCCTACTTGTCCCCCCGGGTGAAAGCCATCGCCGTTTCCTACGACGACGGCAAGCACTATGTACTGCCCAGCCTTGAAAACGGAAAGAAGAAACTTTACCCCGTAGTACGCCCTCTTTACTACTATTACAACGTAGCCAATAAGGAAAAAGTAACCCCGTTCATCGACTATATCCTGTCGCCCCAGGGGCAAAATATTATAAAAAACGGTGGATATATTCCTGTGAAATAAAGGATATCCCAAAAAGAATGCGTACTTTTGCAGCAAAAGTGTAAAATTGATATCACAATGACTGAAATGAACGCTACAGAAGCTACAGAGAAGAAAAGTCTGAACTTCATTGAACAGGCAGTTGAGAACGACCTGAGAGAAGGTAAAAACGGAGGGAAAGTACAAACCCGCTTTCCGCCCGAGCCGAACGGCTACCTGCACATCGGTCATGCCAAAGCCATCTGTCTGGATTTCGGGATAGCTGCACGCTATGGTGGCGTATGTAACCTGCGTTTTGACGACACCAACCCGACCAAAGAAGATATGGAATACGTGGAAGCCATCAAGGAGGACATCCAATGGCTCGGATTCCAGTGGGGAAACGAATATTATGCATCCGACTACTTCCAGCAATTATGGGATTTCGCCGTCAATCTGATAAAGGAAGGAAAGGCTTATATAGACGAACAGAACTCCGAACAAATCGCGGCACAAAAAGGCACTCCCACCCAACCCGGAACCGAGAGCCCTTACCGCAACCGTCCCATCGAGGAAAGCCTGGAACTGTTCAACAAAATGAACAGCGGTGAAATAGAAGAGGGCAAAATGGTGCTCCGTGCCAAAATAGACATGGCAAGCCCCAACATGCACTTCCGCGACCCTATTATTTATCGTGTGGTAAAGACTCCGCACCACCGTACAGGCGAAACCTGGAAAGCATACCCCATGTATGACTTCGCACACGGACAGAGCGACTACTTTGAAGGAGTGACCCATTCGCTGTGTACCCTGGAGTTCGTACCCCACCGTCCGTTGTACGACCTGTTCGTGGACTGGGTAAAAGAGGGTAAAGATCTGGACGACAACCGTCCTCATCAGTATGAGTTCAACAAACTGAACCTGAACTACACCTTGATGAGCAAGCGTAACCTGCTGATTCTGGTAAAAGAACATCTGGTAAACGGTTGGGACGACCCCCGTATGCCGACTCTCTGCGGTTTCCGCCGTCGCGGCTACTCGCCTGAGTCCATCCGCAAATTTGTAGACAAGATAGGTTATACCACTTACGATGCCCTGAATGACTTCGCCCTGCTGGAAAGCGCTGTCCGCGAAGACTTGAACAGCCGTGCCACCCGTGTATCGGCAGTCATCAATCCGGTGAAACTGATCATTACCAACTATCCCGAAGGACAGGTGGAGGAAATGGAAGCTGTCAACAACCCGGAAGATCCGTCGGCAGGCACACACACCATCGAATTCAGCCGCGAACTGTGGATAGAACGCGACGACTTCATGGAAGACGCCCCGAAGAAATATTTCCGTATGACTCCGGGACAGGAAGTGCGTCTGAAAAGCGGATACATCGTGAAATGCACAGGCTGCAAGAAAGACGACAACGGCAACGTGGTGGAGGTATACTGCGAATACGATCCCGACAGCAAAACAGGTATGCCGGGCAGCAACCGCAAAATCAAAGGTACCATACACTGGGTAAGCTGCGCACACTGTCTGCCTGCCGAAGTACGCCTGTACGACCGCCTGTGGAAAGTGGAGAACCCGCGTGATGAGATGGCCGCCATCCGCGAAGCAAAGAACTGCGACGCACTGGAAGCCATGAAAGAAATGATCAACCCCGATTCGTTGAATGTATTAACCAACTGCTATGTAGAGAAATATCTGGCCGATGCCAAACCGCTGGATTACTTGCAGTTCCAGCGCATCGGTTATTTCAATGTAGACAAAGACTCTACACCGGAACATCTGGTGTTCAACCGCACCGTATCTTTAAAAGATACCTGGAGCAAAATCAATAAATAAAAACAAGCTTATGAACTACGACATGTCTTCTTACTTTGAAGACCCGGAATTTAAAGAAGCATTGGCAAAATACGAGGGTATGGTGGAGAACCATACCCCCGCTTATTTTGAAGCTGATGAATTGATCGATATCGCCGAATACTACACTTTAAAAGGAAGACATAAAGATGCAGACAAGGCCATAGACCTCACTCTCCAATTACATCCCGAAAACACAGACGCCCTGGTTTTCCGGATACGCTCCCTGATGCTGCAAAACAAAAAGGAAGAAGCCAAAGTGGCAGCGCAACTCATCGCCAACAGCACCGACCGTGAATGCAGGTTCCTGCAAGCTGACATGCTGATGGAGGAGGACCGCATAGAAGAGGCCGAGGAGATATTCAAACAACTGGCCATGGACGAGGAGTACGAAGTGGATACGCTGCTGGATATCATCCAGGACTATACCAACGCCAATCAGGAAGAATATGCCGGACAATGGGTAGACTGCCTGTTTGCTCATTCCGACATGCAAACCCTGCCCAAAACCAACCAACGCCTCCGCGATGTGCTGTGCGATTATTACAGCACGTTCAACAAGCCCGACTTGGCCATCCCCTACCTGAACATGACCCTGAACGAGTATCCCTATTCCATCGAGCATTGGAACGAACTGGGGAAATGCCATCTGCAACAATGCCAATACGAAGAGGCGAACGAAGCCTTGGATTTCGCATTAGCCATTGATGATGAAAATACAGATTCATTGACTTTGAAAGCATTTGGTTACCACCAGGCAGGCAATTTAAAGGAATCCTGCGACTACTATCTCCGTCTGGCCAATGTGAGCAAGAACAAGACGAAAGCCTATCTGGCACTGGCACAAATCTATCTGGAGATGCGGGACCATGCTTCGGCCATCAGCTATATAGAAAAGCTGATAAACCGGAAATCGGGCCTGACCGACTACGAATTGGCCGAGTTATATTCTGACACGGCGCTCTGTCATGCCTATCTGGGGCATACCGAAAACGGATACAAATATATCAACCAAGCATTGGAGCTGAACGAACATGATGCCGAAATACGTATCGCAGCCGGACGCTTCTTTACAATAGAAGCTCAAAAAAGCGATATCAGCGAAGAGGAACAAGAAAACAACCTCCGCAATGCGGAACATCAATTCACACGTGCATTGGAGTTTACTCCGAAGGAGGAACGGTTTGATGTGCTGTTCAAAATCGGCTCTCTATATTTTGACGAACATAATTTTGAATATGCCAACCAGTACTTCGAACTAATAAACAAAGAATTTCCGGAGGATGCCGATGCCACTTACTTTTTTCTGGCTTACGGTTATTACCACCAGCAGGAATCCGCTTCGTTCATGCACTATCTGGCTAAAATCAGAAAAGAAATTCCGGATATGTACGCCACCATGGGAACCGGCGATACCATACTGATGACCGACACCTACTTCAATGAAGCGCTGCGTGCCATTAAAGAAGATGTCAGCACAGGCAAGATTAACTTAAACAAATATTTATAATAATTTTATGGAATCAGTTGCATTTATCCAGTGGTGTCTGGACCACTTGAATTATTGGACAATAACGTTATTAATGGCCATCGAAAGCTCTTTTATCCCTTTCCCCTCGGAAGTGGTAGTGCCGCCCGCCGCCTATAAGGCTGCCGGAGGAAACAGTGACCTGAATGTATTTCTGGTAGTTATATTTGCGACCATCGGAGCCAATATAGGAGCCATCATCAATTATTATATAGCCTATTTCGTAGGCCGTCCGCTGGTTTATAAATTTGCGAACAGCCGCTTCGGACACATGTGCCTGATTGATGAAGCCAAGGTTCAGAACGCAGAACACTACTTTGACAAGCATGGGGCACTCTCCACCTTTATCGGACGTCTTATTCCTGCCGTCCGCCAGCTTATCTCCATTCCTGCCGGTCTGGCCAAGATGAAATTATCCACTTTCCTGCTGTACACAACGCTGGGAGCAGGTATCTGGAATGCCATCCTGGCAGCCATCGGTTACTATCTGCAATCAGTGGTTCCCGAAGAGCAGTTATTGAGTACCGTCACCGAATACAGCCACGAGTTAGGATATTGCTTTATAGCTATCGGCGTTTTAATAGTAGGTTTCCTGATTTATAAAGGAAGAAAATAAAAAAGAATGAACTTTTTTCCATTTAAATTTGTTATCATTACAGTATCGAACTAAAATATAATAAAATTATGGCAAAAACAGCATTTAAAGGAACACCGGTAACACTAGCCGGAGAATTTGTGAAAGCAGGAACCTCAGCTCCGGAATTTACATTGGTAAAAGGAGATTTGAGCAATTATACATTAAAAGACGGGAAGGGCAAATATCTGATTCTGAACATTTTCCCCAGTATGGATACCGGCGTGTGCGCTACTTCCGTACGCAAGTTCAACCAGCTGGCTGCAAACCAGCCCAATACGGTGGTGTTGGCAATCTCTAAAGACCTGCCATTCGCCCAGGGACGCTTCTGCACTACTGAAGGCATCACCAACGTTATTCCTTTGTCTGATTATCGCTATACTTCCGATTTCGCTGAAAAGTATGGTGTATTGATGACTGATGGTCCTTTGGCAGGATTATTGGCACGCTCGGTTGTAGTGATTGACCCGGAAGGAAAAGTGGTTTATACCGAACTTGTTCCCGAAATAACCCAGGAACCGAATTATGAGGCCGCACTGAAAGCGGTAAAATAAAAAGTGCTTCCCGAAAGAATAAAGAAAACGGCAGAAGATTTTTACAATCTATCCACATAGTTTTTAGGGCAGTTTCCGGCATAGCTTCTTGAAAGTTATGCCGGAAATTTTTATATGTCATGCTTGAAAGATCTATAATCTTGCATGTGAAAGATTTATAATCTTATGCCCGCAAGATCTATAATCTTACATCTTCATCCTTTAGACAAGTACCATTGGTACATTCTGTGTACCCCTTCTTCTATATCAATCTTATGCTGCCAGCCCAGCCGGTGCAATTTGCTTACATCCGTCAGCTTACGCATAGTGCCGTCCGGTTTCGTAGCGTCAAAAGTCAGTTTGCCCTGATAACCCACTTCCTTGACAATCTTGTCCGCCAGTTGGGCAATGGTGATTTCTTTCCCCGTACCGATATTGATATGACAGTTGCGGATATCCTTGGAGCCGGCAGCATAGGTATCCTTAAAATCCACATGCTCCATGATATAGACACTGGCATCAGCCATCTCCTCACTCCATAAGAACTCACGCAACGGCTTGCCTGTTCCCCACAAAGTTACTTCCTGCCCGGTTATGCCATACTTTTTCAGAATGGAGAGAATCTCCTCATCCGTATGCGAACCGTCTATCCCCTCTACGGGACGAAGATTCATATCTTTACGCACCGCATCCCAGTTCCCCTCATTCAGGCATTTTCCCAAATGAATCTTACGAATCATGGCAGGCAGCACATGGCTGTTCTCCAAATGGAAATTATCATTGGGACCGTAAAGGTTCGTAGGCATCACGGCTATGTAATTGGTTCCATATTGCAAGTTAAAGCTTTCGCACATCTTCAACCCGGCAATCTTCGCAATAGCATACGGTTCGTTGGTATATTCCAAGGGAGAAGTCAGTAACACATCTTCCTTCATGGGTTGTACGGCATCACGAGGATAAATGCAAGTGCTTCCCAAAAACAAGAGTTTCTTTACATCATGGCGGAAACTCTCCCCTATCACATTCTGCTGAATCTGCAAGTTCTGATAAATAAAATCGGCACGGTAAAGACTGTTCGCCATGATGCCTCCCACATGTGCCGCTGCCAGAATGACATACTGGGGCTGCTCTTCATCAAAAAACTTCTTCACAGCCTGCCCGTCCAGCAAATCCAGTTCTTTGTGAGAACGGCCTACCAGATTGGTATATCCCTTTTGCTGCAAATTATTCCATATAGCAGACCCCACCAGTCCGTGGTGGCCTGCTACATATATCTTGGCTGTTTTTTCCATTATTCTGCTATTTGAGCCTTTAAATACAGTTTCTTCACGAACTTCATATCATGCTTCACCATGATTTTCACCAGTTCGGGGAAAGAAGTCTTACGGGGATTCCAGCCCAGCAACGTTTTGGCTTTAGTGGGATCACCCAACAACTGCTCCACTTCGGCGGGACGGAAATACTTAGGATCGACGGCAACCAGTTCCTTGCCCGTCGCCACATCGATACCTCTTTCATCCACCCCTTTGCCTTCCCAGCGCAATTCAATGCCCACTTCCTTGAAGGCCAAGGTACAGAACTCGCGCACCGTATGGTATTCGCCGGTCGCAATGACAAAATCTTCGGGAGTATCATGCTGAAGAATCATCCACATACACTCCACATAATCCTTGGCATAGCCCCAGTCGCGCAAAGAATCCAGATTTCCCAGATACAGCTTGTCCTGATATCCCTGGGCTATACGTGCGGCAGCCAAAGTAATCTTGCGTGTTACGAAATTTTCACCACGGCGTTCACTCTCATGGTTGAACAGGATGCCGTTCACGGCAAACATACCGTAACTTTCACGATAGTTCTTGGTAATCCAGAAACCATACTGCTTGGCCACCCCATACGGAGAACGGGGATAGAAGGGAGTCGTTTCCTTCTGAGGCACTTCCTGTACCAGTCCGAACAATTCGGAAGTCGATGCCTGATAAATCTTGGTCTTCTTTTCCAGGCCCAGAATACGGACCGCTTCCAACATACGCAGCGTGCCTACCGCATCCGCTTCCGCAGTGTACTCGGGTACATCGAAACTTACTTTCACATGGCTCTGAGCAGCCAGATTATAGATTTCATCGGGCTGTACAGCCTGAATGATACGTATCAGCGAACTACTGTCGGTCATATCCCCCCAATGCAGATTCACCAGACGGGTCTTTTGCATATCACGAACCCACTCGTCCAGATAAAGATGTTCTATACGACCGGTATTGAATGAAGAAGAACGGCGCAGAATACCGTGAACCTCATATCCCTTTTCAATCAAAAACTCTGCCAGGAATGAACCGTCCTGACCTGTAATACCTGAAATTAAAGCTACTTTTTTCATTTCGTTTATTGTAAATGGCCTTATGCAAGCCCTCTTGGTTATTTCATATCACATAGCTATCTACTGCTATCTGCCTTTCGGCATGGCAAAGGGCGGAATGACCAAACAGAACGGCAGATGACAGACAGCATACACTCCATGTATGCAGAAATAAAATATATACAAGAAAGAATATTTACTCCGCCGAAAATTCTTTGATGCGCTGTTCCTCGCTCAACCGGCAGATCAGCAATGTGTTATTCTTCTCAGCAACGATATATCCGTCCAGTCCCTGTACCACCACCCTCTTTTCCTGTGTAGTGTGAATCACACAGTTACGGGTTTCATACAACTTTATATTCTCACCTATCTGCGTATTATTATGGGCATCTTTCGGCAAATTCTCGTGCAATGATCCCCAAGTACCCAGATCACTCCACCCAAAGCTGGCAGGAAGGACAAAAATCTCATCCGCCTTCTCCATAATGGCATAATCCACCGAAATGTTCTCGCACAAAGGGAAATTCCGGTCAATCATTTCCTGCTCCTTGTCCGTATAATAATAAGGAAGCAAACGCTCGAACACCTTCGAAATGGCAGGCTGATATACGCGCAGGGCGTTCACCACCGTATTTACATTCCACACAAAAATACCGGCATTCCAGAAGAAATTATTTTTTTGAATATAGCGCCTGGCTGTTTCCAGATCGGGTTTCTCTTTAAAAGAGTACACCCGGAATACCTCCTTATTGGCGGTAGAAGGTACACTGAGATCAGCTTCAATGTAACCGTAGCCCGTCTCAGGACGGGTAGGTTTCATGCCCAGGGTAAGGATAGCGTCCGAATCGGCCGTAAAATTCATCGCCGAATTAATCACCCGCTGAAACTCCGCGATATTCATCACAATGTGATCGCTGGGGGTCACCACCATATTGGCCTTAGGATTACGTGCCTTTATTTTCCAACTGACGTATGCTATACAAGGAGCCGTATTGCGACGGCAAGGCTCACGCAGGATATGATCATCAGCAATATCGGGCAACTGCTCCTTTACAGTATCCGCATACTTCTCTGATGTCACCACCCAAATATTTTCCGGAGGACAGATCCCCTGAAAACGGTCAGCCGTAAGTTGGATCAATGTACGGCCGCAACCCAGTACATCAATAAATTGCTTAGGATAATCAGGAGTACTCATCGGCCAGAAACGGCTTCCAACACCTCCGGCCATTATAACGAGGTGATTATTCTTGATGTTCATATGATTCATTTTTTACGTTGTATGACCGCAAAGATAAGTATTATTTTTTAAAAAAAGTATTGCGTTTTAATTTATATGTCCTATATTTGCATACGACTAACATTTTTTTTGTCATGAAACAACCGACAACTGAAAACTCTGATATAATTAAACTAGTAGCGATATTAGGTGATTTTGCCTTGTTGAACCTTTCTATGATACTTGTGTTTTTTATTCTGAAAGGAATAGATTCACAGGCCATAGCCCATATTTCATTGAAAACCTACCTGCTGACTTCCAACCTGTGCTATATTCCCTGCATATCCATCTTTGGGGTCATACTGCACAACCGCATAGTGCGTCCGGAACAGATTGTAGGCCGCCTGTTAGGAACAATCAGCTTGCATGTAGTCATCTTCCTCACGGTGCTGGCCATTATTAAGGTAGATAACTTCTCACGCATCTATCTGCTTGCTTTCTATCTGTCTTTCATACCTTTAGCTATAGGATGGCGACTGACATTGCGGTTCTTTGTGAAAATGTTCCGCCGCAGTGGCAGGAACCTGCACACCACTGTACTGATAGGCGACGGGGACAATATGGTGGAGCTGTACCATACGTTGAACGATTTGACTTACGGATACAGGGTTTTAGGCATTTTCTATGATGAGAAGGACTCTAATTACCCCGAAGGAATTCCCTTTAAAGGTCCTGTAAACCAATTATTTGAATGGTTATCCCATAATACCGTGCACGAACTGTACTGTGGTCTGCCATCCAGCAGAAAGGATGATATTCTGGCCATCATGAACTATTGCGAGAACAATCTGATCCGCTTCTATAGCGTACCTCATGTACGTAACTATATAAAGCGCCAGTTGCAGTTGGAATTATTGGGTGAAGTTCCTGTCTTATCCATCCGTACCGAGCCGTTGCAGAACCCGGTAAACAGACTGGCAAAACGGTTATTTGATTTGACATTTTCCTCTCTGTTTTTACTTACAATTTTTCCATTTATGTACCTGATTGTAGGTCTTATTATTAAAATTACCTCACCTGGTCCCATATTCTTCAAACAGGAGAGAAACGGGGAAAACGGGAAAATCTTTAAATGCTATAAGTTCCGTTCCATGAAAGTGAACGCATTGTCCGATTCATTGCAGGCTACCAAGAATGATCCCCGCAAGACCAAGTTCGGCAACTTCCTGCGCAAAAGCAATCTGGACGAACTGCCGCAATTCATTAATGTATTCAAAGGAGAGATGTCCATTGTAGGTCCCAGACCCCATATGCTGAAACATACAGAGGAATATTCCCAACTGATTAACAAATACATGATGCGCCACCTTGTCAAACCCGGAATTACCGGATGGGCGCAAGTCACCGGCTACCGGGGAGAAACCAAAGAACTTTCCCAAATGGAAGGCAGGGTAAGAAGAGACTTGTGGTATATTGAGAACTGGACTTTCCTGCTCGACATCCGCATCATGATAAAAACAGTAACCAACATGTTCCGGGGCGAGAAAAACGCCTATTAATCCAAATCGTAGGGACATATAAAAAATAAAAAGATATGAAAGGTATTGTACTAGCCGGAGGTTCGGGCACGCGCCTCTATCCTATTACCAAAGGAGTATCCAAACAGCTGCTGCCTGTCTTCGACAAACCCATGATTTATTATCCTATATCGGTACTTATGCTGGCCGGCATACGGGAAATACTCATTATCTCCACCCCATACGACTTACCGAGCTTCAAAAGACTGTTAGGAGACGGAAGCGATTTCGGAGTACGCTTTGAATATGCGGAACAGCCTTCGCCCGACGGACTGGCTCAGGCTTTCATCATCGGCGAGAAATTCATCGGAAATGATTCCGTCTGCCTTGTACTGGGTGATAACATATTCCACGGCAACGGTCTGTCCGCCATGTTGAGAGAATCCGTACGTGCTGCCGAAGAGGACAAGAAAGCAACGGTATTCGGCTATTGGGTCAGTGACCCCGAAAGATATGGCGTAGCGGAATTCGACAAGGAAGGCAACTGCCTCTCTATTGAAGAAAAACCTGCCCAACCTAAGTCCAACTATGCCGTGGTGGGACTCTATTTCTATCCCAACAAGGTGGTGGAAGTAGCCAAGAATATCAAGCCTTCGGCACGGGGAGAACTGGAAATCACCACCGTAAACCAGCAATTTCTTCAGGACAAGGAATTGAAAGTACAGACATTGGGCAGAGGTTTCGCATGGCTGGATACCGGTACTCACGACTCGCTGGCCGAGGCAAGCACCTACATCGAAGTCATTGAAAAGCGCCAGGGGCTGAAAGTGGCATGCCTTGAGGGCATAGCTTTGAGAAAAGGCTGGATTACTCCGGAAAAGATGCAGGAACTGGCCCAGCCGATGCTTAAAAACCAATACGGACAATATTTACTGAAAGTTATAAAAGAACTGGGATTAGAATAATGGAAGTTATAAAAACAGCAATAGACGGGGTTTTCATTTTGGAACCCCGTATTTTTAATGATGCAAGAGGGTATTTCTTTGAAAGCTTCTCGGGACGTGAATTTGAAGAAAAAGTATGCAGGACTACATTTGTACAGGATAATGAGAGTTTCTCTACTTACGGTGTATTACGCGGCCTGCATTTCCAGAAACCTCCTTTCACACAAAGCAAGCTGGTGCGTGTGATCAAGGGAGCGGTACTGGATGTGGCTGTAGATATCCGGAAAGATTCTCCTACTTTCGGAAAGCATGTGGCTGTAGAATTGACCGGAGAGAATCACCGGCAGTTTTTTATCCCCCGCGGATTCGCACACGGCTTTGCGGTACTAAGTGACGAGGTGTTGTTCCAATACAAGTGTGACCATTATTATGCTCCGCAAAGCGAAGGAGGAATCGCATGGGACGACCCCGATCTAGGCATAGACTGGCGACTTCCGGCCGACAAGGTTATTTTGTCCGACAAGGACAAGAAACATCCGAGATTGAAAGACTATCAAACGGATTTCGACTTTAATCAAAGTTTATATTAAAGGCTGTTTTGATTCTGCGTTTGTCCGGTTTTCGCCAGTGAAATTAAAGAAACCGAAAACTGCACACCGGACTATCGTAACGTTCAGGGCAACATTTCCGAAGATTGAACCTAAAAACAGGGTGCACCTCCTACGAAAGAGATGCACCCTGTTTTTATAGGTCAATATCTTTATATCACTTCTTCTCCATCCCCTCCTGAGGAGCATTAAGTCCTGCCTTCAGATTTTCAAAGAATTCACGTCCGAACAAGATCCATGCGGAAGCGCCCGCCACTGCCAGGAAAATAAATCCGACAAGAATCACCTTCTTGCTGGTTCCCGAAGGCAGCAACGGCACACTGGCAGGTTCCACAACGGCAAATACAGGTTTGGCCTCCTGTACTTTGGCCCGTGCCACCTGCAATTGGGTAGCCACCTGGCTATACACCTGATATGCCAGATTCATATCATTCTGCAACCGTTCTCTCTCCGTCAAAGCACTTTGAAGGACAACCCCCTTGTTGGCATCCATGTAATTGGCATAATTCTGCTGGGCTACATAATACTCCTGCTGGCGTTCCTTATACAATTGTTCCAGATAAGCACAATCCTGCTGGGCTTTGGAGACCCTGTACGCTGTGATATACTCCTGAAGCTTCACCACTACCGTGTCTGTAATGGCGGCCGTAACCATCGGGTCCTGCAAAGTCACCGTCACTGTGGTGATGCCGGTTTTCTTATCCACATCAGCAGTAATCGCCTTACGCATGGCTTCCACTTTCTTCGCCTGATCTTCTGTCAGGTGGAAAGGATCCAGCCTGTTCCCTTCTTCCTCTTCCTTATCGGAGAAGAGAGATTTCACCCCGCCTATAGCCGCCCCGGGCAATCCCATAATAGCACCCCACCACGGAGCTTTCTGCTCATCGAGATAAGCTACAAAAGTAGTATCCACCTCACCGTCCAACGTGGTGACATGTGCATTAAACAGTTCCAGAATGAAAGGAGTAGACGCTACTATATCCGGGAAAAGAGATACGTTCAACGCATCCGCCTCACTGCCCAGACTCATGCCTCCGATCCCCAGCATGGCAGCCATTCCCGACAGGCTCCCCCCTCCGCTTTTACCGGATTCGGGAGACAATGTCACTTCCACCGTATATTGCTTGGGAATACTCAGAGCGATAATCACCCCTACAATAGCACCTATTCCGGCAACCTTCAGCAGCATCTTTCGGGCAGCCCACAACTTACGGACATACTCCATCAAATCAATTTCCAACTCCTCGTCTTCCCGTGGTCTTTCCGTATTATTCGTATAATTCTTATCTTCCGCCATACTGTTTCTATTTTAAGATATTAGCAATAGATGCAATCATAGTAGCCAACGACGCACTGGTGGTTGCTATGGACAAGGTGTTCTGCAAAGACCAGTTGCTCTTTTCCTTCACCGGAACAATCACCTCACAGCCCGGCTGGATCAGCTCACGGCTACCCTTCTTCGCTCTCTTCACCTGACCGTTCATATATACAATATACGCCTTGCTCTTCTTCGCACGGAAACCGTAACCTCCGGCCTGCTCTATATAATATTTCAACGTCTTGCCATCTTCAAATGAAACGGTATTGGGATACATCACAGCCCCGCTGATACGTACCGTGTTGTTGTATTCGGGAATTTCAATCACATCCCCCTCACGCAATACGATATCCGCACTGGAGCCGGGTTTAAGCATCGCTTTTTCCAAATCGATACCCACATAATAGATATCTCCCAAATCCAGCCGGTTGACATCAATGGAGTCCTTTCCAGTCTTGGCCATATCCAGAACCGTTTCCATACGTTTGCGTTCATCGGCATTGATACGACGGCTTAAACGGGCCCCTTTGATATAAGCAAACGGAGTCACTCCACCTGCCTTCTTGATCAAATCGGAAAGACGTTCGCTCTTCTCTGTCAGCGCATAATCACCTTCATACAAAACCTCACCGGTCACCTGCACATTCACCTGTTCCTGATAAGCAGGGCTCTTACGCACATATACCTGATCGTATGGTTGCAACACAAAACCCGGTTCTCCGTCTATCACAAAACCGTCTTTCAGAGAAAACGAGTACATTTGTCCTATGGTGGAAACCGCTTCCGTACCTTTGCTATCCTTGATACGGCGGGAAACATCCACACGGACGGTAGAAGCCGATTCCATCAATCCGCCAGCCTGGATTATAATATCCTCCAAAGTAGTATTGTCGGCAAAAGCGAACTCACCCGGACGGGCAACCTCACCATACACCATGATGCTTCCCACATCCTCCAAGTCATGAATACTGGGAATATAAAGCACATCATTACGCTGCAAAGGTACATCGGGTGCAGTACCGTCCATGATGCCTTTTATATCTACTTGAATAACCTCTTTCTTCAGATTCTCGCGCTCGCGATGCAACACCGCACGTCCTGTAAAGGCATCACCCATAAGGCCTTCAGCCTTTTCCACCAGTTGGCGGACTGTATTCAAGGTTCCTCCGAACTGATAAATGCCCGGACGATAGACAGCCCCCTTGATTTCAAGCTTGTTCTCAAAACGGTCCAGAATAGCTTCAGCAGTCAGCGCATCACCATCTTTTACCTGGAATACGGAATAATCAATATCATCAATCGTATAAATCTGATACTCCTTTCCGTTTTGACGAATCATGCGGAGAGAACGGGTATAGGCATCCCCCGAAAATCCACCGGCATACTTCAACAACGTGGCAACACTTTCGTTGTTTTTCATCTCGTATTTCATGGGGCGTTTCACATTACCCTCTATGCTAACCAACGCCTCGTATGGAGGAACGATGATCACATCGCCTTCCTGCAAGCGGATATCATCATTGATTTTACCTTTCATAATAAAATCGTACACATCTACGGTAGCGATTTTCTGTCCTCCGCGCACTACTTGTATATTGCGCAAGCTACCGATATCGCTCACGCCACCGGCACGGTACAGTGCATGAAACACGGTAGAGAAAGAAGACAATGCATAAGTTCCCGGTTGGAACACTTCCCCCATCACGTTCACCTGGATCGTCCGGCTGTTTCCCAAAGTAACCTTGATTTGTGAGGACGGGTTCTGTTCATTATCAAGCCCTGCATAAATCTTATTCAGTTCTTTACGCAAATATTGGTTGGCTTCGGCAATAGTCATGCCGTTCAGATAAATCAATCCCAAATCGGGGATCGTGATAGATCCGTCCGGAGATACATTATCGCGGATGGTGGCCTGGTTTGTACCCCAGATATCAATGATTACCTCATCACCCGGCCCCAGACGGTAATTAGGAGGAGTAGCCAGATTCACACTCGGCTCGAATGTAAGGTTTCTGGTTTCAAAAATGTCCCGTCCGTACACCTTATCCTTCTGCATTTCTTCCATATCGCCCATGCCCATCCCCTCGTAATAGCGATTGGCAGAAACACTGTCCGACGAGTTCTTCCCTACCACTCTGTCCGCAGCCGGACGTTGGTCGAAAGTAAAATTCTCTGTTACATAGATATCTTCCTGCGTCTTTGTCTTTTCACGCAAACGGTTCCGATTTTGCATCGTTGCATTTGCGTCTTTATCAGCAGACCCATTTTGCTGTTCATAAAGTTTCTTTACACGCTTAGCCTGTTCTTGTGTCACTCCTCTACGGGCTAACTCTGTAGCAATCTGACGTTGGTCTTTTCCTTGTTGCATGCCCGTCTTCACATATTCCAACACCTGTTGGTCACTCATAGATTGCTGTGCAAGCACAGAACCCGAGAGGGCAAAAACTAAGACCAGTACGGATAATAGTTTTTTTATCATATAAATTCAATAAACTTAGTAATTTAGCAGCCGCAAAGGTAGATATTATTTTCGATATAGGCGAGTATTATTTCATAAATATCCCTCTAACAAATATAAAAACGGCTGCCACCTGACGGTGTACAGCCGTTTATTCTTTAATAATCCGTTAGCAGAATTCATTCAGACTTCATTGCACAGCCCTCCTTCTTAAAAAAGGTCTGCAAGGGTAAAACTTGTGCAATACCATTCCGGCCGGATCAGCAATACATATTTACGATGGCTTCGTACAATTCCTGCTTACCGCTTACTTGCTTGGGCTCACCATTCTGCTTAGCATAAGCCACTACGTCTTCCAGTGTCAGCTTGCCTTCTTCAAATTCTTTGCCTTTGCCACTGTCGAATGAAGCATAGCGGTCTGACAACATCTTGCAGTAAGGAGATTCATTAAGCAAAGCAGCAGCACTTTCCAATGCACGCGCCATAGCGTCCATACCTGCAATATGGGCGATAAAGATATCTTCCAGATCAGTAGAGTTACGACGTGTCTTGGCATCAAAGTTGGTACCGCCATTACCCAAACCGCCGTTGCGGATAATCTGCATCATGGCCTGGGTCAGTTCGTAATTGTCGATAGGGAACTGGTCTGTATCCCATCCGTTCTGATAATCGCCACGGTTAGCGTCAATAGATCCCAACATTCCGTTATCTACCGCAACAGCCAGTTCATGTTCAAATGTATGACCAGCCAAAGTAGCATGATTCACTTCAATGTTCACCTTGAAATCCTTGTCCAGTCCGTGAGTTTTCAAGAACCCTACCACAGTTTCGGTATCCACATCATATTGATGCTTAGTCGGCTCCATCGGTTTGGGTTCAATCAGGAAAGTACCTGTAAATCCTTTGCTCCGGGCATAATCGCGAGCGATGGTCAACATCTGAGCCAGATGTTCTTTCTCACGCTTCTGATCTGTATTCAATAAAGACATATACCCTTCACGTCCACCCCAGAACACGTAATTGGAGCCACCCAGTTCGATGGTAGCGTCAATAGCGTTCTTTATCTGGACAGCAGCGCGGGCAACCACATCAAATTCGGGGTTTGTAGCAGCCCCGTTCATATAGCGTGCGTGACCAAAAACATTTGCCGTACCCCATAACAATTTGATTCCGGTTTCAGCCTGTTTCTGTTTGGCATAAGCAACTATCTCTTTCAGATTCGCTTCATATTCCTCAATTGTATCGGCTTCCTCACACAAGTCCACATCATGGAAACAATAATATTCGATTCCCATTTTCTGCATGAATTCAAAGCCGGCATCCATCTTATTCTTGGCAGCCTGCACCTTATCGGCATCACCGTTCCAAGGGAATTTCTTTGTTCCGCCGCCAAACTGGTCACCGCCCTCGGCACACAACGTATGCCACCATGCCATAGCAAACTTCAACCAGTCTTTCATCTTCTTTCCGTTAATTACCTTTTCAGCATCATAATAACGGAACGCCATCGGGTTCTTACTTTCCTTACCTTCAAATTTAATCTTTCCTATACCGGGAAAATACTCTTTTGTAGCCATAATTCTTTACTTATTTTAATAACTTGTTCTAATTTATCTACTATCTTTTTCCAACACGCAGGCGGATAGCCATTTCTTTATCCGAAGGTCCTTAAAAGGCAGCCATCGCTCTCTCCAGATTGGATTTCCAGCGGGCATACGCATCATCGTAAGCAGTACGCTGTGCCACATCAGGCTCTATCACCTCCAGTTTTTCCAATGTGGCAAATGCCTCGTTGTTATCTTTATAAACACCCGCGCCTATGCCGGCCCCCTTGGCGGCGCCCACCGATCCATCCGTGTCATACAGTTCGATTACAGCCCCTGTCACTCCCGCCAATGTTTCGCGGAAGATAGGACTGAGAAACATATTGGCATGTCCGGCATGAATCTTCTGTACAGGGATACCCATCTGCTCCATGATATCAATGCCGTATTTAAACGAGAACACGATCCCTTCCTGTGCGGCACGAACAATATGCTGCTTTCCATGCAGGTTAAAATTAACTCCACATATAGAGCATCCTGTCTCTTTATTTTCCAGCATACGCTCCGCCCCGTTGCCAAAAGGAAGAATACTTACTCCGGCACTGCCGACAGGAGCCTGTGCCGCCAGCCTGTTCATATCACTGTAAGAAATACCTTCGGGAGCCACATTACGTTTCACCCACGAATTCAATATACCGGTACCATTGATACACAACAACACTCCCAGACGGGTCTGCTCGGCAGTATGATTTACATGGGCAAAAGTATTCACCCGGGATTTCGGATCATAATTCACCTCACCGTTCACGCCATATACCACTCCCGATGTTCCTGCCGTAGAAGCAATCTCTCCCGGATTGAACACATTGAGCGACAAAGCATTATTAGGCTGGTCTCCGGCGCGATAGGTTACAGGAATTCCCTCTTTCAGGCCCAATTCTTTGGCAGCCC
Source organism: Bacteroides stercoris (assembly GCA_958432865.1). Taxonomy (GTDB): domain Bacteria; phylum Bacteroidota; class Bacteroidia; order Bacteroidales; family Bacteroidaceae; genus Bacteroides; species Bacteroides stercoris_A. Next base: position 22,588 of record CAUAWO010000028.1, read on the forward strand.
ATGCATTTACACGCCCCTGCTCGCCAAAAGTCGGTTTGATATCAGCTATCAGCGAACGGTCGAATCCATAATAATCCATCAGGAAGCCCGCGACATCATTTGCCTGAAAATCCCAGAACATCCCTTCGGACAAACCGGACACCGTGGTACAAATATCCCCCGTCAGTTTCATAGCGATATAATCGCCGGGCAGCATTATTTTATAAATACGTTCGTACACAGCAGGCTCATTCTCTTTAATCCATGCCAGTTTGGAAGCGGTAAAATTCCCCGGAGAGTTCAGCAGATGAGAAAGACATTGCGTTTCCCCCAATGCCTCAAACGCTTTCTGCCCGTATGGAACCGCCCGTGAGTCACACCATATAATAGCCGGACGTAATACATTTTGCCCTTTATCCACACAAACCAGTCCGTGCATCTGATAAGAGATACCGATAGCGGCAATTCCATCCGGACCGATCCCACTCCCGGCCATGACAGCCTGAGTTGACAATTTCAGATTTTCCCACCAATTTTGCGGATCCTGCTCAGCCCATCCGGGGCGGGCAGCCATAATAGCAGCCTCTGTTTTAGGGAAGAATGCAGAAGAAACACACTTTCCGGTCTCTGCATTTACCAAACTCGCCTTTACCGACGAACTGCCAATATCATAACCTAATAGGTACATTTAATTGAAAATTAAGAATTTTAAAATAATAGTCTCTGTCCCGATGCTTATCAGCATTATCCTTCCAAGGAAAGGCCGGTGAAGAATCCCAAAACATATACCGATTCCCCGAAACGACCAGGCGGAGTATTCTCACAGCAATCACAACAAGGCTAAAGTTATCTGTCTGTTATCACTTCGTTCCCGACTTATTATATATTGAACGGTCGAACTTATAGAAGCGTGCCGCCCTGTGGCATACACCTACCTGTTTTTCTTCCAAAGGTACTACATATGGCATCAACGCTATCTTCTTATGGAAGTTCCTTACGTCAAACACCTTATCATAAATCAACTGATAGACAGTCCGCAACTGGGCCGCCGTAAACTTCCGGGGAAGCAAGTCGAACATTGCGGAAGGAGCATATTCCACATAATGGCGTATATGCACCAATGCATCCTGCAAAATCTGGAAATGGTCGAACGCCAGGCTTTTCACCTCCGTCACAGGTGTCCAGCAAGCATCGTATTTATCAGACAGCTGTTCGAACCGTCTGTCAATCTTCACCAGTGTCAGGTAAGCGATAGTCACAATGCGGTCTATTTTCTTCTCGTCCAAACGATGAAAACGTTCCAGCCACAGCACATCCTTAGGATTACGGGTACGGTCTTTCGATCCATACGCCTTAAACTGGGTAAGCTTCACATTCTTCAGACCCGTCAACTCATTCAACACCCGCTTGGCCGCCTCATCCAGATCCTCATCGTCATAGATAAGGCTGCCCGGCAACTTCATGTTATTATATCCGTCCTCGGACTGTTTCCCCACCTGCCTTACCAACAGGACACGGAACTGCTCTCCATCAAACCCAATCAGCACACAGTCCACAGATACATGTAAATTAATCGTCTGGTTTATTTCCGACATAGTAATATGGCTTTTATCATTTCCGGCAGCAAAGATAAATACTATTTTTCAAATTACGCAAAACAATATATTTATTTTTATTATGTTCCAAAACACTATTTTTCAATATAATAAATATCATCCATCATACAATATCATATCTTAATCTTATCATATACACTACAATATATAATGTACAGGAGTTGTCCCGTCTTCTTTTTTCCCTTTTTCCAAAGGGCTTTTATTCCATTCAATCCCCTATTTCAGACACTTGGTTAAGGAAAAGCAATCTTTACGCCAAAAAATTAATAGAATAAAGTTGTTTATTCACAATAATTTTCTTTACTTTTGCCCATTAAAATCTAAAGATTACTCTATGAGAAAGAAAATTTTGGTCTTGGACGACAAAATAGCAATTGCAAAAGTCCTTTCAATCTATCTGGCCAGTGATTATGATTGTATTTGGTTACCGAATGGCATCGAAGGGGTAAAATGGCTTCAGGAAGGTAACATACCAGATTTGATTATATCAGATATCCGTATGCCCGAAATGCGTGGAGACGAGTTTCTGGAATGGATAAAATCCAATCAGTTATTCAAACACATTCCGGTGGTTATGCTAAGCAGCGAAGACAGTACCACAGAACGCATCCGCCTGTTACAAGAAGGCGCGGAAGACTATATTGTCAAACCTTTCAATCCCATGGAGTTAAAAGTAAGAATTAAGAAAATCATTGAGTAAATCAGCATGACCTTTCTGCTTTATATAGGAAAGAACAAGGATTTTTTGCGCAAATTCAGCAAGCTCGAAAATGTCCAGATGATTTATGCCCAAAACTACCAGGATGCCATTACAATTTGTATCAGACTGAAAGTACGTGAGAACATCATTGTCCTTCACGAACAAGGGGAGATGAACGGAGATATTGAACAGATCGGTGCTTTCAGGAAAAAGTTCTATCAGGCATATGTCGTACTCATTACGGACAGGCTGACTCCCGAAGCCAGCAAAGTCTATCTGAACAGCGGAATAAACGATACCGTCAGTTTGAACATCACCACCGCCCGGTTAAGGCAGAAAATAGACATCATCAATAAACGGCAGGAACTGCTATATGCACATAACCGGAAGAAAAAAGACGTGAGGCATTTTATCCTTCCCCAATGGAAGCGCTGCTTCGATATCCTTTTCTCCGGTGCAGCGTTAGTCTTCCTGTCCCCAGTCTTTCTGCTGATTGCCATAGCCATACGTATGGAAAGCAAAGGACCTGTTATTTACAAATCCAAACGGGTAGGAACGAATTATACCATTTTTAATTTCCTGAAATTCCGTTCCATGTATACGGACGCCGATAAAAAGCTGAAAGACCTTGCCGGTCAGAACCAGTACCAGCCGGAAGGCACTCCGGAGATTGCCAAAGATTTCTCGATGGAAGAATTAGGAGGACTGATGTTTGGAGATGACGGTGTTATAGATAATGGCGGAATGCTGGTTTCCGATGACTTCATCATTCCGGAAGAAGAGTTTATTTCCAGACAAAACGCACTGGATGAAAGTCCTTTCATAAAAATAGAAAAAGACCCGCGGGTTACCAAGGTAGGACGCGTTTTACGAAAATACAGCCTGGATGAGTTACCTCAACTGGTCAACATCTTGAAAGGCGACATGTCTGTGGTGGGGAACCGTCCTCTTCCACTCTATGAAGCCGAACGCCTGACAAACGATGAAAGTATCGAACGCTTCATGGCGCCTGCCGGGCTGACCGGCTTGTGGCAGGTGGAAAAACGGGGGGATGCCGGAAAATTATCCGCTAAAGAACGCAAAGAATTAGATTTGAAATACGGTAGAGAATTCTCCTTTTTCCTGGATATGAAAATCCTGTTCAAGACTTTGACAGCTTTTGTCCAAAAAGGAGATGTTTAAATAATTTGTTTTAGGAATAAAAAGGGGATTTATTATATGGGTAAAGTATGTCTTTTTGTCATCTGTATGTATTGTTCTATCCACCATTTAAGCGCACAACAGGAAGAGCAGCAAACACAACCGGTACAACAACCTCTTGTGACACAGGATGATATATTGGGGAATATGAATGTGGATTATGCAAAGATAAAGCTGCCTCCGTTAAGTGTCCTTTATGAGAATGCACGCAGCACTCCAAGCTTACAGATTTTAGAGAAGGAGAAACAGTTACAGAAAAAGCTACTATCGAAAGAGAAAAGGAACTGGCTGGGGTTTATCCATGCCGGCGGAAGTGCTTCTTACGGTATAGCAGACAATGTGGCCAGCAATACGGATGTCAACACCCCACTTATTTACAGGTATGTAGGTACAGAACAGACTTCGTGGAATGTGGGAGGCGGCATCAGTATTCCTTTTGAAAAGCTGTTCGACCTCCGGGGAGGAATCAAGCGCCAGCGAATCCAGGTGGATATTGCCGAGTTAAGAAAACAGGAAGCATACGAAACCCTTAAAATACAAATAGCTCATTTATATGTCCAGATTTTATCCAATATAGAAACATTGCAAAGATCAGCTGAAAATATAGCTTTATATAAAGGTGCATCGGCTGTTGCAGAACAGGAATATAGAAACAGACGTACCTCTATTCATGATGTGGCCAAGACTAAAGAACAGGAATTTGCCGCTAATCAAGACTTTGCCTTACTACGCTCTACTATTAACGACCAGCTGCTGACCCTTGAAATAATCTCCCACACCCCCATCCTGACCATACAAGGAGAAAAGGACGTTCAAGAAACAACGATACAGGAACAGGAAGAAAACAAGAGGCAAAGTAAGAAAAAAGACAAAAAGGAATAAGAAGCATGGAATTATTTAAATACATAGTCAAGTTTATCTACCGTATCCGTTGGTGGATGGTTATATTTCCATGTATAGCCGGTATCATAGCATGGTTTCTTACCAGAAATCTGGAAAAAACGTATGATGTGAAAACCACCATCTTTACAGGAATCATCTCCGGATACAACGTAGATGCCACCGATACCCGAAACGCCACCGTGCACATGAGTAATTTAATGAATATCATTACAACGGAACGCACACTGAAAATAGTATCTCTGAAACTGCTTGCCCGCTGTCTGGTCTATGGAGATGCCGAAAGAAACACCAGTTATATTTCAGCCATACACTACCAGCAGCTGGTTTCCGGTATTCCACGAGAGTTACAGGCATTGATAGACAAGCAAAACGAAGAGAAGACCTATCATAATCTGGTAGCTTTTGAACGCCCGTCCATCAATAATTTCATCTACCAACTACTCAATTATACCCACCCTTATTTCAGCGTACCTCTACTCTCACAACATATAAAAGTAGCCAGGTTGGGAAACAGTGATATGATCGAGATTGCTTATAGTGCCAACGATCCGGGAATAGCTTATAACACACTTGAGATTCTGAATGAAGAGTTTGTCAAACAATACCATGAACTACGCTATGGAGAAACAAACAATGTGATCAAGTTCTTTCAAGAAGAACTGGCCAGATTGGGCAAAATGCTGACTGCCGCCGAGGATTCTTTAATCGAGTACAATATAGAAAACCGCATCATCAACTACGGAGAACAAACCAAACAGGTGGCAAGCATGGACGCTACTTACCGGATGATGGACAATGATTTGCTTGTCAATTATTCCACCAGTAAGGCGTTGATCGATTTCTATGAATATAAATTAGGTGATGTAGCCAAATTGATCCGTACCAACAATGAGTTTATGGACAAACTTCATCAAATGTCCCAATTGAACACCCAGATCTCAACCATGGAAATCACTCCGGACGAAAAGAACCGGAAAAAGCTGGAAGAACAAAAAAACATGTTAAGTAGTGCCGAACAAAACATCAACGATCTCGCCCTGAAACTAAGTGCCGAAGCCGCAAGTACAAACAATGTATCTTATGAGACACTCATCAGCCAATGGCTTGACCAAGTAGTTCTTGCCGAAAAGACTAAAGCCCAAATGGAAGCACGAGATATAATGAGAGAGAATTTAAATAAAGATTTCCTTTATTTCTCCCCCATCGGCGCTACCCTGGGCCGGAAAGAAAGGCATATCGGCTTTGTGGAAAGCAACTATATGTCTACCATGGGAGCCTTGAATGCAGCCATCTTGCGACAAAAGAACCTGGAAATGACCTCGGCTTCATTAAAAATCATGAATCCGCCCCTGTTTCCACTGACCTCCTCCCCCACCAATGCACGCATGATTATACTTGCATCCATACTGGGGACTTTACTTTTCATCATTGGCTATTTTCTGATTATAGAAATACTGGACCGTACCCTCAGAGACAAAATACGTGCAGAACGAATCACCGGAGGAACAGTTATCGGCGCATATCCTAGAGAAAGCAAGTTAAGATACAGACGTTATAATAAAGCCATAAACAAGATGGCCGTCAGGCAACTCAGCACCGCTTTACTGCCTCATCTAAATACACAGGAACAGCGGGTCATCAATCTGTTAAGTACAGAAGAGAAAGACGGAAAGACCCATGTCGCCCGCCTGATAGAGGAATATTGGAGCAGCATCGGCCTAAACGTCCGCCGCATTACATACGATGAAGATTTTCTAAGCGAAGACAGCCAATATGTACAGGCAAACAATTTGAAAGAACTATGTCCCGATCTGGAAAAGGATGAAATACTTCTAATCGAACACCCGGTCCTGAAAAGCAATCCTCTGCCTCCGGCTTTGTTAAATGAAGCATCCATCAATCTGCTGGTTGTCCGTGCCAACCGTACTTGGAAAAATACGGATCAGGCACTGTATGAGCATTTGTTACAAGTTAAACAAAAAGAAGTACCCCTCCTTTTCTATCTGACACAAGCAGACAGAAATACAGTGGAAGACTTTACAGGACAATTACCTCCTTACACGAACTTTAAGAATATGGAATACAGGCTGTTCCAACTCGGACTGACCGCCATTGAATACAAAGGAAAATAGATAATGATAGCAAAAGAAATAAATATAACCCATACAGGTCAAATTCTGGCCAGCTTCATTATCGGACTGTGCTTATGCCTATGGACAGCCCTCAACATGAAGCCCTCCATAGGAGTTGCAATAGGGTTCATACCTTTTGCCACGCTTTTTATCTTCATATGCATAAACAGACCCGTCATTCTGCTGGCCATCACCTTTATGCTGAATTACCTGATAATGGGAATTAACAGATATCATTCCATCCCTATTGCCATTACCAATATCTTTGATTTGCTCTACGGCATCATGTTGGCCCTTATTCTTCTGAAACAGTTGCAAAGCAATCATCATTTCAGGAAAATACTAAACGTCTATACCTGCATCACATTGGTCTGGCTGCTATATTGTATCATCAACATAGGTAATGGTATAACCGGTGAATTTTACATGGAAGCATGGCTTCGTATTTTAAGACCCTGGGCCTTATACCCTATTCTGACCTGTATTATTCTATCCATACACTGCAATCGCTACACTTTTATCCATTACTTTTTAATACTATGGGGTATCATGACCCTACTGGCTGCCGCAAAAGGATATTGGCAAAAGAACAAAGGTTTTGACAGTACCGAGCTAAGCTGGTTGTGGGCCTACGGAGCACGTACCCATTTTATCCATTCCGGCATCCGCTATTTCTCATTTTTCACTGACGCGGGTCTTTTCGGTGCCAGCATGGGATTATCCTGCACTGTTTTCACGCTTACTTTTTTCTATACAAAGAACCTATTTCTCAGACTCTTCTATTTAATAGTGGGTATGGCAGGATTTTATGGTCTGTTAATATCGGGAACCCGATCGGCCATAGCTGTACCCATTGCAGGGCTGGGGCTCTTTCTGTTCCTGTCTAAAAGTTGGAAAATAGGCATCATCTCCTTTATCCTGCTTGCCGGAGGGATAGGAATGCTGAAATACACCAAGATCGGAGAGAACAATAAGTTGATCCGTCGTATGCGTACTGTCTTTGACACAGAGGATCAATCGATGATGGCTCGTTTCGAGAACCAGAAAGCACTGAATGCCTACATGGATGAAATGCCCTTCGGCATAGGCATGGGAGCCATAGACGGGGTAGTTCCTCCCCATAACAAATATTATTTCGTTTCCATCTGTCCTTCAGACTCCAGTCTGGTAGATGTATGGAAACAGATGGGAATAGTGGGACTGTGTGTGTTTTTGGGTATGCATGCCATTCTATTTCTATCGGGCTCCTACATCCTTTTATTCAAAATCCGAAATCCGGAAATCCGGGGACCGCTGACAGGTATGTTATGCGGTTGTGCAGGCATACTGGTAGCTTCTTACGCCAATATGGTTTATTTCCAGTTTCCTAACGGAATCTTGATTTATTCTTGTTTCACCTTTGTTTTTTTAGGACCTTATTTAGATAAACAATACTCAGAAATACATGGACTACCGACAGCCTGACCTATCCGTCATCACCGTGAACTATAACGGTTTTCACGACACCTGCGAATTCATTGACTCGTGGGCAGCCACTGTATTCTCTGTCAGTTATGAAATGATAGTCATTGACAATGGTTCCACTGCCAATGAAGCCGCCTTGCTACAAAAAACATATCCTTTTATCCAAGCCGTACGCAGTGAGCGGAACTTAGGATTCGCCGGAGGTAACAATCTGGGTATAAACCTTGCAAAAGGAAAATACCTGTTCTTGCTGAACAATGATGTTTGTATGGTCAAAGATGCCATACCCTTGTTGATAAAACGCCTTCTGTCCTCCGACAAGATAGCAGGTGTCTCCCCGTTAATCCGTGATTATGCAGAACCGCACGCCATACAATTTGCAGGATACACCCAACTTTCGCCCATTACCTTAAGAAACAGAGCCATAGGCAAAGGGAAAATAAATAAAGACCACTACCCCGCCCAAAAAACGCCTTATCTGCATGGTGCCGCCATGTTACTGAAAAAAACAATAATAGACAAGCTTAGCCTGATGCCCGAAGAATATTTTCTATATTATGAGGAACTGGACTGGTGCACCTATATCAATAGGGAAGGCTACGAACTATGGTACGATCCCGCTTGCGAAATATGGCACAAGGACAGCAACTCCACCGGAAAAGAAAGTCCGTTGAAATACTATTACCTGAGCAGAAACAGATTATTATATGCCTACCGCAATCTCTTTGACTGGAAACTTCCGGTTTCCATCTTATACCAGACAATGATTGTATGTCCCAAAAACATACTGACCGCCTTGGGAAAAGGAAAGAAAGCCATAGCCAAAGCACATTGGGAGGGAACAAAAGCATTTTTCAAACTTAGAAACAAAGACAAACAGCCATGATATTTCTAGCATACATAGAACTACTACTTTTCGCGATATGTGCCTTTACTGTTTTTTACCTGCTGGTGTACGCCATAGCGGCAACAGGCAACCGCACCGACAAATATTCCGAATCAAGAGTAAAACACCGTTTCGCCATTCTGATACCGGCCTATCAGGACGATGACTACATACCCTATACCGTCAAATCATTTCTGCAACAAGAATATCCTATAGACTGCTATGACATTATCGTCATTTCAGACCACCTGAAGCCGGAAACAAACAGACAGCTGGCACAATATCCCATCACCCTGTTGCAAGCCAGATTCAAGAAAAGTTCAAAAATGAAATCTGTCAAAGCTGCCATGTCACAATTACAAGAAGGACAATACGATATCGTTTTAATCATGAATGCGGACAATGTAGTGGACACCAACTTTCTTGAAGTTGTCAACAATACGTATGCCAGCGGCTCCAATGCCATCCAAACCCATCGCATCTATCAGGAAAGACCCAGCAATGTCAGCATATTGAATGCCATCACCGACGAGATAAACAATTCCATTCTTCGTGCGGGGCATGTCAATTTGGGACTTTCAGCTTCGCTGAACGGCTCCGGAACCGCAATAGACTTCACTTGGTTCAAAGAAAACATCCGTCATTTAAAAGACGATGACGATGAAAAAGTCATCGAATCCCTGCTGCTCCGCGAACGGATATATGTGGAATATTTAAATAATACCCATGTATATGCCTTGAAGAATAGTGGAAAGAAAAAATTCTATACCCAACATAGCACTTGGATTAAAACCCAATATTATTCCCTGTTCACCAATATCGGTAATCTGCCCGGCGCCATTTTAAGTGGAAAATTTGATTATGCCGACCGTATTCTGCAATGGTTCATTTTCCCTCGCACCATCCTGCTAGGTATCCTCCTCCTGTTCAGTTTCCTGTCCGTATACTTCCACTGGAGCGCCTGCCTAAAATGGTGGGGATTATTACTCACTTTCTTATTGACTATGGCAATAGCCACTCCAAACTACTTGGTGGACAGCAAATTCAACAAAGCCATGAAAGCTATCCCCTTTCTGGCGGCAGGCATGATATTCAATATGCTTTTAAGAAAGAAAAAATAAAAGCCCCATGCTATCGGAAATTATACATATCATGGAATATACGCTATATATCTACCTTTCCGTCAGTGTGGGGTATATAGTCCTGTTTTCTGCCGCCTCTCATTTCTTCAAACAAAAGAAATATCCCGCGACTACTGTCCGGCAACGTTTTATCATCCTTGTTCCCGCCTATAAAGAGGATGCGGTCATTCACGCCTGCGTCACTTCCGTTCTGCGCCAAACTTATCCGGCAGAGCTTTACGACCTGATAGTCATATCCGACCACATGCGTCCCGAAACCAATGCCTCACTGCGCAAAGAACGCATCGGCTTGATAGAACTGCATGAAAAGGAAAGTTCCAAGGCAAAAGCCCTGCGCATTGCAGCAGAGACCATCACAGACCAGCCATACGATTATGTCCTCATACTGGATGCCGATAATCTGATCTCACCCTGTTATCTTCAAGAACTGAATAAGGCAGTTTCACAGGGTATAAAAGCCATACAGACACACCGCAAAGCCAAAAATATGAATACAGACATAGCCCTATTGGATGCCGCCATCGAAGAGATGAACAATTCCATCTTCCGCAAGGGACACATCCGGCTGGGATTTTCATCTGCCCTTACCGGCTCCGGAATGGCTTTCGATTTCCGATGGTTTGTCCGGAACATCATCCATACCCATAGTACGGGCGAAGACAAAGAACTGGAAGAACTCCTGCTCCGTCAAGGCATTCACATTGAATATATAGACACCCTAGAAACATTGGACGAAAAAGTCCGGCAACCGGATGCCTTGCGTAACCAGCGCCGCCGCTGGATAGCCACCCAGCTTTTCCTTGCATTAAAAATGGGACGTAACCTCCCCACAGCCTTACTGAACGGAAACGGAGATTATCTGCTGAAAACCCTCCAAGCCTTTATCGCCCCCCGCAGCATTCTGTTGGCGCTCATCGGATTCTTTTCATGTGTTCTCTGCATTTTCTCTCCGGCTTCTTCCATAAAGTGGTGGATTTTGCTTATCTTGCTGAACGGTGCGTTATACCTGGCCATTCCGTCCAATATGAGATATAAATACATGAGCAGAATCCTCAGGCAGACACCTTATTTTGTAATCATTATGCTTCTCAACTTGTTTCACTTGAAAGGAATGGCACAGAAGTTCAACCATACACAGCATGGATAGAATTATGAATATAAAAGAGTACTTACAGCAACACCCGCAATGGAAAAAACGGATACACGGTTTCATCATGCATCCGGTAAAGACACGCCCCTATTGGTGGATACGCGTATGGCAGCCTTTCTACATAAAAAAAGGCCGGGGCTCAGTCATTTATTCCAGTGTACGGAAAGACCTTCCACCGTTCCACCTGTTCCAGATGGGAAAATATTCGGTAGTGGAAGATTTCTCCTGCTTGAACAATGCCGTAGGCGACATCGTAATCGGCGATTATTGCCGGATAGGACTCGGCAATACGGTCATCGGTCCCATCCGGATAGACAACGGGGTCAATATTTCACAAAACGTAGTCCTGATAGGATTAGATCACAATTACCAGGATATCACTCAAGGCATCATCGAACAAGGTATCACCACTTCTCCTATCCACATCGGAGAACATACCATCATAGGAGCCAACGTGATTGTACTGCCCGGAATCACCATCGGCAAACATTGTTTTATCGGTGCCGGGTGTGTGGTTACCCAAAACATACCCGACTATTGTGTCACGGTAGGAAATCCCGCACGCATTATCAAACGCTATAACCCTCAATCACAAACATGGGAAAAA
>CAUAWO010000029.1:0-33609 GCA_958432865.1 Bacteroides stercoris
ACTTTGTCGGGGTGTCCTTCAGACACCGATTCGGATGTGAATAAGTATCCCATTTCAATTAGAAATTAAAAATGAATAATTAAAAAGGAGATGAGGAAAGCGTCATTAATGAGTAGGTATGCAAATCCCGGTACACCGGAGTACCGTCAGAAAAGGATGTGTTTTAGCATTTTTTTCCGTGGTTGCAAGCTACCCAAATCTTTCCACATATCGTTTTCGGCTGCAAAGATAAAGGTTTTATGGGAATATGGTACACAACGGGCAAAGTATTAACTAAAAAACACGCTTATTACTGCAAAATATCTATTTTTACAAAAAAAGTGCGCCGATATCCCATCGCCGCACTCCCATAATCGTTTCTATATTGTTAACTTCAAAAAACTCAATTCAACAAATTTCGATAAAACCTCTCGACATCCTCCCATTTATAATAAGGAAACATATCAGTCTCTACCGGAATATGCACTTCATTCTCATTGTGCATAACCTTTACCAGAATATCCCCGGACTTCTCGTTCCGGAAAAAGATAATCTGTACATTAGCAGCCATAGGAACAACTTTGAAGTCGCTCCATACTTTATAAACCTCATAGGGATCACTAACTGCCACATTACAGTTTTCTATCCGCATCAACGCAACCAAAGGAATCACATTACCATCGTGCCCGAAGCGGAGAGTAGCGGCAATTCCCCCTTTCCGGATAGCCTCGTCAGCACTGTCCAGAATATTTCTTAACAGAGATTTGGCATTGGCCACTACAATACCTTTTCCATCGGCATGATTGGCATTCCCCACATAAAAACGGTAATTGACACACTGCCACAAATCAAATAATTCCTGTGCTTCGAACAAATCATAGAAAGAAACTTTTGTTTCAGCATTCTGCATGTCACTGGCTACCCAGTACATTCCCCACATCAGTTCCTTAGGATTTACTTTCTTTAAGACAAAGTGTTTATCCTTGAACAAAGATGCGACCAAACGCTCCGGATTGGTATGAGCTTCCTCAAATTTCCTGTATTCCTCGGCCCAAGGACCGTCCTGGGAAGAAGTAAAACGGTTGGATTCGTCGGTGTGATAATTCAGATAATCCATATATTTCTCACTTGCCTCATAAGAAATCCGCAAATCCGGATTCAGCTCTTTCAAACGGTCACCAAAAGCCACCATACTCATAGCACAACGCAATACAACGGTAGAACGGGCAGATATAAAGGGATTGCCTTTGAATACCTCCGGAAACGAAGCATACATTCTTTCAGCAATGCCGCGATGCTGCCTGACTCCCAATGGAGTCAAATCCCCGCCATGTCCTTCCGCCTCTTCCCATACCTTGAGCAAACGCCGGTAGGTATCTTCACCCAAACCGGTAAGCGCATGTGCACGATGCGCCTCTTCAAACAGGTCTACCAGCCATTTATAATCACGGTCGCCAATCAGGTAACGGGAACCATGCCGTCCGTAATGACTGATATAAAAAGGCTTATATCCCTTAGGCGCTTTAGTCTGTGGCGCGAAATCCAACGGATATGCCCAATAGACTCCTCCCGTCTTCTCAGGAGTAGCAAACATCTCTTCTTTGGATGTCTGTGCCCCAAGCGGAGCACAGCACAGCACCATCAAACCACATAACAGAATTTGTTTCAGTTTCATCATATTTTTACTTTATTACTTTATAGCCATCGTTTTGCACCAGAGTAGGATTGTTCGTCAGTTCACTTTCCGGAATCGGGAACAAATTGTATTTATCGTCCACATCCGCCCCTAAGCGCACACCGTTTTTCCAATCCCAGTTATTCCCTTTCGTATATTTGCCGAACCGAATCAAATCGGTGCGCCTTGTCAATTCAGAAGCCAGTTCTTTCTGACGTTCAACCAACAGAAAGTCCAGATTAAGCTCATTGGCCGTAATTTCACCGGACACATCGGAACGTACGCCGTTTTTCGCATATTTACCGGACATATAAGCCCTTGTTCTGACCTCATTGACATACCCCAACGCTTCACTTTGCGTACCGTTCGCTCCGCGCAAAATGGCCTCAGCAGCCATCAAATAGGCATCTGCTGTGCGGAACAGCGGAAAATCAATGGAAGTATAGGCATCTCCCGAAGGACAAAGTTCATCCTCTTTCGTAACGTTTCTCCACTTGATATAACCGTATCCGCATGTAAACGTACTGGTCATATCCATATTTACATCCCATGTGTCTTTCACCTGATTAGGAAGAGCGGTCATGAACTGTGCTCTCTTATCTTTCTTATTATTTCCCCAAGTATCATTGCCGTCGAACATGACATCATCCGCATCGAACGCATCCACCAATGATACTTTAGCGCGGACATTACCCCAGCCTCTGGAGCCGACACCGGTCTTATAAAGTTCATCCATAGGACCGTTTACAAAAGCTTTCACATAGAAATTCGTTCCGGCAGAACTCTGTGCACGCAAGCCGTCTTGTACCAGCGGCCAGATAATCTCCTTACAGGTATTATTATCCGCTAAAAAGATTTCACGATAATCGGAAGCCAATGGATAATGCCCGTCGGCAATGACTTTTACCGCATAAGCATATGCTTCCTGGTATTTATTCTCATTAATCCAAGTCTGTGCATTCAGATACATTCGGGCCAGCAGGAACCAGCCGGCTACCCGGTCAACACGTCCGTACTCATTGCTTCCCGGAGCTTTCAGTTCGTTTTCGATAGCCAGCAATTCACTTTCTGCAAACTCAAAAATCTGCTTACGCGTATATTGAACCGGAATTTCTTTCACACCCGTATTTTCATCCACATAAGGAACCGCACCAAACAAATCGCAAAGCATCGAATAGCAATAAGCACGTATGAAGCGGGCTTCTGCGCGATAGCTCACATAATCATCTTTCATCTCTTCCCAAAGTCCTCTGCTCTGCAACTTGCCTTCCGTACATTCACGCAAAAGCTCGTTACAATAGGCAATACTCATATAAAGTCTCTGGTAAGTCCATGTAATGACCGAAGCATTGGAAGCATCCCACTGCAAATTCAAACATTTACGCAAACCGTTGGAAGAGGAAGGCATCAAAAAATTATCCGTACTCAACTCCTGCAAATAAAACAACAGGCGCACATAACCGGAATAGCCCTCATTAGCACCTTCGAGGTCGCCGTCACCTCCGTCACCACCTTTCTGCCCTGTCAGAACCAGTGATGCATAACACTTTGCCAAAACACCGGTGTAGCCGTCTTTTGTCTGGTATACCTTTTCACTTACCAGCTGGTTATCATCCAAAGGCATCGTGTCCAGGTCGCCCAAGCAAGAAACCAGACTTATGCCCGCGAAGAACAAAATAAACGAATAAGCAATTATATTTTTCATATTGTATAGTTTTAAGCCGTTAGAAATTTAAATTAGCACTTAATGAGAATACGCGCGGACGGGGATATACCTCTTTATCGATGCCGCTGTAAATCTCCGGGTCGATACCGGAATAGCTTGTAAAGGTAGCAACATTCTGTACACCGAACGTCAGGCGTAAAGAGCTGGAGCTATTCCATAACTTCTGGAACGTATATCCCAAAGAAATATTGTCAATACGGAAGAAGTTGCCCTTTTCCAGGAAATAATCCGAATAAAGCTGCTGGTTCTGGAAACCGGAATCTTTGGTTCTGCGCAATATGTTGGAGAAGTTGCCCTGATCGCTGTACACGGATTGTACATACTGGTCGGCAGCCACATAATTGTATACATAGTTGCCGAATGCCCCGTGTCCGCTGATGGCAAAATCCCAATTCTTATAAGTAAGCTGGGTATTGAATCCCAGATAGGAAGTAGGCAATGCGCTTTTGTCCGTAGCATATTTGGTTTCCGTGGCAGAGATGGAACCATCCGGTTGCACATACTGCCCTTCCATAGGTTTGCCATCATCGTCATAGGCCTGCTTTGCCAGGTAGAAAGTATAAGGACGCTGACCTACCATAAACACCTGAACTGTCTTGCCCGTACCGGAAATGGCTCCTGTCTGCACAAAATTGGCATCCGAATCGATAACATTCAGCTTCGTGATTTCAGAATCATTCCACGTATAATTCATGCCTACTGTCCATTTCCAGTTTTTTGTATGTACAGGCACTGCATTGATAGCAAATTCCACACCTTTATTATCCATCTCGCCGATATTTGTTGTGATGACGGAAGAATAGTTGGTTCCTGAAATTACATTGATAGTATTCAGCAAGTCTTTCGTATGGCGTTGGTAATAATCGACAGAACCGTAAATGCGGTTATTCAGGAAACCGTAATCCAAACCGATATTGTAGGTTTCGGTAGTCTCCCATTTAATATCCGAGTCATAACCGTTCGGACGATAGGTATAATACCATTTGTCTCCGAATTGATAACAAGATTCCGGATAAGATACCGTAAAGGTAGTCATATACGGATAGTCATTCAGAATATCCTGCTGTCCGGTCTGACCGTAGCTCAAACGCAGTTTCAAGTCTGACAACACTTCCGAGTCGCGCAAGAATGCTTCCTGACTGATTTTCCATCCCAACGCTACGGAAGGGAATAATCCCCAACGGTTATCTTTGGCAAAACGCGAAGACGCATCCGAACGTAAAGTGGCGGTAATCATATAGCGGTTGTCATACGAGTAATTCAGACGTCCGTAAAAAGAGAGCAGGTAATATTCAGACTCATAATGATTGGGCGAAAACAGTTCTTTGCCTTCCGGAGAAAGAGTGGTTGCATCGAATTTCTTCCAGAAATGCTGCCAACCGTATCCCGCCATTGCGCTGAAATTATGTTTTTCATTGAATACATGAGCATAGTTGGCATATAAGTCCAGCAAGTAGTTACGCTTGTTCTGTTTAGAATCATACACAAGCCCTGTACCGTCTTTCATGTTAGATGTATACATCATACCGGCCATATCGGGCACATTCTTGGTATATTTGCTTTTCAGCACATCATAACCCAAATTCGCATTCAGCTGCAAATCCTCCAAACGATGTACCTTATAATTGATAGCGGCATTACCGATGGAACGGGTCACTTTATTATGCAAATCCTGCAATTCAAGCTGTGCCACAGGATTATCGGTTTGGATAGCCATGGGGGAGTTTCCATTCATCCAGATGAAATAACCCAGTCCCGGTTCATCAGCACCCGTTGCACTTCCGGTCATAACAGGACGGGTAGGGTCATATCGCAATGCATTATTAACGACACTCTCATCTACTTTCTGATTGTCTTCATACGAAACCTTAACATTCAAATCAACGGTAAGATGGTTATCAAAGAATTTGGGTGATATACCGCCATTAAAGGTAAAGCGTTCGTAGTTATTTGTTTTCACCACACCGTTCTGGTTATTATAGCCTACCGACAGACGATAAGGTGCATTTTTCTTCACCTTGCCGGAAACGGAAAAGTTGTGCTCTTGTCCGAATGCCGTACGGTAAATCTCATCCTGCCAATCCGTGGAAGCCGTCCCTAAAGTTACAGAACCCGGGACACCCGATACCGTAGGAACAAATTCACGGAATTCATCGGCAGAAAGCACATCCAATTTTTCCGTAATGGTACTTACAGAAAGGTTAGTGGAATAGTTGAAACGCAGATTGGAATCGGACCCTTTCTTAGTAGTAATCACAATCACGCCATTAGATGCCCGGGAACCGTAGATAGCAGTTGCCGAAGCATCTTTCAATACGGTAAATGTCTCGATATCGTTCGGGTTGATACCGCCGATTACGTTTCCACCACCTTCGATAGTGGAGTTATCCACCGGTACACCGTCAACAACGATTAGCGGATCATTGGATGCGGAAAGCGATGCACCGCTTCTGATGCGGATAGTAGCACCCGCTCCCGGAGCGCCGGAGCTTGCAACAACATTTACGCCCGGCACTTTACCTACCAATGCATCCTGGGCGGTAGTTCGCAGTCCCTTATTGAAATCATCCGGCTTGATAGCGGTTACCGACCCTGTCGCATCAGACTTCTTCACACTTCCATAACCTATAACGACTACGTCTTCGAGCATCTCACTATCTTCCTCCATCACAATTTTCATCATTGGAGAAACCGCCTTTTCCACATCTTTATAGCCGATGTATTTAATGAGTAAAACAGCTTTGGGGCTGCTTACAGTGATTGTGAAGTTACCATCTACATCACTGATTGTTCCATTTGTCGTCCCTTTTTCCAAAATATTGGCTCCGATAACGGGTAGATTGTCCCTGTCAAGGATATTGCCTTTCACAACTGTCTTTTGTGCAGAAACCCCTACACTGAAAACCAAAGCGAGTATCATAAACAGATACCGCCACTTTCCTCCAAAAGTCTCTGGATTTTTCTTGCCTTTCATAATGTTTTTAAATTAAAGTGTAACAAAGTATACCGAAAATCCGGTATGAATTAGATTGTGAGCGAAAGTAGATATTACAAATTCGCCGAACAAAGACACTGAATGAAAAAGTAAGTGAAAGGAAAGTATTATATAGGATAATACATTTATTTACAACGACATACCAAACACACTATATGTTGTAAAAGTAAGTCCGGAGGAAGTGTTTTTTAAAGCTTTTGTACCTGAACAGCCAGGTCTTTTCCGGGAACAATCGCTTTATTCCGCATTTTCAAACGATAGTTATATACGGTTTGAAGCGAATAGTGAAGGAAGTTGGCAATTTTGGAATTATCGTTGATACCTAAACGGATAAGTGCATAGATACGTAATTCGGGAGTCAGCAACTCGCCTTCTTTCACCTGTATACGTTCATCCTCTTTCAAAAGAGCATTGAACGATTCCACAAAATCCGGAAATATAGATAGGAAGATAGTATCGAACTTACTGATGAACAGTTTGAAATCTTCCGTTGTCGAAGACTGATTATGAAGCATTTTGGAAATATCCGCCATAGAACCGGTATTGACGATTTTCAGTAAACTCTTGCGGTTATTCTCCTGCTTATAAATATATTCGGAACAGATATTGAATAACAAACCGATATACTCTTCCTTAATATGGTTGGATTCTTTAATCTCTTCATTCATCCGGGTCAGATTTCCGGTCACTTCCTGTAAGCGTTGGTTCTGTTCGGCCAACGACTTCTTTACCTTCAGCAGATTATGATTTTTCTTACGAAGGAAAAAGAAAACGATTACCAATGCAATAACAAGTACGGATAAAGCCAAAAGAAAAAACAAGACCCTGTCTCTATCAGCCTTGATGCGGCTGTCATTGGCCGCTTTGATAATAGGAAGATATTCGGCAATATCTATTATGCGGTAACGGGCTTTCCCGAAGCTCACATCTTCCAGTGAACAGGAGATATAATTATAGGCTCTTGCAATGTCTCCTTCCTGAAAAAGCAGGATTGCCAATTGCTGCAAAGACATATATACTTTCTTGGCATTCGCTATGTCGGTAATGGAAGCCCGGATAAGGAAGTGCTTTGCCTGCTGTATGTCACGTTTGCCCAAATATAATTCCGCCAACAGATATTCCACCCTCGCCTTGTCGGGGTTCGTATCCGTACAGTGTTCATAATATCCGGTAAGTATCCGGATAGCCTCATCCCATTTTCCCTGCAAACCCAGGCGACCGCACTGATTGGTCACATAACTGGCCGTATTAGGGTCGCTGATAGCTATCAAAGTATCTTTATAAGCCTTTATCTGCCGCATAAACAGCCGCTTCCTGGAAGCCTCCGTTTCATCATTATAGCAGGACAGATAGGTAGTATGATACAGATAATAAAAGTAAGTATCCTTCCGTACTGCCCCGGTTCTTTTCACCCTGTCAAGAACACTCAACGCATTTTCATGTTTTCCTATCTTATTCAAAGCGTCGGCCAGGTTCATTAATCCTTGATTAACATACTCTTCACCCAACCTGTCTGCCAATTGCAGCCTTTGCTCCGCTACAATCAGCGCCGTATCGACTTTAAAGGAGCGGTACATAACAAACAAATCGCCCAGAATATCAAACTTAGCTTTATCGTCTCCCACATAATCCAGCATCTTGCGGAGCTCTGTAATCTCCTTTTCCACCTTCTCCTGATAGACCTCCCGTTGCTCAATCATCTTATCCAGCTGCAACAGCAAGGCATTGTCATCAGTCTTATCCGCGGCCGCCAAACCGGAATAAAAACAAAAAAGGAACAGTATGAAAGCCGAATATCTGAACATGAGCAAACTTATTTATGCACGGAAACAAAGATACTATTTTTCACAACAACTCCCGCATCTTTTTCTTTAATATCGGATGCACCAGGTCCGGTGCAATCTCCGCCAACGGCTCCATCACAAAGCGGCGTTCGTGCATCAGCGGGTGAGGCAGCTTCAATTCGGGAGTATCCAGCACCCGGTCATCGTATAAAAGCAGGTCGATATCAATCACCCGATCGCTATAGACCCCGCCTACAGACTTATGCGTACGCCCTATCTCGCGTTCTATCTCCTGGGTGAGATGAAGCACGGACAAAGGCGGAAGAAGCGTTTCCACGCAGGCCGCCGCATTCAGAAACGTATGCTCCGAAGAAAAGCCCCACGGAGCAGTAGCATAAAAAGCGGACAGGGAAACGACTTTCCCTACCCGCTCTTCTATTTTCCGGACAGCGAGGCGGAGATTGTGCTCCTTGTCGCCGAGATTAGTTCCTAAGCCAAAGTAAACGTACATCATTTAAGTTTAGTGATCAGTGTTCAGTGATTAGCGATTAGTGCCCTGCGGCGTAATAACGCAACCTGCCTGCATAGTGCTAATCACTAATCATTAAACACTAACCGCTAATCCCCAACCGCTATTTTACCTGTCTGTTATCAACATCGCATCTCCATAAGTACCGAAACGGTAATCCTCTTTCAATGCCACGTTATAGGCTTCCATCACCTGCTCGTAACCGCCGAAAGCAGCAACAATCATCAGCAGCGTGGAAAGCGGCATATGGAAATTGGATACCATCGCATTGGCCACCGTAAAGTCATACGGCGGGAAGATGAACTTATTCGTCCAGCCTTCATACTCCTTCAAATGGCCGTCTGTGCTGACGGTACTCTCTATCGCACGCATCACCGTAGTACCTACGGCACACACCTGCCTGTTCAAATCCTTGGCACGGTTTACAACCTTTACGGCCTCTTCCGTAACAATCATCTGCTCGGAATCCGTCTTATGCTTGGTAAGGTCCTCTACATCGATGTCGCGGAAGTTGCCCAAACCGGCATGCAATGTAATATAGGCAAAGTCAATTCCCTTAATCTCCATGCGCTTCATCAGCTCGCGGCTGAAATGCAGGCTTGCCGTAGGAGCCGTTACAGCACCTTCGTTGCGGGCAAAGATAGACTGGAAACGTTCCGAATCCTCCGGTTCCACGGGACGGTTGATGATGCTGTGCGGCAGCGGCGTCTCACCCAAAGCGTACAATGCCTTCTTGAACTCGTCGTGCGGCCCGTCATACAGAAAACGAAGGGTACGTCCGCGCGAAGTGGTATTGTCAATCACCTCGGCTACCATAGAGTCATCTTCACCGAAATAGAGTTTGTTGCCGATACGGATTTTGCGGGCAGGGTCTACCAGCACGTCCCACAAGCGCAACTCCTCATTCAACTCACGCAACAGAAATACCTCGATACGTGCACCGGTTTTTTCCTTGTTGCCGTACAGCCGGGCGGGAAACACCTTCGTATCATTAAAGATAAATACATCCTTATCATCGAAATAATCCAAAATATCCTTGAACATACGGTGTTCGATTTCGCCCGTCTTTCTGTGCAGTACCATCAGGCGCGACTCATCTCTATACCTTGTAGGATGTAAGGCAATCTTCTCTTCAGGAAGTTTAAACTTAAATTGCGACAGTTTCATAATCAGTTATGAGTTATAAGTTATTTATTGTTTATTTCAGTATATTTTTTAGTCATAAATGGCATGAGTTATCCAGCAGTATGCTCCTTCGTAGCAATAACTTATAACCCATCACTCATAACTAAATCCTGCCCGTCTATCCACTCTTTGAAATCAAGCGGATTCAGACAGTCTTCTATGCGGACATCCCCCACACGGGTACGTTCCAGGGCCGTGAGATGAGCGCCGCTATGCAGCGCTTCACCGATGTCGCGTGCCAAGGCGCGGATGTAAGTGCCTTTGCTGCATACTACTCGGACTTTTATTTCCGGCAGGTTGCATTCCAGCAGTTCAATCTCGTCAATCACCAGCAACTTGGGTTTCAGCTCTACCTCCTCACCTTTGCGGGCAAGGTCGTAGGCGCGCTTGCCGTTCACCATACAAGCCGAAAAAGCAGGCGGCACCTGCTGTATCTCGCCTGTGAACTTCTTCAATGTCTCCTCCACCAGCTCCCGCGTGATATGCTCCGTAGGATAGGTAGCGTCTATCTCGTGCTCCAAATCATAGGAAGGGGTGGTAGCGCCCAACCGAATGGTGGCGATATACTCCTTGGTATGATACTGGAACTCCTCAATCCGCTTTGTCGCCTTGCCCGTACATACTATCATCACGCCCGTGGCAAGCGGGTCGAGTGTACCGGCATGGCCTACTTTCAACTTCTTTACCTTCATCCGCCGGCAAATGTGGTAACGCGCATGCCCTACGACCTTGAACGATGTCCACCCCAGCGGTTTATTGAAATACAGAACTTCTCCCTCTTTAAAATCCATCATCACACCACCTCTAAATTGTGTCCCGTAAGCAACAGCAGAAGGATGATTCCTCCGACGATGATACGATACCATCCGAATGCCTTGAAACCATATTTCGTTACAAAGCTGATGAAGAACTTGATAGCAAGCAAAGCCACCACAAATGCCACCACATTGCCTATTATCAGCGCCGGCAGATTATTCATGATAATCTCCGTTCCTCCGTCCAGAAAGAGTTTCAGCATCTTATATACCGTAGCTGCAAACATCGTGGGAACAGCCAGGAAGAAAGAGAACTCGGCCGCAGCCTTACGCGTCATCTTCTGTGCCATACCGCCGACAATCGTTGCCATGGAACGGGACACACCCGGTATCATCGCAATACACTGGAACAGACCGATATTAAAGGCTTTCTTCTCCGTCAGAACGGTATCCTCACTGTTTTTCGAGAATATCTTGTCACAGAACAGCATGAACACACCGCCAATCACGAGCATCACGGCCACTACGGTCACGCTCTCCAGCATTTCGTCGACCTTGTCGCTGAACAGAAATCCCAGCACAGCCGCCGGAACGAACGCCACCAGCAGTTTCCAGTAAAAATCAAACTTATGCAGGAAGCGTTTCAGCGCGGAAGTATCTGCCGGAACCGGAGTATGGTTCAGACGGAAGAAACGTTTCCAATACAGCCAGACCACCGAAAGGATTGCACCGAACTGTATGATTACCGTAAAGGCTTTCACAAATTCCGTACTCTCTATGCCCAACAGATTTTGTGTAATAATCATGTGTCCCGTAGAAGAAACCGGCAAAAATTCCGTCAGTCCCTCTACAATAGCGATAATAATCACTTCAAGCGTACTCAAATCTCCCATAGTTATTCTTCTGTTTTATCTTCTGTTTTCGGTTTACGTAATACTGCATATATCATAAAGACAAACCCCAGCAGGCATACCAGCGGCGCCACTTTAATGCGTCTTACACTAAAGATATCCGGCTCAAAGTGTGTCGGTGTGGATACGGGACCGGTCATTAAGATAAAACCAAGTATCACTACCGCCATGCCGACAGCAAGCAAAATAAAATTGGTCTTGTCGAAAGCGAACTTCTGTTTACTCATCTGTTTATTTACTATTTAACGATTTACTATTTACTATCTGAAACTTTGCTTTTCGGAAAGCAGTGTTATATGTAATACAGGGTGCTTGCCTTCATTTTCAGATATTTGTTGATGGAAAGCAATGCACACAACCAGGTAATAAGCACTCCGAACACCAGTACGGAAACAGACACCAGCAGCATCACCTCCGGAGTGATAACCCTGATCAGTTCCGGTTCGTAAGAAACCAGCCAATAGGCGGCTCCCCACAAAATGGCATCGGCAATGACAGCCGACAATACGCCTATCCGGAAGTTGCGCCGCAGGAACGGACGCCTGATGAAGCCCCAGCTTGCCCCCACCAGCTTCATCGTATGGATAAGGAACCTTTTGGAGTAAATGGTCAGGCGGATTGTATTGTTTATCAAGGCAAAAGAGATGAAAGTCAGAATGACTGCCAGCCCCAGCAACATCAGACTGATATTGCGGATGTTCTCATTCACCGCATCAATCAGGTCTTTCTGATAAAGCACCTCCTGTATATCCGTATTCTTCCTGATTTTCTTCTCTATCTTGGCGATGCTGTCCGAATTGGCGTAACCGGAATGCAGTTTAATTTCAATGGACGCCGTAAAAGGGTTATAGCCGAGAAACTCCTGCGGGTCTGTTCCCATTGCCTCGGTCTGTTCGCGGAGCGCCTGCTTTTTGGAGATATACTCCGTTTCCTTCACAAACGGTTCTTTATCCAGTTTTTTCTGCAACTTCAGTATATCGCTCTCCTTCATGTCGTCGCTGATGAGAATGGAGAAGTTGATATTCTCCTTTACGTATACGGAAAGGTTGTGAGCGCCCAATACAAAGAACACCACCAGCCCCAGCAGCAGCAACACCAACGTAGTGCTTATGCTGGATGTGATGAACTGCATATCAAAACAGGGCACAGACTTGTTTTTAGCTTTCTTATTCATTTTCAATCCCTTCTCACATTTATCACTCTACCGTTTTTTCGCTCTTTTTCTTACGGAATACGTAAATCATGGAGCTGCTGCGTTCTTTCCTTACCAACGCATGAAACCATGCCAGCGTACCGACAACCATGCCGCGCAGAAACGGGCACGAACGACGCATGTTCTTCTCCGTCAACATAGACACGTAAAACGCGTCAAACGGCATGGGATGCCGCTCTGCCAGAATAAAGCCGTGTCTGGAGCCTAATTTCTGGATAGTGGCGGGAGTGAAATGCCACAAATGACGGGGAACATCGTAGGCAGCCCAATATGCACCGTACTTTCTGGCATCATATGAAGAACAGTTGGGTACGGCCACTATCAGCACACCTTTGTCCGTCAGCAACGAGTTCAAGGTTTCCCAAGTCCCGTTCAATGCTTCAAGATGCTCCATTACATGCCACAACGTGATGACATCGAAGCTCCCCGGCTCAAAATCCTTCAACGCAGTATCCGGCTTCACTTCCAATCCGAAATGTTCTTTGGCAAACACACGCGCTCCGGCATTCTTTTCAACGGCTTCCACCTGCCAGCCGGCACGGTTCATCGTATCGGCAAAGTAACCGGTACCCGTACCTATATCCAGCAGACGCCCCGTCTTGCGATGCGCTTCATGCGCTACCAGACGCGCTTTCCGCTTCAGCATATAACTGCGTACACGGTGGTATACGGAGTTCATCGCTCCTTTTTTCGTATCCGAGTGGGAAATATAATCGGGAGTTTCGTAATAGCGTCCGATTTCCGCTTCCACAGGAAAATCCTGAGTAAAGATAAAACCGCAATCCCGGCAACGGCACAAATGGAATGCCTCGCCCGAAGCATAATGGTCTATGCAGGTCAAGGTACGCTCCAAATGCGTTCCTCCACATACCGGACAAGCTTTTATAGTGAGTTTATTCATCGAACGTTTACCGATAAGGAAATGCAGCCTGAAACGGACAGACCGCATTAATCCTAAATTTGGTGCAAAATAACAAATAAAAAGTGATTTACAAGGCTTTCATTAAGGAGATTTAATATTAACATGAAATAAAAGTCCGCCCTACTGCAACCCGATATTGAAAAGACAGAGAAATCCCAACTCAGGTTTTCTTCACAAAACGGACCGGTTATCACCTTTGTGTCCGTTCTTAGGCGGACAACTGTCCGATAATGAACAGAGATGAAAATAAGAAATACACTGTTAATCAAACAGTTAATCTATTGGCACGGTTATTGACTTTTATAATGCGAAGACGTTCGAGAAAAAAGACGGAAAAAGCAACTTTTTATATCGGCAATCACGTCTAACGGTAAAACAGGAATAGTAACAATAAAAAAACAATATTATGAAAACTACAAATTTATTCAAAGCAGTCGCATTCGTAGCAATGGTTATCGTAAGTATCATGAACTCAGAAGTCAAAGCCCAGGACAGATTCATTACCAATGAGGAAGTACAGAATGACCTGATAGTGGCAAAAACCATCTTCAGACAAAGCGGAACTTACCTCTACAACCACATGCGTTATGAATTTACATACGATGACGAAAACCGCCTGACAAATAAAACCGCCTCCAAATGGGACAGCGTCAAAGAAAAATGGATGCCTTATTTCAGGATGTCCTATCAGTATGCCGACAATGAAATCACCTTATCCTACGCCCGCTGGAACGAAAAGCATCAGTCTTATGATAAAGATGTGAGAAAGAGCGTGTACGAAATGAATGCGGAGAATATGCCGGTAGCCTACAAAAGCAACCGCATATACCACACGGTAAACCTACTGACAATGGCAGAATAATGAAAAATTAAAGTTAACAATACATTAATAAGGGGAGTACGGTCCGTGAGGTTCGTACTCCCCATCTTTGTACCTTACTCAGAGTTCTTTTACAAAATAAGTCAAAGTAGGCAAATGGTCACTGTATCCGTTCTGGAAAGTAGTTCCGGAGAAAGTGCGCAACGGATAGCCTTTATACTTTCCTTCCTGCTGGATAAGGAACGGACGGTTAAAGACTTCCGATTTCCAAAACTTCAATGTACTGCGGTCCTTTCCTATCAGATTACCCGAAACAATCTGCTGGTCGAACAAGTTCCACCGATTCTGGTAACAGAGCGAACCGATGCCT
Source organism: Bacteroides stercoris (assembly GCA_958432865.1). Taxonomy (GTDB): domain Bacteria; phylum Bacteroidota; class Bacteroidia; order Bacteroidales; family Bacteroidaceae; genus Bacteroides; species Bacteroides stercoris_A. The sequence goes on from CAUAWO010000029.1 coordinate 14,865, forward strand.
TGCTCAAAGAGCTTCCAGGTAGCATTATAATAACCGCCGGGCTTCACTTCCCTGATGCTCTTCACAGCTCCCAGCACTTGGCTGCAACTCTTGTTATCGGGGTCGTCATTCATGTCGCCTACAATTATCACCTTTGCCTGCGGGTTATCGGCATGCAGCGAGTCGGCTATATGGCGGGTGATGCCGGCTGCAAACTCGCGCAAGGGTGATGATTTGGAACCGCCATAGCGTGACGGCCAATGGTTTACAATCATGTGAAAAGGCTCTCCTGCCAGTATACCGCTCACCAAAAGCTGGTCGCGTGTTTTATAGCCCGGCATGTCGGGCTTGGCAAACGGATAAGTACGTGCAGACACAAAAGTAAACAGTCGCGGATTGTAAAGGGCAGCCACATCGATGCCACGGTGGTCGGGACTCTCGAAATGCACTATCCGGTAGCCCAATGAAGCGATAGGCTCTGTCTTTACCAGGTCCTCCAGGACTTTTTTGTTTTCTACTTCGGAGATGCCGATAATGGCAGGTCCGGCAGGACAATAGTCACGCGCCAATTGTGAAATCACCTTGGCAACATTCTGCAATTTCTGTTCGTATTTGACCTGTGTCCATTCGTACTTACCGCCCGGAGTAAAGTCATCATCACCCGGATTATCCGGATTGTCTTCCGTATCCCACAGATTCTCCAGATTATAAAAAGCGGCAGCATATACACCCAGCTTGCCCTGTGCGAGCAAGCCGGTGGACAGGCATAATACCAAAAAAGCTGACAATATGAGTCGTCTGTTCATAAAGCGCAATTTTTTAATTACCGGTAGGAGTAGGTTCGATAACTGTTCCGCCGTTACCGGTATTGCCACCGGTAACCGCTGTTACTTTTACATTTTGTATCTGCCACCTCAAAGCATTAGCCGTCGAACTCTTATAATGGAACGCAAATTGAATTTTCTTACCTGTATAAGTATCCAATTTAATATCACCGGAAGCAACGAACTTATTATCTTTCCCTGTAGAATAGGTAGGAATGCCGACTTCTGTCCATACGTCTCCCCCTTCTTCTCTTACTTCCAGTTTCAAATCTTCCAAATGCGTATCGGCAGCAAATGTTTTAAAGGTGTGGTCGAAAGTCAAGATTACACTATTTTTGCCTGTCAAATCAAGTACAGGAGAAACAAGACGGCTTTCAGAGTCTTGATTAGCGTCATTAACATAGGCGCTTGCCATCATATAATAAGTTTCATTATAGTTAGACGCTTTCCACACATGATCACTTCCCTGCGGAAGCTGGACATCCTCTATGGTAAATGCACCTTGCCCGCTCTCCTTGCCAAAAGACTCTTCAAGGATTGTCACCATCTCCTCCGGCTGTTCCGGCGTCTCATCTCCCCCCGGAGTTTCCGTAAAGTCCGCCACATCATCCGCACTTCTTACCGTAAGTTGCCAGCCTCCTTTGAAACGTCCCAGGATACCGGTTACGCTTCCTTTTCCTTTCGGCAACTGATTGGCTGCAAAGTTGGCATACGAGCTGGTGCGTATCATAATGACATTCCCGTGGCTATCCTCTATATTCTCTTCCCCATAGTCATCCTCCGGAGCAAAAGTGCCTTTTCCGCCATTTTGGAATGTTACGCCGGTAAATTTCACCAATTTGAACTTATAGCCGTTCACATCGGCATTCACCTTGCTGATATCATCTATTACAAGCGGAGTCACATTCTCCGGATTTGCCCAACTGTCTTTCTTCACGTGTGCCTGAAACTCTTCCCACGGTGTACGGTAAAGATACCCGTCGGGGTGTCCCAGTTGCAACTCATCGCCATACATGGAAAGGCTCAATCCTTTCAGGTCGATATAAACCGTCTGTCCTACGGGATAGTAATTATACACGCTGTTCTGGTCCACTTCCATTTCGATGGCGCCGGTTTCGTCCTGCAAATAAATCTTCTTGAAGATATTTCCCGACTCGTCATTGGCAGTGATAACGGCTTTCATCACTTTTTCCTCGCCAATGGTATAGGGAGCATCCTCCCCTACTGTTGCCCCCATAGCACGCAGTTCCTCTATCGTGGTATTGGCTGCCGGACCATCATACTTGGGCTCGTTCAAAGGCGGCGCATCATAATCGCGCTCGCAGGCTGCGAACACAAGAGAAGAGATAAGCAATAAGCTGATTCTATTGAAAAGTTTCATATTCTTATAATTTTTCTGATTATATAGGATTGGTTAAAAACGATAACTTACGTTGAGGAAACAATTCAGTCCCTGCATATAGTAATACTTGCCGCCAAAACGCGTAGGATAACTCAGGTCGGAACGGCCCTGTTCATAGCCGCCCGTACATATATCCTTCTTGTTCAGCAGGTTGTTTACCGAAAGGTTGAAGTTGACAGACTGGCGTCCGGGCAGATAGAATATCTTACCCACCGAAATGTCCACCGTATAAGCTGCCGGAAAGCGTTCCTGCGTAGTCAGTGTACGGTAAGCCTCCATCTGTTCCGGATTGTAGGGATTGACGGAAGCATAGTTGGACGACAGGCGGCGCAACGGTGCAACCTCGATATAATTGCGGGCAAAACCGTTGACATTGGCTCCCAGGAACCAGTAGTTCACAAAGTAACGCACACCGAAAGTGCCGGCAAACTGCGGCATTCCACCCACATAAACATCTTTCATGTACACCTTTTCCTGATCCGTTATCTTACCGTTTTCGGAGTGCTTCACACCGTCGGGGTTATTGCTGTAATAATATTCGGAAATGGTTCCTGCAAGGTCGAAGCTCCAATGGTCGTCCAACTTGTAGGTAGCCCCCAGTTCCAGTCCGCGGTGAATGCGGTTTACACCGTACAACACGTGATTGATGAATGTGCCCTCTATGCCGTCGTAATAACTGTTACGCTCCATCTGGTCGTAGAAATTGGTTTGGAAAACACCGATACGTCCAGCCAGTTGGGGCATGGAGAATACATAGTTGAGGTCGGCGCTGAAGATGCGTCCGCTCTTCATGTTGTCGATTGTGCGGTCGGTGATACGGGGTGAGATATACGCCTCATTGGGCAGCGGCGCTTCGCTGCCGTAACTGATGTTGGCGGTCAGCATATGGCGCCCGTTAAACTTATAAGTGAGACCGCCCTTTACGGTAATATCGGTAAACTGATGACGGATACCCTTGCCATAGGAACTGTCCGGATAGCGTCCGTTGCGCATCTTTCCGTCGCGGCGGAAATTGGTATAAGTCAGCTTGGCTCCATAGTAGTAGTCCCAGTGCCGCGAAGTATAGCGGTTCACCGCCCAGGCATTTGCCGAGTAGATGTTCAGATTGAAATTGTAACCGAAGATACCGTCCTTATACACTTTACGGTCCGGACGGTTCAAGTCGTTCTGCAACTTGTCGTGGTCGCCCGAAAAATCGCGTTCGGCAAACTTGTCGATATCCAGCACATAGTTGCTGCCCAGCAGGTCGTCTACCGTCTTGAACTGGCGCGACTGCGTAAAGCGCGCCCCTACTCCCGCCGTCAAACCCAGATGACGGTTAAACTGCTTGTTCAGTGTGGAGTTGAACGAGGTCTCCAACAGGTCACTGCGACGCTCTTCCACCATATATACGGCAGCACCGTTACCGGCACGCAGGTTATTGGCATTGGCCAGATAAAGGTTGTCCCAGTTTATCTGGGTGAAATCGGGACGTCCGCTACGCCATAAGTCACGGTACTGCATCTGCATATCCTCGTCTTCAAAATAAGAGGGCAGGTAGCGATAGTAGTCGGGACGCGGGTCGGGAGCGTTATACCAGTTCAGCGCCGTATTGCCATAGCGTGCATAATGCGCACCCACACCGGTGGTGAGCGTTGTAGTATCGTCTATCTTCCAGATATGCGAGATAACGGCGGTCGGGTCGAATGCGGTCACTACTTTCGCATTGCGTTTCTTGCCGTTCTGGTATCCCCAATTAGGATTGTAAAGGTAATTGTCGGTCAGCTCGTAGACCTCACGGTATGAGTTACCTTGCTGTCCGCGCTGTACGGGCGATACGAAAGCGGTCATCGAAAGGCTGTGCTTGCCGCCCTGCCACTGCTTCTCGGCAGAGAAAGCAAGAGCCAGGTTGTTGTAAAACGTACCGTCTATGTTTCCCTCGTGCGAATAGCGGCCACCTGCCGATGCGGTAAACGCCCATCCTTTTTCGTTGAGTCCGGTGGAATAGGTAAACATGCCCCGCAGGTAGTAGTTACGGTTGGTATAGCTCACGGTAGCCTTGCCGCCGGGAGTATAGGACGATGCACGCATATTTATATTTTCGGCACCGCCCAGTGCTCCGAAAGTAAAGGTAGAGGGTGCGGTGAAGTTGGTTACGTCACCGTTGCGGGTCATGTCATTCAATGCTCCAACAGAGGCATAATTAAACACTCCGCGGTTCTGGTCATTAAACTCCACGCCGTTAATGTATTTCAGTTCCTGCGAACCGGTATAGCCGCGCGGCGAGAAACGGGCGGGCGACAACTGGTAAGCGGCGCGGTTCAGAAAGACATCGTTAGAGAGGATTACGGTGGAGCTCACATCCTGCGAAGCGTTCTCTACATCGTCATCCACCATGCCTGCGTCTATCACGCCAATCATGGAGATGTCTTCGGTGGCATTCAGCTCGGTCACCTTAATGGGCTCGAGTTCTGTAACGCCCAGTTTTTCCACTTCAATGGTTACACTCTTCGGAGTAATCAATACGGAGTTGAGCTGTATGACATGGCTTCCCGGCTGCAAATTACGGAGAATGAAATTACCGTTTGCATCGGTAGTAACCTGTCTGTCCTGCCCGGTCAGAGTGACGATGACTCCGGGTACAGGCTCATTGCTCACTGCTCCGACTACACTGCCTTTCACCGTACCTGCACTTTGAGCAAAGGCGAGACAGGGGAAGAAGAATGTAATGAAGAACAGTAATTTTAGTTTCATACGTTAATTGGGGTATAATAATGAGGGGTTAAAAACTATTCTGATAATAATGTGTCAAAATCTACTATAGGTACACAGATAAACACAAGATTAAGGAATTGATTACCATCCATATCTATATTCACCTGTATAGTCTATGATAAGAAGATTTTGACACACTATGCAAAATACAAAGAAAAAAAGTTGGATTAATCAAGCTGGATTAACTCCATATCATCGTAATAGATATAGCCGCCTGCTTCATTTGTAGTCATATTTCTATAAGTTCTTATCTCAAAACGTACTTTAACCACATTTTCAGGCATTGTAATCTCAATTTTTACTTGTTGCCAATCAGGATTGTCGACAGAATATTCCTCTTGCTGTATTTCGGCATTCAAATCATTAACAGTTTTCCCATTAGCATCAACCAGAGCAAACCAATAACGACTGCTGGCTTTGGCATCATTATCTAAGAACCAATAGGACAAGCGATATTTCTTTCCGCCCAAAACCTCAGCTTCCTGCTGTATTTTACTTGTCTTATTACCTGATGTTTGTCTCAAAGAATAATCTCCACTATGTTTTATGGTTGCTTCCTTTACAATTTCACCTATATTATAATTATTATCCCATTTGATAGGAAGTTGTTCTCCCCATTCTTCAAATCCAGGGTTAATTAAAAGATTATTACCCGGCGTTGGCTCCGGTTCCGGCTCCGGTTCAACAGTGCCTCCACCTTCTCCTGAAGATAATTTAACACTAAATAAACGTAAACCACAAGTATTATCAGTTGATGTACAATAGAATTCCAATGTAGTTTTATCACTTACTGCAACATTCTCAATAACTAATTTGAACGGAAGATTAGCTTCGTTATTCTCTTTACTTACCACTTTACTCGGTACGGCAAGGTCTACACCGTTACAACGAACCTTTAAAGTAGCCAAGTCCTGGCTGGCACCCGGATCATAAACATTTGCCCCAACTTCATATTCCAAAGTAGCAGTAGTAGCTCCTTTCATATCAATGTTCTTTATCTTCAATGAATGCTCTACATTTGTGGAGAACCAAACATTAGTTTTTTTATCAGTACCAGTAGTACGCACACTAAGTTTTCCCGTAGCATCCTCAAACATTTCTTTAGGATTATCAAACCCTGCATAATCTTTTACCAATGGCCATTGGGTACCATTTTTTTCCGGTGTACCAAAAGTTTCAATAAATACCACTCCTTCCGGCTGCTCACCGCCACCTTCACCAAAGTCCACATTAATATCGCCACCAGGCTGGTCTGTCCACGATTCAATGCTTGCTCCGCCCATAGTAACGGCAGGTTTACCGTTTTCCGTGGACAAAGTAGCAGTGTACGTGTACTTATATCCGGCCTCAAAACCGGCACCGCCATTTACGGAAACAGGCCATTCGAAAGTCTTACCGTCCAGCACGAATGTCATCTTGACGCCATCCAGTGTAGTGGTAGGCAGGATAATCGCCTCAGCAGTAGTGCCATCGGCACTGACATTCATGTCGATATTGGCTTTACTCTCTTTAGCTGCCAGCGTACCGTCAGCCAGATTAAAATCGGCTTGTGTATTCATTCCGGAAAGAGAGATTTTCAATCCGCTTATATCGGGAAGAGTCTCATCGCTACCGACAGCAATCACAATCTGACTCAGTTTATGTTTGAAAGCCAGGTCTACAGCCTCTCCGGCAGCAATTGCCTTGGCATTATCAGAATAAAGCAAGTCTACTTTGGCAGGGTCTGCCTGATTATCTACAGACACGGCTAAAGTCTTACCGTTTAAAGAGGCGGAATAAGGATAATAAGCAATGAAATTTGCCGTTCCTTCTTCCGGATACCTCAATGTCTGTCCCGGAGCAGCCGTAAGCGTACCGCCGTCCGATGCAACATATTTTTTGTTGGCAAATTCAGCAGTTTGCGTCGTCATAAAGATACCTACTTCATCACCATTGCTCCAAACGTCTTTGGAAGCTTTGGTCTGCAGGCCGTCAATGCGGGAATTGAAAGTAACGCTGTTACTGTCCAACCATTCACTATTGTCATCATTGTTAGTACATCCCGTAAAAACAAGGGCTGACAATGCGCCCATAATCAATAAATTACTGACTCTCATAATGATTTGTTTTTGAGATTGGTTTTGTTTTTATGTTGTCTTAATTGAGTACCTTTGTACAGTAGGATTATTGCCATTTGGATAAATCCAATTGGCTCTTTGTGCTCTCATCAAGTCCCGGGAAGAACTCAAATCCGGTATTCTTTTCCAAGTCACTGACGGAAACCGCATATTTCATATAGGATTGAGAATCTGTATAGTCCCTATGTTGCATCCAGAAAGCAATCGTATGATACTTGCCGCCTATCTTACGCGCCACAGCCTTAAAATAATAGGACGGAATGGGAATATCCTTGCCATCATTATCCTTTATAGATTTTTCTTTTATCCAAGTAGCATCATCTGAAGGCGGTACTGCACCGGTCACAACATAAACTGTATCCGAAGCCGTAGACCAACTATTAATTCTATGTTCCAAATTCATCCAAATAGCTCCGTTAAATTTGTCTTGTCTTTGCGGAGTCTGATTGGTAAAATAAAATGTCTGATTATTCATCTCCATGGTAGCTACACGGTCATTACTCGGTATTTGATGTCCTCTTCTATAAATCTTCCCACCATAGGATTTTGAAACCACAGCTTGAAATTCATTCTCCCCCACAAGAGGATCAGAAACCCAGTTATCCTTTCGGTCTACATTTTTCTCGGTATAGCACCGATGCAAAGGATAAGCCACCCAATGTGCCATCTTCATCTTTTTATCATACAGCATACTATAATTACGTATCATCTGTTCTTCCATATCCGGTCGGGCAGTACCCTTATATTTTAGCTTCGTATTATGAGTAACATACATCAAATCATGATTTTCCATCTGTGCTTTCGTTATAACCGGTGTCTCAAACCACTTGGCATACTTAGGCGCTTCAGGGTCTACCGTTGTATTTCCCCCTGTATTACTGATTCTCAAATTAAGCGTATACCTTGCTCCTGCCTCAATATTTCCCGCTATATTTGTTTCAATCTCCTTATCTTTCCCGTTGACAGATAATGTAATTTTCAGTTTTCCTTCAAAGGATTGCGGTATCAGCACAGCATCCGCCTGCGTACACTCTTTATTGACGCACATGGAAACAGCTTTTTTTTCATTTCCCAATTCAATGTTATCACTCTCTTTCGAAAGGTCTATGGTAGCCTTGCTTATCAGTGGCTGCACCGTTGCTTTGATGCCCGTTAACGAACTGCCGTCGGCACTACTCAGATTCAGCACCAGTTTTGCCAGCAAATGGCGGAATTGAAGATTGCCGGTAGGAGACGTCTCAGTCCTGCCTGTCAGGTTAACAGCTGTCATCAGGTCTATATCCTGCTGACGGCTCTGGTCTGTCACGTCAAGGACATACCGGGTATGGTCCGTCACTTGCTCATCATACGGATAATAAGCAATGAAATCCACCGCCGTTCCGTCTTCCGGATAATAAACGGCATTGCCCGCTTTTCCCACGAAATTGCCGTCACCCCGTGCGGTGACATACGCAGCATTGGCTTTAAGGACCTTTTTATTGGCATTGTCGAGCATAAAAAGACCGATCACATCATTCGCTTCCCACGAAGCATTGACCGCTCTCGACATCACCCTGTCATCTATGACAGATGTAAATGTGGCTTCCGCAGCCTGATTACCCTGCGGCAATTCAGCAAATTTACTTTCACAAGCCTGAAGAACGATAAACAAGGATAGAAATCCGATTGCACTTTTAATTGTCATACTGAAAAATATTAAATATCTTACAATTGTTTTTATTGAACTGTTTTCTGTTTTTTTAAAATAAGTGCATAAAATTATAAAATAAAATACACATAAATAAAGACCCGGAACAAAATCTGCATAGCATACAGTAAAAAAGTCCTTTTTTACCAAAAATATGACAATAATATGAAAATATAATGTCAAATATAAACCCTTCCCATTATAGACCCAACGGGAAATAAACAAGAAAATAAAAAGAATAGGATAAAAACAACAACTATACAGGTTAGAAATATCAAGTAAAAAAACAGAGCATCAATAATAAAAAATCCATTTAACAATAAAGATAGCGTCAATCGAAATATCTAAAAATGAATAACCTGTAGTTTGTTTTTGAAAAGTGAATTATTTAAAAAGAAAATGCCGTGAGTTTGCTCCTGAAATGCCAGGCATTTCAAACACAAATGCCGGGCGTTTTCATGACAAACACACGGCATTTCGGGAGTAAACTCACGGTATTTCGGAAGCAAACCCGCGGCATTCCGGAAACGGACCTTGCAGGATAGTAAAATTGCGTTTTTTACGCTTCAAACCGATCAGTATTTATACTGACTGGTATTATATATATTATATATATCACTTGCGGTAATATTACCGGTAAAATTACCGGCAATATTACCGCAAAATCACACTTCTTCTCCTTTCAGCGTAGCCGAACTGCTTTCCGTGATTTTCACGTTCACAAAATCGCCCACGCGATGCGTACCCCTATCGAAAACCACTACCCGGTTCTGCTCGGTACGTCCGAAGAGCTGGTCGCGCGAACGCTTGGACACTCCCTCCACCAATACTTCGTAGGTTTTACCCACGCAGCGGGCGTTGGCTTCGGCAGAAAGGCGGTTCTGCAAAGCGATGATTTCATTCAGACGGCGGATCTTCACCTCTTCCGGCACATCATCCGGCAAATGCTTGCTGGCATACGTACCCGGACGCTCGGAATACTTGAACATAAAGGCGGCATCATAACCGCATTCTTCCATCAGGGAAAGGGAAAGCCGGTGGTCTTCTTCCGTCTCGGAATGGAAACCGGAAAATATATCCGTAGACAAACCGCAGTCGGGAATGATACGGCGGATAGCATCTACACGCTCCAGATACCATTCACGGGTATACTTACGGTTCATCAGTTTCAGGATACGGCTGCTTCCGCTCTGCACGGGCAGGTGGATATGCTTGCACACATTGGGCACTTCCGCAATAACCTGCAGGGTTTCATCACTCATATCCTTGGGGTGCGAAGTAGTGAAGCGGATGCGTACGCCCGGTGCAGACTCTGCTACGGTGCGCAACAGCATAGGGAAAGTAACAACCTCCCCGTCCGCCTTCTCAAAACGGTACGAGTTGACATTCTGCCCCAACAGGGTCACTTCCTTATAGCCTTTAGCCACCAAATCCGCCACTTCATTCAAGATACTTTCCACATCACGGCTGCGTTCCCGTCCGCGCGTATAGGGAACGATGCAGTAGGTACAGAAGTTATTGCAACCGCGCATGATAGAGACAAAGCCGGAGATGTGGTTGCCGCAGATACGCGAAGGTATCACATCGCGGTAAGTCTCCGTTGTGGACAGCTCCACGTTAATGGCTTTCTCACCGGCTTCCACAGCCGCAATCAAATCGGGCAGGCTGAGATAAGCATCCGGCCCCACCACCAAGTCGACATGGTGGTTCGTAATCAGGTCGTCCTTGACACGTTCCGCCATACATCCCAATACACCGACAATCAGATTCTTCTTTTTCTTCTTGAGCGAATGAAAAAACTCCAGCCGGTTTAAAATTTTCTGTTCGGCATTGTCGCGGATAGAACAGGTATTCATGAATACCGCATCCGCCTCTTCCAGTGTATCGGCTACCGAATACCCCGCCATCTGCATCACAGAGGCTATCACTTCACTGTCTGCCACATTCATCTGGCAGCCGTACGTCTCGATGAACAACTTTCTGTTGTCATCAGCAGTTGCAGATTTAAAGTCTGCTCCCGTCATATTTTCCATTGTTTCTTATTTTTTTAGTTTCGCCGCAAAGATACATCTTCACGTTCAATAAAGCAGTGAAACTGTGGAAAAATAACACTTAACTTCCTCTAATTGACAGATTTCTACTAATTAATGTTAAGTGACTAAACATTTTCCGAGTGTTAATTTGGCATTATTAGAATAAATTTCCATTTTTGTGAAATGAAAGAAACATTAGATTTTTTCATAGTTAAGGTTTAGGTTAAAAAAAATAAGGGGAGCTGTGAAGCTGCCCTTTTTTAATGCCAATTTATTGGTTACAATCAGATTAAATAATTACCTTTGGCGATGTAAAAAACAAAGAAAGACTTATGGAAGACATCTTCAAATTTCTGTTCGTGATAGGCATCATTGCTATCGGCTTCGTAAGACAGGCCAGGAAAGAAGCGAAAACCAGTACCGGCAACGGTCCCGCCATGCCTATGCCTGATGCAGAAAGTCCTTTTCCGGAAAATTGGAACGGCGTACCCTATGACGGATATAACCCCGAAAACCCCGGACCGGAAGTAAGCGCGCCGCGAAAGAAAGCCGCAAAGAAACATAAGTCCGCTCCCAAACAACCTCCCGTCTGTCCAAACACCGACAATATGTCTCCCGAACCCACCGAGGCCTCATCCCAATTTGAAATACACTCGGCAGAAGAGGCACGCAAAGCCATCATCTGGGGAGAGATATTACAACGAAAGTATTAATGCGATTGAAAATAAGTTGATTCCTTACACGAAAAAATAACTATAACATTATGGCATTTAATTACATTTCAGCAGCAGAAGCTGCAAGCCTGATTAAACATGGCTACAATATCGGCCTGAGCGGATTTACTCCCGCAGGCACAGCCAAAGCCGTTACGGCTGAACTGGCAAAAATAGCAGAAGCGGAACATGCCAAAGGAAACCCTTTCCAGGTAGGCATTTTTACAGGAGCTTCAACCGGCGACTCCTGTGACGGTGTCCTCTCACGCGTCAAAGCCATCCGCTACCGTGCTCCTTACACAACCAACCCCGATTTCCGCAAAGCGGTGAACAACGGCGAGATTGCCTACAATGATATCCATTTGTCGCAAATGGCGCAAGAAGTACGCTACGGTTTCATGGGAAAAGTAAATGTCGCCATCATCGAAGCCTGCGAGGTGACTCCCGACGGTAAAATCTACCTGACTGCTGCCGGAGGTATCGCTCCCACTATCTGCCGCCTTGCCGACCAGATTATCATAGAGCTGAATGCAGCACACAGCAAAAACGCCATGGGCCTGCACGACGTCTACGAACCGCTCGACCCGCCTTACCGCCGCGAAATACCTATCTTCAAGCCGAGCGACCGTATCGGACAGCCTTACATCCAGGTAGACCCGAAAAAGATTGTGGGCATCGTGGAAACCAACTGGCCGGACGAAGCCCGCTCTTTCGCCGCTGCCGACCCGCTGACCGACAAAATCGGACAGAACGTAGCCGACTTCCTTGCCGCAGATATGAAACGCGGTATCATCCCTTCCACCTTCCTCCCGTTACAGTCGGGCGTAGGCAACATCGCCAACGCAGTATTAGGTGCTTTGGGACGTGACAAGACGATTCCGGCATTCGAGATGTACACAGAGGTTATCCAGAACTCCGTTATCGGACTGATTCGCGAAGGCCGCGTGAAGTTTGGCAGCGCCTGCTCACTGACCGTAACCAACGACTGCCTGAACGGTATATACGAGGATATGGACTTCTTCCGCGACAAGCTGGTTCTCCGCCCGTCGGAAATATCCAACAGTCCCGAAGTGGTGCGCCGTTTAGGTATTATCTCCATCAACACGGCCATCGAAGCCGACCTCTACGGAAACGTAAACTCCACCCATATCGGCGGTACGAAGATGATGAACGGTATCGGCGGTTCGGGCGACTTTACGCGCAACGCCTACATCTCCATCTTCACCTGCCCGTCCGTAGCCAAAGAAGGCAAAATCAGCGCCATCGTACCGATGGTATCCCATGTGGACCACAGCGAGCATGATGTCAACATCATCGTTACCGAACAAGGTGTTGCCGACCTGCGCGGCAAGAGCCCGAAAGAACGTGCACAGGCAATCATCGAGAACTGTGTTCATCCGGACTACAAGAATATCCTGTGGGATTATCTGAAACTGACCGACGGCAAAGCGCAGACTCCTCATTCCATGCGTGCCGCTCTGGCTATGCACGCCGAACTGGCAAAAAGCGGGGATATGAAGAATGTGGACTGGGCACAGTATAAATAAAGACAGTTCCTTCCGTTAAAAAGACCTTTCAGGCACGGGATTACGCGGATTGCACGGATGAAAAGTGCAGCATGGATTAAACTGAAAAAATCCGTGCAACCTGCGTAATTCCGTGCCTGAAAAATAAAGTTCACACCAACCGGCCATTCATCGGATAAGCATGTCACAGACTGCATCCTGGAATTTACGCGCCTCCCTGCCGGAAAGCACATTCTGATTCATAATGGCAAAAGCAATGTGGTGTCCGTTATTCGCCTTCAAATAACCAGCCAGGCAGTTTATAGCCGTAAAAGAACCGGTCTTGGCATGCACATTCTTATAAGAAGGCGTCCCTTTCCTCATACGGTTCTTCAGTGTTCCGTCCACTCCGCCGATAGGCAACGCCTTATACAGTTTCTGAAACACATCCGTGCGTGAATAAGCGAATTTCAAGAAAGCGACTAAAAGTTCAGAGGAGATGTAGTTATAGTTGGAAAGCCCGCAACCGTCTGCCAGATTATAGCGGTCGGGGAGATAACCCAGCTTTCCGATTAACTGACGGACAGCCGAAAGCCCGTCCGCAGCCGAAACATGCCTGCCGCCCGTAAACTGTGTACCCAAACGGCATAACAGAGCTTCTGCATTCAGATTATCGCTCTCCTTCATTATCCGGTTGACTACCGTCTGTACAGAAGTGCTATAAGATGCCATTCGCACTGAAACACTGTCTTTTTGAAACTCGCGGAAAGAATAATCCGACAGACAATGAATGCCTTTTGCCCGTAAACGCTCCAGGAAGGTGTGCATAAAGAAATCCTGAGAAGAGTAGATATTCACCGTACCGGTACGCCTCCCATCCACATTACCCGATACCGCCAGTTCATTGCCGTTCTCCAGCCAGTTGCGGGATACGCGGAAACGTCCGGCAGAGGGAGTACGGGTTTTCGTTGTATTGGCCAGCGTGTAATAAGACGAAGCGGGCGTACATTCCAAACGTGCCGCATCACCTTGTGCACCGGGAAAAGCGGTCACCGTAACCACTCCTTTATCGAGCATCAGCGGCGACAGGTACGGCTGAAAAGAATGGGGCGTATCGTCCCACAGCCAGCCGCTTCCCCAATACAGGGAGTCTTTCATGGAAACATCGCCATATATCCTGCCTTGAACCACAGAGAAAGGCAGCCGCGCCACGCTGCCTACCAAAGAATCCAGCGCCTCGTCGTCAAACTCAGGGTCGAAGCCGCCGACAACGTATATATCCCCTTTCAGCGTATCACGCTCAATCACTCCCTTATACCAGACTTCCGTACGGAAAGGCTCGTCCGCCTCAGGACGCGCAAGCGCCGTAATCGTAGTCAGCAGCTTCATCGTAGAGGCCGGACGGGAAAGTTTATCCGCCTGATAATCATACAGAACCTTATTGGCGGTCAGGTCGTATGCTGAAACAGATACATTGGAGCCTGCGGGCAATTGATACTTTATCAATGTATCCAGTTGCGAAGACAAAGAGTTTGTTTCAGGTGATATTCCCTGTGCAGGCAATACACAGGGAATAAACGTCAAAATCAATACAATCGGGAATAAACAATATTTTCTCATCTTCTTACAAGCTATCATTCAGTTTCTCTGTTATCCGGCTGTTTCCGGCAACCGGCTTCTCAAACCGTCCTTTACATTGATTGCAAACATACTCCCAATGGTTAGTTCCCGGAGCGGTAGCGGCCAACAAAGAAACGATAATCGCTGCAACAGCCCTCATCCGATGTCCTTTCCTAAGCATAAATTTAATATCAGAAGAACCGCAGAAAGGACAGTATTTCAATTGTTCAGGAATCATCTGGTTTTGCTCCAACAAGCTGATTGCCGTCTCATAGTCTCTTTCATCAACCAATATGTCCACTCCTGTCAGATTATCTACTTGTAATCCGGCTAACAGTGTGGACATATTCTCATTCCTCAGCATGGAATCAATACCTTCATTCCGTAACGCTCCCTGAACAATGTGGGCTTGAGTTGCAGAATCGCAAGTCATCAGCTTCACGATTTTCATAACACCCCGTATTTTGTCTATCAAAGCGCTTCCTTAAAGATTTCGCCTACCGTAGGATGCGGGAATACCATCTTTTTCCATTCCGAGGCCGTCAGTTTGAGTTCGACAGCCATACCGGCCAGCGTGATAATCTCCGAAGCCGGATTGCCCAGCACATGTGCTCCCAAAACGGTATCATCTTCCGCCAGCAACAACTTGCACATACCGTTAATGCCCTCATTCTCCGCGACAAATCGACCGGAATAAGCCATAGGCAGCTTGACGGCACGATAAGGAATACCCTTTCTTTGCAAGGCCTCTTCCGTATCTCCCACGCCCGCAATCTCAGGATTGGTATATACTACACCGGGAATAGCCCTGTAACTCATACAGTCTTTCTTCCCCAGCACGGCATGTACCGCCACTTCCGCCTCGCGCACAGCGGTATGGGCCAGCAAAGAAAATCCGGTTAAATCCCCGCAGGCATATACCCCCGGAACGGAAGTCTGCATCTGTCCGTCCACCTGTATATTTCCGCGCGCCGTTTTATCTAAATTCAGGTTCTCCAATCCGAAGCCTTTCGTTACGGGACGGCGGCCGACGCTCATCAATAATCTTTCCGCAATTACACAACCCGCACCTTCGGCATTTTCATAATTTACCTGTATCTGCTGCGTGTCTCCATTTCCGGACGCAACTTCGGACAGTGCCACCACCTTTGTGTCCAGCATGAATTTAATGCCGCGCTTGGCATACTCCGCACGAAGCATGGCCGACAGCTCCTTGTCCATTCCACCCAATATCTCGTCCAGCATCTCGATGACAGTGACCTCTACCCCCAGGCTGTTGAAGAATGAGGCAAACTCCATACCGATTACCCCACCGCCGATAATGGCCAGCGACTTTGGAAGCTCCTTATTGTCCAACGCATCGCGATGCGTCCAGTAAGGCACCGTATCCACTCCGGGAATGGGCGGAATAAATGTTTCCGAACCTGTGCAGAGCAATAGATTATCGCATTCATAAGTTTCGTCACCGCACAGAACATGATTCTTATCTATGACGGAAGCCTCGCCGGTCACGATGGTCACATTGCCGGCAGTCAGTTTTCCTTTGACACCCAACACCAGTTTCCGCACAACCTTCTGCTTGCGTGCTATAATCTTGGACAAATCAAACGAAACTTCCGACACGCTGACCGCGTATTTGGATGCGTGGCATGCATTGTCATACGTTTTTGCAGAGTACAATAAAGTCTTGGTAGGAATACACCCCTCGTTCAGACACACTCCGCCAAGATTCCGCTTTTCAAAAAGCACAACACTCAAACCGGCCTTTCCGGCTGTTTCCGCAGCCGTATATCCCGCAGGACCGCCGCCGATAATGGCAACTTGATATTTCATAGTTCTTACATTTATGGATTTCTGCATGCAAGATACGACAAGAAATTCAGAAAAAAAAGCGTAACGCCTTACATAATTATCATCTTATTGCGACATACGCTGCTCAAGCAGGCGGATAAACTCTTCCTCTTTGACGGGAAGAAGCGCTGCACACTTACCCTCGCCATACCTCACCAGAACATAGCGCATAACGGCAAATCCGCCTATCTGCATGGAGGAAGCGCGCTCTACCGACGTAATATCCTTCAGCAGGATTTCCTTCCCCCGTGAAAACCGGCCGAAAAACAGCAACAGTTTATTGTCGGCAGTAACGGTATAGGTAGTATGAATCAACTTCTCGATACTGACAACCAGCAGAAGCATAAAAAGGACAGCGATGAGAATTTGCTTTTCCCAAAGGCCGTAAACGGCTATTGCACCTGCCAAAGCAACAAACAAATACTGTCCGGCAGCGATACGCGCATGAAAAATTCGATTCATTTTATCCGGTTTTTGCCGCTAAGGTAGGTATTTTTACGAATTAATGCCCATAAGGGAGACAAGGAACGTACTTATTTTGTAGTTTTGCGGTGTTAAATACACGAAACTATGGTAAGAAAGTTCGATTTCCTCGTTATCGGCTCCGGAATTGCCGGTATGAGTTTTGCGCTGAAAGTGGCGCATAAAGGAACAGTAGCCCTCATCTGCAAGGCTGGCCTGGAAGAGGCAAACACTTATTTCGCACAAGGCGGGATAGCCTCCGTCACCAACCTGGCGGTAGACAATTTCGACAAGCATATCGAAGACACCATGATTGCCGGAGACTGGATAAGCGACCGTGCAGCCGTAGAAAAGGTAGTGCGCAATGCTCCAGGACAAATCAGTGAACTCATTGAATGGGGAGTGAATTTCGACAAAAAAGATAACGGAGAATTCGACCTGCACAAAGAAGGCGGACACTCGGAATTCCGCATCCTGCACCACAAGGACAATACGGGTGCGGAGATACAGGAAAGCCTGATTGAAGCCGTGAAGCAGCACCCCAACATCACCGTATTTACCAATTTCTTTGCGGTGGAAATCATTACGCAGCACCACTTGGGCATTATCGTCACCCGCTATACTCCGGGCATCAAATGCTATGGCGCCTATGTGCTGAACGAAAATACCGGAGAGGTGGATACGTTCCTCTCCAAAGTAACCATCATGGCTACAGGCGGTTGCGAAGCTGTATACCGCAACACCACCAACCCGCTGGTGGCCACGGGCGACGGCATCGCCATGGTCTACCGCGCCAAAGGCGCCGTGAAGGACATGGAGTTTATCCAGTTCCACCCCACCGCTCTCTATCATCCGGGCGACCGCCCCTGCTTCCTGATAACGGAAGCCATGCGCGGCTACGGCGGCGTGCTCCGTACCATGGACGGCAAGGAATTCATGCAGAAGTACGACCCGCGTCTTTCACTCGCCCCGCGCGACATCGTGGCACGTGCCATCGACAACGAGATGAAGCAGCGCGGCGACGAGCATGTGTACCTGGATGTCACCCACAAAGACCCCGAAGAAACCAAGAAACACTTCCCGAATATCTATAAGAAATGCCTCAGCATAGGCATCGACATTACAAAAGACTACATTCCGGTAGCCCCTGCGGCACACTATCTCTGCGGCGGTATCAAGGTAGACCTGGACGGACAGTCCAGCATCCGCCGCCTGTATGCCATCGGCGAATGCTCTTGCACCGGTCTTCACGGCGGCAACCGCCTGGCTTCCAACTCATTGATTGAAGCGGTAGTTTATGCCGATGCAGCCGCCAAGCATGCGTTGAGCGTATTGGAACGTTATGATTTCAACGAAGACATCCCCGAATGGAACGACGAGGGCACCATCTCCAACGAAGAGCGTGTGCTCATTACGCAAAGCATGAAGGAAGTGAACCAGATTATGGAATCCTACGTAGGCATCGTCCGCAGCAACACCCGCCTGACCCGCGCATGGAACCGCCTGGATATTCTTTACGAGGAGACGGAAAAACTGTTCAAGAGCAGCAAGGCCACCCGCGAGCTTTGCGAACTGCGCAACATGATTAACGTAGGATACCTGATTACCCGCCAGGCCATGGAGCGCAAGGAAAGCCGCGGACTGCACTATACGATAGACTATCCGCATCCGCAGAAATAACATTATAAATTAAAAGCGGCCGAAAACCGGTTACCGAATGAACCGGAATAAAGTTGCAGAGAGGATATGAAAAAGGCGCGGATTATACGAAACGGACAAAATATGCCGTATGCTTTCG
>CAUAWO010000030.1:0-32520 GCA_958432865.1 Bacteroides stercoris
TCAACGAAGGGAAAAACGGTGATACGTCCTGCATGGATCGTAACGAGGAAATCTATACGAAAAGCGATGATACACCTTGCATGGATAATAACGGGGAAGCCTACATGAAAAGTGGTGATGTACCCTGCACGGATAATAACGGGGAAGTCTACATGAAAAGCGATGATACACCCTGCGTGGATAATAACGGGGAAATCTACATGAAAAGTGGTAATACACCCTGCATGGATAATAACGAGGAAATCTACCTGAAAAGCGATGATATATCTTGTGTGAATAATAACGGGGAAGTCTACCTGAAAAACGGTGATACACCTTGCATGGATAATAACAAGGAAGTCTACCTAAAAAGCAGTGGTGCACCCAGTATGGATAGCCAAGAGAGAATTTATATGGAAAGCAGGAATGTAGATAGTAACAAGACTGTCTGCATGGAGAGCAGCAAGCCAATCCATTCGGATTATAATAAGGAAATCTACAAGGAAAACAGCACGGAAAGCAACGTGAAAAGTAGTGCGGAAAGTATGAAAAATACGACTGCAAAAAATACAAATGAAAATTCAGTCAAAAATGTGATTCAAAGTGTTGATAATGAGTGTTATGGAAAGAACTTGCAAGCAAGCTTTAAGCAAAGCTTTATAAGAGAAGAAAAGAATAGAGGAGAGAAGAAAAACAACAATAACAAAGAAAAAGAAATAATTGCTGTTGCTGCTGTTGATAAACTTTCCCGATTTTCCGAATTGTCCGAAACGATGCCCCGATGGGAACAATGCATCAATGAAGCTTTCATTACTCAGAGTTGGCTGGAGGCTGTGGGGATGATGTCAGGTTTGAAAGAACTCTTTTTGAACAATCTTTCTTTTATTCGTGATCTGTTCAAGAAACATGTCGTGGCACAAGGAAACACAGGAGGAATCACTTCCGTGTCCGAAGCCGAAGCTTATTTCGCCAACTACATCCGCCGAGAAAGGCCCACCCGTCTTTTTCTGGAAGAAAAGCTGAAAGAAAGAAGCCGGATGCAGAATGAATCGACATCGCTCTCGCCCTACGAAACGTACAATCCGCTGACCGGTGAACGTTCGTATTGCGGAGTTCCTCTTCCTGCCGATGCACCCCCGCGCCCCAACGGACGTGCCACCTGGGATAACCTGAAACAGAGCTGGATATGACGCGCGAAGAACATGCAGATTATGTGCGGTGGCTGAAAAGCCTGCCGCGCAGAAAGGACCATTTCCGTATGCCTTGTCCCGAATGTTCCGCAACGCGAAGCAATCCCAAAGATCCTTCGTTCAGTGTGCATATCACCCGTGAAGGGGGATGGGCGAAATGCTTTCATTGTGATTTCGCCATAGCGTGGAACGAGGACGAGATGTGGAAAAGAGAACAGAAACAACAAGACCGGGAACGACAGAAACAGCAGAAGGATGCACCGCAGCACCGCAACACGTCGCAGCATCACGATACAGCATCGCAGCAACGCAACACGTCGCAGCACCATGATGCAGCACCGCAGCACCATAACACGTCGCAGCACCACGATGCAGCATCGCAGCACCGTAACACGTCGCAGCATCACGATGCAGCACCGCAGCACCGTAACACGGCGCAGCACCACGATGCAGCATCGCAGCACCATAACACGTCGCAACGCAAGCCGCACATCCCCCTGCAACCGCCTGTACATTACGTATGCCCGGTAATCAATAAAAACAAACAAATTATGAATGGAGAAATGATGGAATACATGGTCGGCAGACGAGGTATTCCGATGGACGTCCTGACAAGGATGAAGATAGAGGAACGCTTGGAATTCCTGCCGCAGACCGGCAAGGAAGAAGCCTGCATCTGCTTCCCTTACCTGGAGGACGGAGTAATGAAAAACATGAAATTCCGGGATGCCGCAAAGCATTTCAAGATGGTGAAAGGAGCCGAGCTGATTCCTTGGAACATAGACGCCATAAAAGGGAAGGAAAAGTGCTACATCACCGAAGGCGAGATAGATGCCCTCAGCCTGATAGCCGCAGGACTGGAAGAGGTGGTGTCCGTACCCAACGGAGCCGGAGGCGCGAACCTTCAGTGGCTGGACCGCTTCGTGGAGTCGCACTTCGATGACAAGACGGAAATCATCCTGGCCATGGATACCGACAGGCGCGGAGTGGAGTTGCGCGACGAACTGGTGCGCCGCCTGGGCATGGACCGCTGCAAGGTGGTGGCCTGGGGAGAAGGCTGCAAGGATGCCAACGAGTATCTGTTGAAGTACGATCTTCCGAGGCTCCGCCAGCAGGTGGAGCAGGCGGCGGAAATCCCGTTGGAAGGAGTCTTCTGCCCCATGGACGAATGGGATACGCTGATGGATATTTATTACAACGGAATGCCGGAGGGAGCCGATACGGGACTGGAGAATCTGGACCGGCTGATCAAGTTCGAGCGTGGTTTTGTGCTCACGGTCACAGGCGTTCCCGGCAGCGGAAAAAGCGAGTTTGTGGACGAAATTGCCATGCGCCTGCTCCTGCGCCACGATTGGAAGGTGGGCTATTTCAGTCCGGAGAATACCCCGCTGGCCTATCACTACCGCAAGCTGATACGCCGCGTGGTGGGCAAGCGTTTCGAACACAAGGGGATGCCGTTGCCGGAAGCCGGACAGGCCATCCGTTACCTGGCACAGAGTGTCTTTTCCATTATGCCGAAAGAGGACTTCTCGGTAGAGAGCGTGCTCCGCATTGCCGCCCAACTGGTGAGCCGGAAAGGAGTGAAGGTGCTGGTGGTGGACCCCTTCAACCGCTTCGAGCATCAGATTCCCGACTGGGAAACGGAAACGCAGTACATCAGCCGCATCTTCGACGAGTTCTCCAATTTTGCCGTGAAGCACAAGGTGTTGCTCATTCTGGTGGCGCACCCCACCAAGTTGCGCCGCGAACCGGGAAGCAAACGCTGGCCTGTGCCCACGCTGTATGATATCAACGGCTCGGCGGCCTTTTTCAACAAGACGGATTATGGAATGGTGGTAGACCGTAACGATGAACTGGGGCAGGTGCTGGTGCGTGTGGCCAAGGTACGTTTCGACCATCTGGGCGGACCGGGAGATGCTTTTTTCGCCTTCAGCACTTACAACGGACGTTACACGCCTACCGAGGAGAGGACCTTGGATCATAATCCGCCCGAACCGAAGTGGGAGCATACCAATTTCCTGACAGAGAAGCTGAAGCCCGAACAGCAGGGCCTGGGGTTTAATGAGGGGGAATGAAGTAGTTGAATGTTGCTGTTCCTGAATAACTTGGGGATAGGAGAAGGGAGATGTCAAAACAAAAAGGACAACCCCGAAAAGTTACAGATAGTAATTATAACACGTAAAAGGATCGTATCAAGCTCTGTATGGAGTAATGATACGACCCTTTCTTTAGTCTTTTAGGATGCTCAAATTTCAGATTGTAAGTTCATGTTTTCAAAAACTGAGTTTTGACATTCGCCTTTTAGGTCTTGTAGTTACAGTCTGTAACTTCTCGGAGTAGTTATTTTATTTTGACATACCCCCTTTAAAAGTTGCTTACAAGTAGATCATGTTGCCGGCAGGCTTTACTGATTACTGGTCATTCCTCAGTGATCACTGGTCATTCCTCATTAGCCATTAAAATCCTCTCCACCGTTCCCGTTTTATCTCCTCGCACTGCCGTCGCTGCCATGCGGGCATTATTTTCTCCAGCTCTTTCAGTTTCCATCCCTTCATAAAGCGTATCTCGTCCTTTTCCTGCTCCGTGCACAGGCTGATGCGCAGCAGTTCGGGGTAGAGCACCTGTATATGGAAAATCTTGGCTCTCCACAGCAGCATGGACATCTGCCAGGGGGTGAGGGCTTGGATGCGGTTCAGGGTGAGCAGCATTTCCAGATAATGACGGTAGAAGGCTTTGTCCACGGTCATGAGTTGGTTTATCAGATAGTTCATTTTTATTATTGTTAAATGAAAAGATTAGTTGAATGAAGGGTCAGGAAATCAAAGCGGAGGAAAGGAACGCTATCTTTGGAGAAATCATCCTTGAATACAGTATCTTTGAAGAAGCCTCTTTGGAAACAAACGGTTCTCATTGGATACGCTATCTTTGGAGAAAGCCACCTTGGATACGTTATCTTTGAAGAAACCTCTTTGAAAACGAACGGTTCTCATTGGATACGCTATCTTTGGAGAAAGCCCCCTTGGATGCGTTATCTTTGAAGAAGCCTCTTTGAAAACAAACGGCTCTCATTGGAAACCCTATCTTTGGAGAAAGCTTCCCTTAAAAGCGGTATTCCTTCACAGCATCAAAACAAGGGCACGGCTTCACGGGATTCAAGTCATGATGCCCCACTATCAACGCTTTGGGGAACAGGAGGCGCAGCTCGCGCAACAGTGCCAGCATACTTCCCTTCTGCATCAGAGTACGCGTATCGGCAGGTGTGCAGTCCGCCGAGAGTCCTCCTTCATAGCAGATGCCGATAGAATGCCGGTTATGGTTCTTGCAATGCGCTCCCACCTTTTCCAGAGGTCGTCCGCGGTGAATCTCTCCGTCACGGGTGATATAGAAATGATATCCTATGTCCGTGAAGCCCCGGTGGCGGATGTGGTCCCGGCGGCAAGTCTCAAAATCCAGCCTCCGCCCCTCAGGGGTGGCGGAGCAGTGGATAATAATCAGGGTAATGGTTCTCATGATCATCAGATACAGGCGTTCAGACCGAGTGCGCCGGCAACAGCGGTGGCTACGGTGATAATTACTTTCAGAATCAGTGTCCAGGTGTTTTTCTTTGTTTTTGAACTCATTGGAATTTTGTTTTAGAGGTTGATAATAAATGAATTGTAATGGAAGCCAAGGGCTGAATGTACCCCAACGAAAACGGCTTGTCACAGGGGCACATTCAGCCCTTTAGCGTCGTGCCTTTAGCGTCGTGCCTTGCTTCCGTCGTACAGGGGTTCCGTCAGGCCTGTCCTCCGTTTTCCGGCTCCTTCGCCTCTCCGGTAAGATCCACACTGGTCTTTCCGGCTTTCAGCGCCTTCACCACCAGTCGGGCCGCCTTGCGCGTGGCCACCAGGTTGAACACGGCTTCCTCCTGCAAGTTCTGGAAACGTGTTCCGGCACTCCAGTTCACATTCAGCTTTCTGACGTGGATGGCAGGATTGTAGTCGGCAGCGCTTTCCGCTCCTATACTGTTGATGCTGATGGAGAAATCCCCCAAGTCGCCCAGCTGTATCTTCTGTCCTCCCAGAAGCTGTTCCCTCATGCAGTCCACCGCCATGGTGAGGATGGCCACGATGTCCGCACGCTTGTACACACAGCCGTGGCTGGCGATGTGCTCGGCAAAGCGGTTGATGTCCATCACTTCCGAATACTGTGCACTGGCGTAAGCCTTCTTGGCGGCATCCGCGTCCATCGGATTGCTACGCATAACGATACTGTAATTTACCATAGTCTGTTAAAATTAAAAGTTGATAATTGAGAATTAAGAAACACTGTTGCCGGGGAATGAAGCAAGTCAGACGTCAGTCACTGTCCATTAACCGTCAGCCACTGGTTGCCGACTGCTGAAAGAACCCTATCTTTCACGTGTAAGATCCTATATCTTACAGCTGTAAGATTATAGATCTTTCGCCTTCATCGTCCCGACATTACAAAGATACGATGTGCGGATTCCGGAAAGTTGATTCCGGTGGGTTGTAGTTGATAACAGTTGATTCTAGTTGATTATTGTTGGAAAAACATTCTTTCTTCTCGTCCGTTTTTCGTACTTTTATGGAAGTAAATAAAAAGTATGGAATGTATGGAGAATTTTGAGATACGCACGTATGGCCGCACCGAACTGGCCCTGTGTTATTTCCCGGATTTGAATCCGCAGGTGGCTTACCGTAAGTTGCAGTATTGGATTGACTATTATCCTCACCTCAGGGAGAAACTGGAGAAGATGGGCAGTGGCTTGAGCTGCCGTACCTATATGCCGGCTCAGGTACAGCTGATTGTGGGGGCGATAGGGGAGCCTTGAAAGGGGATTGTGATGGAGTGCGGCCAGATAAAAAGAATGGCTTCCCCGATTGCGTAATCGATATGGCAAGTGAACGACCGGCTCCTGTTGACAGTCGCATTGAAAGATTGGCAAGGTTGATATATGTGAATGAAAATGACACGAATGACGCCAATCAGAGATATAAACCCAATTTGCGACATTCGTGTCATTCACATTCTGGATAAAGAACGGAATAGAACCTCTATTCCCGTATTTCCCCCTTATGCACCAGCATTTTCACCAGTGTCCGTTTGGAACTGTGCGTGTCCGAAACCCATAGCACGGAGTCGTTTTGCGCATAGATGCGGGCAGGCTGGGAAAAAGCATATCCTTTTACAGTTTTTATTTTCTTGCTCCATTCGTCGGACTGGCGTTCGTATATGTTGATGGCATCATTGTCGCCGGTAGCATACCAGCGGTCGCCGCACAACGCCAGTGTCTTGGGCTTGAAGCCGGGCGACAGGGAAAGGTCGTCCAGATCGATGGAAGCGTCGTTTGCCATATCATCGTTGACCAGTGCCGGATCGAGCACCCGTATTTTCTTCCCTTCATAATCCGTGAGCAGCAGATGCCCTTCCGCATCGGGCTGCATGGAATGGCTGGCAAAGCCGTTGTTGCCCGGACTGCCGTTGCCGGATGCCCGGCGGTAGCGGTTCACCTTCTGGTAATTTTCCGGGGTGGCATCCTCCTCTTTATAAATGCTGACCATTCCGTTCTTGTCGCGTGCGAAAATCAGCCTGTCCTTTACCGTCATGGCCTGTGCCTGGAATACGGGGCCGCTCCATTGCCCGTTGCCTATGCAGGTGAGGTAGGACAGTTCCGGCAACCGGAATACATGGATGCGCGACTGGCGTTCGGCCACATACAGCCGGTTGCCCGACGGCACGATGGCTTCTATCTGACTTCCGAAACTCTTCTCCCCGCCGTCGTGCTGCCAGCTCTGCAAGGTTCCCAGCCGTTCACCTTTCTTTATACTGAACAGCAACAGGCTGCTGCCTGCCTTTCCGATGTTTGCGATGAAAAGGGTATCCCCCAGATGGGCGACGGTATAAGGGGTGAAATCCTCGGCCGTTTCCATGCCCAGGGTTTCCGCATCAATCAGCTGCGCCGCCTCATACGAGTAATACCAGTAACTGTTATAATCCCCGTTTCCTTCTCCTTCCCCGTTTCCTCCGCCGGGAGCGGAGGGGTAGCCGCAGATTTCATCCAGGGTGACTTTGCTGCATTGTGCCGTCAGGACTCCGGACAGCACAATCAGGATATAAGCGTATATTTTCATGTTGTTCTTACTATATTATATAGGTATACATTTATTTCAGCTCACTCATGGGGATGGCGTAAACGCATGTCCCGTTTTTCACGCGGTCGGTGATGAACAGCGTGTGGCGGCGGATGCAGAACTTCTCAGGTGCTTGCAGGGTGATGCCGCCGATGGTGGTATGGTCCTTCATGATCTCTCCCGTCCGGGGATTGACCTCACAGAACTTTTCTGTGCCGTTGGAACTTACAAACAGCCTTCCTTCGTAGAAATCCAAGTCGTAGGGTACATTTTTATAAGCCAGTTGCCCGGTGCGTTTGGGTGAAACTCCTTCCCGTATCCCGTCGGGGGCGAACAGGTCTATGCGTTTGGCGGGATGGGTGGAGTAGAGCAGGCCGGTCTGTTCGTCCACCGCCATGCCGTAAGTGCCGTTTGTCTCGCCCAGATGTTCGGAACGTACATAAATCCGCGGAGTCACTCCGGACTGTATAGCCTGCTCTTCTACAAAGTTGACGTAGCGTTTGTCGTGTATCATGACCAGCCCTTTGTAGAGCAGCACATCGAAGGCATGTACGGTCTGCGTGGGCCCTGTTCCCCAGCTTCCATTGCCTATGCAGGTAAGGAACTGATGGCTCTTCGCATCAAAAATCTCGGTACGGCTTCCTTCGTGGGTGACATAAATCTTGTCGTTGGCACGGGTGATACCGTTCGGGCGGCCGCCGAATTTCCCGGTAGCTTCTCCGTGCTTCCATTCCTTGATGCTTCCCAAGTGCTTCTTGCCGCCGCCGGCAAGGCCGAACACCTCTACGCTGTACTGGTTGTCCGCATCGTTCACGGCATACAGGGTATCTCCGTACACATATACATCCTTGGGGCGGAAGGTGGTTCCCGTAGCGCCGGGCAAGTCGGTATAATCCAGCTTGAACGCCACCGGCTCCCCGTCGTTTCCTCCCCGGTCGGTCTCTCCGCGCAGGGGAGACAGGCCACCGTCCAGCGCATCGAGTTCCGGGTCTTCGATAATGTGTTTCGAAGCCACGTATATATCATCAAAATAACGGTTCCTGCTCCAGCGGGTGTGCAGGAAGCGGCGGGAATAGACGGGCAGCTCCTTGTCCAGCGACAGCGCCACATATACGTTGTTGCACAGGGTGATCCACCCCGGTCCCGTCTGTTCGTAGGTCATGTTTCCCGCATGGCCGTAGCCCACACAGTGGGCAAACTCGTGGAATATGGTTTCGGTGATGCTTTTGTCATCGGCATAGTGTTCCAGATAACACACTTCATGCATGCCGAAGGTGGTTCCTCCGCCCAGTCCCATCACGCCGGTGGTATAGCCGAAGGTCAGTCCGCGGTGGTTGAGCACGTTGGCCAGCAGGGCGGTCTTGTCTATTTCCGTCTTGTCATTGTTGCTGTGCAGCGGGCCGAACTCGTACAGGGCGGTCTTGAACCGTTCCGACGAGAACATATACGCCATGTTCAGCGCGATGGCCACCGCCTCACGCGTGTGCGAAGCCTTCATCTTGTACTTCCAGCTGTCCTGGGTGTCACTGTATCTGCCGAAGGCGATGTACCATTTGCAACGGATGGATTGCAGCCTTGCCCAGTACGGGTCGTCACACTCTACGGTGAAGGTCAGGTTTTCTTCCGTGAGGTAGGGGTTTGCCATGATCCGTATTTTCTTTCCGCTGCGGGTATAGGCGGTCAGGTCCTTGGTGGCGAACGGTATGTGTACCCGGAGTTGCTGGAAAGGCATGATCTTTTCCAGCGACATGAACTTGAATTCTTCCTCGTAACCGTCTATCCTGGCCCAGAAAGTCACGTTTTTCAAGGCCCTGGGACTATAGAAACGGAGTTGGAAACAGTGCTCGTCGTCCATTCCGAACTGAAGAGGCCGGCTGACGTAGAAGCTGCGCTGGCCGGAGTCGAAATAAACATCCTGGGATTCATTGTCATTCAGCAGGTAATACGTGTTGTCCGGGTTATAATCCGTTTCGGCCAGCCGGACGGGCAATTCGTTGTTTGCCACGTTTCCTTCTCCGGAAACCGGAAGTTCGTCCTCTTTGCAGCCGCCCAGCAGTAAAAGCATACCTGCTAAAATCAACAGGCTGGTGGAAAAAAGTTTTTTCATCGTCTGTCTTTATTAGAATTACATTTAAATTTGAAATAATCACTCTTTTGGAAAAGGGTTGCAAAAATAATTGTTTTGGATCAGACGGACAAAGAACCTGTATTTCATTTTGTATGAGTCCCTGTTTTTTTATGTTCTTTTGTTTTTCTGCCTCAAAAAAAATAAATCCTATATTGTTGCCCTGGGCTTTGTTCATAGGAAAATATGCTGTATTTTTGTTATCCGAAATAAAGATGAAGATATGGCACAACCTTTAGCAGAACGTTTGCGTCCGAAGACATTGGACGATTATATAGGTCAGAAACACCTGGTGGGGCCGGGGGCTGTCTTGCGCAAGATGATCGACGCGGGACGCATCTCCTCCTTTATCCTCTGGGGGCCTCCGGGGGTGGGGAAGACCACGCTGGCGCAGATCATAGCCAACAAGCTGGAAACTCCTTTTTATACACTGAGCGCGGTCACCTCCGGTGTGAAGGATGTGCGCGATGTGATAGAGAAGGCGAGAAGCAACCGTTTTTTCTCGCAGGCCAGCCCCATCCTGTTCATTGATGAAATCCACCGGTTCAGCAAGTCCCAGCAGGATTCCCTGTTGGGGGCGGTGGAGACGGGAGTGGTGACCCTGATAGGCGCCACCACCGAGAATCCCTCGTTCGAGGTGATCCGGCCCTTGCTCTCCCGCTGCCAGCTGTATGTGCTGAAATCATTGGAGAAGGAGGATTTGCTGGAACTGCTGCATAATGCCATCGCAAAGGACGTGATACTGAAAGAAAAGAAGATAGAGCTGAAGGAGACGGATGCCATGCTCCGCTTTTCGGGAGGCGATGCCCGCAAGCTGCTGAACATACTGGAACTGGTGGTGGAGGCGGATGCGGATGCCGGACCCGTGGTGATTACGGATGAGAAGGTGACCGAGCGTTTGCAGCAGAATCCGTTGGCGTATGACAAGGATGGAGAGATGCATTATGATATCATTTCCGCCTTTATCAAGTCCATCCGCGGAAGTGATCCGGACGGGGCGCTCTACTGGCTGGCGCGTATGGTGGAGGCCGGAGAGGACCCGGCTTTCATAGCCCGCAGGCTAGTCATTTCGGCAGCCGAGGATATCGGTCTGGCCAATCCCAACGCATTGCTCCTGGCGAACGCCGCTTTTGATGCCGTGATGAAGATAGGATGGCCTGAGGGGCGTATCCCGCTGGCGGAAGCTACGGTGTATCTGGCCACCAGCCCCAAGAGCAACTCGGCATACGAGGGGATCAACAGCGCCCTGGAACTGGTGCGGCAGACGGGTAACCTGCCTGTTCCCTTGCATCTGCGCAACGCACCCACCAAGCTGATGAAACAGTTGGGCTATGGCAAGGATTACAAGTATGCACATGCCTATCAGGGCAATTTCGTGCAGCAGCAGTTCCTGCCGGACGAGGTGAAGGACAGCCGCATCTGGCATCCGCAGAACAATGCGCAGGAAGCGAAGATAAAGGAACGGATGCAGAGCCTCTGGGGGGAACGGTTCAAGGAATGAAAATGAATTGCATTGATCCTGTGCTATAAAATTAAAAATTGGAACGCAAATGACATAAATCCAACCTTCCGGCCGGTTTATATCCATGCTGTGCAGCTGTTAATTTGCGTCATTCGCGTTCCAATCTAACCGAATAAATGAACAAAATATGAAATTTAACTTTTGAGCATATGAAAATAGTAGTTTTAGACGGTTACGGATTGAATCCCGGTGATTTGTCATGGGAGGAGATGCGGGCGTTGGGCGAGCTGACGGTGTACGACCGCACAGCCCCTGCCGAGTTATTGGAGCGTTCTGCCGGAGCGGAAGTGCTGATTACAAATAAAACGGTGATTACGGCGGAGGATATGGCCGCTCTGCCTGCCTTGAAATACATCGGCGTGCTGGCTACGGGATATAATATTGTGGACATCCAGGCTGCGAAAGCGCGGGGCATCATTGTCACCAACATACCTGCCTACAGCACCGCTTCCGTTGCCCAGATGGTCTTTGCGCATATACTGAACATCACCCAGCGTGTAGGCCATTATGCCTATGCCAACCGTCACGGGCGTTGGGCGAACAATCCCGACTTCTGCTACTGGGATACCGACCTGGTGGAACTGGACGGGAAGAAGCTGGGAATCATCGGCTTGGGAAACACCGGACAGGCGACGGCGCGCATCGCTGCCGCTTTCGGAATGCAGGTATGCGCCTATACTTCCAAGCCGCAGTCACAACTTCCCGGAGGAATCCGGAAAATGGAGCTGGATGAGCTGTTCCGCGAATGTGACGTGGTGAGCCTGCACTGCCCCCTTACACCCGATACCAAAGAGCTGGTCAATGCCGCCCGCCTGGCCCTTATGAAACCGACGGCCATTCTGATAAATACCGGCCGCGGTCCCTTGGTGAACGAGAAAGACCTGGCCGACGCACTGAACAAGGGTGTGATAGCGGCTGCCGGACTGGACGTGCTTTCTTCCGAGCCTCCCCAATATACCAACCCCCTGCTGACGGCGAAGAACTGCTTCATTACGCCGCATATCGCCTGGGCCACGAAAGAAGCCCGTGTCCGGCTGATGCGGATTGCGGTGGGGAACTTGAAAGGATTCATCAAGGGTGAGATTGTAAACAATGTGGCGGAATGAGAACAAAGGAAAAAGACGGAAAGAAAAGAAGGAGGTAAGAAAAATGGAAGAAGACAAGAATACGTTGGATTTGCATACGGAAGTTAGGGAAGAGGACAGGGTGGCAAAGGCCGTTGCCTTGTTCAAGGAAGGATATAACTGCTCCCAGTCCGTAGTGACGGCTTTTGCCGATCTGTATGGTTTCACCCGTGAACAGGCCCTGCACATGTCCGCCTCTTTCGGCGGCGGCATAGGGCGGATGCGTGAGACCTGCGGTGCTGCTTGCGGCATGTTCCTGCTGGCCGGGCTGGAGAAGTGCGCCATCGAGGGGAAAGACCGTGAGAGCAAGGCGGCGAATTACGCTCTGGTGCAGGAACTGGCCGAAGAATTCAAGAAGCGGAACGGCGCCCTGCGGTGTGCCGATTTGCTGGGATTGTCCGGAAAAGAGCCGGTAGTATCCACACCGGAAGCAAGGACGGAACGGTATTACGCCAAGCGTCCTTGTGCAAGAATGGTGGAGGAAGCGGCCCGGATTTGGAGCGAACACCTCGAAAAACAAAAAAAATAGGTTGAAAAATCGCTTTTTCTTATAGAAATACAAACTTTTTCGATGCAAAAGTGTTGAATAACATAATTTTGTGTATCTTTGCAAGCGATAAGAAACACAAACATTCACATCGGAATGTGTGGGTGCGGTTAACGTTTAACTAAAAGCAAATTGAAAATGTTGAAAGAAAAAGCAGGTGCTTTGGCCGGACAAATCTGGGAAGCATTGAATGGAACTGAAGGTTTGACACAAAAACAAATCAAGAAAGCAACCAAACTGAAAGCTGACAAGGATTTCTTCCTGGGGCTGGGCTGGCTGCTGAGAGAAGATAAGGTCGTTACTTCTGAAGTGGAAGGCGAGATCTTTGTAAAATTGGTGTAAGAAGAAGATTTTAAACTCATAAAAAAATGCGTTGGCACATCGTTTGGTATGTTGTCAACGCATTTTTTTTGTATTATAGTAATAATATGAATCATCTTTTTGAATAGTATTCATATTATTACTATATTTGCAGGGTAATTAAGTCCAAAACGTTATGAGTTACAAATCAGTGAAAGACGTTGTAACGATGTTGCTGGAAAACGGTTTTGTATTGAAGAGTCAGAAGGGTAGCCACATGAAATTTGAGAAGGATGGCATGATTGTTATCGTACCGGATCACAACAGCAAAGGCGTTGAGAAAGGCACTTATTACAGCATTCTGAGACAAGCGGGGTTAAAGTAGCCCCCCTTGTTCTCTTGATATTTTAGGACAGGAGGCAATATGAAAACAGTGGAAGTGATTGTAGAACACGCAGGAAAGAACTTGAGTGCTTATATCGAAGGTGCTCCCGTTATTACCGTAGGCAATGACATGAAGGAGATTGAGGATAACATGAAGGAGGCAATAGAGTTGTATCTGGAAGATAATCCGAATCCTTGTGAAGTCTTGTCGGGAGAGTTTGAATTGAAATTTAAGATAGATGCCGCTACTTTTATCAACTATTATAGCAGCATCTTCACCAAGGCTGCTTTGAGCCGGATTACCGGAATCAATGAACGCCAGTTGTGGCATTATGCAGCCGGAGTGCATAAACCTCGCAGGCGGCAGTTGGAAAAGATCCAGAAAGGCATACAGTCTTTGAGCAGGGAATTGTCTGCTATAAATTTATTGTAGTCTTTAAAATCTTGTTCTTTTTGCGTATCTTTGCGCCCGAAAAGCAAGAAACTTGTTTGTTTTTAAATAGATAGCTGTTAAAGATGAAGAATATCCGTAATTTTTGCATTATAGCACATATAGACCACGGGAAATCGACCTTGGCCGACCGTTTGTTGGAGTTTACAAAAACCATCCAGGTAACCGAAGGGCAGATGCTTGACGATATGGACCTGGAAAAGGAGAGAGGTATTACAATCAAGAGCCATGCCATCCAGATGGAGTACGAGTATGGGGGAGAGAAGTATGTACTGAATCTGATTGACACTCCGGGACACGTGGACTTTTCATACGAGGTATCCCGTTCCATAGCCGCCTGTGAAGGGGCGCTGCTCATTGTGGACGCTTCGCAGGGAGTGCAGGCGCAGACTATCTCGAATCTGTACATGGCGTTGGAGCATGACCTGGAAATCATTCCCGTGCTGAACAAATGTGATATGGCGAGTGCCATGCCCGATGAGGTGGAAGATGAAATCATCGACCTGCTGGGCTGCAAACATGAGGATATTATCCGTGCCTCCGGCAAGACCGGAATGGGTGTGGAGGAGATATTGAAGGCGGTGGTGGAACGTATCCCGCACCCGACGGGTGACGAGGAGGCGCCGCTACAGGCTTTGATTTTCGACTCGGTATTCAATTCTTTCCGTGGAATCATCGCGTATTTTAAAATAGAGAACGGGGTGATCCGCAAAGGGGACAAGGTGAAATTCTTCAATACCGGCAAGGAGTATGATGCAGATGAGATCGGTGTGCTGAAAATGGATATGATTCCCCGTGCGGAACTGCGCACAGGAGATGTGGGGTATATCATTTCGGGCATCAAGACCTCGCGCGAGGTGAAGGTGGGGGATACCATCACTCACATCGCCCGTCCGTGTGAAAAGGCGATTGCCGGATTCGAGGAAGTGAAGCCGATGGTGTTTGCCGGGGTTTATCCTATCGAGGCGGAAGATTACGAGAACCTCCGCGCTTCGCTGGAGAAACTTCAGCTGAATGATGCCTCGCTGACTTTCCAGCCGGAGTCCTCACTGGCTCTGGGATTCGGATTCCGTTGCGGTTTTCTGGGATTGCTTCACATGGAGATTGTTCAGGAACGTCTGGACCGCGAGTTTGATATGAATGTGATTACGACCGTGCCCAACGTGTCGTACATGGTGTATGACAAGCAGGGACATGCCAACGAGGTGCATAATCCCGGCGGTATGCCCGATCCGACGCTGATTGACCACATCGAGGAGCCTTTCATTGATGCCACGATCATTACCGCCACCGATTACATCGGCCCTATCATGACGCTGTGTCTGGGCAAGCGCGGCGAACTGGTGCGGCAGAATTATGTGTCGGGCAACCGGGTGGAGATTCACTACAAGATGCCGCTGGGTGAAATCGTGATTGACTTTTATGACAAGCTGAAGAGTATCTCGAAAGGATATGCTTCCTTTGACTACCATCAGTCGGGTTTCCGCCCTTCCAAACTGGTGAAGCTGGATATCTTGTTGAACGGTGAGCCGGTGGATGCGCTTTCTACCCTGACACATGTGGACAATGCCTATAACCTGGGCAAGCGTATGTGCGAGAAACTGAAAGAGCTGATTCCGCGCCAGCAGTTTGATATTGCCATTCAGGCAGCTATCGGGGCGAAGATTATCTCAAGGGAAACCATCAAGGCGGTGCGCAAGGATGTGACCGCGAAGTGTTATGGCGGTGACGTGAGCCGTAAGCGTAAATTGTTGGAAAAACAAAAAAGAGGTAAGAAACGAATGAAACAGATCGGTAATGTGGAAGTACCGCAAAAGGCGTTCCTGGCCGTTCTGAAGCTGGATTAATTCAAGAATAAAACAAGCTCTGGGGAGCAAACAATAAGCGGGCTCTTTCTGTTAGTTGAAATTAAAAAGTCAATAACAGGAAGGGCTTGTGTTTTGATGGCAATTTATCACAAACTCTTAAATTCAATTGATATGGAAAAACTGAAAATTCTGAACTTGAACTTTTCCTTCCAGCGGGCGGCGCACTATCATATTAATGGAGGGATGTTGCTGATGGGGGTAGTCTTGCTGGCTATGTTCCTGGCCAATTCTCCGTGGGGGGATATTTATGCCTCCTTTTGGAATTACGAGGTGCATCTTCAGATAGGAGAATTTAATTTCTTCAGTCATAACGGGCATCACATGACCTTGATGACTTTTATCAACGATGCTTTGATGGCTGTCTTTTTCTTCAGTGTGGGGCTGGAGATAAAGCGTGAGATACTGGTGGGCGAGTTGTCCAGTTTCCGGCAGGCGCTTTTGCCCATCGTGGCGGCGTGCGGCGGTATGCTGGTTCCGGTGCTGATCTATTATTTCATGACGGCGGGAACTCCGGCCCAAAGTGGTCTGGCCATACCGATGGCTACGGATATCGCCTTTTCGCTGGGAGTGCTCAGCCTGTTCGGCAAGCGGGTTCCGCTGAGCTTGAAAGTCTTTCTGACCGCTTTCGCTGTGGTCGATGATATCGGCGGCATTCTGGTCATCGCCCTTTTTTACACCTCTCATCTGTCGGTGAACTACCTGATTGCTTCGGCGGGTATCCTGCTGATACTTTGCGGCGGGAATTTCTTCCGGGTGCGCAACCGTTGGTTTTATATTTTCTGGGGAGTGATTATGTGGTATCTGTTTTTGCAGAGCGGCATCCACGCTACCATTGCGGGAGTTGTCGCAGCCTTCACGGTTCCCGCCACTCCTCATTACAAGATAGGTAAGTACATTAACCGCATCCGCGAGAACATTGCTGTCTTTCCTGCCAGTGACAAGGAAAGTGTTGTGTTAAGCAAGATGCAGATCAATGTGCTGAAAAGCATCGAGTCTTCCTCGGACCGTGTCATATCTCCCTTGCAGTCATTGGAAGACAGTCTGCATGGAATGGTGAATTATATTATTCTTCCCTTGTTCGCCTTTGCCAATGCGGGTGTCTCGCTCACGGCGGATCATGGCGGTCTGGAAGTGGGGATGGCTACCTGGGCGGTGCTGGCGGGATTGCTGGCGGGTAAGTTTGCCGGCATTTATTTCTTTACCTGGCTGGTGATAAAGATGGGGTTCGCCGGACTGCTGAAAGGCATGACCTGGGTGAACCTGACAGGTATCTGTCTTTTGGGAGGTATCGGTTTTACGGTTTCTTTGTTCATAGCCAACCTCTCTTTCGGGGATTCGCCGGTGTTGCTGACGCAGGCAAAGATGGGTGTCATACTGGGAACGGTGCTGGCGGGTGTGCTGGCGTATCTGGTCTTGCAGTTCGCCCTGCCTAAACAGCCTGCACAGGAATAAAATTACAGATAGGGCAGTACGGCGGTGAAACGGCTGCCCTTGTTCACCTCGGATTGCACATCGATGTGTCCGTTCATTTTTTCTACAATGACCTTGCTGATGGCGAGTCCCAGCCCTACACCCTGTACAAACTCATTCCGCTTGTAGAACCGCTCGAATATCATTTGTAATTCTTCTTTAGGGATTCCCGCACCGGTATCTTCTACGAAGATATGGATTTCCTTTTTCTCTTTGTCGCAGAAATAACCCAGTTTGATGTGTCCTTGGGAGGTGAACTTCTTGGCGTTTCCCAAAAAGTTGGTGATGACTTGGGTGAGGCGCATACGGTCTATGTGTATGGTCACATCCTCGTCGGGAAATTCTTTGATGAATTCCACAGGAGGGAGAATAATTACCTGATGGGTCTGATAGACCGTTTCGGCGAAATGATGCGCGCTGCAATCCTCGCAATGAAAGGACATATTGCCGGATTCTATACGGGATAGTTCCAGCACATCATTGACCAGCTTCAACAAGAGTCTGGTATTGTTGTCTATGATGGAGGCAAACTCTTTTTTCTCTTCTTCCGAGATGTTTTTCTCGGTAGTGAGCAGGTTGGAGAATCCCACGATGGCATTAAGCGGAGTACGGATTTCATGGCTCATGTTGGCCAGGAAGGATTGTTTCAGTTCCGCCTGTTCCGCCAGTTTGCGGGCGCGTATCAGTTCTTCTTCCTTGTCTTTGATCTCCTGAATGTTTACCAGAAGTCCGGTGATGATAGGATTTTGTTCATTATTCTGCAACACGCTGTATCTGAATTCCCACCATTGGTAACCGGTGTCGTTGAATTGGCAACGGTATTGGGCTGTTCTTCGTTGCCGGTATAGTATGTTGGATACGTTTTTTCTGAACCGGGCTTGTTCGTCGGGGTGTACATAATGGGCTATTTCCTCTATTCCCAACAGGTTTTGGGAACGGTTGGTCAGTTCGCAGAAAGCTTGGTCGAGCACGGCGGTCTTTCCGTCGAAACACCACGCGTAGGTATTCCCTCCTTCCAGTGCAAGCGTTAATGCTTCGTGTTCGAACCTGAGGTTGCGCAAGGCTTCTTTTTTGCGTCCTTTTTCCAGTGTATAGATATAAATAAGGTAGGCTATCCCCAAAAGGAGTGTGAAGACCAGGAGGCTTTCAAGAATCAGGATGGGGGTTGCGTATTTTTCCCTCCACGGCCTGTACATGATGGTATATTCCGGTGGAATGCTTTCAAGGGGGATCTGGTATCTCTTCATGGCCTGCCAGTTGACCAGGTACTGTTTGGCGATTTGTTTTACCGCCGGGACGGGTATCTTTCCTTGCAGTCTTTCTTTGATGCCGGCGGTCATGTCGCTTAGCTGTGTTTCGATGGGGGCGAAATAACCTCCCAGCATGTATTCCTTTATCCCGAATCCTTCGTTGATGGTTTCGAATCCGGGATTGTCGAACAGGCTGCCGATGCGCAGGGTGGTATAGTCCCGTTTGGTATACAGGAACAGGGAGTATTGGAAGACTCCGCTGGACAGCCACATCAGGTCGCGGGCAGCTACGGAATCACTGGACAGGCGGACTACGACGGTGGAGTCCAATTGGTTGTATTCGTTCAGCTTTTCGTACAGGGATTCATATTCGGTATCATCTTTGTCACTGATGGGGATATTCAGCTTGTCGGGCCGGGCCTCTTGTCTTTTCCATTGGTGGAGGGTGATTTCCGATCCTTTGCATTGTTCGCTCAGGTCTTTCCAGATAAGGCGGTCAAGCACGGTCCGCCCGTTCAGGATGTGGATGCGGACTTTGCCCATGATGCGTTCTATCATCCGGCAGGTGGTGAGGTAATCGGGTTTGTCTATGTAGCCCGTAATGTTGGGATATTGTGCCAGCAACTCTTGGTTGGGATAATTCACCCCGCTGAATACGACGGGAACCTGCCTGATATACGGGTTTCCGCAAGCCATGACAGAGTAGGTTGCCTGATCATCGAGCACGGCAATCAAATCCCCTCCCCATGAGCGGATGGAATCTGCAAACTCGGAAATCCGTCGCTCTTCTTCTACGGATTCGTATTTCTCGCAATCCAGATAAAAGGTGCGCAGCTGGAAGTCTATTTGCTGGTCTTTCAGTCCTTTGACAAACAGTTTGTTTACAATGCCGGCACCGCTGTACCCTTCCTGGTAGGAATGGATAAGGGCTATTTTATATTTTTGTGCATAAAGCGGACTCCCTATAAGAAGGGCTGTCATAAAAATGAAAAAGGCCTTATGCTTCATGTCAAACGTGATTATTAAGTGAACCGGGGGACAAAGATAGGAATGTTTCTTTAATTCCGGCTATGATTTACAGGAAATTATTGGAAGAGAGAGGGAAATAACCATCCCGGTTGGTGGAAAACAGCAATTCCGGCTTCTTGAAAAACATGCTTCTTGCTTTTCAAGGAACCGGAATTGCCTGTGATAAAAAGGAATGGGCCAACCCGTCAGCGGGGGTTATTTGTGTTGCTCCGGAGACGGGGTACTTTGAGAGGCCGGTCCGGCGGCAGCGTTTGTAGAGGCGCTTGAAGCGGAACTTTTAGCCGCGCCGGAAACCGGAGCCGCTGTCTGTGCCGTTGTGGCCTGTTCTTCCCAGTGGAACGGTTCGAACTGTGTATCCTTGTCTACCCATGACGGTTTGCGCGATGCGTAGATTATGAACGGAGCTGCGACTACCACGATGCAGCCGATAATCAAAACGGCAAACCATACGGTGTTGCTGCCTACCGCAATCTGGCTGGGCGGAATGAAGCTGAGCACGAATGCCAGCAGCGAACCGCAGAAACCCAGACCGCCGATGAGCCACATCAGTCCGTTGCCTTTGCTGCCGATGCGGAACGGGCGCGGGGCCTTTTTCATATTGTAACGCAGATAGATGGCGCCGCTGAACATCAGCAGATACATGATGAGGTAAAGCAATACGGTGAGCTGTGACAGGATTTGGTAGAAACTCTGTACGGAAGGCATCACAACGAACAGCAGGCTGAGCAAGGTTACGGCAAGGCCTTGGATCAGCAGAATGTTTTTCTGTACGCCGTTGGCGTTGGTCTTCTGGAAGAAGGGAGGCAGATAACCTGCTTTGCCCACTGCGAAGATACCTTTGGACGGACCTGCCACCCAGGTCAACACGCCTGCCAGCACACCGAATGCCAAAG
Organism: Bacteroides stercoris; assembly: GCA_958432865.1. Classification (GTDB taxonomy): domain Bacteria; phylum Bacteroidota; class Bacteroidia; order Bacteroidales; family Bacteroidaceae; genus Bacteroides; species Bacteroides stercoris_A. Next base: position 20,267 of record CAUAWO010000030.1, read on the forward strand.
CCACGGCGATGATAGGCGACAACCACGAAGCATGGACATACTTGAAGTAATTATCAAAGCCTACCAGCAGACTCTGTGTCAGGTTGATGTCCTTTTCGGGAATGATGATCCCCAGTGCGAAGGTGCCGAGCACGAAGATGATCACGGTGATAGCCGCACCGATGAATACGGCTTTCGGATAGTTCTTGGCAGGATTTTCCATGTCTTTTACGTGGATACCGCCCATTTCCATACCGGCATAGAACAGGAAGATGCTGGAAGCCAGTACCAGGTTGTCGAAGTTGCTGAAGTCGGGGAAGAAGTTGCCGTCAAAGTTCATCTGGCTCTGTCCGCCGGAAGCAAGGTAAATCACCGCCAGCACCATCAGCAGGCCGGCAGGAATGATCGTACCTACCATACCGCCTACTTTGGCCACTTTGCCTACCCAGCCCATGCCTTTCAGCGAAATGAAGGTGGCCAGCCAGTAGATAATCAAGACCACCGCCAGTGAGTAATAGCGGTTGGATGCCAAGGCCATATCATGGGTGTCACTCATGCCGATAAATGCCAGTGCCACGGCTCCGAAAGTCAGGACGGTGGGATACCAGATGGTGCTTTCCACCCATTGCAGGAAGATGGCGAGGAAGCCGAATTTCTTTCCGTAGGCTTCACCCACCCATCGGAACACACCGCCTTGCTTGTCCTGGAACATGGCCGCCAGTTCCGCCGCTACCAACGAGGTAGGTATCAGGAAGACGATGGCCGCGAATAAATAATAAAATGCCGAACTCAGTCCGTATTCGGCTTCAGCAGGCAGCCCGCGCAGGGATACTACCGCAGTCACGTTCATAATAGCGAGGGTAAATACCCCTAGCTTGACTGATTTACTAATGTTTGCCATAAAGTTTAGGTTTTAAAAAATGTATGTTTTTTGTTTACGGAGTTTATAACAACTCCCTGGAAATGATGTTTATCCGTTTAGGTTTATTAACCCGGAAGGTATCCGGAATGAAACAATCGTACCCGGAAGGGTGTTTCTAGAAAAAACAATATAATCAGTATCGTTTATGAAAACAGCTTTCTCCTCATTCATCTATTCCCGCAGGGGGATTTACGGGATCTTGCATATACTCATCCTGTTGATGTCCCTTTTTCTGGTTATCAGTATCTCGATAGATACTTTTCATAACATCCCTTTCCTGAATCAAGGTTCTTATCTGAAGATTCAGTTCTGGATATGCATGTTTTTCCTGTTCGATTTCCTGCTGGAGTTTTTCCTCTCGAAAGAAAAAGGAAGATACTTCACCAGCCATTTTATTTTCCTGCTGGTATCTATACCTTATTTAAATATCATTGATTTCTATCACATCACTTTCTCGCCCGAAATCAGTTATTTCCTGCGCTTTATCCCTTTGCTGAGGGGAGGGTATGCGCTGGCCATCGTGGTGGGCTGGCTGTCGGGCAGCAAGGCGTCCGGGCTGTTTACCTCGTACATCACCATGCTGATGGCCACCGTGTATTTTGCCAGCCTTATCTTCTTTGTGCTGGAACATAAGGTGAACCCTATGGTGACGGACTACTGGAGTGCGCTGTGGTGGGCGTTTATGGATGTCACTACCGTAGGGAGCAATATTTATGCCGTCACTCCTACGGGGAAAATACTGTCGGTGGTGCTGGCCGCCCTGGGAATGATGATGTTCCCCATTTTCACGGTATACGTCACCAGTCTGGTGCAGCAGGCCAACAAGCGGAAGGAGGAATATTATCAATCGCAACAATCGGAGCCGGCGGATACTAAATAATAGCTTGAACTTCGTCAAAAATAAGAAAAAAGTCTTATCTTCGTAGCCAATAACAAATTGCTAACCTAAATAAACAACAAGATGAAATTATTGGCTCTGTGTGCGGCGGGGATAGGCTTGATGCTGTGTGCCTCGTGTACAAACAACAAACATTTGATCAGTGATGAGGCTGAACGTGCCGCTGTTCAGCAGGATTTTGAGGCACGGCGTGATACGCTGGCCCAAGGTGACCTCTTCCAGGTATTCGAACAACCCATGAGCGATGAGCAGAAGGAGGCGATGACTTTCCTTTACGCCTATATGCCTTTGGCGGATATAGCGGATCATCCCGGTGAATTCTATCTGGAAAACGTGGATTACGCTTTCAAGGCGCGTGAGGAGATGCCGTGGGGAAAAGTGGTTCCCGAACGCGAGTTCCGCCACTTTGTATTGCCCATCCGCGTAAACAACGAGAATCTGGACGACAGCCGTAAGGTATTCTACGAGGAACTGAAGGACAGAGTGAAAAACCTTTCTTTATATGATGCCGTGCTGGAAGTGAACCACTGGTGTCATGAGAAGGTGATTTATACTCCCTCTGATGCCCGTACCAGTAGTCCGCTGGCTTCCGTAAAGACAGCCTACGGACGTTGCGGCGAGGAATCTACGTTCACGGTAGCCGCCTTGCGTTCGGTAGGCATCCCTGCCCGCCAGGTATATACGCCGCGTTGGGCACATACCGATGACAATCATGCCTGGGTGGAAGCCTGGGTGGATGGCAAATGGTACTTCCTGGGTGCTTGCGAACCCGAACCGGTACTGAATCTGGGTTGGTTCAACGCTCCCGCTTCACGGGGTATGCTGATGCACACCAAGGTGTTCGGACGTTATAACGGACCGGAAGAAGTGATGTACCGCACTCCCCGGTATACGGAAATCAATGTGATTGACAACTATGCCCCTACGGCAAAAGCCGATGTGGCCATCGTGGATGCGGATGGCAAACCGGTGGCTGATGCCAAAGTGGAATTCAAGGTGTATAACTATGCCGAATTTTATACCGTAGCTTCCAAACAGACGGATGCGGACGGCAAGACGTTCCTGACAGCCGGAAAAGGGGATATGCTGGTATGGGCTTCCAAAGATGGAAAATTCGGTTACTCCAAACTGTCTTTCGGAAAAGACAATGCCTTGACCGTGAAACTGGACAAGACGGCCGGCGAGGCTTATACACTGGATATGGATATCATTCCTCCGGTGGAAGGCGCCAATATGCCCGAAGTGACTCCCGAACAACGTGCGGAGAACAATCGCCGCATGGCCTTGGAGGACTCTATCCGCAATGCCTACGTGGCTACGTTCATGACGGATGAATCGGCCCGTCATTTCGCTAAAGAGTATCAGTTGGATGAGGATGTTGTTGCCAAATTGCTGGTGGCATCACGTGGTAACCACGAAACCATCCGTGACTTTATGGCCCGTCTCCGTTCGGAGAAGTCAAAGAAGGGCGGCATTGACCTGCTTCAGCAGATTTCCGCCAAAGACCTTCGCGATGTAAGTTCCGAAGTGTTGATAGACCACATGATGAATTCACATCTGTGCGCCAATGCCGATTATTTCCGCAGATTTGTGCGTAATCCGCGTGTGAGCAACGAAATGATTACTCCGTACAAAGGATTCTTTGAGAAAGCAGTGCCCGAACAGGAGCGTGAGGCTTACCTTGCCGATCCGATGAAGCTGGTTGCATGGGTTGCCGAAAATATCCGTGTGGACAAGGATTGCAATCTGGGCGGTTCTCCGATTACTCCGGAAGGGGTGTGGAAGGCCCGTACAGCCGATGCGCACAGCCGTGATATCTTCTTTGTTTCCATGGCACGCAGCATGGGTATTCCTGCACGTATAGACGAAGTGACCGGAAAAGTGCAGTTGATGGGTGATGAAGGTACTGTTGATGTGAACTTTGAGGCGATGGAACAGGCCAGTGCGCCTACCGGCAAGTTTATTGCCAGATATACGCCGATCAAGTCTTTGGCCGACCCGAAGTATTATTCTCATTTCTCTATTTCCAGACTGACTCCTGCCGGAACCTTGAAATTGCTGAATTATGATGAAGGCGATATTGATATGGGTGGCGGCGCTACTTGGGCTAATCTGTTGAAGAACGGAACGGCACTGGATGCCGGCAATTATGTGATGGTGACCGGTACTCGTCTGGCCAACGGCGGCGTATTGTCCCAGCTGACTTTCTTTACCATCAAGCCGGGAGAAACGACTACGGTGGACTTGGTGATGCGTGAAAGTAAGGATGATATTCAGGTAATCGGTAATTTCAACTCGGAATCTACTTATAAACCGATAGATAGCGATGAACTGAAGTCTATTCTTGCCACTACAGGACGTGGTTACTACATTGTAGCCGTACTGGGTGCCGGACAAGAACCTACGAACCATGCCTTGCGTGATATTGCGGCATTGGGTAAGGAGTTTGATGAATGGGGCAGAGGAATCGTGCTGTTGTTCCCCAACGAGGAGCAGTACAAGAAGTTCCGCCCGCAGGAATTCCCCGGATTACCGGCTACCATTACTTACGGTATTGATGTGGACGGTTCCATCCAGAAGCAGATTGCAGAAGGCATGAAGTTGTCTAACAAGACTATCCTGCCTATGTTTATCATTGGGGATACCTTTAACCGGGTGGTATTCGTGTCACAAGGATATACCATCGGACTGGGTGAGCAGCTGATGAAGGTGATACATAAGCTGTAGGATTCAGTATAAACAAAAAGTAACGCGGATATTCAAGTTTGCAAACTGAATATCCGCGTTAAATATATTGATAGCGTTTATGCTTACCTGTTGTTTACTTGTCATCATCCAAGTCATCGTCCTCATCGTCCCAGTCATCCTCTTTCTTTGATTTCTTGGGGTTGAGGCTTTTGTTTTTCTTTTCCAGTGCTTTGTCGTTTTCGTCTTTCATTGCCAGTTCGGACAAGGCGGCTTTTACTTTGTCAGGATCGGTAACGTCTTTCAGATACTCTTCTATCTTTACAGTACCTCCCATGGATACTTTTGAGTTACGATAAATCATGCCGCTGTCTACGCTGCTACGTCCGGAGAAATGAAATTCCGAAGTTCCGGTTTCTTCGGCAATCTTACGGATATTACCGGCATTCACACCGCATCCCGGCATGATGATGATCCGTCCGTCGGCCTGTTCCACCAATTCTTTCAGAAGAGGGATTCCCTTTTCGGCGGTAGCTTCCTGTCCGGAAGTAAGAACCCGGTCTATACCCAGTCCGATAATCTGTTCCAAGGCCTCTTTGGGATTGCTGCACATATCAAAAGCACGGTGGAAGGTGACACTCATCTCGCCTACCGCATTCATCAGTTTCTGCATCAGAGGCACATCGACATAGCCTTCTGCGGTAAGACAGCCGAATACCACACCGTCCGCACCCAGCTGGCGTGCCACTTTAATATCATGCAGCATGATTTCTTGTTCAATAGGAGAATATAGGAAATCTCCGCCACGGGGACGGATAATGACATGCAGTTTTGTTTGGTTCAATAATTGGCGTGCCATACGGATTTCACCAAAAGACGGGGTTGTTCCGCCTTCCGGAATACCTGCACATAGTTCTACACGATAAGCACCGGCTTGTTGTGCCTTCACAGCACTTTCCACGGAGTTGGCGCAAATCTCGATTTTTGATTTGTTACTCATAAAGTTATTTAATAGTTAATTCAATTCCATAATCAACGTCATCGGGCGCTTTGGGCTGTTCCAGCATTTCTCTTTCAAATATTCCGCCAAGGGAACTCCAATGGTTTCTCTGCGTGAGTTCGTCATTGGTCCGGTTCTTTACGGATGACTTTGTTCTTCATAATATGATGAATTTGTCAGTGCAAAGATAGGCATAATGTAAGAGTGTGAGAAATTTTAGCGGGAAAAATTTTTAATTAAAAAGCCGGTACTCCTCTCGGAGTGAGAGAAATACCGGTTTTCCTATGGGAACGAAATGGATTATTGCACGTGGATGCGATGGCCATTGAATACGTTCATGCCCAGTTTGTTCATAATATGCTTGATGGCAAGCTGTGCTTTCACGGAGTTGCCGGCGTCATCCAGAGGAGGCGCGAAGGCTGCAATGCCCATGACACCCGGCATTACGCCCATGACACCGCCTCCTACGCCTGTCTTGGCAGGAATTCCCGAAGTGTAAAGCCAGTCGCCTGTGTGCTGATAGAAACCTACGGTAGCTATCATGGAGGTGATTTTCGGGGAGAGGGCTTTGTCGAACACTTGCTTGTTGGTGTTCGGGTTCAATCCTTCGTTGGCGATGGTGGCTCCACAGATGGACAACTGTTCTGCAGTGATGCCCATGGAACACTGGCGGGTGTAGAGGTCGAGCGACATATCGGGGTCATCGTAGATACGGTTATAATTTTTCAATAGCCAGGCGATGGAACGGTTGTTGAAATTTGTCGCCGACTCTGACCGGTACAGTTCGTCGATCAGTTGCGGGGTACTTCCGCATAGTTCGGTCATATTGTCTACGATGGCTTTCCACTTGGCATCGCTGTTTCCTACGGGTTGCACCATACTGTTGGCCGAGATGGCGCCGGCGTTTACCAATGGGGTGGACGGATGGTCGTTTTCCAACAAGATGGCCATGATGGAGTTGAACGGCAGTCCGGTAGCATCGGCGCCAATCATTTCGAGCACCTTGGGAGCACCGTATTGGCGGAGTACCAGGATGGCGGTCAGCACCTTGGAAACGGACTCGATACCGAAACGGTACTGAGAGTCACCCAGTTGGATGATTTCTCCGTTCATCAGGCAGATACTGATTCCGAACAGTTTGGGGTCAATATTTGCCAGATAAGGGATGTAGTCGGCGTTCTTACCGTCTGTATTGTCCTTGTACAGATTGTAAGCCTCCTGGGCAACATCCTTTATTTGCTGGATAGTTATAGTTCTTTCCATAAATTAATTTGATTGAAGTAACCATCTACCTTAACGGCGGATGGTTGCATTATTGTTATCTATGCTTATTTTTTAGCGGCGTTGCTATGGGCATTGTGAGTGAACACAGTACCTTTTACAGCGATATTCTTGTCTTGGGCGATGCGGGTAGGAGTGGGATATTCCAGTTTCTCGAACTCGCAGATGGCATTCTTGATGTCGTTCAACAACATATCCGCCATGTCACGGCTGAATCCCTGACGTACTACAACACGCATAACCACGTAATTCTGGATATTTTCCGGCAAGGTGTAGGCAGGAACCATCCAGCCGCTTTGCTGCAATTTAGCCTGCAAATCGTACAGAGTCCATTTGGCGTTCTTTGCATATTCGGGTTTCATGTACCAGATGAACAAAGGATTTACTACGTCATCGCTGTAATTTACGAACGGAGCCATCTTGGCTATTTCGCTGTGGATGTACTTGGTGATTTCCATGGAATTGTATTGGATGGCTTTGTATCCTTGGAATCCCAGACGGATAAATTGGTAGTACTGTCCCAGAATCTGTGCGGCGGGACGGCTGAAGTTCAAACCAACCTGTGTGATGTTCGCACCCAGATAATTTACACTGAACGACATGGCATCCGGAAGGTATTTCTTGTCTTTCCATACTACCCATCCCAGTCCCGGATAAACCAGTCCGAACTTGTGGCCGGAAGTGCTGATGGAGAGAACCCATTTCAAGCGGAAGTCCCATTTTGTGTCGGGATTGAGGAACGGCAGGATGAAACCGCCGGTTGCAGCATCTACATGGATAGGAATATCATAGCCGGTTTTGGCGTTGTAGGCATCCAGTGCTTTGTCCAACGCTTCCACGTCATCGTTCAAACCTGTCCATGTCACACCTTGGATGGGGACGATGCAGATGGTGTTCTCGTCACACATCTTCAGTGCTTCTTCGGGGTCCAGAGTGGTTTTGTCCAAGGTGAGAGGTACTTGGCGCATTTCAATTTGCCAAAGTTGGGCGAACTTTTCCCAAACAACCTGAAAACCGCTTGAAATGACAAAGTTAGGCTTGTCAGTCGGTTTCCCCTGAGCTTTACGTCTGTCTTTCCAGCGTAACCAGGCGGCTACTCCTCCCAGCATACAAGCCTCGCTGGAGCCGATAGCCAGTGCTCCGGTTTTCCATTTTGCCTGTTCGGGCGAATTCCACAAATTAGCCATGATATTGATACATTTGGCATTCATCACTGCGATACGAGGATATTCTGTTTCATCAATGTAGTTGATGCTGATGGCTTCGTTCATCAGTTTGGTGGCATAGTCGTCCATGTAGGTGGTAACGAAAGTGGCCAGGTTAAGGCGTGGCTGGGTTTGGGCGAATGTTTCGTCTTTTACCATTTGATAAGCAATCTGTGGGGTGGTAGGTTCCATAGGGATGGTATCTACCGGGGCAGGCTGTAGCATTTCGTTTGAACCAAACACGGCTGTCTTTGCGTCACCGTCTCTCAAATCACAATTACATTCTTTCATTTTACTTAAAGTTTAGATTAGTAATACAATGGAAAACATGGGAGTTTCCCGCGTTTTTCTCCCTCAACAGGAGGTTTGGAGAAAAGTTTCTTGATTTTATGTTTTTTAATTTATGGGGGATAATGTGTCATGCGGAACATAGCGCAGCCAATTGGCATAGTAGCATATGGGCACATGATTGCATTGACCAATTATAAACCGGCTTTGAACCAATTCTTTTACACTTTGTTTCTATCACAATCTAAACCGATTTCATTATGAAAGTACAAACAGGGCAGGGGACCATTCCCCTCATTACGTTAGTAGGTATATTTTCCATCTCGGCACTCAATGCATTGCCGGGACTGGCGGTGTCGCCCATTTTGGGAGATTTGAATAAAATATTTCCCTCTGCTACAGATCTGGAGATCCAGATGTTGTCTTCGTTGCCGTCACTTCTTATCATACCCTTTATCTTGTTATCAGGTAAATTGACAGAGAAAGTGAAAAACCTTTTGTTGTTGCAGATAGGGCTGGCTCTTTTCGGGGCGAGTGGTATTCTTTATCTGCTTTCTGATAAAATGTGGCAGTTGATAGCCGTCAGCGCCATGTTGGGGATGGGGTCGGGATTGATTGTTCCGCTTTCTACCGGATTGATATCCCGTTATTTTGTGGGAAGTTACCGTACAAAGCAATTTGGTTACAGTTCTGCCATCACCAATATCACGCTGGTGCTTGCCACTACGCTGACAGGATATCTGGCAGAAGTGAACTGGCATTTGCCGTTTTTGGTCTATCTGTTTCCTTTTGTATCAGTTTTCCTTACTCGTTATCTGAAAAAAGATCTCTCCAATTATCATTCCTCTGATGATATTCCAGCCGATACTGCCAGGGGAATGGGTAAGCGGGGAATTAATGTCAAGGCTTTGGTCAAGCTGATGGCTTTTTACGGATTGGCTACTTATCTGGTGATTATTATTAGTTTCAATCTGCCTTTCCTGATGGAAGAATATGGACTGTCCAGTGGTAGGGCAGGCATCTTGATATCTTTGTTTTTTCTCGCTATTATGGCACCGGGTTTTGTCCTGAATAAGATAGTGCAGGTCTTGGACCGCCGTATCTATATGGTTTGTTTGTTGATGATAGCCTGCGGAATGGGGATTATTCTGCTTAGTCGTTCCGAAATACTGATTGCTTTGGGATGTATTCTGAACGGGCTTTCATACGGTATTATCCAACCGTTGATTTATGATAAGACTTCTGATGTGGCGGTTCCTCACAAAGTGACGTTAGCACTTGCTTTTGTCATGGCGATGAATTATGTGGCCATACTGCTTTGTCCGTTTATTGTGGATGCTTTTCAGAATCTGTTCCATTCTCATTCGCAAACCTTTGCCTTCTGGCTTAATCTGATGGTAGCCTTGATGGGGATGTTTATTGTGATGAAGCAGGAAAAACTGAGTTTATAAGAAAAATACCCACGTAATAACAGCATGAAGTATGAATAGACAAGTTGAAGCAAACCTTAGCATGGTTGTCTCCAAAGCGTTGGGAGGCCTTAATATGAACGCACTGAAGTATCTTTTACCTTTGTGGATAGCTCCTGTGACAGGGGTTACTTTCCGATTGGTATTTGGGGCCGCCGCTTTTTGGCTTATTGATATATTTTGCAAGCCCGAAAACTCCACTATCCGTCAGAAATGGCAGCTCTTTATTTTAGGGGCTTTAGGTATTTATGGATATATGTTTTTTTATTTGTTGGGTATCAGTAAGACTACTCCGGTTTCCAGTTCTATTTTTGTCAGTTTGGAGCCTATATGGGTATTCATTATCTCTGTATTGTTTTATAAGGAAAAAGTAACCTGGATGAAAGTGCTTGGCATTGGAATGGGATTGGGAGGAGCTGTTCTATGCATATCCACACAACCTAGTGACGATCTTGCCTCCAATGCTCCGTTAGGTAATTTGATGTGTTTGGCCAGTTCATTGGTTTATGCCGTCTATCTTGTTTTCAGTAACCGTCTGTTAAAAGGAGTGGGAGATATGACGATGTTAAAATATACTTTTTTAGGGGCGGCTGTTATGGCTGTTGTTGTCAATACAATTTATGGTTTTGATGCTCCTATACTGAAAATGTCACTTTTCTCTACGCCTATGTTGGTCTTGCTTTTTGTTTTGGTATTTCCTACCACCATTAGTTATTTATTACTTCCTCTCGGGCTGAAATATCTGAAAACGACATTAGTAGCCATTTACGGGTATTTAATATTGATTGTTGCTACGGTGACTTCTTTTGTTTTGGGGCAGGATCGCTTCTCATGGACACAGTTGGCGGCGATTGTTCTTATTTGTGCCAGTGTTTATCTGGTGGAAGTAGCCGAGAGCAATAAACAGATTACGTCGAAATTTAAATAAGACAGCAGATAAGGAGTGTCAAAATGAAAACGATAGTGCTGCCGGGGCTTTTACATATTTCCTTGAGTGTGAACTCTGTCGACAAGTGAAAAGGAGAACAAAGAGAAAAGAATACAATTTTACGTTGTATGTGAGTGTAAGGAATCAATTTTATTTGTAGCTTTGCACCCAATTTAAAAACAAGAGTGTTATACCTATGCTACAATTAGATGCAATATACAAAGCGGCTCATGTCCTGAAAGAGGTTGTCCGTCGCACTGATTTGATTTATGCTCCTCAGATAAATCCTGAGAGTACAGTTTATCTGAAGCCCGAAAACCTGCAACTCACAGGATCGTTTAAAGTGCGTGGTGCTTATTACAAGATTTCCCAATTGTCCGATGAAGAAAAGGCGAGAGGCGTGATAGCCTGTTCTGCCGGTAATCATGCGCAAGGGGTGGCATTGGCTGCCACTAAGTGCGGTATCAAGTCGTTGATTTGTCTTCCGGAAGGAGCGCCTATATCTAAAGTTGAGGCTACGAAGCATTATGGGGCGGAAGTTTGTTTGGTTCCGGGAGTCTATGATGATGCTTATCAGAAAGCCCTGCAATTGCGTGATGAAAAGGGATATACTTTTGTTCATCCCTTTGATGACGAGAACGTGATAGCCGGACAAGGTACTATCGGTTTGGAATTATTGGAGGAAATGCCGGATGTGGAGGTAGTCATTGTTCCCATTGGTGGGGGAGGACTGATTTCGGGAGTGGCTTATGCGTTGAAGGCTTTGAAACCATCTGTCAAGGTATATGGCGTACAGGCGTTGGGTGCGGCCAGTATGGCAAATTCTATTCTTCATTCGCGTATTGAGCGTCTTCACTCTGTTTCCACTTTTGCCGATGGAATCGCGGTGAAAGAGCCGGGAACAAATACTTTTGACTTGGTAAATCAGTATGTGGACGGAGTTGTAACTGTGACTGAGGACGAGATTGCCGCAGCTATTCTGGCATTGATAGAACGCCAGCGGATTGTTGCAGAGGGGGCGGGAGCTGTGTCCGTTGCTGCAGCCATGTTCAATAAAGTACCGGTAAAGGGTAAGAAAACTGTCTGCCTGGTGTCCGGAGGCAATATTGATGTGACGATATTGAGCCGTGTCATCAGTCGCGGTATGGCGAAGTCGGGACGTACCTATGCAGTAACTTTGGACTTGATAGACAAGCCGGGGCAGCTGTTGGGAGTCAGCAAAATTGTCGCAGAGCAGGGAGGAAATGTAATTTCTGTACATCATGAGCGAAATAGTGAGAGTGCAGATGTCACCGGATGTGCCCTTCGTGTCGTTATGGAAACCAGAAACGAGGAACATATAGCATCCATTCGTCAAAAACTGTTGGATGCAGGCTATGTGATAATGAAATAAATTATATACCTTACAAGTAGAAAGGAGGAAAATTAAATATTTCTTCCTTTTCTTGCTTCTAATTTTAATTTCTCCACACAAAAAATCGATTTTTATAGTGAAAATATCATTTTATACTTCTTAGAATCCAATTAAAGTCGTACATTTGTCGCAGTTTTGTAATGTAGAGTTTGCAAAAATGACCGATATAATCAAACATCGTGGTA
>CAUAWO010000031.1:0-31756 GCA_958432865.1 Bacteroides stercoris
TTTGGGAAAACAATGAGGTTTCCGGCTCCATCCTTTCTACCATGATTCGGAACGGAAGCCCTGCCTATGGTTATATGGACGGCACTTCAATGGCATGCCCTCATGTATCGGGTGTGGCTGCATTAGGTCTGTCGTATGCCGTGCAACAGCGCCGCCATTTCAAGGCAAGCGAATTTGTGGCACTATTGAAAGAGTCCGTAAAACCGGTTGATAACTGGTATAGCGGCGGAAAGAAGAAAACATACTACCGCAACCATAACTCACCGGCTGCCGCTCCCTCCGTCATGGAGCTGTCCAAATACATCGGCAAAATGGGCACGGGCGTAGTGGATGCAGGAAAGTTGCTGAACAACATCGAAGGAAGCGGTTCGGATATGAAAGTGCCGAATGTGTACGTTGCCGAAGGAGGCACATCGACCGTGAACCTTGCCTATTACTTTGTAAACGGTGAAACGCTGACCTATACCTGTACATCGGACGATGCCGCCGTGGCAACGGTAACCGTCGGCAACAGCCTGATGGAAGTAACCGGCGTAAAAACCGGCGCCACACACATCACAGTGAAAGTGAGCAACGGAAGCGAACAGACAATCACCGTTACCGTGCGCAAGAATGCCAACGACAACGGCTGGATGTAATTTAATGTAATTGATTAATGAAACTAATTACCTGGATAGTGCTATTGGTATTTGCCCGTTCCCCTTGGCAGCAAAAAGCCGACTCGCTGATAAATCCGCCACTGATGCAGCAGGCGGAATCCATACTGCGTTTCGACAAAAGCACGCTGGACATCGGAACGCTGACCGAGGATGATGCTCCGCAGGCCTACCGTTTCACGGGCAGGAACATCAGCAAGGAAGCCGTTACCGTCACAAAGGTACGGACCACCTGCGGATGTACGGCAGCAGAACTGCCTGCCGGAAAGATACTGCCGGGAGAAACCGCTACGATTGTACTGACTTATCATCCGAAGAATCATCCCGGAACGATAGATACGGACGCGTTCGTCTATCTGTCCTGCTCGGAAAAGCACCCCGTAGCACGTCTGACCCTGACCGGGAATGTTCTTCCCGGAGCGGATGAATGGGCACGCTACCCGTATGCAATGGGCCGACTGAGACTGAAACAGAACCGGATGGAATTTCAGGAAGTGATGCCCGGAAAGCGACCTTCCGAACGGATTCTATGCGGAAACAGCGGAGACAAGCCGCTGCGCCTGTCGGCACTCGTCATTCCGAAGTTCGCAACTTTCCGGACGGAACCGGAAGTGATACAACCGGGCAGTGAAGCCGACATCGTGGTAACGGTAGACGCTTCACTGATTCCCGCCGGAAAGGAAAAGACATTCACATTCCCGATTATCATCGAAGGAGTGGATGCCCGGCCTTCGGACCGGACCCTGAATATAAAAGTAAACTATACCAAGTAACGATAAAAAACAAGAAACCCGAAATGAAGAATATTTTCAAACTAACGGCTTTGGCAGTCTTTCTGTGCTGCCTTGTGTCCTGCGATGACGATGAGCCGATAATACCGACCCTGGAAGTGACTCCCGCCAACCTGAACGGCACGTGGGAACTTTCCGAATGGAACGGAACTCCGCTGGCGGAAGGTACATACTGCTACGTGGTTTTCAACCGCAAGGAACAGACTTTTGAAATGTACCAGAAGTTCGACAGCATGTACGCCCGCTACATCACCGGAAGTTTCAGTATCAAAAACGACCCTTATCTGGGCGCCGTCATCAGCGGAGAGTATGATTTCGGCAACGGTGAATGGAACAACAAATACATCGTGACCGACTTGCTGGAAAGCGGCTCGATGATATGGACGGCAAAAGACAACGAGAACGATGTAAACAAATACATACGTTGCGAGAAAGTACCGGAAAACATAATTGCGGAAGCAAAAGTGGACAAGGGCGAGTAAAGCAGAATTTCAGCTTTTTTTTTCATAAATTTTTACTCTAACAATTATTTGTGGGGAGTCTGTGAGGATTCCCCACAAGTGCGTTTGCACTAATCCTTCATATGCTTCTTCAAAATCGGATACAACACTTTTGCATAACGCATAAAACCTAAATCCGTAAAATGAACACCGTCTACGGTAGCCTCTCCATCATGCCCGATAATATCTTCGGAAGAGAGCAGGTAGATGTTTTTCTCTCCCCGCTTCTTCAGAGACCGGAACACAGCCTGCAAAGTCTCGTTCTTATCCTTCACTTCTCTGGCTACGGTCCTGTTAAAACGGGAATGGGTAAATATAGGATCCTCCACAAAAAGTACAGGCGTATCAGGATGCTTGCTACGGATAATGGAATAGAACTCACCGGCACGTTCCTTTATCTGCTCCACACCGGCATTCGGAACAAAATCAAGTACAAATACGGATGCATCCACACCCGCCATCACATAGGCAATCTCCAAATCCAATAAAGCATTGCCGCTAAATCCCAGATTGATACATTCCCGATTGAGCCAACGCTCCAGGATATTGGTATGCGCCATACCCGGACGGGAAGCGCAGCCTCCCTGCAGAATGCTTGTTCCGTAAAAGACAACCGGCTTCTTACGCACCGGCAGTTCCGTTGCCGGCCCGCTGATTTGAGACAGCGAGTCGATGCCGATGGAAAGAGAAGTCACCCCGTCGTATAAAGAAAGGAATAAAAGATATTCACGCTCTTCGGGCAGCATATCCTTCACGATGGTTGCCTCATTCACCTTTCCTTGCGGACGACCGCTTCCGGCAAACAGCCACTTCCCGTCTTGCAGGCAATACAAATCAAGTCCTTTAATGCCCGTAGGGGTCATGTGATTCATATTCCTGTTGAGCAGTACCTCCCATTTGGCAGCAATCCGGGTGGAATTGGAACGGAAACGTACGGCAAGCCCGGCACTGTTACGTCCCAACTCCCATAGAGGCTTACGGGAGATATTCCGTAAAGAGTCCGGCAAACGTTCGTAGCGTGTAAGGGTTGTCTCGGTAGCTTTTCCCAAAAGAGGAAAAGCGGAAGCGTCGTGATAGACGATTTGTGCATTGGCGGAGATAGCCAACAGCAGGCACAGAAGAAAAAAATTTGTTTTCATAGCAGTTAAATAATATATGGAATAAGGATTTCGGAGACTGAAACTCAAGTCTTCTGTCCCTTATTCCATATAAACTTTATTATAGATGATGTTAAGAATCCGTTTGAACTTTGTTCAAAAAGTATTTTCCGAAAGTGAAAAGTATCATTTCTTTTCAGCCTGCGCCCATTCTTTAGCCCCTTGCTCTTTCAGCTTGGCAGTAAACGCCTTTGCCTTTTCCATAACGGCGGCTTCTTCTTCGGGAGCGGCATAAGCATGCTTATACCCTTTCACCACGTTCCACTCGCCACGGGTAAAGTCGGGGAATGCCACCGGAGCGCAATTATTGTCCATGGAAAGTTCTCCTAACTCTGCCAGGCAGCACCACTCTGCCAAATCGTATACATCCATATCCAAAGGCAAACCGTTCTGCAGGCAATAAACCAGACGGCTATCCATGATAAAGTCCATACCGCCGTGACCGCCCACTTCTTTTGCCATCTCACCGTATTTCTTCAAAATAGGATGCTGGTATTTGGCTACAAGCGCTTCCATTTCCGCTTCCGGCAAGAAACCGTGCGAGTTCAAATCATCTACCTTAGGCTGTACACCCGAAGCAGTCAGTTGGTCGGCATCGAGCGCATACCCCTCTACGGGATACTTATTGGCAAATCCTTTCGAACCGGTCAACTGATACAGACGGTTATAGGGCTGGGGAGTCATCACGTTATGCTGTATCTCGATCACCTTACCGTTGGCGGTACGAATCAGCGTGGTGGTATGGTCGCCATTGCGGAAACCATTGCAGGCAGAGTCCGTCCTTGCCTCGACCAGAGCCTTTCCCACAACCGATTTGGTATCCATGGCAACCAGTGTCTGCATACGGTCGCCGCGGTGAATGTCGAGCGCCTGTGCCACAGGGCCGAGACCGTGAGTGGCATACACATCGCCGCGATGCTTCATGTTGTAATCCAGACGCCAGCCCAGCTTGTCGCCCTCGCCGTTCTTCCAATAATGGTTCCAGAACGGACTCAGGTTATGGATGTACGCACCCTGCGCACGGATTACCTCACCGAATACGCCCTGCTGCGCCATATTCAGCGTATTCATCTCGAACCAGTCGTAGCAGCAGTTCTCCAGAATCATACAGTGCTTGCGGGTCTTTTCACTCATGTCGACCAAGGCCCAGCACTCTTTCAGATTCATGGCGGAGGGTACTTCGATGGCTACGTTCTTGCCGTTCTCCATAGCGCACATCGCCACGGGGAAGTGATGCAGCCAGTCGGTGGCGATATACACCAAATCTATATCATCGCGCTTGCAGAGTTCCTCATACCCCTTTTCGCCGGAATATACGGCTGCTTTGGGCAAGGATGCCTGCTTCAGATATTTCTGGCATGCCTCGGCACGTCCTTGTTCGTAATCGCAAAGCGCCACGATCTGCGTACCGGGGATATGGGTAAACCGCTCCACAGCTCCGGGGCCACGCATTCCCAAACCTACGAAACCCACGCGCACCACCTCCATTTTAGGCAGTGCCAGACCTATCACGCTTTTCCGGTCTGCCGGACGCTGGGGAGTTTCAACGACAATCGTTCCATTCTCCCACTGCCACTGAGTTCCTTTGTCGTTTGTCTGCACAGTGGATGTCGGTGAAGAACAGGCGCATAATGCGACACATGCGCCCAATAATAATACTTTCAAGCTCTTCATGCTTCTCAAATTTAAAGTTAATCGATACGGATACATCATTTCGCTGTTCCGGTTTATTTATGTGTCTCTACAATCTTGGTAGGCGCCATTTCCATATTCCGGCGGTCAACCTGGCGGACTACGGCAGCAGCCAGTTGCAGGAACGCGCGTCCGGTCACGGTATTCTCGTCCAAAGCGACGGGAGTACCCTTGTCACCGCTCTCACAGATGCTTTGCACAATGGGAATCTGCCCCAGCAGAGGAACATTCATCTGCTCCGCAAGCTGCTTGGCGCCTTCCTTACCGAAGATGTAATACTTGTTCTCCGGCAGTTCGGCAGGCGTAAACCACGCCATGTTCTCTACCAGGCCAAGGATAGGCACGTTCACCTTATCATTCGTAAACATGTTGATACCTTTGCGGGCATCGGCCAGAGCCACCGCCTGCGGCGTGCTGACAACAATAGCTCCGGTCATGGCAAGCGTCTGCACTACGGTGAGGTGAATGTCGCTGGTTCCGGGCGGAAGGTCTATCAGGAAATAATCCAGTTCGCCCCAGTCGGCATCGGCAATCAACTGTTTCAGGGCATTGCTTGCCATACCGCCGCGCCACAGGGTAGCCTGGTCGGGGTCTACGAAGAAACCGATAGACAGCAGCTTGATACCATACTTTTCGATAGGGATAATCAAATCACGGCCGCCGATGTTCTCTGCATACGGACGTGCATCTTCCACCTGAAACATCTTGGGCATGGACGGACCGAAGATGTCGGCATCCAGCAAACCTACCTTATACCCCAGTTTGGCAAGGGACACAGCCAGATTTGCCGATACGGTGGACTTGCCTACACCGCCTTTACCGGAAGACACGCCGATGATGTTCTTCACCTGCGGCAACAGTTTGCCCACTTCCGGGCGTGCCGCCTGACGGCTTTCCGTGGCAATCGTCACTTCCACTTCCGGTGAAACGTAAGTATGTATCGCCGTCTCGGCAGCTTTCACCATGGACTTCATAAAGGGGTCGGTCGGCTTCTCGAAGATAAGCGAGAAACTGACCTTCATCCCGTCGATACGCAGATTGTCGGCAACCATTTCGGCCTCAACGAGGTTCTTCTTGTTGCCGGGATAACGCACCGTTGCCAGTGCATCGAGGATTAATTTAGGATAAAGAGTCATGTTATTTACTATTTTAAATTTTCAACAGTTTGAGATAACCGTTTGAGAAATAAATATTCAACTGAGCATTTGAGTAGTAGTAGTAACGAATTAGCAACCTGCGAATTCCAGCGATTTGCAGTGCAATGTTGTCAAATAACTCTGTCACAAAAGTAAATAAATTCTTTAGTCAGACAAAGAGTTTATCTACTTTTTAGTCGTAATCGGTTCTATTTAGTCGTAAATAGTCATAATTCGCCATATTTAGTCGAAAAACGAGACTTAAGACTATTTTACATACCATATTCTACCCTTGACTATAACTATTTCCGCCTCTTTCATCTCTGCAAGGATATTTCCAACCATTCGTTCCTGCTGTTCCGGGGTCTTATTTCTGGGAAGAACATCTCTCAGATAATCGAATATAGCATCCCGTTTAGCTCCGACCGAACCCGCATTTTGGAGATACTGCAAAATCATATGTTGTAACTTAGCTTTATCCAATCCTCTGTTATGGGTATAATACGGCAATTGCCTTGTCTTTTTAGCAATATCAAGTGATATGTTATACTCTGAAGTATCACCCTCCAATAGTCCCCTATTCAATAGAGCAACCACATCTTTTTCAGAAATACGATGCCTTTTCTGCACTGCATCCAATAATATGCAGTCCTCCAATGTAAGAGTATTGTTTTCTTTGAGCAATTCAGTATATTTCTCATTAATTGTATTGCCATATATTTTTACTCCAACTTCCTTATTGAGTGCATCTATCTCATAATCCGGCATTGGGAAATGACGCTTCCATTGCTCGTTGAACATCTTCTTGATACCCCGACTCACGGTGTCAATCATATTGAAATTTACCATAGCACGGCAAAGGCATTCGTTGCGGAAATAGCGTTGAGGTCCTTTGGTTGTCAACACATTTTGCAATGTACCCGGAATAAAACTACCACCGTTGGCGTAATAAAGATAGCCGGGATTTTCAACAAAGTTAATACGCTGCTGTAATGTGTAATCCTGATGAGCTATGGCATTGTGCAAAGCTTCACGGATGGTATAGTCATCATATTGCTTCATCGTTTCCGGAAACAATGTACCTCCGGGAAGTTCCCTCATTGTAAGATTGCGTATCTTACTTAAAATTTGGTCTACAGTAAGAATAAACGGTGCAGTGAAGTGTTCGTAATCTACCACTTCTTGCCGTTCATCTCTCAAAGTCCAAGTTACCTCAACTACAGCCGGGCGAAGTTTGAAGACTGAAACAGGCTTGCCCAACAGTATAATGGCGGCACGAGTCAGTTTTCCGTCTATCATTATACCGCTATTCGACAACAATTCTTCCACTGTCCAAGCATCTATTTCTTCCGCCGGAATCTTAGAGGCGTGTACTTTCTTGAACATTACACGGGCTTTGGCTACCGCCAATTCGTCTAAATCTGTCAATACCGCATTTGGAACAATCTCCGCCGACCAGTCTTTTGCCTCAAAAACAGGTTCTTCAAGGATTGCCGCAAGCCGTTCCTGTGTCATTTCCACCAATGCATCTTCCACCCGCTGCCATGCCTTCTTATGGGCATACACCGGGCGGCGGGGCAAATGTTTCGGTATATGGATTATCCATACCGTCTTATGGCTATCCTCTGTTGTGTATTCATCTATACTTAACCCTTCAGACGACAAGTTAGTGCAATGTTCCAATAGTTTCCACACGGCAGATTGCGCGTTCAAATTAAATTTGGAAAGGTCCGTGCCCACAATCTCCAAAGTCTTATCCTGCACGCCAATTACAAGATGCCCTCCTTCCATATTGGCTATGGCTGCAACATACGATATTACATCATTCTTTTCGTCTCCTGCAAATAAGTTTTTGAGATTCTTCATCTCTTTCCACTCACAACGAGCATTCTCTTGTGGAAACTCACGAAGCAGATATTGTTGAAGTTCTTGTGAAGTCATAATAATTAAGATCCAGATGAAGAAATTCAGAATCAATCATTTTTGCTATACTTTCAGCTCTCATGTTTGGATTAAAACCCATAGCAGGCTCGACAACCATTGTTTATTTGCCGGTCTGGAGGCTGCTGCGCTTGCTGCGGTTGTAGCTGCGGTACTCGTCCAATTCTATCTCTACATCGGGTTCTTGCAACTCTCCACACTGAGGAAGTCGGAACTTGACGTATTTTATGGTCAGGCCGCGGTCCAACCACTGCTGTTCGTAATAGGTGCGGATGCCGAGAATATCATCCACCAGTCCGGAGTGGTAGAGGTCGTCGGTGATGAACTCTACGGGAAGCCCGTTCTTCTCTATCATGTATTTGGTGTAGGTGAACATGAAGTTGCTGTCGGTCTTTACATGGATAGTGCCGCCGTCTTTCAGGAACTTGCGGTAGCGTTCCATGAAGTAGGTGGACGTAAGGCGTTTGGTGGCTTTCTTCATCTGCGGGTCGGAGAACGTGAGCCATATCTCGCTCACTTCGCCCGGAGCGAAGAAGCGGTCTATGATTTCGATGTTGGTACGCAGGAAGGCAACATTCTTCATGCCCGACTGCAAGGACTCGGTAGCTCCCGTCCACATGCGCGCCCCTTTGATATCTACGCCGATGAAATTCTTGTCGGGAAACATGCGTCCCAGTCCCACCGTGTACTCTCCACGGCCGCAGCCCAGCTCCAGCACAATCGGATTATCGTTCTTGAAAAACTGTTGATGCCAGTTGCCCTTCATCTCAAACGGCACGTTGTCTACCGCCGAGTACGGATATTCAAACACGTGCGGATAACTCGCCATATCGGCAAACTTCTCTAACTTATTCTTTCCCATTCGTATGTATTAAAGTGTTTCTACCCGACCGGTATAATTATAAAAAGTACGGTCGGCAAAGCATTGGTGAAACAATGCGTATTTATCAATGCCCGTACAATGACAAACGCCCAGCCGTTGCGGCAAATGGCTTTCAAGGAAACGGGCTATCACATCAAATTTCTCTTTCTCGGTATTACGGATATGGAAACCGCCCAATACCAGTTTCAGCGAGGTCTGCGGAAAATACTCCTGCACCGCACGGATGATATTCGTAATGCCCCGGTGCGAGCAGGCACTCAGCACGGACACTTCAGCGCCCTGTTTCAACACCAGCGCCAGTTCGTCCGTAAAGGTATCGGCCTGTTTCCGCCCTTCCACCCACGTGAAGAAGTGTTCAAAATGCGTATCTTCTTCATCTGTAACGGGCAACTGCGGAAAGACAAACACGCCGCGGCACAATTCAGTAACCTCATCCACAAAACGGAAACGGGTGCTGTCCAAAGCATCGGGCTGCATCACTCCGTTTTCCCGTTCATCCTTGAACTTCGGTTGGAAGAGTTCTCTCTTGCAAACAACCTGTGCCTTGTCGTTCACGGCAAGAAAGTGATGCAGTCCGCCGGTGTGGTCGCGATGTCCGTGCGACAGTACCAGGAAATCCACCTCCTTCAAGTCAATCCCAAGTATCCGGGCATTGCGTATGAAAAGATCGGAAGCTCCGGTATCGAACAGCAGACGATGCTCACCCGTATCAACAAGCAGGGAAAGCCCGTGCTCTCCCTGTAGTCCCTTGCCGTAAACCGAATTTTCCACAAGGGTTGTAATCTTTATGCTCATGCGTTATTCCACGACAGTTACCCAACCATGCGTATCGGGCTCGTCACCGTATTGGATAGCACGCAATTTGTTGTACAGCTTCGTGCAGACCGGTCCCGGTTTTCCGTCTTTGGCAATCACGTACGACTTACCGTTCTCCACATCGTCGATGCGCTCTATCGGACTGATAACGGCAGCCGTGCCGCAAGCGCCCGCTTCCTCGAAAGTAAGCAGCTCTTCTTCCGGAACCGGACGGCGTTCTACTTTCATGCCCATATCCTCGGCCAGTTGCATCAGGCTCTTGTTGGTGATGGACGGAAGAATGGAAGTGGATTTCGGAGTGATATACGTATTGTCCTTGATTCCGAAGAAGTTGGCAGCACCGCACTCGTCGATGTATTTCTTTTCCTTGGCATCCAGATAGAACTCGCAGGCATAGCCCAAATCGTGCGCTTTCTTATTGGCGCGCAGGCTGGCCGCATAATTGCCGCCCACCTTATAGACACCTGTGCCCAAAGGTGCGGCACGGTCGTATTCGCGGATAATAACGTACGGATTGGTGGAGAACCCGCCCTTGAAGTAAGGACCTACCGGCGTTACAAACACGACAAACAGGTATTCTTTTGCCGGATGTACGCCTACCTGTGCTCCCGTCCCCACCAGCAACGGACGGATATACAGGGAAGCTCCCGATTCGTAAGGCGGAATGAAACGCTCATTCAGCTTCACAACCTTAAGAATAGCCTCTTTAAAGCGTTCTGTCGGCAACTCAGGCATCAGGATGCCACGGCAGGTAGACTGCAAACGCGCCGCATTCTCTTCCAAACGGAAAATACGTACCTTGCCGTCTTTGCCCCGGAAAGCCTTCAAACCCTCGAACGCTTCCTGACCATAGTGCAGACAAGTGGCTGCCATGTGCATAGGAATGGTTTCCTCGCTGCATACTTCCAATGCGCCCCACTGTTCGTTACGATAGTAAATTCTCACATTGTAATCTGTCTTCATATAGCCGAACGGCAGATTAGCCCAATCCAGTTCTTTCATATCTCGCTCGTATTAATTTAATTTCAAGACTATCTATTTGTAACAAAAGTAATGGTTATTCTTCATATTTCCTAAAGAAGCACTGTTTTTTTACAACCTAAGAGTGGCGATACGTTTTTTCTATCACATGCCAACTATGATAAAAAGATAAGCAGCCAGATTTTCATTGGTTGGAACTTTCTGTTTCCCTTAGGAATACCCTAAGTTTACCCTAAGTAAACTGATAGTTTAATGCGGTGAAACGAATAGTTTACTTAGGATAAACTATTCGTTTTTCCTGATGAAACTTTCCATCTTTACAGAGAAAATACAAAATATAATGAGACCCTATTAATTAACCCCATTTTACACAATAAGGAAAAGCTACCGGTTCATCCTTTCCTCGTGGAGCATAACAGTGTGACAGATGTTTTTCGTTTTTCAAACTTTATGTAGGTTTCCTGTAAAGCTTGTCCGATATACGCAATAATCTCCGATATTTTAAATTTCTGCTTAAATCTTCCTCAGAATTCTTTATTTTATCAAAGATTTTATCTTTCGTTTCAGGGCTTCCCGTTTGGTAGCTGACGTACCATGCTCAGCCATCACCACAGTACCTTCCTTGTCTATAACAACGGTAAGAGGAAAACCGTTGTTACCTACGTATTTATAAAGTACGGTATCGTTTACAAGCGGAATCCAGTTAAATCCGCGGCTCTCTATGACGGGGCGGGCTACCTTAGCCGACTCAAAAGTAGACGAGAAAAACATCACGCCGGGCATCTCGTCTTTCCAAGCAGATAACTCCGGCATCTCGGCACGACACGGGCCGCAACCGGTGAACCATACGTTCAGCACCATTACCTTACCCTTTACATCGGCATTGCTCCACGTCCTGCCATTCATGTCGGTAGCGGTGAACTCAGGAAACTTAGTACCTTCCTTAAGCAATGGCTCCGTCCTACCCGACGATACCCCAATCCCTTCTGACCTTGCTTGTGCTTCGTCAAATCGCCGCAAAAGTTCGGCTGCTTCGGGCACTTGTACCATCGGTATAGTATCACGTAGCATCTCGTTGGTCAAAGGCTCCGGCATCTTTATCCCGACGGCCTTTGTCCCATTCGGAGTGGATAACATAAAAAACTTTATTCCATCGGGAGTCATCATCTTTGCAACCTCTTCCGGCAGATTACGGAAAAACTTGCCTTCTATAATGGTAATTCTCTTGGGCACCGATGTCTCTTGAGCAACTGCACCACAAGCCATCATTGCAAAACCGGCCGCCAATATAAGTGTTTTCTTCATAAAAAATGCTTTTGTACAAAAATAGGAACAAGCGAAAGCAAAAACAAATTTTATTTGCGGTTTCTTGCTATCGGGACAAAGTATCCAAGACAAATTCCAAATCTGCCTCCAAAAAGGATTTTATAATATCAATACATTCGCAATCAAGCTGGCAGAAAGTCTTTTAAGCCGACTCAGTCTTCCTGCTTGTCCGATAGAAGTTTTTTAACCTCACGGTCTGCCTTAGTCAACTTATCACTGCAAAAAGCAATGATTTCATTTGCCTCCTTTATCTTTACGGCAAGTTCATCTATTTCCAGTTCATTGTTGTCTATCTGACTGACAATTTTCTCCAACCGTTCCATCGCTTGGGAATAAGTCTCTTTTTTCTTGGGTGCAGGCATAGGATTATTTATTTTTTTGACAGTTTATTTGTTACTACTGAAACCACTTCTCCTTTATACAGGCGAGTGATAATTTCATCACCCTCATTTAAGAGAGAAGCATTCTTTATTGCTTTTCCGTTTTTCAATGTAATGCTGTAGCCACGGGCTAATTGCTTTTCCGGAGAAGCATCCGCCAGCCGTTGTTGCAGTAACTCCAGCCGATGATGCTGACGGAACAAGGAGGCTGTTACAGCTTGTACAATATCTTTTCGGACGGTAAGCAAAGTTAATTTTGCATCCGAAATGCAACCATAAGCAGCAGAGGGAATACGGTTCCTGTATGATACTAACTTCTGTTGCTCTTGTACCAGCAAATTCCGGACACCATCGCATAGGCGGGCAGCCAGCGATTCCAATTCATCGGCAGCCTCATTCATGCAGTCTATCAGAAATTCGGCAGCAGCTGTGGGAGTCTTGACACGGGTATGGGCCACGGAATCGAGAACCGTATCGTCGCGTTCGTGCCCGATACCCGTGATAACAGGCAAAGGAAACTGCGCACAGGCAGCCGCGAGCAGATAAGTATCAAATCCGGAAAGGTCGGAAGTTGCCCCACCGCCCCGGATAATAACTACTACATCAAAACTGTCCGAGCGGGAATTTATCTTATCCAAAGCAGACAAAACGGATTCTTCAACACGATCACCCTGCATCAATGCCGGAAAAAGTTCCGTATAGAAGTAAAAACCTCCCGGATTATTCTGCAACTGGTGGCAAAAGTCACCGTATCCGGCAGCGGTTGGGGAAGAAACAACCGCAATACGCTGCGGCAAACGAGGCATTCTCAATTCTTTATTTAAAGTAAGTACCCCTTCTTCTTCCAATTGTTTCAAAATCTCTTTACGGCGACGGGCCATATCACCCAAAGTATAGGTGGGATCTATATCCTGTACTGTAAGGCTATATCCATACAGTTCATGGAAACTGACGGTCACTTGCACCAGCACTTTGATGCCCGAAACAAAAGCCTGTCCCGTAGCTTCCTCAAAATAAGGTTTCAACAAACGAAAGACGTTCGACCATATCGTTCCTCTCGCCTTAGCTATCAGACTATTACTACGGGCATCTTTCTGTACGAACTCCAGATAGCAATGTCCGGTGCTGTTGGTACGTACATCACTCAATTCAGCCTGTATCCAATAGGCATCAGGCAAACATTGCTCCAAGCTGCGACGCACCAGCGCATTTAATTCGTATAGTGATAAGGCATCCATTCTTTAAATATAAGTATGCAAAGTTCCTGTCCTTACTTCATTTTTAATTTATAGCTATTATATGCTTTCCACATATCCGGCACGCCATAACCGTAGATATTATCCGGATAGTCGGCACGGTCACCGGAAGCGCGGACTAATTCAAGCAACTCTTTCGCTGTCAGCCGGGGGCATGCCTGCCATAAACAAGCCACCATTCCACACATGACGGGCGAAGAGAAAGAAGTCCCGTTTGCCTTACCCTGATTTCCGTCCGTGCGAATCACATCCGCTCCTTCGCCCACAGCTACAACATCCGGTTTAATCCGGTTATCAGCCGTGTTGCCGATAGAGGAAAATGGCGCCAACACCGCCTGTTTGTTGATAGCGCCTACCGTCAACACATTATCAGCATCTCCCGGCGGGGTTATTTTTTTCCAAGACCCCATTCCCGAATTACCGGCACTGCACACCAGTACCATACCCTTATCGGCTATATGCGAGGCTTGACGCGACATCAAGGCATGATGTCCGTCCAAATCACGATATTTGTAATTTTTCGATTTGTCATCGAACGCATAATACCCCAAAGAAGTATTAAGCACATCAACTCCCACACTGTCGGCAAACTCTACGGCAGCAGCCCAATAATCCTGCTCCACCAAGTGTTCGGAAGCCTCATCCTCACTACGGAAGAGCCAAAAGGAAGCTTCCGGTGCAGTACCTGTCATAATTCCCGGCTGATTCATTCCAATGCAGGAAAGCACACTCAGTCCATGACTGCTTGCCGCAAATAAATCCGCCTGAGGATTGACAAAATCTTTCATGCCCAAGACGCGGATATTCCGCATAGCCGTTATCTTATCCAGATTATGAAATCCGGCATCAATCACGGCAATCGTCATTCCCTGCCCCCTGAATCCGGCATCATGCAACTTATCTCCATTGCTCAACTGAATTTGAGTGAGAGCAGGACCGTAAATACTGTCTGTATATATCTTCGGCTCATTGATTACAGAATCGCGCATTGCATCCCCCACTCCTTCATTCATTTTCGGAGCAGTCCATACTTTCTCCGTAGCGCGTACAAACGGCAATGCGGCAATATGTTCTATCAAAGCGGAATCATTGCAGGAAACTGTAACAAAATTTTCCCATTTCCCTACAACTACAATATTCACTCCTTGTCTGCGTATTTCATCAATATACTGACGGCAAACCGGCAGGTCGGTGGAATCAACCGCCAGGTTCTGTTTTTGACGTCTTGCAATGGCTTTCTCCGAAAGGAACTGTTCAGGATGCTCCAATGAATAAACGGTAGCTGCCTTGTCTCTTAAACTAATACGGTATTTCAACGTATCTTGCTGTGCCGACGCACTTGCCAGAAACAACACTAAAGCTGAAAGAATAATCAATCTCTTCCCCATTAATCTCTTTTTATTTTCAAATTTCAGTTTTTAATTTTCAAATATACATGCCGATACCACGTTGTGAAGCAATGAACGAACCGCCTACCACCCTTTTTCCGATATAGAATACAGCTGATTGTCCGGGCGCAATGGCAGATGCTTCCGTCTCAAAATGCACCAGCAATCGCCCGTCTTCCAGACGCTTTACCGAACAAGGTATCGGTTTGCTCCGATAGCGGATGCGAACCGTCAGTTCCCCGCTTCCGAAAACTTCCCCCTCATCAATCAGATTATCCTGTTCCGCAAGCATATATTCCGCTTTGAGCTGCTCGGCATCTCCCAACATTACGGTATTCTTCTGCGGATTGATTTTCAGCACATAAGCTGGTTTCCCCAATGCGATTTCAAGTCCTTTCCGTTGCCCGATGGTATAGTAAGGAAAGCCCTTATGCTCTCCCAGCTTCACTCCTTCCGAATTGACAAACCATCCCGGGCCTACTTCATTGTCTATCTCCGGCGAATGCTCACGCAGGAAGTCCCGATAATCTCCTTTTATGAAGCATACTTCCATGCTCTCTCCTTCCTCGGCTTTCGGTGCATAGCCTTTATCCCTCAGATAATCGCGCACTTGCATCTTGGTATAGGTTCCCAACGGGAAAAGACAACGTCGCAAGACATCCTGCCCCAAGCGCCAAAGGAAATAAGACTGGTCTTTCTTATCGTCATCCCCGGCAACTATATATATTTTCCTATTCTGTTCTTCCAGACGGGTATAGTGCCCGGTAGCAATATACCGGCAATTCAATTTATCCGCCCACTCCGTTAGAATGCGGAACTTGAACAGAGGATTGCACATCACACAAGGATTGGGGGTACGCCCCTGCCGGTATTCATCGATAAAGTTCTGAACGATAATCTGCCGGAAAGCCTCACGCTCATCTGCCACATAATGTTCAATGCCCATATTCTGAGCAAGCTGGCGGGCTTCCAACGGCTCTTCTCCCCACACCCACATCGTAAGACCGATTACCTCGTAACCCTGCTCTTTCAACATCAGACATGTAGCGGTACTGTCAATGCCACCGCTCATTCCAACCAACACTCGTTTTTCTGCCTTGTTCATTTCTCGGATATACATCGTTTAAGATGCAAAAATACAGGTTTTCAAACAGAAGAAAGAGAAAAGGCATGCCTTTTTTGCAAGAGTTCACATAGCTGCATATCGTTTTTCCCGTGACTTTGTAACAGAAACGAAACACATATGACATAAAATCACAACACATACGACCGTATCTTTGCCAACATAAACAAACCGACAACAAATTATGAAAAAAAGCGCATTGATACTGTTCCTCACCCTGTTGCCCTTTATGGCAAAAACCCAAAACACCCAAAACAGCGAAGACGGAAAGAAGATAGACAAGGAAAAACTGGAAAGCAAGGATTATCTGCCCGAAATACACGGAACAATCCGGGGCAAATACGAATACCAGACCACAATGGGCGCCGGACGTTTCGAAGTGAGAAACGCACGTGTCAGCGTTACCGGCAATGTCTTGCCGATTGTTGCCTACAAAGCCGAAATAGACCTGTCGGACGAAGGAAGCATCAAAATGCTCGATGCCTACGCACGCCTGTTTCCGGCAAAAGGGTTGACAGTGACCGCCGGGCAGATGCGCGTGCCTTTTACCATCGACGCACACCGATCACCCCACCAGCAATATTTTGCCAACCGCTCGTTCATAGCCAAGCAGGTGGGCAACGTACGCGATGTAGGTATCACACTGGGATATACCCTGCCTACCGACCTGCCTATTACGATAGAAGGCGGACTATACAACGGTTCGGGACTGACCAATCAAAAAGAATGGCATAAAGAAGTGAATTATTCTGCCAAAGCCCAATTTCTTTTCACCAAAGGGCTGAACCTGACACTGAGCATACAGAGCATCCAACCGGAAGAAATACGGGTGCAATCGTACGACATCGGCGCTTACTATGAGTCCGACCGCTTCCATATCGAAGCGGAATATCTGTACAAGCAATATTCCGACAATGCCTTCAAAGATGTGCAAGCCGTAAACACATTCATCAATTACGACCTTCCGCTTCGTAAAATATTCAATAAAATGTCTTTCCTGCTACGCTACGACATGATGACGGACCAAAGCGACGCCAAGACCACCGATGAAGAAACCGGCGCATTGGCCACCACCGACTACAAACGCCAGCGACTGACGGGCGGTATCACCTTCAGTCTCAGTAAAGCATTCCGCACAGACCTGCGCCTGAATTATGAAAAATATTTCTATGCCAACAGCAGTATTGCAAAAGAATCTGAACAAGACAAAATAGTATTGGAATTAATGGTACGATTCTAAAAAAATTACATATCTTTGGAATAAGCAAATTGATGTATGACAAATCCGCTTATTCCGGGCATCACTGCCGCAGAACAAGACGTGTTGTATCAAAAGCTAAATGAATACAACCTGAAAAAAGCTTCTTTCAAAGAGGTAGGCGCCTATCTTGTGGTATTGCCAAGAGCAGATTGTCCCCGATATTCACTTTGGATTTACTCCCCTCTGCCCGAAAGGCAATCCATATTTTACATATTCGACCTGAGTGAGGATATACACGAAGCCTTACGAATGGCAAGCACCTTATGTTACTACTCCCCCCGTCCTCTGTCGTTAGTGGAGTATAATGCCAAACGAATGCAGAATAAGGGCGACGATATTATCTCGTTCGGCAAATATCACGGACATTATCTGCACGAAATCCTGCGGATAGACCCCGGCTATCTCACCTGGATAGCTTTCAAGTTCACTCCCCGAATTCCTAAACAGGAACGCTTCGCACAAATCGCCCGGATATACCATTCCGTATACATTGACATCCTGCAACGGAAAGCCAAGCAACCGCCTGCCGGACGCTTTCTTGGGAAAGAAGGGGAAAAAGTGACAGATCTGACCCTGACCATTCTCAGTGTCCGGCTGGAGGACGACCCCTACAAGACACAAGTCAGGGGTACGACCCCTTACTTCTATGTCCGGCAAATACTAAGGCTGAAAGACACCTCCGGAAATCTTGTGACTTTCCGCGTCAACTCCCGCACGGCAAGCAGGCATTCGTGCCAACTACCCGCCGTGGAACATGCTTACCGGACAGACGAAACCGTCCATATAGCCTCGGCACGCATTGCCGGTACGTACACCATCGGAAAAAACAAATGGACGCGACTTAATTATGTAAAATTTCATCCATAAGACCGAATCCGGTCAAAAATTCCATTTCAAATATCAATTCATCCACCCCTTACCGAAAAGAAACCTGTATTTTTGCTCCATACATATTTAAATACGTAATACCATGAAAAAACAAACTGCACTTTGGTGCTTATCCCTCCTATTGGTGATGGGAGCCTGCACCACATCCTCCTCCCGGAAAACGGCCGGAGAATGGGCAAAAGTACCCGGAATACTAAAAAATATCGTACCGCCCGTATTCGCCGATACTGTTTATGATGTAACCGACTACGGAGCAAAGAGCGATACAACTTTCGACAGCCGTCCCGCCATCCTCCAAGCCATCAGTCATTGTAACACGAACGGTGGCGGTACCGTACTCATTCCCGCAGGAAATTATTTCATCAAAGGAGCCATTACACTGAAAAGTAACATAAACCTGCACATCGCCGAAGGAGCACGTCTGGAATTCTCTACCGAAGCCGCCGACTACCTGCC
This sequence comes from Bacteroides stercoris, assembly GCA_958432865.1. Classification (GTDB taxonomy): domain Bacteria; phylum Bacteroidota; class Bacteroidia; order Bacteroidales; family Bacteroidaceae; genus Bacteroides; species Bacteroides stercoris_A. The sequence continues at coordinate 18,632 of CAUAWO010000031.1, forward strand.
TATGGTACTGACAAAATGGGAAGGAACAGAATGTTTCAACTACTCCCCCTTTATCTACGCATACCAATGTACGAATGTCGCGGTAACCGGCAAAGGAACTATCGACGGAAACGGTTCGGTGACTTTCAACGGCTGGCATGCCATACAAGGTCCTGCCGTAGACCGTCTGCGCCAGATGGGTATCGATTCCGTTCCTGTATACCAACGCGTATTCGGAGAAGGACACTATCTGCGTCCCTGTATGATACAATTTTACGGTTGCAAGAACGTATTGGTAGAAGATTTAAAAATTTACGATTCTCCCTTCTGGATCATTCATCCCGTATTTTGCGACAACGTAACCGTACGGAATGTATATATCGACAGCAACAATTACAATAATGACGGCTGCGACCCGGAATCCTGCACCAATGTACTGATAGAAGATATGGATTTCAACGTTGGTGACGACGGCATCGCTATCAAATCAGGGCGCGACCAGGACGGCTGGCGCATCGGTCAGGCTACGGAAAACGTTATCATCCGCAACTGTCATTTCGCACGTTGGGCCATCACTGTCGGAAGCGAAATGTCGGGCGGAGTGCGGAATATCTATATCGAGGACTGCAAGATAGACAGTTGCCGTAACGGTATATATTTCAAGTCCAACCCGGACAGAGGCGGCTATTTCGAAAACCTGAATATGCGGCGCATCGAAGCCGATGTCTGCCTGTGGGGTGTTATCAATTTCCGCACGAACTACCACGGGTATCGGGGCGGCAATCATCCTACACTATTCCGCAACATCTGCATTGAAGATGTAACCTGTAACCGCGTGGACAGCGTAGCGCTCATGGCTAACGGACTGCCTGAAGCCAAACTGCACAACATCACCCTGCGGAACATCAACGTGAAGAAAGCTCCCAAAGCGATACAAATGGAGAATGTGGTGAACCTGACGCTGGACAATGTAGTAGTAAACGGAGAAAAAGTAACTGCCCCCTGATTACTTCTCTCCAACCGGCGGACGCTTACGCCAATCGTCTTTCCGGTAGCTGTCCGGATAAATCGTTTTGTCCACAATCTCCCCGCCTTTGGTACGAATCCAGGTAGTGAATGTGCGGGCGTTTTCTTTCATCAGAATAACACGGGCACCATTCGGCAGGTGGTTATACTCCGTATTTCCACCTGTAAAACGCCCGTAAGCCAACAGGATGCCGTGCCACATAACGGAATAATCATTATCATGGTCGTGCCCCACAAAGGTACCCATTACATCACCGGCTTCTTTCATGGCGGCAAACATGCCGGTATTCAGGAGCGGAGCACAAGCCTTTTCCATACGCGTGCCTATCAATATGGCACTCTCATCAGCCGCAGCCTGATTATATTCGGGTAGGGGAATATGGAAAAAAGCCAGAGCAGGCAAAGGCTTTCCGCCATTTCTTTCCGTATAAGCAGCGCTCTGGCTACGATACCAGTTTACCTGATCAAAGGTAAACCAGGCATATCCTTTCACATCCGACAGCCGGGAGTAGGAGTGCGAATCCATACAATACAACAAAGCTGCATCACGATTACTGTCGGAAGCCTGCAATGCAAGCACGTAGTCGGGTGAATCGGCCTCACCTCTGTCCGGCTGAATATTATAAGGAACAGAGCGAACGACATCATATAATTCGGCACGCGTCTTATCCTGTTCATTGTCATGGTTGCCAAAAGTCACAACAAAAGGAATTTTACGGGAAGAAGCACAAGCAAGTACCGTACGCATGGCTGTTTCTGCCGGCTTCGCATACACCACGTCACCGGTAAATACAACCAGGTCGGGACGTTCTGCATCAAGCACTTCATTGATACGCTTCAAGGCAATATCTGAGGCAGGATTACCATATTTGAAATGCACGTCGGTAAACTGCACTATTTTGAATTCCCCGTTTTTATCGAATTTCAAAGGCTTTATCTGCGCCCGGCAGAACATTACGGACAGCAGTACCATACAAAGGGTCAAAGCAAATTGTTTCATAGTATTTTCTGATTTTGATTCGGAGTTCGTTTATTCTTTGACTATCAAGACAGTTGCATAAGCCGATATTCCCTCTTCCCGTCCTGTAAAGCCCAACTTCTCCGTAGTGGTAGCCTTCACGGATACATCGTCTTCATCAATCCCCAACACAGCAGAAAGAGTCTGCTGCATGGCGGGTATATGAGTTTTCAACTTGGGTCGTTCCGCACAGATTGTCGCATCAATATTACCGATGGAATACCCTTTACTGCCTATCAGGTCCACCGTTTTCTTCAACAATATCTTACTATCTATATTTTTAAATTCGCCTGCCGTATCGGGAAAGTGATAGCCTATGTCGCGCATATTCGCCGCACCCAGCAATGCATCGCAAATAGCATGTATCAGCACGTCTGCATCCGAATGTCCCAAGAGACCTTTCTCATGCTCCAGGCGTACACCACCCAACCAAAGTTCTCTATCTGTCACCAGCCGGTGAACATCAAAGCCAAAACCAACACGTATCTTCATATCTTTTCAATTATATAATAAACGTGCTAAAGTAGACATTATTCACTATCGGCTCAAAGATATTCTGCTATTTTTCCTTAATGAGAGGGATTACGTACCTAAAAAACAAACAGCAAGTCTTACAGCCTAATACAAAGGAGCATGAAAGAGCTGACGAAATCAGCGGATATGGAAATCAAGCAGCTTTTCCCCGCCTAAATAACCTTGTAAATGCTGACCGACGCTGACGGGCCCTACTCCGGCAGGGGTACCTGTAAACAGCAAATCACCAATCTTCAAAGTCATAAAACGACTGACATAGGCTATTATATCGTCTATCTTGAAAAGCATGTCTGTCGTATTGCCACGTTGTACTTCGCAACCGTCTATATCGAGATGGAAATCCAAATTCTGCAAGTCTCCACCGGCTTGTTCCAAAGAAATGAACGTACCGATAGCTGCAGAGTTGTCAAACCCTTTGCACAGCTCCCACGGGTTACCGGCTTCACGGAATTTCCGCTGCAAGTCACGGGCTGTAAAATCAATGCCTACCGTCACCGCATCATAATAACGATGCGCAAAACGGGGAGCTATATTCTTACCTAACCGGCAAATACGTACCACAACTTCCGTTTCGTAATGGACTTCATGGGAGAAGTCGGGAACAAAAAACGGCTTGCCGTCTTTCAAAATAGCCGAGTCGGGTTTCATGAAGATAACAGGTTCACTATTCTCCTGAGTATGCCCAAGCTCCTTATTGTGCTGTGCATAATTCATCCCTACTGCTATGATCTTCATTACCTTATCTCATTAAAATTCAAACGGTTAAACATTACTGCCAGATGTGCATACAACGAAGTGTTCTGAACCACTATATCTTCCGGCACACGGATACGGAACGGAGTAAAATTCCATACGGCTTTAATGCCGCCTGCCACCATCGTATCCGTAATTTTCTGCGCAATCTCAATAGGTACTGTCAACACACCGATATTGACGTCATATGCCTGCATTTTCTCTTCAAAATCATCGGAATGATAGATTGGAATGCCATTCAATGCCGTCCCTACCAAATCGGGATTTACATCAAATGCTGCCACAATCTCCAGACCGAAATGGTTCAAACCGGAATCTCGCAGCAATGCACCACCCAAACTTCCCACACCGAAAAGAAATGCTTTATGTATATTGGTAAATCCCAAAAAATCTTCCAGCACGGCAATCAGCGTATCTATCTCATACCCCACACGGGTACGGCCGGAAATATTGACATATGACAAGTCCTTCGCTATTTGAGAGGCATCAATATTGATTTCTTTGGAAATTTGAGTAGAAGAAACGAAACGCTCCCCTCTTTTTCTAAGCAATTTTACATTGGAAAGATACCACGGAAGCCGGCGCAAGGTAGGTTCCGGCACCTTTGTAGAGTCTTTCTTTTGTAACTGACTGTTCATAGCTTTTCCTTTAAGTTCTCAATATTATGACTGACAAAAGTAGTGCTTTTTTTCCAATCTATAATATATCTATGACAAAAGGTTAACATTATTTCTACCTGTGATTGCAAAGTTCCTTGCAAAACCGTATTTTTGGACTCCTTTTGTGAGAAAATTAAAACAAGTATATATGGCTAAGAAACCAAAAGAGAACGATTGGAAAGACAGACTGAATGTAGTGTATTCAACCAACCCCGACTTCAAATACGAATTGGACGATGAAGAAGAGCAAACCACTCTCCAACCGTCCCAACAACGTCTGCGCGTACAATTGGACCGCAAGAACCGGGGCGGTAAAGTTGTAACTCTCGTTACCGGATTTATCGGTACGGAAGACGATTTGAAAGAACTGGGCAAATTCCTTAAAAGTAAATGCGGTGTGGGAGGAAGCGCCAAAGACGGAGAAATCATTGTACAAGGAGACTTTAAGCAAAAAGTACTGGAATTACTAAAGAAAGAGGGGTATACACAGACCAAAACGGTGGGATAACTCACTGCTGCTTTAAAAACATAATAAAGAAAAACGGTCGCTATGGATATTTCCATGCGACCGTTTCCATATATTTACATCCGTACGGAATTATTCAGCACGCAAAGTGAAACGCTTGAAATCAACGATTTTCAATTCAGGGTCAGCTTCTTTCAGCACTTCTCTTACAGTCTTCTTGCCATCCATGATATCTTCCTGGTTCAGCAAGCAAACTTCTTTCAGGAATTTACCCAGACGACCTTTAGCAATATTCTGAATCATCTGTTCCGGCAGGTGTGCAGCTTTTTCAGCAGAAACTGTAGCAATGATTTCTTTTGCCTTTGCTACGTCTTCAGCTGTAATCCATCCCTTAGCCATGTTGCTTTCCATGTGGTCTTCGCTGTCAACGTGAGCAGGGTTGATGCCGGCTTTCTTCAAAGCAGCCTCAACAGCCTTCTGTACTTGTTCAGCTTTTGTCTTCTCGATAGCAACTTCGATTTCTTTCTGCTTAACTTCTTCAGAAACACCGTCTTCGTCGATAGCCAGCGGATTCATGGCAGCAATCTGCATGGCCACTTGCTTAGCCAACTGTTCGTCAACATTCTTGTTGAAAGCAACAATCGTGCAAAGACCGTTTCTGTTCATGTGGTTGTACACAACCGTAGTTGCACCCTCTACAGTCAGATAACCGTCGAGTTCCATCTTCTCGCCTGTGATACCGCTACGGTCGGTTACTGCATCCTGTACAGTACCGTTACCCATCGGCAGGGCTTTTACTTCATCCAACGTCTTGCACTTATTGGCAACGGCAAGGTCAAGGATATCCTGAGTCAGTTTCACGAAGTCGGCATTCTGAGCTACGAAGTCGGTTTCGCACTTCAAAGCGATGATAACGGCAAAGTCACCGGTAGTCTTAGCCAAAACGCAGCCTTCAGAAGCTTCACGGTCTGAACGCTTAGCAGCAACAGCCTGTCCTTTTTTACGGATAATTTCCATTGCCTTATCGAAATCGCCTTCTGCATCGTTCAATGCATTCTTGCAATCCATCATACCAGCACCGGTCATTTTACGGAGCTTGGTTATATCAGCCATACTTACAGCCATACTATCTTTCCTTTATATTTTAGTTAATAAATATCATTCTAAAAAGCGAAAAAGAGCTGAGAATAGAGAATTGAGAATTGCTGTAAAGTAACTCTCAACTTTCAATTCTCAACTCTCCACTATGAATTAAGCCTCTTCGTCTTCCTTAATGAAAGCGGCAGCTTTAGCTGCGTTGATTGCTTCCTCGTCAGACTTGTCGAGTCTTGCTTTTGTAGCTTTCTTCTTGCCTTTGTTGGCAGGAGCCTCACCGGCAGCTTCCATGTCTACCTTCTCAGCCTTACGTTCTTCCAGACCTTCCTGCATAGCAGCGCAGCAAGCATCCAAGATAACTTCTACCGACTTGGTAGCGTCATCGTTTGCCGGAATAACGAAGTCGATGTTCGTAGGATCGGAGTTGGTATCAACGATACCGAATACGGGAATACCCAAACGGTTGGCTTCGCGAACTGCAATATTCTCCTTCATTACGTCGATAACGAACAAAGCAGACGGCAGACGAGTCAGGTCAGCGATAGAACCCAACGTCTTGTCCAACTTGGCACGTTGACGGGAGATTTGCAGGATTTCTCTCTTAGAGAGGTTAGAATAAGTACCATCGTTAGTCAGCTTATCGATAGTAGCCATCTTCTTCACAGCCTTACGGATTGTCGGGAAGTTGGTCAACATACCACCCGGCCAGCGCTCGATTACATAAGGCATATTTACAGATGCAGCCTTGTCGGCAACCACCTGCTTAGCTTGTTTTTTAGTAGCAACAAACAGGACTTTCTTTCCTGATTTAGCGATTTGCTTCAAAGCTTCAGCAGCTTCGTCAATTTTAGCAACCGTCTTGTTGAGGTCAATGATATGAATACCATTGCGCTCCATGAAGATATAAGGAGCCATTGCAGGGTTCCACTTTCTTTTCAAGTGACCGAAGTGACAACCGGCTTCCAATAATGTATCAAAATTAGTTCTTGACATTTTGTTTTAATCTTTAAATCGTTTACTTTCTTTTTTGTTTTTTCTAAACCAACCGCCGGGTAGCCTATCCGAATGAAGAGTCCCGGTAGTTTAGATACTAAACGCTTTTTCAGTTGAGAGTTGAGAGGTGAAAGTCGAGAATTAAGCAACTTGTCCGCCCCAACCGTTCTCCAACTCTTAACGTTTACTGAACTGGAATCTACGACGAGCTTTCGGCTGTCCCGGTTTCTTACGTTCAACAGAACGGGGATCGCGAGTCATGAAGCCTTCAGCACGGAGAGCAGCTTTATCTTCAGCATTGATTTTCACCAAAGCGCGAGCAATTGCAAGACGCAATGCCTGAGACTGTCCGGTGAAACCGCCACCGCAGAGGTTTACTTTGATGTCGTACTTTTCAGCAACACCCAGCTTGTTCAACGGTTGTTTAACTACATACTGAAGAATGCTTGATGGAAAGTACTCTGCGAGGTCTCTCTTGTTAATAGTAATCTTTCCAGTACCTTCGCTTACGAAAATACGTGCAATTGCACTTTTACGTCTGCCTAATGCATTTACTACTTCCATTATCTCTTATTTAAGTGCGTTAATATCAATCATTTTCGGGTTCTGAGCATCATGTTTGTGCTCGCTGCCGGCATATACATACATATTACCCAGCAATTTGGCGCCCAACTTATTTTTAGGCAGCATACCCTTTACTACTTTTCTCAGCAACTTGTCATCACCGTTCGGTTTTGCCTGCAAACGAGCAGGAGTGATTTCTCTCTGACCGCCGGGATAGCCTGTATATGACAGATATACCTTGTCATTCCACTTGTTACCGGTTAATTTTACTTTGTCGGCATTGATAATGATTACATTATCGCCGCAATCTACGTGAGGAGTAAAGTTAGGTTTATACTTTCCTCTCAACAGTTTCGCAACTTTTGCGCCCAGACGACCCAATACCTGGTCTGTAGCGTCAACAATGACCCATTCTTTAGTCACTGTAGCTTTGTTTGCAGAAATGGTCTTGTAACTTAAAGTATCCACTCTTAATTGTTTTTTTAAATGTTACTACTAAATTTTTGCTTCACCACGAATCAACCACCTCGGACAAAGGGAGATTAATCCGCTATGAATTAAATGCTTATCCTTATGAGATAATAATCGGCTTGCAAAGGTACGGATTTTCTTATAACTGGCAAACGTTTTCTTCTTTTTTTTGATTTGCACTTGGCTGATATACAACAAAAAGAAATTCTCTTCCGAGGAAATACAGATTTCCTCGGAAGAGAATTTCAAAAGTTCCCGCCCGCACACGCAAACACTTATAAACAGAAAATTTTCCGGATTTGCGCAAGGGACATAAAACAACATTCGTTTTATACTACCGAACAATGTCTACCGGAAACGCGGATGGCATATTTACCCGTTTCCATGTTTCATGGAACCATGTATTCAGTTCATTTCCGTTTAAATCTTTTGCGATAAAGTATTTCAGGTACATCACACCTCCCTCACCCATTTCAAATTCAAGGATATTGTCCTTATTATCCAACATAGGCAGATGGATGTTCCTCTCGATACTTTCCTTATAGGCTGTACCCGATATTTGCCGATAGGTACCATACCCCGTAATAATGGCATCTGCACCGGGCCGTATCGTGAAGTTAACAATGCGACCGTCATCGCTCAGTACCTTAAATGTATTACTCGGCTTCAATGTTCCGGGAATTTCCGGATTTTCAGACACATAATGACACAACTGCCAAATACCTTCCAGATGCGCCGGCTCAAAAGCAACCTTATCCTGCGCCCGGACTCCTGTTACCGCAAGCAGCACCACTGCCAGCATGGTAAAGAAATAATTCTTTTTCATATTCGTATGATATTGGTTAACGCTATGCCATTCCTATTGACACAAATATAAAGATTTATTTCGAGAAAATAACAGTTTATCCGATAAAAAAGCCCGCATAAACCAAAGTTTATGCGGGCTTATCCGTCAAGGATATTTTATTTCGTTCTTCGGCGGTTAGAACTCCGCATTGCGCGGAGTACGCGGGAACGGTATCACGTCACGAATGTTAGTCATACCGGTTACAAACAGCAACAGACGTTCAAAGCCCAATCCGAAGCCTGAGTGCGAGCACGTACCGAACTTGCGGGTATCAAGATACCACCACATATCTTTCATCGGAATATGAAGTTCTTCAATGCGGTTCATCAGTTTAGCATAATCGGACTCACGCTCGGAGCCGCCGATTATCTCGCCAATCTTCGGGAAGAGCACATCCATAGCACGTACCGTTTTACCATCGTCGTTCTGCTTCATATAGAACGCCTTGATTTCTTTCGGATAATCCGTCAGGATAACCGGACGCTTGAAGTGGTCTTCCACTAAATAACGTTCGTGCTCGGAAGCCAGGTCGACCCCCCAGTATACGGGGAATTCAAACTTATGTCCCTGTGCTACGGCTTCTTCCAGAATCTTGATACCTTCCGTATAAGGCAGACGAACGAAGTTTTCTTTCAGTACACCTTGCAAGCGCTCTATCAAACCCTTGTCAAACATATCATTCAAGAACTTCACATCATCGGCGCAGTTATCCAAAGCCCACTGTACGCAGAACTTGATGAATTCTTCAGCCAAGTCCATGTTATCGGTAATGTCATTGAACGCAACTTCCGGCTCCACCATCCAGAACTCAGCCAAGTGACGGGGGGTATTGGAGTTTTCCGCACGGAACGTAGGCCCGAACGTATAGATAGCGCCCAACGCCGTAGCGGCAAGTTCACCTTCCAACTGACCGGAAACCGTCAGACTCGCCTGCTTTCCGAAAAAATCGTCATCGTAGATAATAGAACCGTTTTCGTCTTTCTTCAAATCATAAAGGTTCATCGTAGTAACCTGAAACATCTGTCCGGCTCCTTCGCAGTCGGAAGCCGTAATGATAGGCGTATGAAAATAGAAGAACCCTTTCTTATGGAAGAATTCATGAATGGCAATAGCCATATTGTGACGGATACGGAACACAGCACCGAATGTATTCGTACGAGGACGCAGATGGGCTATCTCGCGAAGGAACTCCATAGAGTGCCCTTTTTTCTGCAAAGGATACGTATTATCACAAGTACCCAACACTTCAATTTCACGTGCCTGGATTTCAGCTTTCTGACCGGAGCCTACCGATTCCGTCAGCACACCGTTCACGCTCAAACAAGCTCCTGTGGTAATTTCTTTCAGCATCTGCTCATCGAAGTTTGCCAAATCCACCACAATCTGCACATTATTTATTGTAGAACCGTCGTTCAGCGCGATAAAATTAACTTGCTTACTACCTCTGCGGGTACGAACCCAACCTTTCACGTTGACCATAGCGCCAAAATCCTCGCGCTTCAGCAGGTCAACAATCTTTGTTCTACTAATCTTTTCCATAAAACAGTTATTATAACTTGATTATATATATTATTCGAAAGAGCCCATGCGCAGGAAGTTCACCTCTTGTTCCGTGAGGTAACGCCACTCGCCGCGACGCAAGCCTTTCTTGGTTAAGCCGGCAAAGAATACACGATCCAGCTTCACGACCTTGTATCCCAGCGATTCGAAAATACGACGCACGATACGGTTCTTGCCGGAGTGGATTTCTATGCCCACTTCATCTTTTTTGAAATCATCCGTATAGCTGATAGCATCTGCCTGGATTTCACCATCGTCCAACTGAATACCGGCTGCAATCTGCTCCATATCGGCTTTAGTCAGATTCTTATCCAAATGCACATGATATATTTTCTTTTTCAGATACTTGGGATGGGTCAGCTTGGAAGCCAGGTCGCCATCGTTCGTCAGCAACAATACCCCCGTAGTATTACGGTCCAGACGACCTACCGGATAGATACGTTCGTCACAAGCACCTTTCACCAAGTCCATTACAGTACGACGCGCCTGCGGGTCATCGGAAGTCGTCACCGTATCTTTCGGCTTGTTCAACAGGACATATATCTTACGTTCGATGCTGACCGTCTGGTCGTGAAACTTCACTTCATCGCCACGTTTAATCTTAGTACCCAATTCCGTAACCACTTCTCCGTTTACAGACACTACACCTGCCGTAATAAACTCATCCGCTTCACGACGCGAGCATACACCGGCATTAGCCAGAAACTTATTCAAACGAATCGGTTCGTTCGGATCAACAAACTGTTCTTTATACTCTATCTGTTTCTTCTTACTGTACTTGGCATTGGGATCGTAATCTCCCGTACGGCGAATCGGGCGACTGTAGCTGTCTCTGTTGCCATAAGGGCGTTGAGGACGGTCACCGTTCGAGTTATAGCGCGGACGGAAAGGGCGGTCACCACCAGCATTGTTACCATAAGGACGCTGAGGACGGTCGCCACCTTCACTGTTATAACGGGGACGGTAAGGACGATCACCGCCGGCATTGTTACCGTAAGGACGCTGAGGACGGTCGCCACCTTCATTGTTATAACGAGGACGGTAAGGACGATCACCGCCGGCATTGTTACCGTAAGAGCGCTGAGGACGGTCTCCACCTTCACTGTTATAACGGGGACGGTAAGGACGGTCACCGCCGGCATTGTTACCGTAAGAGCGTTGAGGACGGTCGCCACCTTCACTATTATAGCGAGGACGGTAAGAACGGTCGTTGTTATAGGAACGCTGAGGACGGTCACCATTTTCCGCATTCGAATTAAAGCGCTGACGGTAAGGACGGTCACTGCTGTACGAACGTTGCGGACGGTCGCCATTTTCACTATTAAATCTCGGACGATAAGGGCGGTCACCATTTTCACGGTTATAAGACGGGCGACTATAGCTTCCCTCTCTGTTAAATTGGTTACCATCACGGCCGGCGCCTGAATTCTCCTCTGAAGAAGAAGCATCACGCCAAGTTTCATTTTCTGTACTCATTGTTTTATTCGAATAAAATTAAACCTACTGGCCTCACGGCCATTCTTTCTTTATCTCTAATTACCTTTATTTTAGCTTATAACAAATTCCGGATTAAAAAAGTTGAAATCTCCGGTTTCCCTTGTCGCTTCTTAAAGCCCCGTATATGTATGGGGAGTAATTGCACGTAATTCTTTCTTTATATCTTCGCTTACATTCAATTCTTCTATGAATTCCTTGATAGAATTCTCTGTGATAGCCTGATTGGTACGTGTCAATGCTTTCAGCGCTTCGTAAGGATGCGGATATGCCTCACGGCGCAGGATTGTTTGAATGGCCTCGGCCACAACACTCCAGCAGTTATCCAAATCGCGATAGATAGCCGTTTCGTTCAACAGCAGCTTGCGCAATCCTTTCAATGAACTCTGAATGGCTATTATGATATGTCCGAACGGAACGCCCACATTACGCAATACGGTAGAATCCGTCAGGTCGCGCTGCAAACGTGACACCGGCAACTTCACAGCCAGATGTTCAAGGATAGCGTTTGCTATACCCAGATTACCTTCGGCATTTTCAAAATCAATTGGATTCACCTTATGCGGCATTGCACTCGAACCAACCTCACCAGCCTTGATCTTCTGCTTGAAATATTCCATGGAGATATACTGCCAGAAGTCACGGTTCATATCAATCATCACCGTATTAATTCGCTTCATCGCATCGAAGATAGCAGATAGATTATCATAATTGGAAATCTGAGTCGTATATTCTTCGCGCTCCAACCCCAGTTTCTCTGCAACGAACTTAGTACCGAAAGCTTTCCAGTCATATTCCGGATAAGCCACATGATGTGCATTGTAATTTCCCGTAGCACCGCCAAACTTAGCAGTAACCGGACAAGCCTTCAATGCAACCAGTTGGCGTTCCAAACGATATACAAACACCATTATCTCTTTTCCCAGACGAGTAGGAGAAGCCGGCTGTCCGTGCGTTTTGGCGAGCATAGGAATATTCGCCCACTCTTCAGCATAAGCACGGAGTTGCGCTATCAATTCCTCTATCTGCGGATAATATACCTGTTCCAATGCCTCTTTTACAGACAGAGGAATAGAAGTATTGTTAATATCTTGTGAAGTCAGCCCGAAGTGGATAAACTCTTTATAGTCGTCCATTCCGCCTAACTTATCAAATTCTTCTTTCAAAAAATATTCAACAGCCTTCACATCATGGTTAGTCACGCTTTCAATATCCTTGATACGTCCGGCATCGGCTTCTGAAAAATTACGGTAAATATTTCTCAAAGTTTCGAATACATCCTTATTCACCCCTTTCAACTGAGGCAAAGGCAGTTCACATAAGGTTATAAAATATTCCACTTCAACCTGTACACGGTATTTTATCAGTGCGAATTCTGAGAAATAGGCAGCCAAAGCATCTGTCTTGCCCCTGTAGCGACCGTCAATCGGGGAGATTGCGGTAAGTAAATCAAGTTCCATACGTCGTATTTATGATAATTATCGGATTGCAAAATTACGGCTTTTTTCCGAGTAATCAGGTATAATGGGGAAATAAATTAAAAAAATGAAGTTTCAGAATAAAAAAAATAGCTTTGTATACTATATACAAAGCTAAAATCCGCAACAATTGTGTGGGCGTTGACGGATTCGAACCGCCGACCCTCTGCTTGTAAGGCAGATGCTCT
>CAUAWO010000032.1:0-30825 GCA_958432865.1 Bacteroides stercoris
CAAAGCGGCGCTGTTTCTTATTTATCTTCCGGAATGAAATCTTCTTTTATAAATTCATCATACACACGCCGTGGATGATCCGCTTTTGAAAATCCATTATTACCAAAATTCTGTTCACGGAACTTCTTTAGCTTTAAATTATCTTCCGCATACTCACGCAAAGTTTTCTGTTTGCCTCCTAATATGGAACTATCCAGCACCTCACATTCCAACAGATTTTCCTTCGGAGTAATTATTGGAAGGAGCTTCTGTTCCAAAAAACCGCGATAGGCCCCCACATACTCGCACCAGCACTCCCCCTTCACCTCATAAATACGATACGTGTACTTAGACAAAGCAGTTCTAATAAAAATTTCATTCCCCATCACCTCGGCCACGGCTTCTAAGTTATAAGCCAAGTCTTTAATCTTGATAATCTTCTTTCCTGACTCATCTTCCTTGATTTCCGTAGCCCAAAAGTCGGAATGCATAAGCTGATCAAGTATATTGATCAAACTTTCTTTAATCTCAAATTGTATTCTCATAATAATTGCCCGTTGGTCAGGACTTGTTACAGGTTTCAGCTAACTTCCTTAAATATAGCAATTATACTTGAAAAATATTCACGGAAACACACTTTTAACATTAAATTATAATTAAATCTGAACTTTTGAATAAATAAAGAATATTCATCCTGCTACAATTCAATTATTTGCTGTATTTTTGCACGTTTTTAAAACAGATCACACATGGAACCATTCACCATAGATACAATCTTACCAATAGCTTCGGGAGCCTTATTCACCACGCAGGCCGTTTACTATCTGGGGCTATATAACAAACTATACACTCACAGCAGAGAAACAGCATATGCCACTGATATAAATACCCAAAATCCTCCACTGTCTGTCATCATTGTGGCAAAAGACGCAGCCCACGAATTACAAGAAAACCTCCCATTTATTTTAGAGCAGGACTATCCGGAATTCGAAGTGATTGTGATTTACGACCGCCCGGCGGATGATTGTGACAATACGTTGAAATTACTGGAAGACAAATATCCCAATCTCTATCATACCTTTATCCCCGACAGTGCACGCTACATCAGCCACAAGAAACTGGGAATAACAATGGGAATTAAAGCCAGCCGCCATGAATGGCTGGTATTTACCGAACCCGATTGCCGTCCGCAAAGCAATCAATGGCTGAAACAGATGGCACGTAATTTCACACCTGCCACCGAAATCGTTTTAGGCTACAGCAACTACGAAAAAGTACCGGGATGGTTTAATAAGAAAATCACTTTCGACACGTTGCTGAATTCTATGCGTTATCTGGGTATGGCTGTTTCCGGACATCCCTACATGGGCACAGGACGGAATATGGCTTATCGGAAAACACTGTACTACAAGCAGAAGGGATTTGCCTCCCACCTGAATCTGCAACGTGGAGAAGATGATTTGTTCATCAATGAAACAGCCCGTGCACACAATACACGAGTTGAAGCCAGCCCTGAAAGTCTGATGCGAATCGCCATGCCTAAATATAAAAGAATATGGTGTGAAGAGAAAATAAGCTATGCGGCTACCAGCCGGTTATTTCATGGAACCGCCCGTTATCTCATAGGATTTGAGACTTGCAGCAGATTCTTGTTCTATACAGCCATCATCGCCACTATAACCACCAGTATTCTTCTCCACCAATGGACTATTGCAGGCATTGCTGTTTTGCTATGGTCAGCACGCTTCACGATGCAACTGATTGTTTTCAGAAAAACCGCCAAAGTTTTTGGCGAACGGAAGTTCTGTGCACTACTCCCCTTATTCGATTTTCTGCAACCTGCATGGAATGGGGTATTCAAATTACAACGTAAATTCAGACGGAAAAATGAGTTTATGAGAAAATAAAAAGAGAATGAAACCAACTATACATTTCTTAATTTAATAATACGAATTATGATCAGATTAAATGTTTTTATCCAAGTAAACGAGAGTAACCGCAATGCTGTCTTAGAAACAGCAAAGGAATTGGTAGCGCAATCTTTAAACGACAAGGGTTGCATCGCTTATGATATCTTTGAGAGCGCGACACGGAAAGATGTCCTTATGATTTGCGAAACATGGAAAGATGCTGAGTCACTGGATGCACACGAAAAAGCTGCACATTTTATAACCTTGGTTCCTAAATTGCAAGAATTGGGCAAGATGAAATTAGAAAAATTTGAATTCTAAATCCGGCTATCCATCTTGATCCGACAAAAACAAATCAGGGCTTGTTTATACAAACCCTGATTTGTTTTTATCCGCCAAGAAAGGTTATGCAAGAAACACTTTTCCACCAATGTAATCACTGCCTGAAAAAACAGAAGAGTATCACATTATCCAGCATAACAAATTGAAACCTTTTATCGCTTTATATTCTCTAACACACCCCAAACAGCCCCTTTTTCATTGTTTTCACCCACCCATGCACATGCAATATTATTCGGTAAAACTATAAATGTAACAATTTAAAACCTTCGTTTTACAACGAAATATCACAAATATTGTTTGTTTTATATCATATTTCGCTTCAATAAGATTTAATATGTATATTATTTGCATATTAAAGACAATTATTCTACTTTTGCACCCGTTTTAAAAACAACAAAAAGTTTCAAATTGAAAGCATAAGTATGAAAATAATCTGGTCCATCCGTTCTTTCAACTTTACCAACATACCGTAAATGCGTTTGTCCAAAAGCGTGTTATAAGTAATATTGTAAAATCAGAAAAACAGTTGAATCTCATGTTTACTTTCATTTCTATAATGGCTGTCGGAGTCCTTATAGGCTATCCCTTACGCCACAAATCCCAAGTACGCAAGATCACTCCTCTCATCCATATCGTGGTCTGTCTGCTACTTTTCTTACTCGGTCTCTCTATTGGTCTTAACAGACTGATTATTGACAATCTTGGTTACTTCTGCGGCCAGGCAGCCGTCATCTCCTCATTAAGCATATTGGGCAGCATGATGGCCTCCCTTGCAGTATACCACATCTTTTTCAAAGGAAAGGGGGCAAGCGGTGAAAAGTAGTCTTGTAACTCTAGCCTTTTTCTTGTTTGGCTGCGTAGCCGGAGTCAGCTATGCGGTGGACTTCGACGTACACCAAACCTCTGTATATGTACTATATGTACTGATGCTGTTACTCGGCATTAATCTTGGAAGCAACCGCAACCTCAGGCAGTTTGTCTTATCCCTCAATTTCAGAACACTGCTTGTACCCCTTGCCACCGTAAGCGGCACTCTGCTGTTTTCCGCCATCGGAGGCTTTCTCTTGAGCCGCTGGAGTATTTTCGACTGCATGGCTGTCGGAAGCGGATTCTCCTATTATTCCGTTTCCTCCATCCTTATCACGCAGATCAAATCCCCCTCCATCGGTGTGCAGCTTGCTACCGAATTGGGGACCATCGCGCTACTATCCAATATTTTCCGGGAAATGACCGCCTTGATAGGAGCTCCCCTTTTCCGCAAATATTTCGGTTATCTGGCGCCTATCTCGGCGGCGGGCATCGGTTCTTCCGACATTTCCCTGGCAGCCATCGCACGCTGCTCCGGACCGGAAGCCGTACCCGTGGCCATCGTCCACGGCATACTGATAAACATAAGCATGCCTTTCTTCGTTTCTTTCTTCTGCAAACTGTAAGCTGAAGGAAGTGACATACTATACGTAACTTTACATTCTCTCTATAAAGAACCGGCCCTGTCACGAATTCGCAGCAGGGTTGGTTCTAACACATCCGCCCGGCTAAAGCATTTCTTCCTAACAATTAAGTCTTTTCTTTCTATCAACTACTACAGACTTTCACAACAGACTGTACAGTCCATTACATCAGACCGTACAGTCCACTATAATGGACTATA
This sequence comes from Bacteroides stercoris, assembly GCA_958432865.1. GTDB lineage: Bacteria > Bacteroidota > Bacteroidia > Bacteroidales > Bacteroidaceae > Bacteroides > Bacteroides stercoris_A. The sequence continues at coordinate 3,883 of CAUAWO010000032.1, forward strand.
CGATTCACTATAGGAGACTGTAGTACATTACCGCATAAAAAGACTTAATCATAAGGGAAAAAGACCTTAGCATTATAGGAAAAAAGGATTAATACCGGATATACGGAAAACGCAGAAAGAGAATCTTCTCATTCAAACCGAATAGATTTTGCCGGATGAATACGCGTCACCAGAAATGACGGCCCGACAAGCATCAGCACCGACACCAGCAAAGTACAGACATTCAGCAACAAATAAATCCAAATGTTGAATTCAACAGGAACACGATCTACATAATAAGTGGCAGGGTCCAGTTTGAAAAGATGAAATTGAGATTGAATAAAGCATAATGCCACCCCGATGATATTTCCCCATAGCATCCCCCTGCCTATCAAGAATACAGAAAAACTGAGGAATATCTTACGGATAGCAAAATTATCAGCTCCCAATGCTTTCAGCACCCCGATCATATTGGTACGCTCCAGAATGATAATCAGCAAACCGGATATCATGGTGAATCCGGCCACCCCCGTCATGAGAAACAAGATAACCCACACATTCATATCCAGCAAATCCAGCCATGCAAATATCTGAGGATTGACTTCCTCCACCGTCTGAGTATAGTAAGTACCTCCGTATGCATCCACCTGCGTATCCACCCGTGCACGGATTTCCTCCTTCACCGGCTCCAACCGGCTATACTCATTCACTTCCAGTTCCATACCACTCACCTGCCCTTTCTGCCAGCCATTCAAACGGTTCACCGTATATAAGTCGGTTATCAGAAACAAATCATCGTATGCGGAAAAATTGGTCTGATAGATGCCGGCGACAGTAAGACGACGTGCACGCACATTGTCCTCTATATAATAGGTATAGATTTTATCACCCAGTTTCAGATATAGTCTGTCGGCAATAGTGCGGGACACCAATACCTTATTGGTAGAGGCAGTATCCGAGAATACAGGAATCTCCCCTTCCTGCAAATGATTCTTTAAAAACCTCCAGTCGTATTCATGAGAAACACCTTTCAGTACCATTCCCTGAAAGCTGTCGTCTGTCATAATCATTCCCGGCTTGGTGGAATAGCGCTGCACGTGCTTCACTCCTTCCAGTGTTTTCAACAGATGGAGCAAACTGTCGTTGGCAACGATGGGAACCGTCTGATAAGATTGCTGGGAGTCGAAGTTCGTTATTACGATATCAGACCCCAAGCCTACCACCTTGTCGCGTACCTCATGTTTGAAACCGATCACCACCGCTACCGACACAATCATGACGGCCAGCCCGATGGCTATGCCCAGCATAGCAATGCGGACGGCAGGCTTGGACACCTCTTTTCCACCCTCATTGCTGCGATAGATGCGTCTGGCAATAAAGAGCTTCCAGTCCATATCAGTCTTCTACCCTTCCGGGATATGCTTCCAATGCCTTACGCAGTACGAACAGCGCACGGACCAGATCCTCTTTCTTCAACACGTAGGCAATACGCACCTCATTACGGCCTGCACCGGGAGTGGTATAGAATCCGGCAGCCGGAGCCATCATGACCGTCTCGCCTTCATAGTTGAATTCCGACAGACACCATGCACAGAACTTCTCGCTGTCGTCCACCGGCAATTTGGCAACCGTATAGAATGCACCCATCGGTATGGGCGAATAAACGCCCGGAATACGGTTCAGCCCGTCAATCAGGCACTTACGGCGCTCCACGTATTCGTCATACGTCTCGCGTGTGTACTCTTCGGGGGCATCCAATGAAGCCTCGGCAGCAATCTGACCGATCAAAGGAGGACTCAGACGCGCCTGGCAGAACTTCATGACGGCATTTCTCACTTCCTTATTCTTGGTAATCAACGCACCGATACGGATACCGCATTCGGAATAACGCTTGGACACCGAGTCTATCAGTACCACATTTTCTTCAATGCCTTCCAAGTGACAGGCAGAGATATAAGGAGAACCGGTATAGATAAACTCGCGGTACACTTCATCCGAGAACAGGTAAAGATCATACTTCTTCACCATGTCACGAATCTGGTTCATCTCGCGGCGGGTATACAAATAGCCGGTCGGATTATTCGGGTTACAGATCAGAATAGCTTTTGTGCGTTCGTTTATCAACTCCTCGAACTTCTCCACTTTCGGCAGGGAGAACCCTTCCTCGATGGTAGTCGTCACCGTGCGGATCACGGCTCCGGCCGAAATGGCGAACGCCATATAGTTGGCATAGGCAGGTTCCGGCACAATGATCTCATCTCCCGGATTCAAGCAACTCAGAAAAGCAAACAGCACCGCTTCCGAACCTCCGGTAGTGATGATGATATCATCGGCAGACAAGTTGATGTCATATTTCTTATAATAACCCACCAGTTTCTCGCGATAGCTGCGGTATCCCTGGCTGGGACTATATTCCAAAACGGTACGGTCAATATTACGAATCGCATCAAGGGCCGCTCGCGGAGTAGGCAGGTCGGGCTGACCGATATTCAGGTGATACACATGAATTCCTCTCTGTTTTGCAGCATCGGCCAGCGGTGCCAATTTGCGAATTGGCGATGCGGGCATCTCGTTTCCTCTGATGGATATTATTGGCATAATGTTATAAAAATTATTTAATCGAAGTGCAAAGATAGACTTTCGCAACCAACCGAGCAAACAATTAATTAAGAATTTAAATCTTTGTTATCTTAATGCGCATTTTTTAGGGTTATTAAAAAAAAACATGTAAGTTTGTTCCAGTAAAACAAAGCAAAATATCAAATGAATCTATACCTGATAACCTTCCAGTCCTCCTTGAACAGAATTGAATCTGTATATGATTGCCATAAAGATTTATTTGTGGAAATCGAGAAGTTTTTCACGCTTCATCTGGTACCATATACAGAGGCTGCAAGTATTCCGGCAGATGCCTACCGGATGGCTTTCATCGCTTCGGGCGGGGTAGAAAAAATGGTCACCCAACACTTCGAACTACTTCCCTATCCTATCCATCTGCTGACCGACGGACAACAGAACTCACTGGCTGCTTCCCTGGAAATAGCTACATGGATACGAAGCAAAGGAATGAAAGTACATATTATTCATGGCACTATCCCCAATATGGTGAAACAACTGATAGATCATCACAAGGCTTTCGCCGCCCAGCGCGAGGTAAGAGGAAAACGAATCGGAGTTGTGGGATATTCTTCTCCGTGGCTGGTGGCCAGCAATGTAGATTACCTGCTTGCCAAACGCCGCTGGGGAATAGAGTTCATTGATATCCCCATGGAGGAAGTGTATTGTCTGTTTTATCAGATAAAGGATGATGATATAGGATATGAGGCGTCCGTATTTGCCAACCGTGCCATTGCCTGCCGGGAAGGGACTCCGGAAGATTTGCTGAAAGCCATGCGTCTTTATCAGGCCGTGAAAATAATCTGCGAAAAGAAAAAGCTGGATGCGGTAACCCTTTCCTGCTTCTCGTTGATTGAGAAATTAGGAACTACCGGATGTCTGGCACTTGCCCTGCTGAATGATGAAGGCATCCCGGCCGGATGTGAAGGAGACTTGCAATCCATCTTTACTCTGCTCATCGCCAAGACACTGACCGGCCAAGCAGGATTCATGGCGAATCCGGCATTCATCAACGATGACCTGAACGAAATAGTGATGGCTCACTGTACGATTGCCACCAAAATGGTGGATCAGTTTATCATCCGGAATCATTTTGAAACAGAAACCGGAATAGCCATACAGGGTATTCTGCATCCGGGAGGCATCACGATGATAAAATGCGCGGGAGAGTGTCTGGACGAGTATTTCGTTTCCACAGGCCAACTGATAGAAAATACCAACTACATCAATGCCTGCCGCACCCAGGCAAGAATCAAACTGGACAAACCCGTAGACTATTTTATGCGTAATCCTTTGGGTAACCATCACATCATATTAATGGGCGATCATGAAAAAGTGATTCACGAATTCATGCAATTGAACAGCTGCAAACTAGTGGAATAAGGAAAGCATGAAGAAATTAAGTAAAATGGGAGACGAAGATTAAATAAATTGTATCTTTGTATCCAATTTAATATTCAATAAAACAATAAACTTTTATGATGCATACTTGGTTTGAATGTAAGATACGTTACGAAAAAGTCATGGAAAACGGCATGAACAAGAAAGTAACGGAACCCTATTTGGTTGACGCGCTGAGCTTTACTGAAGCAGAAGCCCGTATTATTGAAGAAATCACTCCGTATATCAGCGGTGAGTTCACTGTTTCGGACATCAAACGCGCCAACTACAGCGAACTGTTCCCCTCTGAAGAAGATGCAGCCGACCGCTGGTTTAAGTGCAAGCTGTTCTTCATCACGCTGGACGAAAAAAGCGGAGCAGAGAAAAAGACCTCCACTACCGTACTGGTACAAGCTTCCGACCTTCGCGACGCTGTAAAGAAACTGGACGAAGGAATGAAAGGTACAATGGCAGACTACGTGATTGCGTCCGTAGCCGAAACCGCCATCATGGATGTTTACCCATACGAAGCCGAACCGGATGTGAAACCTGAATTTCCGGATGCCGGAAAAACCGAATAAAGCCTGATAAAAAAATAGAAAGTATAACAGATAATGAGCATTCAAGCAAATTTAAAAGAAGTTCTTTCCGAACTGCCTGCGGGTGTCCGCCTGGTAGCCGTATCCAAATTCCATCCCAACGAGGCGTTGGAAGAAGCGTATGCTGCCGGCCAGCGTATTTTCGGTGAGAGCCACGTGCAGGAAATGACTCAGAAATATGAAACCCTGCCCAAAGACATTGAATGGCATTTCATCGGCCACCTGCAAACAAACAAAGTCAAATACATGGCCCCTTATGTAGCTATGATACATGCCATAGACTCGTATAAATTGTTGGTTGAAGTCAATAAACAAGCTTCCAAAGTCCATCGCGTCATCCCTTGTTTATTGCAGATACATATCGCCCAAGAGGAAACGAAGTTCGGTTTCTCTTTTGACGAATGCAGGAAAATGCTGGATACAGGCGGATGGAAGGATTTGAAAAATGTCCGCTTATCAGGAGTGATGGGTATGGCGACCAATGTGGATGACGACGAACAAATCAAAAGAGAATTTTGTTCCTTAAATACATTCTTCAAAGAAATAAAGCAGAACTATTTTTCTGATTCAGAATACTTTAAAGAAATTTCCATGGGTATGTCACACGATTATCCGCTGGCAGTGGAAGCCGGAAGTACACTAGTCAGGGTAGGAAGCAAAATCTTTGGAGAACGAAACTATTAAAACTACTATTTATATGACTCAATTAAAAACCACTTTTGCCGGGTTGTCACTGCGCAATCCTATAATCATCAGCAGTTCCAGCCTTACAAACAGCGCTGAAAAGAACAAGAAACTGGAGCTGGCAGGCGCCGGAGCCATTGTTTTGAAATCAGTTTTCGAAGAGCAGATCATGATGGAAGCACATCACATGGCTACTTATGGCTCTCCCGAAGGAGATGACTACTTGAGCACATATGTACGCTCTCATGCATTGAACGAATATATTTCATTGATTGAACAGACTAAAAAGCTTTGCACCATTCCTGTCATTGCCAGCATCAACTGCTTCAGCAACTCAGAATGGACAGACTTTGCCCGTACCGTGGAAGCAGCAGGAGCCGACGCACTGGAAATCAACATCCTTTCCTTGCAGACCGAAAAAGAATATCAATACGGTTCTTTCGAACAGCGTCATATCGATATCGTAAGCAGTATCAAGAAACAGATTTCCATCCCCGTCATTGTGAAACTGGGCAGCAATCTGACCAACCCCATCGCACTGATCAACCAACTTTATGCCAACGGAGCCAATGCTGTGGTATTGTTCAACCGATTCTACCAGCCGGATATCAATATCGACACCATGACATATTCTGCAGGCGATGTATTCAGTACTCCTGCCGACTTGTCCAACGGACTGCGCTGGACTGCTATCGCTTCGGCACAAGTTCCTCAGACAGACTATGCCATTTCGGGCGGTGTGCACGATGGAAAAGCGATAGTCAAAGCAATTCTGGCAGGCGCTTCGGCTGTAGAACTGTGCAGTGTCATCTACCAAAGAGGCAATCAGGTCATTGCAGATATGACAAATGAAATGACCCAATGGATGAACCGGCAAGGCTACAAGGACATCAGCGAATTCAAGAGCTCGATGAACGCACTGTCTACCGGAGCCAGCAATCCGTTTGAACGTACACAGTTCATGAAGTATTTCAGCAGCAAAGAATAAAAATCAGTGGTTAGTGATTAGTGGTTCATATCCATGCGACATCACAGCGCAGCTCATTAACCACTAACCACTAATCACTATTTTTCCTTCTGTTTAATTTGTATGCTCCAAAGAAAGTCTTATATTTGCACATTTGATTAAAGTTTGTGCAAAATATAAACAAAAGAGTATATACAATGGAGCAGAGTTTTATTGCCTTCCTGGAAGACAGTATAAAGAAAAACTGGGACTTGGATGCCCTTACAGATTATAAAGGTGCCACATTACAATATAAAGATGTAGCCCGCAAAATAGAAAAGCTACACATCATCTTCGAATTAAGCGGCATCAAGCAAGGAGACAAGATAGCTGTCTGTGGCCGCAACAGTTCTCATTGGGGAGTTACTTTCCTGGCTGCCGTTACATACGGGGCAGTGATTGTTCCCATTCTTCACGAATTCAAATCGGACAACATTCATAATATAGTCAATCACTCGGAAGCACGCCTGCTGATGGTGGGCGATATGGTATGGGAGAATCTGAATGAAAATGCCATGCCGTTGTTAGAAGGGGTTATCCTGATGAATGACTATACCCTGCTAGTTTCCCGCAGTTCCAAATTGGACTATGCACGCGATCATCTGAACGAACTGTTCGGAAAGAAATATCCGCGCAATTTCCGCCGGGAACATGTCAGCTACCGCCGGGATACACCGGAAGAACTGGCTGTGATCAACTATACTTCCGGCACGACCAGTTATTCCAAAGGAGTGATGATTCCTTACCGCGCATTGTGGTCGAATACCCAGTTCGCTTTTGATGTCTTGAAAATGAATCCGGGTGACAAGCTGGTTTCCATGCTCCCTATGGCACACATGTACGGACTGGCTTTCGAGTTCCTTTATGAATTCTGTGTGGGATGCCATATTTATTTCCTGACCCGTACCCCCAGTCCGAAAATCATCTTCCAAGCCTTTTCCGAAGTGAAACCCAATCTAGTAGTAGCCGTTCCATTGATTATCGAAAAAATCATCAAGAAGAATGTACTGCCCAAACTGGAAACCCCGGCTATGAAGATTTTACTGAAAGTTCCTATCATCAATGATAAAATCAAAGCCACAGTCCGCGAACAGATGATAAATGCCTTCGGAGGTAATTTCTATGAAATTATTGTAGGAGGTGCCGCCTTCAATCAAGAAATAGAGCAGTTCCTGAAAAGTATAGATTTCCCCTATACCGTGGGATATGGCATGACTGAGTGTGCTCCGATTATCTGTTATGAAGATTGGAAATATTTCAAGCCGGGTTCCTGCGGAAAGGCGGCTCCCCGTATGGAAGTCAAAATATTGAGCCCCGACCCTGAGAATATAGTAGGTGAGATAGTATGCAAAGGACCTAATGTAATGTTAGGCTATTACAAGAATCCCGAAGCTACCGCCGAGGTGATAGACAAGGACGGCTGGTTGCATACCGGTGACCTGGGTGTTATGGATGCGGAAGGCAACGTTACCATCAAGGGACGCAGCAAAAACATGCTGTTGGGTCCATCGGGACAGAATATTTATCCGGAAGAGATTGAAGATAAATTGAATAACATGCCGTTCGTTTCAGAAAGCATTATCATACAGCAGGCAGACAGCAAACTGGCGGCTTTGGTTTATCCCGATTTCGACGATGCCTTTGCTCATGGGCTGGATAATGACGCGATAGCACAGGCTATGGAAGAGAACCGTATCAACTTGAATACAGAACTTCCTGCATATTCACAAATAGCCCGTGTAAAAATCTATCCGGAAGAATTCGAGAAAACTCCTAAAAAGAGTATCAAACGTTTCTTATATCAGGAAGTAAAATAACACCTGGCAGAAAAAAGAACCTGCCTGCAACATATATAATGTATAAGTCTGAAGATTATAGATGTTGCAGGCTATACATTATAGATGTTACAGGTTATACATCCGCATATATGGACACCTGGATCATGATGCGTGAAAGGAGACAATACAAAACAGAATTTTACTCTTGCACCCCGATCAATTCTCCCCATAATTCCCCCTTATATCTACATTTTTATTACATTTGCACCCAAGAAACTAAAAATGTATGAAAATGAATATGCGTATAGCAGCAATACTCCTTTTAGGATATTGTGCAGGTATGTCAACTCCTGCTTTTGCCCAGAAAAAGGACAAGCTTAAAAAAGGCCCCAACATCTCCTTGAACATTTCCGCGAAGAAAGACAGTGTCAAAACCACTTATCTGAATATCGGTCTGCTTACAAATATCTATCAACTGAAAGGAATCGGTATCAACGCTGTATCCAGTGTTGTACAAAACGATATGACGGGTTTCCAAATCTCCGGCCTTGCCAGCATTACCGGACGCCACGCCTCCGGTTTCCAACTGGGAGGTATTGCCAATGTAGCCGGAGGCAATGCCAATGGCATCATGCTCAGCGGACTGATGAATGTTGCCGGAGGGAAAGCCAACGGTATCCAAATTTCCGGATTAGGCAACATTGCCGGAAACATATCAAGAGGAGTTACCATCGGCGGTCTGATGAATCTGGCCGGCAACAAAGCCCAAGGAGTTCAGATAGCCGGCTTGGCCAACATTGCCGGAAAATCACAAAATGGCGTCGCTATCGGCGGACTGATGAACGTATCTGCCGAGAAACTGAACGGAGCACAAGTTTCCACCCTGCTCAATATCAGTGGCGGAAAAGCCAAAGGCGCTCAAGTCTCAGCCATTGGTAATGTAGGTGTAAACGTGAATGGTATGCAATTCTCCGCCATCAGCAATATCGCTGCCGGAGAAATCAGAGGCTTGCAGCTTTGCGGTGCGGTAAATATCGCCGTCAAGACGGAAAATGCCCTGCAATTCTCAGGACTGACCAATGTTTGCCAAGGCAAGTTACGCGGTGTGCAGTTCGCTCCCGGCAACTACGCCGGAGAAGTAAGCGGCGCGCAAATCGGTTTACTCAACCTGTGTGGCGGGAATGTAAAAGGAATACAAATAGGAATCATCAACCATAGCAAGGATACTACCGCCCATAAACTAGGTTTGGTGAATATCACTCCCAAAACCCGTATCCAGATGATGCTGTTTGCAGGTAACACCAGCAAACTGAATGCTGCCGTGCGTTTTAAAAACCGCCGGAGTTATACCATGCTGGGTATCGGTACACACTATCTGGATTTGAATGACAAATTTTCGGGCTGTGTGTTCTACCGTGCCGGTCTTTACTATCCCATCGCCTCCAAACTGGAACTAAGTGGCGACTTAGGTTATTTCCATATAGAAAACTTTGAAAATGAAGATGCGGAAACACCGGAACGCATGTATTCATTGCAAGCCCGTATCAATCTGGAATATAAATTCAAATCCAGAATCAGTTTCTTTGCATCGGGTGGTTACGGCATGACGCGCTACTATGATAAAAATAAGTTCTACGAAAAAAAACCTATTTTCGAAGCAGGTGTTATCTTGTTTTAAGCAGCCCCGTCACCCTAGTATAAACTAATCCATACAGTATGAAACTACAGCATATCGCATTAGTCTGCCTGCTGGCATTAAGTGCCGGGAACGTCACAGCCCAGATGCTCCACCGCCCCGATTCCATGTATACATTCACCGATCCTCGCCTGCAAAAAAAACACCCTTGGCGTGCCGCTGCCGAAACTTTCGGAATGAATGTCGGAGTATGGGCATTCGACCGTTATGTAATGAACGAAGACTTTGCCAAAATCAGTATCGGCAGCATACGGCGCAATATCAAGCATGGTTTTGTATGGGATAACGACCAATTCTCTACCAACCTGTTCGCCCACCCCTATCACGGAAATCTTTATTTCAATGCAGCACGCAGCAACGGACTTACCTTTTGGGAATCGGCTCCATACGCCTTTGCTGGTAGTTTGATGTGGGAAATAGCCGCAGAAGTGGAGCCGCCCGCCATCAATGACCTGATGGCAACCACCCTAGGCGGCATCGCCCTGGGAGAAGTAACGCACCGTATGTCTTCTTTGGTACTGGACGACTCCAAGCGTGGTTTCTCACGTTTCACCCGCGAGTTTTTGGGAACCTTGATCTGCCCCATGCGGGGATTGAACCGAATGATAACCGGCGAGATGTGGAAAGTAAAACGCTCTCATTACAAATACCACGATTACGACCGCATTCCGGTACACTTTTCCATAGGTGCCGGTGACCGTTATCTGGCCGATGACAATTACCTGTTCCGTGGAGAGCACAATCCCTACCTTGAATTCCGGGTACAATACGGAGATGCCTTCGATAAAGTGAATGACGGCCCATACGATTACTTCACCGCGCGGGCCACCTTCGGTCTTTCCGGGAACCAGCCTCTTATCAGCCAGATCAACCTGATGGGCAAACTATGGGGTGTTCCCCTGAAAACCACTACCGGCATGGAAATGATGTTCGGTATCTTCCAGCACTTCAACTATTTTGATTCCGAGGAAGTGATTGACGGATCGGGGCGTATCCCTTACAAGATTTCGGAAGCTGCCAGTGTGGGACCGGGTATGATTTATAAATTCCCCCGAATGAACAGCCTGGTAAATTTGGAACAGCGTGTGTTCCTGAGTGCCATCCTGCTGGGTGGAAGCCTTACCGACTATTACAACGTAATAGACCGCAATTACAATATGGGAAGCGGATACAGCATAAAGAACAACACCATTCTGGACTTCGGCCGTTACGGCATGTTCGCACTGAATATGCATCTTTACCAGATTTTTACCTGGAAAGGATACGAACACAAGGATTTGGAAACAATAGATCCGCTCTATCTGAATGCGCAGGGAGACAAAGGAAATGTAATGCTCGCTGTAGTGAATCCGATTATCGAGCTGAATCTAAGCTCCCACTTCAAAGCCAATATGGAAGTGTCCTATTACTACCGCCACACACATTATTCCTACCATGAGGACATAAAATATAAGACCTTTGAAACCCGGCTAGGATTGATTTATCAATTCTAAAGCAAGGAAGAACGGACACGGCTCAAGGTTTCGGGAGTCATCTGTAATAAGGAAGCGATGTACACAAGAGGCGCACGCTTCAATATTTCGGGATGAAGCTGCAACAATCTGTTATAACGTTCATGAGCCGGTTCAAAACGAAGCGTGTCCGCCTTCACCTGTGACTCTATCAAAGAATGTTCGATAAAACCGCGATAAAGACGTTCGATATCGTGATATTGATCTATCAATTTCTCCACTTCCACACGGGGTAACTCCCATACCACGGATGCTTCCAAAGTTTCCACCATCAAGCGGGTGGGCTCCTGTTTAAAATAACTCTCTATGCAAATAATCATTCCGTTCTCATAACCGATATGCTCAGTCAGATCTTTATCATATTTATAATAAAATTGTCTGAGCATTCCTTTTTCTATAAACAACATCGATTTACAAACCTCACCGGCCTGCAAAACAATCTCCCCTTTACGATATTTTCTACAAACTAAGATTTCGGCTAATGCGTGAACACTTTCTCTACTGAGAGGATGGTTAACTTCTGCTATCCTTCTAGCTATGTCTATACTAGTTGTCATGTGCTCCCAATTTTTGTATTTGCTGCAAAAATACAAAAAAGGCTGGATTATTAGACATAAATTACAAAATTAAACCGATAAAGTTCTGAATAATAGTTTTTTTTATATACTTTTGAAACGCAATAGTAATAAAACGACCTTTATGAAACTACTAGCCTCTTTAACAATCCTGGGTTTAGTCATGGCACAAAGTGTCACAGCCCAAACGAATTACACAAAGGATCCGGAAAGCTGCACTAGCATTATGGTAGGAAAGAAAGCAACTACCGATGGATCAGTTATAACCAGTCATACATGCGACAGCTGGTACCGAACCTGGGTAAACATGGTTCCGGCAGAAAGTTATGAAAGGGATACTGTAATGAATATTTACGATGGCCGTATGCATACCGAGTTTGTAGCCGACCAGACTAATGTAAAAATCAAGGGGCAAATACCACAAGCTAGAAAAACATATGCCTTCATGGACACCTCCTACCCTTGCATCAACGAAAAGCAGCTGGGGATAGGTGAAACTACCGTAAGCGGACGCAGGGATCTGGAAAATCCCAAAGGTATGTTTATGATTGAAGAATTGCAACGTGTGGCATTGCAACGCTGTACAACAGCCCGTGAGGCTATCCGCCTGATGGGAGATCTCATAAAACAATACGGTTATGGCGACAGCGGCGAATGTCTGACCATTGCCGATCCTGATGAAGTATGGCACTTCGAAGTCTTCGGAGAAGGAAAAGATAACATTGGCGGAGTATGGGCGGCAGTCCGTATTCCGGATGATCATGTAGGCGTATCTGCCAACATCTCGCGAATCAGCACCCTCAATCTGAAAGATCCCGACCACTATATGGCTTCCGAAAATGTATTTGACGTGGCTAAAAAATTAGGATATTGGGATGGAAAAGAGCCTTTTAAATTTTGGAAAGCTTATAGCGGAAAGAATTACTCCGGCCAACTGAAATCCTTCAGCACCCGCGAGCACTTTATCCTGAATGCACTGGCACCGTCATTAAAGCTTGATTATGAAGCAGAAGAACTGCCTATCAGTGTAAAACCTGATAAGCAAGTATCTGTAACCGATGTTATGGCATTGCTCCGGGAAACATACGAAGGAACGCCGCTGGATATGACACAGAATCTGAAAGTTACGGTAAAAGATAGAAAAACCGGAAAAGTAGACACCATTATCAGCCCGAAAGCCAATCCGTGGATGCGTGGCGATGAACTGAATATGCTGAACGGTATTAAAAAGGGAGTTGTGAAATCAGTACGCAATATCGCAGTTCCGCAATGTGCTTATTCTACAGTTATCCAATTGCGCAACTGGCTGCCCGATGCAGTAGGCGGTGTGGTATGGTTCTCTATGGACAACCCCGGACAAAGCCCGCGCGTTCCGGTATTCTGTGGCATTACTGATTTCCCTGCTATGTATAAAATCTGCGGTAACCACCGCTATCGCGACGACGCCGCCTTATGGCACTATCGCCGCGCCAACAAACTGGCTGCTGTAAGATGGGGAACTGCCCGCAAAGTAATGGAAAAAAATATTCGTCATTTCGAGGAAAAAGGACAACGGGAACTTCCATTTGTGGAAGCACAATACCAAAGTATCCTTCAATCTAAAGGGGAAGAAGCAGCCCGTGCTTATCTCACAGACTACACGGCAGACTTTATAGGCGCCACCATCCTTCGCTGGGACGAAATGGCAAACCAATATTGGATTGAGTCACGCTTCGGCTTTTAATTGTTAACCTTATCATATTAAAAACAAACTTATGAAGACAAAAGTATTCACACTAGCCGCACTGCTATGCTGTGCATCAGCCATGTATGCACAAGAAAGTGGTTACAAATTCACGACTGTTGCATCACAGAAAGCAACTCCAGTCAAAAATCAGGCCTCTACCGGAACTTGCTGGTGCTTTGCCACCACTTCGTTCATGGAATCCGAACTGCTCCGTATGGGCAAAGGGGAATATGATCTTTCTGAAATGTTCATTGTACGCCAAAAGTACTTGAACCAATTGGAAGACAACTATTACCGGGGAGGCAACGGGAATTTAGGACAAGGAAGCCTTTCACACACATGGAAGAATGCTTTCAACCAAGTGGGTATCGTACCCGAGGAAGTATATCACGGAATCAACTATAACTCAGAAAAACATAACCATGGTGAAATGGTGAGATATATCAACGCTTTAGGAAACACAGCCGTTAAGATGAAACGTCGCAGCCCGGAATACTACAAGCTGATCAACAACCTTTTCGATACTTATCTAGGAGAACTTCCTGAAAAGTTCACTTACAAAGGAAAAGAATACACTCCGAAATCTTTTGCCGAAAGTCTGGGTTTGAACATGGACGATTATATTGAACTGACTAGTTTCACTCACAAACCGTATTACCAGAAATTCTCTCCGGAAGTACCCGACAATTGGGAAAATGAACAAATGTACAATCTTCCGCTGGACGAAATGATGGAAGTTGCCGACTATGCTTTGACCCACGGATATACCGTATGTTGGGACGGTGATGTCAGTGAAAAAGGTTTTTCATTCAAAAATGGTGTAGCCATCAATCCGGTAGTGAAAAAAGCGGAAGATCTCTCGGGTTCCGACCGTGCACGTTTTGAGAAAATGGACCCTAAAGAACAAAGAGAGATGCTGGCGGAAGCCTACAAATTTGAAAAACCGTGTCCCGAAGTAAATGTCACTCCGGAAGTCCGTCAGGAAGGTTATGAAGCATTTGTCACTACAGATGACCACCTGATGCATCTTACCGGTATTACCAAAGACCAGAACGGGACCAAATACTATATCACCAAAAATTCTTGGGGTACAGAACGCAATACATTTGGCGGTTATCTGAATATGTCCGAAAGCTATGTACGTGCCAAGACTATTTTCCTCATGGTGCATAAAGATGCTATTCCGGCTGCAATCAAACAGAAATTAGGAATTAAATAAAAAAGAAAAGAGCAGGCGTCCGTTTTTCTAAAATAGACGCCCGTTTTTTGAAAACAGATATCCGGAATCCCAATACATACTTGTGTTTTCAAATGGACATCTATTTTTGATGAAAAGATTCATAATAACTATGACGAAAAAGAACTTATTTACATTAGTCTTATGCTTATTCTGTTTCGGAACCACAACTCATGCGCAACGTATCCCCACATTGGAGGAGGCCGTATACGGAGGACTGATCAAGACAGAAGGCGGAAGTAACGTGAACTGGATGAAAGATGGAGAACGTTATTCCAAAATAGAGAAAAATGCCGAGGGAGCATACGAAGTCACTGCCTACAAAGCAAAGGACAATTCCAAAGAAGTGCTGATCCCTGCCAATATGCTTTTGAATCCGCAAACAGGAAAACCTATCTCTGTCCGCAATTTCGTATTCAGCGAGGATAACTCCAAAGTATTGATCTATACCAATACCCGTCGCGTATGGCGTTATGATACCCGCGGTGATTACTGGGTGCTTAATTTGAAAGACGGCAAACTGCAACAATTGGGCAAAAGCTTGCCGGAAGCTACCTTGATGTTCGCCAAGTTCTCGCCGGATGCCAGCCGGGTAGCATATGTCTCCAGAAACAACATTTATGTAGAGAGTCTGGTTGACGGGAAAATCAACCAACTAACTCAAGACGGAAATAATGAAATTGTAAACGGAACATTCGACTGGGTATACGAAGAAGAATTCAACTGCCGCGACGGTTTCCGCTGGAGTCCCGACGGGCAATACATAGCCTATTGGCAAAGCGATACCCAAGGTACGGGATGGTTTGATATCATCAATAATGTAGATTCCATTTATCCTAAAATCCAACGTTTTCCCTACCCTAAAGCCGGAACAGCAAACTCCGCTGTAAAAGTAGGCTATGTATCAGCCGACGGTGGAAACACCACTTGGCTGGCTCTTCCAGGTGATGCACGCAACCACTATATTCCACGTATGGAATTCATTCCGGGCTGCAACGAACTGTTCATCCAGCAAATGAACCGTGCCCAAAACACCAATAAAGTATGGATTGCGAAAATAGGTGAAAATACCCCCGTCAATATCTTTACCGATCAAGATGCCGCATGGTTGGAAACGAATGACAATGTGCGTTGGTTGAAAGGGAACAAGTATTTCACTTGGGAAAGCGAACGTGACGGATGGCGCCACCTGTATCGTGTAAGCCGTGATGGTAAAGAAATCAAGCCCATCACCCAAGGAGCTTTTGATTATATTCAAGAAGTAGGTGCGGATATGGATAAAGGTTTTGTGTACTTTATCGCCTCTCCCGACAACTTCACCCAGCGCTATCTCTACCGGGCACGTCTTTTCGGCAATGGAGAGGTAAAGCGGCTAAGTCCTGTTGACCAAAGCGGGCAACATCGTTATATCATGTCACCGTCCGGCAAATGGGCAGTCCATACATTCAGTAACTCGGAAACTCCCCCTGTAATCGACATGGTGTCTTTCCCTGCCCATAAAAGTATACGTCTGATTACTGACAATGCAAAAGCCAAGGAGCAATACAAAGCCTTGGGGCTGCAACCGAAAGAATTTGTAAAAACCCGTTCAGGAGAACTGGAACTGGATGCATGGATGATCAAACCCGTAAACTTTGATCCCAGCAAAAAATATCCGGTCATAATTGATGTCTATGGAGAACCTGCCAACGCCACCGTGCAGGATGTATGGATCGGAGGAAGTTTATGGCACCAGTACTTGGCAAACCTGGGGTATATCATAGTCAGCATCGAGAACCGTGGTGCCAATGCACCCCGTGGACGCGAATGGCGCAAATGTATTTATGGAGAAGTCGGAACCTTTGCCAGTGAAGATCAGGCAAGAGGCATCCAAGACTTGGCACGTCAATACTCTTTCATTGACACCGCACGTATCGGTATCACCGGCTGGAGTGGCGGAGGCAGCCAGACGCTGAACAGTATGTTCCGTTATCCCGATGTTTTCCACACAGGTATTGCCATTGCTTTTGTGGCCGACCAGCGTCTGTATGACACGGTTTATCAAGAACGTTATATGAATACTCCTCAAAATAATCCGGAGGGTTACCGCAAAGGGTCTCCCATCTCGTATGCAGCAGGATTGAAAGGCAACTTGCTGTTAATTCACGGTACAGGAGATGACAATGTCCATTATCAGAATTGTGAAATGTTGGTCAATGAACTGGTACGGCACGGAAAAATCTTCTCACAGATTTCTTACCCGATGCGTTCCCATGGAATTTACGAAGGCGAGGGAACCAGCTTGCATCTGCGAAAGACAATGGCTGATTACTGGCTGAAAAACCTGCCTGCCGGAGGAAAATAAATATGCCAAAATTCCTGCTGATATGATTATACAGTCGGCCATTCTGAACATTAGTGAAACTTTTCATATACATAAAATGATTAGAGTCCAAATTTTTCACAAAAGTTCGGGATGGCAGACTAATAAACCGATTTCGTTTTAGCAAGCTTAGCACTAAACACATAAACTAAATGAAGAAAA
The DNA here is from genome assembly GCA_958432865.1 of Bacteroides stercoris. Taxonomy (GTDB): domain Bacteria; phylum Bacteroidota; class Bacteroidia; order Bacteroidales; family Bacteroidaceae; genus Bacteroides; species Bacteroides stercoris_A. Next base: position 21,194 of record CAUAWO010000032.1, read on the forward strand.
TACAACTATTCTTATTACAATTTCTGTTAATATCTATTACGCAGCACACCAATGCCCAACTCCCTGTCAAAACAGAATATACCGTTGAGATGGGAGGAACATCGGGTAAAGGAACCTACGCGCCGATGTGGCTTACTGCCAACAGGCAAGGTTTATCTTCTGCCAATACCGAAAATGGTTATTTACGGGCAGGGATTGCACATACAATGCCATTAAACCAACATTTCGGCTTCAGTGCAGGACTGGATTTGGCAACCGCCTACAATTTCACCTCCTCCTTCATCATCCAACAAGCCTATGCAGACCTCAGTTACCGATGGTTGAACCTGAGTATCGGCAGCAAAGAACGCTTGCCCGAATTAAAGAATTCCAAGTTAAGCAGTGGAGGTATGGTAGAATCAAATAATGCCCGCCCCATTCCCCAAATACGCCTGGAAGTTCCCGATTATGTAGCCATACCAGGTACCCATAAATGGCTTCATTTGAAAGGACACATAGCCTATGGACGTTTTACTGATGACAAATGGCAGGAACATTTCACCTCCATAGGCAACCCATATACCATTGATGTACTTTACCACAGTAAATCGCTTTTCGCCAAAGTAGGAAACAAAGAACATTTTCCGGTAGAATTTGAAGGAGGAATACAAATGTCCGCCCAATTTGGCGGAGACCAATATATTGCAGGACAAAAAGAGCCTGTAATAGATATGCCTACCCGGTTTGTTGACTTTATGCGTGTATTGGTTCCTATGGCCGGAGATGATACCACACCCGAAGGCGAACAAGTAAACATCTACGGAAACCATGTCGGTAGCTGGAATTTTGCCGCAACAGCTTATCTTAACCGATGGAAGGTAAAGATCTATTATGAACATTATTTCGACGACCACTCCCAAATGTTTTTCCAATACGGACGTTGGAAAGACGGACACATCGGACTGGAAATAACTTTTCCCAAAAACCGCTTCATTGATACTTTTGTATACGAAGGATTAGGAACAAAAGATCAAACCGGACCTATGCTGTATGATTCCTTTTGGGGGGAATTTGAAGAGCAAATCAGTGCTAAAGATAATTATTATAATCACTACCTCTATCAAGGATGGCAGCATTGGGGAATGGGAATAGGTAATCCTTTACTTCCCGGACCTATTTACAACAAGAACGGACAGATTACTTTTATCAGCAATCGTGTACTGGCACATCACATAGGATTCTGCGGTTCCCCCTGTCAGTCGCTAAGTTATCGTATGCTGCTCTCCTACTCCCGCCATTGGGGTACTTATGATAATCCTCTGAATGAGATCAAGAAACAATTCAACTCTTTGTTTGAAGTAACTTATGCTCCACAACAACTGAAAGGATGGAGTTTCACTGTATCCGGAGCTATGGATCGCGGCAACATACTTGGAAATAATTATGGTGGAATGCTGGTTATCCGCAAACAAGGAATTATCAAATCGGGCAATAAATAGAAGTTTTAACTGTCAACCCAATCAACATATGAAACAAATATTATTATTCATACTCTTTATGCTGGGAATCAGCAGTTGTGACAAAGCTCCCATCAACGGCAAATTAGATGGCAGATGGCAATTAATGACTATAGAATATACTAATGGGAAAATAGAAGAATGTAACCGCATTTATTATAGTATCCAGTTACATTTGGTGGAAATCAGTGCCAAAGGTGGAAATGGAGGCACTCATATCGGACGTTTCTCTTATAAAGGAGATGAGGTAACCATGAGTGAATTCCGCCACCGGGGAGATGAAGAAAAACTAACGACACTGAATGAATTGAAACCTTTCGGACTTAATCAAGCTATTAATCATCTTAAGGTGGAAAAAGCAACAGGCAAGAAACTAATTCTGAAATCTGATTATGCACGCCTCACATTCAGAAAGTTCTAAAAAAATATACCACAGGCTATACAAACTGTCTGCCGATAAAATATCGGCAAAACAATTTATACGCTATAGCAGTGGCAAACCACTATACCGGATTTCTAGAAATCAATTTATCAGCAGAAATAAAACTGGTGCCACCACTCATGGAGCCGGCTTTACAAATATTGAAGCCGGCTTCATGAAACAAGTTCTTTACCTTCCTGTAGTCTGTGGTGAAATAAATTTATCTTCTAGGCTTGATATCCAATTTTACCGGCTTCAACATGTTTTCCGGACTTAGGATTGTATCCAACTCTTCCTTATTTAAAATACCATGTTCCAAGACCAGTTCATAAACACTTCTACCTGTTTCCAACGCTTCTTTTGCAATCTTTGTAGAGTTTTTATAACCAATAATCGGATTCAATGCGGTTACTACACCAATACTGTTATGCACTTCAATCTTGCAACGTTCCGCATTAGCAGTAATACCTTCTACACAACGTGTACGCAAGGTTTCAAAACCATTGATCATTAAATCTACAGATTCAAAACAACACTGTGCCATCACCGGTTCCATAGCATTCAGTTCCATTTGGGCAGCTTCGCCAGCCATAGTCACACATAGTTCGTTACCCATTACCTTATAACAAATCTGATTCATCACTTCAGGAATCACCGGATTCACCTTACCTGGCATTATAGAAGATCCCGGTTGCATAGCCGGAAGGTTGAATTCTCCTAAGCCACAACGCGGTCCGCTAGCCAGCAAACGTAAATCATTACATATTTTATTTACCTTTACGGCTATCCTTTTTAAAGCTGAAGCATAACCTACCAAGCAGGAAGTATCTGAAGTAGCTCCTACCAAATCTGACGACAATTTGAAATCAAAACCTGTAATTTCACACAATGCTTTCACACATTTTTCCGCATATCCCGGTTCCGCACAAATGCCTGTACCAATAGCCGTAGCACCCATATTTACTGTCAGGAAGTCTGCCGCAGCTTCATTCAAATGACGAATTTCATCTCTCAATATACTGGCAAAACCATTGAATGTCTGACCTAAAGTCATAGGAACGGCATCTTCCAGCTGAGTACGCCCCATTTTGATGATATGCGCAAACTCTTCTCCTTTCTTATGGAATGCACCAATCAGCGATTCCAAATAAGGCAGAAAACGAAGATGAGAATAATACATGCCAATATGGATTGCAGTGGGATAAGCATCATTCGTTGATTGCGAGCAGTTCACATGGTCATTAGGAGAGCAATATTGATACTCGCCACGTTTGTATCCCATAATCTCCAAAGCACGGTTAGCAATGACTTCATTAGCATTCATATTGGTAGAAGTACCGGCACCTCCCTGAATCATGTCTACCGGGAATTGCTCATGATGCTCACCATTTAAGATTTCCTGACACGCCAACACTATGGCATCTTTTTGTTCTTTAGTCAATAAACCTAACTCATAGTTAGCCATTGCAGCTGCCATTTTCGTAATGGCAAGACCGTTGATAAACAACGGATATTCATTTAGATGAAATTTACTTATTGGGAAATTTTCTATGCCTCTTAGAGTCTGCACACCATACAATGCACTGGCCGGAATTTCGCGGGCACCAATTAAATCACTTTCTACTCGGGTTTCTTCTGTAAGTTTTGTTTCCATGATCAGGTTATTTATTAGTTTATCATTTCTTATTTTATACAGCAAAGGTATAAACTAACATTTTGATATCAAAATATAATCTGATATAATTTCAAAATATTATTTTATACTTATTTTTCGAGATAAAACGGATAACACACTTACATTATGAAAGTTCATTCAGTTAACAAAGTCTTATATCCTTTGAAGTTCATTCAAAAAACAGACATAAAAAAAGGCGTCCATTCAGAACGCCCTTATTCTATTTTTTAACTTCGGAACTCTTATTTAACCTTTATTCTATCAAAGCCTTCTCCAAATACACCAATGACAGCACTTTGTGATACAAATGCATTCGGATCTATATCTTTTATCAAACGGAATATAGTAGTAGACTCACGTTTTTTTGCCAGCACAAACATCATTTTCACACCCGCACCGGTATAACAACCTACTCCGTCAATGAACGTCACTCCTCGATGAAGGTCTTTATTTATGCGATGCCCTATTTCTTCATGCTTCTTAGAAATAATAAAGAATTGCACTGACTGACGGGCACTATTTACTACCTGATCCAAGACAAAGCTGGATATAAACAAGACAACATATCCATATACCACCTTCTCCCAATCATGCAATACAAAATAACTGGAAGAGATAATAACCAAATCACACATCAAAATAACCCGGCCCAAAGTAATATCACGATACTTATTGACAATAGCAGCTATAATATCCGTACCTCCTGTGCTACCATTGGCAGAAAAAGCGACACCAATACCACCTCCGCAGAAAAAGGCTCCCAAGACACAAGCCATGAAAGGTTGGTCATGTATTAAAGACTCTCCCCCGGTCAAATCCTGTATGATAGGCAGAATAGAACTCAGCACAAATACAGCATAGATGGTTTTCACACTAAACTTCCATCCCAAAATAACCAAAGAAAGTATCAACAATGCTCCGTTTATTCCCAAATAGGTGTACTGAACCGGCAAACCGGTAGCCCAATAAACAATAGAAGCAATACCTGGCACCGCACCCGAAGGAAGGTCATTAGGTAACAAAAAGACGGTCCATCCAATAGCATACATCAGCATACCAAGAGCAATCAACATATAATCCCTTAGTTCTCTGATAATCCGTTGCTTACGCGTCGTAATAAAGACTGAATCCATGTGAGTTTTCCTTTATAAAATCATATTGTCCGCAAAAGTACAAAAAGATTGAATCACTTGGCTTCAAAAGGTGACATTTTTTCAAGTAAAAAGTCCTGTTAGTCCGATTTATCAAAAACAACAGTGCCTTTCACCCTTTATTATTCTTTAGGATGTAAATACCAATCTTTATAATCCGCGCCAAAAGAATCTCTCCACTGTTTAAACTCGGGATAATAGGTAGTAATAGACACCTTCTCTGAAGGCCATCTAAATTCACTGTTACTGATATTTATAGCGAAAGGCATATTATCTTCTGCTATATAATACATTGGGATACCATTGGAGTCTTGACTCAAATCACTACCCGTACCACGTAAACTCTCATCAGCTACGCTTGTCGGCTTATAGCCTGACAAATGTACTTCATGAGAACGTTTATTCACAAAAATGAAAGAATTGTAAGGCGGATAAGCATCCATGTCGCTTACTTTATCATATTTTTTAAATCCGATCACTACAGTCACAGGCTTTTTGAGAACAGGCTTTATATCAGAAAAAAGTATTAATACAGGCTTTTCTATTCCCGGCTCAAAGTTTTTTCCGATCACATTACCTTCTTGACTCACCTGCACCAAATCTATATGCTCCTTCCCTACGTAATCCAACTGAAAACCAAACCCATTTGTATAAGTAGCACCATCATTCATCGGAGTAAAAGTAGTAGTGGTGCGCACCAATGCGTTAGAAGATTTATCTTTCACAACTGTACTGGAATAATATATCACAACATCATTCATATCGTAATCATTCTTATCAGGCCAATTGTCCTCATAAGCCAAAGACCCTTTGACTACATACGAAATTTCACCCTTATTTACTTCATCCGGTATATTAGGAGTAGGTTCTACAGAAGAAGAAGCAGACGCCATAATAGCAAACTGTACATCATTAAAACGCATGTCCACATTATCTTCCATAGCCATAAAGAAACAATTGTCCAGTTCCGGATCACTTAACAAAACTGAACGTTGCTCTTTATTATCGTTATATGCAGGATTAGAATAACGAGGAAAAACACCCTTTTCTTTTCCAAATCCCATTCCCAATAAAATCCATCCAATATGAGTGCCTTGGGGAAATTCATCTTCATACTTGCTTTGTTCCTTATTCCAATATTTTAGTTTTATTTGCTCACCGACTAAAGATTTAGGAGCATTCCTACTGGAACGTGGAATCAGGATGGTCTTTTTTATGGTAGCTATGTCCACAGACTCTCCTTCTTTATAAGTATAATAAGCAACCATATCCTCCCACGCAGTAGACGAGAAATCAAAATAAGTCGCGACCAAACCTGTAGATTTAGTTATTACCATATCATTACTCCCTGAAGTACGTAGTTCCGGAAACCTTTCCAACAAATTACGATTATCTACTACTATAGAACGGCTTAAATTACTGCATCTCTCTAAAAAAGCACCGGGTATATCCAACTTTTCAGGCAACAAATAATCAGGAACCCCATTTTCATTCCAATTACCCAATACATCATATCCGTCAGGATAACTCACTCCTCCCATTACCGCTCTAGAATGCCCGTTGGCAGACAGTTGTGCCTTATAATCAACATAATTAAAGGTTAGTCCGTCAGATAGAAATTCCAATTCAACAGGTGATACGACCAACACATTATCAGTTACCAGCCATACCTTTTTCAAATAAGCCGGCAAAGATACTTTTGAAAAAAATCTACCATTCATATCAGTCGAAGCGGCATAAATGGGATTTATATCTTTTAATTCCCAAGTATTTCCAACTAATTCCATAGGATATTCATCATACAGATAAAAAGCAGTCTGTACTTTCATGCCATAATCAATGATAAGTTGACTATTACGGACAGTAGTAAAATCAAAAAAATCGTCTTTATTGATTTTTTCCTCCTCTTCTTCCTCTCCCCCCGTATATATATCATGCATATTACGCAAGCAAGACACAAAGAAAACTGATAAGCAGATGATCCAAAATTTTGTTTTCATAAAGTAGTGCGTGATTATTTTCGACAAATATAGCCATAAATAACTAAAAAACAACTAAATAGTCAGAAAAAAAACTGTCCCCCGACTCACGTCGGAGAACAGCCACAACACAAACACAAAATAAAACACGACAAAACTACTATGCAATTTTTTAGCCTGCTCTATGTTTTGAGTAACATAACTACCGCCAATCAGGTATTCACATATCCAAGAGGGGTTTCAGGTTATTTGCATCTATAAAACGCCACACTAGCGTCCTTTGTTCATCGGTCTTTCTAAAAATATCTTAATTCTTATTGAATTCCTCTTTCTCTTAGTTTCAGCTGCCAGTTCCAAGCCGAACGTAGAGTGTCCTCCAAATTGGCTTCTGCCTTCCATCCCAACTCCTTATTAGCAAAATCAGGATTAGCCCATACCTTCTCAATATCTCCGGCACGACGCCCCACGATCTGATAATTAAGTTTCACACCGGTAGCTTTTTCAAACGTATTGATCAGTTCCAATACAGAAACGCCTTTACCCGTTCCAATATTAAAGACTTCCACCTTCTCCTTCTGCTTGTTATTCAAAATGCGATCCATTGCGATAACGTGAGCCTTCGCCAAATCCACTACATATATATAGTCACGGATGCAAGAACCGTCCGGTGTATCATAATCATCCCCGAACACACTCAGTTTTTCACGAATACCCATCGCTGTCTGAGTAACATAAGGTAGCAAATTTTGTGGAACCCCATTAGGTAATTCACCTATTAATGCAGTGGGATGTGCGCCAATAGGATTAAAGTAACGCAGCATAATAGCATTGATAGGCGATCCCGAAGCAACTGTATCACGAATAATTTCTTCATTGATCTGTTTTGTATTACCGTACGGAGACTCAGCCTTCTTAATCGGAGCCTCTTCCGTTACAGGAAGAACATCGGGCTGACCATACACCGTACATGATGATGAAAAAATAATACCTTCTACTCCATGTTTCGGCATTAACTCCAACAGGTTAATCAATGAAACCAAGTTATTGCGATAATACAACAACGGTTTTTGTACCGATTCACCCACAGCCTTGCTAGCCGCAAAATGAATAATACCTTTTATACCCGGATATTTAGTAAACAGCTTATCCATTCCCTCAAGATCCAAGCAATCCAACTTTTCAAATGCAGGACGGATTCCTGAAACCTTTTCTATATTATCTACCACATCGGCGCTTGAGTTGGACAAATTGTCCACAATCACTACGTCGTAACCGCTATTTTGCAGCTCTACTACCGTATGAGAACCGATGTAGCCGGTTCCTCCTGTTACTAAAATTCTTTCTTTCATAATACTTAATATTCTGTCGTTTTCTAATAGGTTCAAAACAACTTCGACGGGTAGATCCCTTTTCGTATCATATCATTGATACGAAGCAGGACTTGTATCTTGTCATCATGCGATACCAATCCCATCCATCTGGCAGGTGTCTCAATCACTTTCACCCTGACTCCGTCAGCAATACGCTCATTCATAAAAGCCGGAATAGAATAATGGGCTTTCATATCCATTCCATTCTCATCTATGAACTTATCGAACGCCTTCTTCATCTCACCGAATACCTGCGGAGTAAATCCCCACATATTCATTGAAACCAAGCTGTTGTCATCCAAAGCCACCCATTTATGTAATTCATTAGGATACATCGGATTTCCACTTATCCGTTCTACTCCTACACGGTCTGTAACGGACAACAGATATCCTTTTTCGTCCACTTCACAAATACCACGGGTAACCCCTCCGCTTTCCGCCAATACATTTCTCAGCCTGTAGCAAATATTGAAACTATGGTAGTCAGCTTCTCCCAACATCACCAGATTATTATATAACAATTCAAAACTTTCTCTTTGGTAAAAGTTCACGGCATTTATCACACCGAATGGAGAGTCAATCAACTCTTCTCCCATCAGAACAGCTCTTACCGAACCGTACAGTGCTTTGCGCTTCGGATTACGCTTTTCTTCAGGAATCGTTTCCACATCCTGATAAACATACTCCACTTCTACCACATGTTCGTATTTGCCTGATACCAGTTTCTTGAATTCTTGTTCAAAATGTCTGCTTATGACAAATACGATCTTATTAAATCCGACTCTTACGGCATCATATATGGAAAAATCTAATATTGTTTCGCCATTAGGACCTATTCCCTCCAGCTGTTTCAATCCACCATATTTATTCCCCATAGTGGCCGCGAGTACAATCAAGGTCATAGCCATTTAATCTCTCTATTAATTCTAATGCAAAAATAAGCATAAAAATTGAATTTACGGACAAGAACAATGGATTTCTTTCTAATAAAAAAGTCCGAAGCTGTGCTCCGGACTTCTGAATCGGTTTATTTTAACGATGAAGTGAATTTATTCTATTCCAAACAAAACACCCAAGCCTTTGTCTACACCTGAAAATCCCATGAATGCCATTGCCAGCAGACCGGCAGTAACCAATGCGATAGCCATTCCCTGCATTCCTTTAGGTATATTCACCAAACTTAATTGTTCACGGATACCTGCAAACAACACCATAGCCAAAGCAAAACCAAGAGCTGTAGAGAAGGCATAAACCACCCCCGTCAACAAATCAAAGTCTTTCTGGATTACCAAAATAGCCACACCCAGAATACAGCAGTTAGTAGTAATCAACGGAAGAAAGACTCCTAATGCCTGATAAAGGGCGGGAGATACCTTCTTCAAAATGATTTCCACCATCTGTACCAATGCTGCAATGACAAGGATAAATGCAATGGTCTGCAAATATTCCAACCCGAAAGCATCGAGCACGAATTTCTGGATAAGATAGGTAACAATGGTAGCGATGGTAAGCACGAATGCAACAGCCGCTCCCATACCCG
>CAUAWO010000033.1:0-30094 GCA_958432865.1 Bacteroides stercoris
CGTATGCTGGATAATAGGTATGATGTAGCATATTACACTCATTTGGGTGAAGAAATCAATAAAGCATTCCATCGGGAGTTTTATCACAAGGACACTCGTCAGTATGGTACGGGAAGCCAGTGCAGCAATGCCTTGCCTTTGTTCCTCGGAATGGTTCCCGCTGATGACAGACAGGCGGTGCTTGATAATCTGGTAGCGGATATAAAACGCCACGGCAACCGGCTGACCACCGGTGATGTGGGTAACCGTTATCTGTTCCAGACTTTGGCGCGTAACGGGTTGAATGAGCTGATGTACACCATGCACAACCATGAAGAAGCACCCGGCTATGGTTTCCAGCTGAAATTCGGAGCTACCACGCTGACCGAGCAATGGGACCCGCGGCAAGGTTCTTCGTGGAATCACTTTATGATGGGGCAGATTGATGAATGGTTCTTCAACTCGTTGGCGGGTATCCGCACCGTTGAGGGAAAACCGGGAATGAAGGAAATAGAAATACGTCCCCGGCCGGTAGGCGATTTGACATACGTCCGTGCCTCTACCCAAACCTTGTACGGAAAAGTAGCGGTAGACTGGACCCGCGAGAATGGAGTCTTTACATTAAAAGTAACGATACCTGTAGGGTGTACGGCACGCGTATTCCTTCCCGATGAAAAAGAGCCGAAGATAGTGGAAAGCGGAACTTATTCTTTTAAGAAATAAACGCAGTTTTCATAGGAAAAGCCCCCTGAGGGTATTTGGTAAAACTAAAATAAAATAATGAACGATATGAATAAACGTACCTTTTTAAGTCTGTTACTATGTGTTTGCTGTCTGTCTTTTCTGCATGCGGAGCGTGTGGATATGCAGCAGGCAGGTGCCGATGTGCAAGGCAGGAAACTGAACACAGCATTGATTAATTCCACCATCGACCGCCTGAATGCCCATGGTGGAGGAACCCTCTTTTTCCCCGCAGGAACTTATCTCACCGGTTCCATCCACATGAAAAGTAACATCACTCTGGAACTGGAAGCAGGAGCCACCTTGAAATTTTCGGAGAACTTTGACGACTTCCTCCCTTATGTGGAAGTGCGTCATGAGGGAATCATGATGAAAAGTTTCCAACCGCTGATTTATGCCGTGGATGCAGAGAACATCACCATCAAGGGTGAAGGGACACTGGACGGACAGGGCAAAGCATGGTGGACGGAATTTTTCCGCGTCCTTGTAGACCTCCGGGACAACGGCAAGAGAAACATCAACAAGTACCAGCCTATGTTCGAGAAGGAAAACGACCTGAAAGCCCTTTACGCCGAAACCAACGAAGACTGGCACGGCACATTGGACCGTCGCTTCTTCCGTCCCCCTTTCATACATCCCATCCGTTGCAAGAATGTACGGATAGAGGGCGTGAAGATTATCAACTCTCCCTTTTGGACCGTAAACCCTGAGTTTTGCGATAATGTGACCATTAAGGGCATTACCATCCACAATGTGCCTTCCCCCAATACGGACGGCATCAACCCTGAGTCTTGTAAGAACGTACACATCAGCGACTGCCACATTTCGGTAGGCGACGACTGCATCACCATCAAATCCGGACGTGACCTGCAAGCGCGTAAACTGGGTGTCCCTTGCGAGAATATCACAATAACCAATTGCACCATGTTGAGCGGACACGGTGGTGTGGTTATCGGCAGCGAGATGAGTGGGGGAGTGAAGAAAGTGACCATCAGCAATTGTGTCTTTGACGGAACCGACCGGGGGATTCGTCTGAAATCCACCCGTGGTCGCGGAGGCATTGTAGAAGATATCCGTGTAAGCAATATTGTGATGAGTAATATCAAGAAAGAGGCTATCGTCCTCAATCTGAAATATAGCAAGATGCCTGCCGAACCGAAGAGTGACCGTACTCCGGAATTTCGTAATATCTATGTGTCGGGTGTGACGGTCCGTGATGTGAATACCCCCATTATGGTGGTAGGCCTGCCCGAAGCGCCTATTACCGGTATTGTGATGCGTGATGTGTATATTCAGAATGCCAAGCAACGCTGTGTTTTTGAAGACTGCAAGGACTTGGTGCTGGATGATGTGTATGTGGATGGTAAAGAAATAAAATAGACTTCCCGATGAAGAAACAACTATTATGGTGCATGGCGGCACTCTCTTTTTCCGCTGCATCTGCACAAACTTATGAAACCCGGTTCGCACGTCCGTTATCCGATGTGCTGAATGACGTTGCCACCCGTTTCCAGGTCCGCTTGAAATATGACGTGGATACGGTGGGGCGTGTGCTTCCGTATGCCGATTTCCGTATCCGGCCTTATTCATTGGAGGAAACACTGACCAATGTGCTTTCCCCCTTCGATTATAAATTCGTAAAGCAAAGTGACAAGGTATATAAGTTGAAACCTTACGAATACGCCCGCCGCACGGATGCCGACGGAGAAAAAATGCTGGCATACCTTAGTGGTTTATATAGTGATAAAAGTCAATGGGAACAGCGCAGGGAGATTCTCCGCAAAGAGGTGCGCCAACGTCTGGGACTGGATGATATGCTGAGGAAAACAGTGAAGGATGCAAAGCCTGTTCTTTCCAAAATACGCAAATTTGATGGCTATACCGTGCAGAACTTTGCATTGGAAACCTTGCCGGGGCTTTATGTCTGCGGTTCAGTCTATGCTCCCCGTACCAAGGGCAAACATGCACTGATTATCTGCCCCAATGGTCATTTTGGACAGGGACGCTACCGCAAAGACCAGCAGCAGCGCATGGCGACTCTGGCACGTATGGGGGCTGTCTGTGTGGATTATGATCTGTATGGTTGGGGTGAATCCGCCTTGCAGGTAGGTGCGGAAGCGCACCATACCGATGACGCGCACACCATTCAGGCCATGAACGGATTGCTGATACTGGATGATATGCTGGCAAACCGTAAAGATATAGACCCTGCACGCATCGGCGTGAATGGTGGTTCCGGCGGAGGAACGCAGACGGTGTTGCTTACCGTCCTGGACGACCGTTTTACAGCTGCCGCCCCTGTGGTCAGTCTGGCTTCTCATTTTGATGGCGGCTGCCCGTGTGAAAGTGGCAAGCCCATCCAGTTGGCAGGTGGAGGAACTTGCAATGCGGAGCTGGCTGCCCTGTTTGCCCCGCGTCCCATGCTGGTGGTTTCCGACGGAGGAGACTGGACAGCCACGGTTCCCCGTTTGGAATATCCTTACTTGCAACGCATCTACGGTTTTTACGGTGCGACGGACAAGGTGAGCAATGTACATTTGCCGCAAGAACGCCATGATTTCGGTCCGAACAAGCGCAATGCGGTTTATGATTTCTTTATAGACGTGTTCGGCCTTGACCGGAACATGCTGGATGAAAGTAAAGTAACCATTGAACCGGAAGACGCATTGAAGAGCTTTGGTGAGAAAGGTGAGAAACTGCCTGCCGGAGCCTTAAGATATAAAGAATGATTTTGTCGTTTATTTATTAGGTTAAGAGTTAGTATGGAATCTCCCTCTTGCATAGCCTGTGAAGGTGAGCAAGGGGGAACCTTTTTTAGATATGGGGGATTAATACTTTTTGTCGGGTATATCAGGCCTTGTCATGCGGACTGTTAAGTCTTTTTGTGCGGACTGTTACTATAGTCTTCGGCAGTGGACCGTACAGTCTGCTACAGTGGACTGTACGGTCTGCCGCAGTGAAACATACGGACTGCTGTCGCAGTCTGTAAAAGGTGACCGTAAGAAATGCTTTAATGGTACTGAAAAAAAGACTTAATGGAGCTGAAGTGATGAATTAACTTCGCATTTACGTTATAATCAGCTTTAGTTTCCCATCCTTGTGGCGCTTTCGGTCGTTTTCTTGTTTATAGTTGTGGAGTCAGATCGGTCTCTACGTTGGATTTCGGCTGAGTATAATGGAAAAAACGGAGATTATAACAAGATAATGCGTTTCTGTAATATGGCAGCAATCTGTTGTCTCAGTTGTGGGGCGCTGATGGGCTTGGCCATATAGCCGTCGAAGCCGTTTTCCATGGCCCGTTGTTCATCACTGGCATAGGCGAAAGCGGTAACAGCAATGATAGGCACATCCAAGGATAGTTTTCGTATTTCCCGGGTGGCCTCATAGCCATCCATCACCGGCATATTGATATCCATCAGAATTATCTGAGGGGTATGGAGCTTATACAAATTGACCGCCTCTTTTCCATCCCAGGCATGTACCAGGTTATATTCTCGTTTCAAGATAGATTGAAACAGCCGGTAATTGCTCTCATTGTCTTCGGCGATCAGAATGGTCAGCTTGTCTTTTTGCACGGAAATGAGTTGATGCTCTTCCTCTCTCTTGTTCTCTGCAGCGGCAGGCTGGTAGGGAATGGTGAACCAGAAAGTGGATCCTTTTCCTTCCTCGGACTCAACACCGATGCGTCCTCCCATGTGCTCTACAATTGTCTGGCAAATGGATAGCCCCAGTCCTGTACCCTGTACAAAAGAGTTCAGTTTGACGAAACGTCCGAATATGGAGTTCACTTTGTCGGCTGGAATGCCGCAACCGGTATCTTTAACATAGAAATAAAGTTCTTTGTCGCATAGTTTGTAGCCGAAGGTGATGCTTCCTTGTGAGGTAAATTTGCTGGCGTTGTTCAGTAAATTGTTCAGTACCTGCATCAGACGGTTCTTTTCCGTTCTTATGAGGCAGGAGGGAAGTCCTTTCTGTACAATCAGTTGAATGCCGTTGCTCTCTGTCCGATAACGGGTGACACTTTCTATCTCGGAAATAATGTCATTCAGTTCTATGTTGCAATAGCTGAACTCTAATGTACCGGCCTCTATTTTCGATAAGTCCAGTATGTCGCTGATTAATTGCAGCAGCAACGTGTTGTTACTTTCAATGATATTGATATATTCCTGCTTTTCCTGTTCCTCTTCTGCAGCAGCAAGGATGTTTGAGAAACCGATGATAGCATTTAGCGGAGTGCGTATTTCGTGGCTCATATTGGCAAGAAAAGCGGACTTCAGCCGGTTGGATTCTTCCGCGCGGTCCTTGGCTGAAAGCAGTTCGTCTTCCATTTTCTTCCGTTCAGTTATGACTAGGGAAGATCCTACCAAAGTGAGCGGCATTCCGTTTTCGTCTTTGCTTTCCACAGCTGCCTGCGCTTCTATCCAGTCTATTTTCCATTGTGTTCCGTCATTGGCCAGCACGCGGTATTCCTCTTTTACTTTCTCTATTTTCCCGTCTGCCAGGTCACGGTAGGCCTGTATCACGCGCGGGCGGTCTTCTTTAATGATTTTAGCGAAGTATTGCTCGTCCGAAACGCTCAACTGATCTTCGCTGATGCTTCCCGGCATGGCCGCCATGACAATGGGGCGGTTGAGGTCGCATAAAATGGTATGGTCTTTCAAATTCCATTTCCAAGGTACGATGTTGGCTACTTCCAGTGCCATGGAAAGTTTATGGTTCGTGGCGCTCAGCATTTGCTGCGCATTGTGCAGTTCGGTGCTGTCCATGCAGAACACATCCACTGTGTCCGGTTCGGTAGAGCAATTCAGGACAACATCATAGAAGATGTTGACGGTCTTAAAATAATATGGGAAGGTGATCGATTTCTTTTCTTTTAAGGTGAGTTCCATGAAATGGGTGAACTCCGGCAAGGACTCCGGGAAAATTTCAGAGGCTCTTTTCCCTATCACCTCGGATTTGGGCAAGAAACATCGTTCGAAATAGCGGTTGACATCCATATAAATGCTGTCTGCGATATTCCCTTCTTTGTCCCATATTACCTGTTCTTTCATGTAAAGGATAGGCATATTGTCTATCAGATTGGTATATTGTGTGTTCGTGTCTATTTCATTTTGCTGGGCGCGTCTCAGCGCTTTCAGCATTTGGATGCGTTTTTGCTGTGCCACGGCCATCAGTATAAAAGCAATGAGTACACTTAGGATGATCCATTTATATTTGTTCAGAAAGTTGGCCGGTTTGTCATAGAAAACGGTGTCACCAGGGCATAGGTCGGGATCGAGTCCTTTATTTACCAGTCTTGTGTAGTTGAATGCGGGGTGTGCTTCGTTGGGTTCATAAAAAGGTATGTCGCTGGCTTTCTTCCCATGTAGTATCTCGTCTATCGTTTTCAGTAATTGCCTGGTAAAGATTTGGTCATTATACATGTATCCTCCTACCATGCCGCCGTCATCCATACCTGCATAGCGGATGGTGAACAAAGGGGCGGAGATGCTGGCGATACTTCTGTAGGCATTAATCAGAAAATTGCTTGAAGTGAACGATTCGGTGAACCAGGTGGATACCAGAATGCCTGTGGTCTTGTCTGTTTTACGCACGGCGTTATATAGCTGATGCAGACTGTTGGTACGCGAGGAGATGTATTCGTAATCCATTTGCGGGTATTTGTCTTTAATCAGCTCTCGCAGTTGCTTGTCATATTCCGGATTGGGGTAGATGCCGTCTCCCAGGAAAATCAGTTTCTTCATACCGGGAATCATCCTGCACATCAGTTGCACGTTTTCTTCCAGATAGATGGGGGTGTGCATGTAGGTGAAATTGAACTCTTCTGCCAATTCGCTCATGTGTGTCTTTTCTTCGGGGGTGACTGTATCTCTCTGCCTGTAGAATTTCTCATGGTACACATAGGGGTCGGCTCCGCATACAATGGCAGGTACTTTACCCCATAAAGATTGAATCTCTTCTCTGAAAATCAGGCTCATGCTCCCAATGAATACCAGCAGGCGGGGAGGGGTGGAGCCGTATTTCGAAGAAAGAATTTCTGAGAATCTCTCGATTTTAGTGGAGTCGCCTACCATAAAAAGATTCAGATGCTCTATGTAAGCGTCCATGTTCTCTATTCCGGCTATTTTGTGAACGATGGGGGTGGTGATGCTGTTGCTCCAGGGGGAGGATTCGTTGTAGCTGTTCAGAATCAGAATATAGTTCCCCGCCTCGGTGTTTTCCTGTACATGGGAGGCTTTGCCGATGGTTGCAAAGAAGGTGAATATACAGGTACATATCAGTAACCGTTGTATATGGGCTACACACGTTCTTTTAAGATTTCTGTCCATTATTGATGTCCTACTCTTCTTTTGTTATATAGCTATGATGCTTGTGATGCAACAAATGTACTATTAAATTAATGAGTGGACGAAGAAATGGAAAAGTTTAACAAATATTAAAAGAGACAGGACGGGATGGAAAGTTTTCGTATAGGCAAATGGGAGATGATTGGATGGGAATTCCTGCCGGCCGATATGGCAGTGGGGCGCGAATGCTGATAAAGGGAGTGGGAGGGGAAGTCATTCTTTTGTTCTATTTCTTTTTTATATAAAGGAATAGTCTTATATTTATCCCGTCATCTTATTTTTGAAAAAGTAGGGGAACATCACTTAATCAGAAGTAGTTATGGAATATCACTTACGTACTAAATTGAATGGAAATATAGCAATGACTTCCTGTTTCCATGAAAACTCCTTTTTGCAGCGTGACAGGAGTCTTTATAAATTTATATGGGTGCGGCATGGAGCGTTGGATGTGGAAGTGGATCATGTGGTGATGCATCTGGAAAAAGAGGAAATGATTTCGCTTACTCCTTTGCATCATGTGCAGATAAGGGGAGTGGACGGTGAATACCTCACTTTTTTATTCAATAGTAACTTTTATTGTATTTACGGGCATGACAGCGAGGTGTCTTGTAACGGATTCCTGTTTAACGGTTCTTCCCGTGTCATGCGTTTGAAGCTTTCGCCTTCCCAGTCGGCCCGTCTTGACAGTATTGTCGATATTTTCAGGGGGGAGTGTGGAATACAAGACAACTTGCAGGAAGAAATGTTGCGTATTATTCTGAAACGTTTCATTATCACTTGTACCCGCATAGCCCGTGAAAAGTTTGATGTGGACCCGGGACGTGAGAACATGTTTGATGTGATTCGTCAGTTTTATGTACTGGTTGACAGTCATTTTAAGGAGAAGAAGCAAGTACAGGATTATGCTGATATGTTGTGCCGTTCTCCCAAGACTATTTCTAATCTCTTTTCCCTTTACGGACTTTCTTCTCCTTTGCGTGTCATTCATGAACGCGTGGATGCGGAAGCCAAGCGCTTGTTGCTTTATACGGGTAAGAGTGCGAAAGAAATCAGTGAGATTCTGGGATTTGAGGATTTGGCTACGTTCAGCCGTTTCTTTAAGAAAATGAACAAGGAGAGCCTTTCGGAATACCGGAAAAGAGAGAAGCGGGAATAATTGCCAACCTATATGGGGAAATTGCCATTTACCGGAGGGGGAAAACCACCGACCTTTGCACCAGGAAGTTAAATCTTTTAATAATGAAAGCAATGATGGCAAAATTAAAATCTCTGTTTGTTGCGTTTTTAACAATAGCAGCATCTGCCCAAAAACTGGGTATCAATCTTATCCGTGTGGCAATCCTTGTAATTTTTGTATGGATTGGTGGTCTGAAATTCTGGAACTATGAAGCCGAAGGAATTGTGCCTTTTGTGGCGAACAGTCCCTTTATGAGTTTCTTTTATACCAAGGACGCTCCTGAATATAAAGAATATAAGCTGAAAGAAGGCGAACTCGATGAAACGAAGCACCTGTGGCATGAAGAGAACAATACTTATGGGTTCTCTCATGGATTGGGTATTTTGATTATGGGGATCGGTATCTTGACGTTTTTAGGCATCTTCTCTCCGAAAACCGGTTTGGTGGGGGCCGGACTGGCTATTGTCATGACATTGGGCACTTTGTCTTTCCTTGTAACAACGCCCGAGGTGTGGGTCCCCGATTTGGGAAGTGGCGAACAGGGATTCCCTTTGCTGACGGGCGCCGGTCGTCTGGTCATTAAGGATATTGCTATTCTGGCAGGAGCTGTTGTCGTTCTTTCGGATAGTGCGGGAAGGGTATTGAACCAGTTGAAAAAGTAAAGTTGGAAAGACCGGTCACGGACATGCCCTTTTATAGGGGGTGTATATGGATGCATTCCGGTGAGAGGCAAGTATTTCCTGCAAGACATAACTATCTATGAGGCAAGTTGCATCCTGTGTCATCTTGCTGTCTGTCAGCTATTGATAATGAATGCAAATTTGGCAGATTCTGCGGTTAACCCCTGTTAAGTGCTTATCTGTCTGTGTTAAAAGAGGAAAAAAAACTCTGACAAACGGTACAACCGTACAATATTTGTCATTACATTAGCGTCATAAATGTTAAACCAAACTTGAAATTAACAAATTAATAGATATTAAGTTATGAAACAAGCAACTAAAATGGTACTAGGCGCAGCAGCAATTGTAGCAGTCAGCGCAGGTGTAGCAGGAGTAACGGCTTATTCTATGTTGAAACCCGAGCCAAACAAAAGCGTGGCTTTTAATGATGTGTTCCAACAAAATCCGAATACAAGACTCGCCGCGTTGGACGCCACTCAAATGCAACCGGTGGATTTGACTCAGGCAGCGGAAAATTCAGTGCATGCAGTAGTTCATATAAAGTCAACTCAAGAATCAAAGACTCAGACGGTTACCGTTCGTGATCCGTTCTATGATTTCTTTGGTGATATTTTTGGAAATGGCAGAGGCGGCGGTCAGCAGCGTCAGGTGCAGACTCCTGAAAGAGTGGGATTCGGTTCCGGAGTGATCATCTCGAAAGATGGATATATTGTAACGAATAACCATGTAATCGATAATGCTGATGTGATCAGTGTCAAACTGAATGACGGACGTGAATACAAGGGACGTGTAATCGGCACAGACCCCAGCACGGATTTAGCGTTGGTTAAAATTGAAGCGGATGAGCTTCCTACGATTCCCGTGGGCAATTCGGAGGCTTTGAAAGTAGGTGAGTGGGTATTGGCTGTGGGTAATCCCTTTAATATGACTTCTACGGTAACAGCCGGTATTGTGAGTGCCAAAGCCCGTTCTTTAGGGGTATATAATAATGGTGTGGAATCTTTCATCCAGACAGATGCTGCGATCAACCAAGGCAACAGTGGTGGTGCATTGGTGAATGCAAGGGGTGAACTGGTAGGTATCAATTCCGTACTTTATTCACCTACAGGAGCTTATTCGGGTTATGGGTTTGCTATTCCAACCAGTATTATGACGAAAGTTATAGCCGACTTGAAAGAATATGGAACCGTTCAGCGTGCGGTATTGGGCATCAAGGGTACTCCGATTAATGATGACCAGCAGATGATGCCGGAAGAAATCAAGAAGAAGGTGAAGGAACTGGGCGCCACCGACGGTGTGTTGATTGCTGAGATAATTGAGGGAGGTTCTGCGGCCGGCAACTTGGAAGTAGATGATGTCATTATCGGTATTGACGGAAAACGTGTGAAGAACTTTGCAGAGTTGCAGGAGGGGTTGGCTAAACACCGTCCGGGTGACAAAGTAACCGTCAAGGTGTTGCGTGACAAGAAAGAAAAGGATATCGAGATGACCTTGAAGAATGCACAGGGAACAACGAAAGTGGTGAAGAGTGCGGGCATGGATATCTTGGGCGCAGCATTCCGTGAAGTTCCTCAGGAATTGAAGAGACAATTGAATTTGGGATATGGTGTGGAAGTCACAGGTGTGACAGACGGTAAGATGAAGGCTGCCGGTATCCGTAAAGGCTTCATCATCCTGAAGGCAAACGGACAACCTGTCAAATCAGTAAATGATTTGGAAGATGTGCTGAAAGCTGCTACCCAGTCACCGGATCAGGTATTGTTCCTGAGTGGTATGTTCCCATCAGGTAAACGTGCGAACTATGCAGTGGATTTGACACAGGAATAAGAAGATTTTTAAGGTAGAAAGTTTCAATAGGTAAAGTTTAGAGGATGCACGGTAAGGGTTACTTCCGTGCATCCTGATTTTATAGTCAAACAGGACTGATAACCTTATTTTCGCAAAATATTTAGGAAAAGAAGGACAAAGATAGTCTTTTTTGATTTATTAGCTAATATTTTTCAAACAAAAATGGATGTATTCCATTTAATGTTGTAAATTTGCATCCCAAATTTGTTTTATAGAGAATGAGACAATTAAAGATTACCAAAAGTATCACTAACCGAGAGAGCGCATCTCTGGATAAGTATTTACAGGAAATAGGCCGTGAAGACCTGATTACTGTAGAGGAAGAGGTAGAGCTCGCTCAGCGTATCCGTAAAGGCGACCGGGTAGCATTGGAAAAACTGACACGTGCCAACTTGCGTTTCGTCGTGTCTGTAGCCAAGCAGTATCAAAATCAGGGGTTAAGTCTTCCTGACTTGATTAATGAAGGCAACCTGGGATTGATTAAAGCAGCCGAAAAGTTCGATGAAACCCGAGGCTTCAAGTTTATCAGTTACGCCGTATGGTGGATTCGTCAGTCTATTCTCCAGGCATTGGCAGAACAGTCACGTATTGTCCGTTTGCCGTTGAATCAGGTAGGCTCGTTGAACAAGATCAGCAAAGCCTTCTCTAAATTCGAACAGGAAAACGAACGTCGTCCTTCTCCGGAAGAACTGGCCGATGAACTGGAAATACCTGTAGACAAAATCTCGGACACGTTGAAGGTTTCAGGACGCCACATTTCTGTAGACGCTCCTTTTGTGGAAGGAGAAGACAACAGCTTGCTGGATGTGCTTGTGAACGACGACTCGCCTATGGCAGACCGTTCCTTGGTTAATGAGTCACTTGCGAGGGAAATTGATAGAGCACTCTCTACGCTGACCGAAAGGGAGAAGGATATTATCCAGATGTTTTTCGGTATTAATACGCAGGAAATGACGTTGGAAGAAATCGGCGATAAATTCGGCCTCACTCGTGAGCGCGTACGCCAGATTAAAGAGAAAGCCATTAGAAGATTGAGACAAAATTCGCGTAGCAAGCTGCTTAAGTCTTATTTAGGGTAAGAAAGATTCGGTTTCCGAAAAGAAAACAAAGCACAAGATGGAAGGTTGCTTCCGTCTTGTGCTTTTGTTCATAATATACCAATAATGCCTATCGGCTGCACTATGTGCCGCATGGTAATGGGCACATCAGCAAATTATTATAGTTAATTAATCTATTACTTTTTCGTATTTGTCCGTAAATAACTACTTTTGTCCTCTAATAAAATTATAAAATTAGAATTATGAAATCCATAAAGATTCTGTGCTCTTTATTATTGGTACTGACGGTATGCTCGGCATTCTCATTGAAAGGAAGTAAATCTGTTTATATAGTAGGCGTATCCGCATCGTTTACAGATTCATTGGTTTATTTCACGGAAATCCAGTTGCTGGACAGTGTGAGTCTGGATAAGAATAAGATGTTGCCGGAACGCTCACAATACAGTTATCAGCTGAAAAATTATCTGGAAAACGAGGAAGGGCTGACGAACCGTACTTGCTTTGTTTATTTCTCGAACAGCAGAAAGAAACTGCAGAAGACCATCAACAAGATGAAGACCAAGTATCAAAAAGGAAAGACCTTGCTGATTCGCGAAGTGAACCCCAATGCGTTCAAGTTCAAGAAACCGGAAGAGTAATCCTTTTCTTATGAAAAAGATTCTATTTCTATTCTTGGCAGCCTGCTTTTTCTTCTCTTGTGAGAAGGAAACAATCGTGATTCCTCAGCAACATGCCGGAAGAACGGTTCTGGCATTCTTTTGGGCGGATAACAGTTTGAATTCCAGTTTGCGTAATAATATTCAGACGATGATGCAAGGACTTCAGGCTATGAAGGATTCGGCTGCTTTATTGGTATATTGGGATGGTGAGGCTTCGGATATCAGTTGGCCGGAGCCTTGTATCGTAGAATATGTAACCAATGGTCAGGGGGGTATCAACAGCCTGTCTAAAGGAACGATAGATGCAATGATGGCTGATAAGAATACATCTATCTATGATTTGATTGGTATTGGTAGCATCAGAAAAAAATATCCCCCTCAGACATCGACGGAGAAAACCGTCATGCAGACAGTGATAGGTGATATGATGAGTGCTTACCCGTCGGAAAGTTATGGAATAATCTTTGGATCTCACGGTTCGGGATGGTTGCCCACTATTACCGGCACCCGTTCTATAGGACAAGATGGCGGGCGGTATTCCAGTGACACAGCGTTGATACCGGAATTGGCGGAAGTGTTGCGTACGGTAAATCCTCAAAAGTTTGATTTTGTCTTGTTTGATGCGTGTATGATGGGGTGTGCCGAGGTGTATTATGAGCTGAAGGATGCTGCCAGATACTGTATCGCTTCTGTACTTGATATACCGGCAGCCGGATTTCCTTATGCAAGTGTGATGCCTTATTTGTATGAAAATGCGATCAAGGATTATTTGGGGCCAATCTGTAAAGATTATATAGATTATTATAACTATAATGGTTGGGGAACCATTTCGGCAGTGGATTGCAATCAGATGGAAGGCTTGGCGGAAGCGGTCAGAAGTGTGATTTTGTCCAATCAGGATAGCCTGAAGAACGTGGATACAGCTGATTTGCAGCAATATGGCAAAGGCAGCAGCAACTTCAAAGGATATGCCTATGATATGTTACAGTTTATTGAAAAATTGTGTGGAGGAATGGCTCCGGACGATTTTACGCAACAATTAAAGAAGACGGTCGTTTATACAGGTTATACTCATGATCCCACCTCATCCTTGTACAGAATAGATGGGGATAACTACAGTGGAATGGGTATGTATATCCCCAATTCATTCACCACTCCCAAATATTTGCTTTGGAACAATTATTTCAAGTCTTCCATAGCGTGGTATCATGCATCCGGATGGGCTGAAACGGAATCTATTTGGGGGAATTGAAGGAGAATGCAGCCAGTTGCCTTTTACTTGATCCCGAATAATAGATATAGCGGATGGAAGTACCGAATTTCCGGTATTCCTCCATTTCCACCGAGTTGTCTACTGCATCCTGCAGGGCTTGTTTAAAGGCGGCATAATGGGTGTTCATATAAGTGGCGTTGTCCAGTTCTCCTGTAACACTGTAGAAATAGCTCACACTATTATCTTTCTCATTATAACAGGTGCTGTCCAGTGTAATCGTTTCGTTCATGCGTGTGGGGCAGGACCGGTTGGTCTTTTCGGCTGTCTGTTTGAATTTACGGACTTGTGAACGGTGGTTATTATTACATCCTGCCAAAGTAAGGATACCCAGGGCCGCTATTATAACTGTTTCTCTTTTCATTATAAATCGGTATTTTGAAGCGAAAGTAAACTATAAGTTTGAACAAAGCAAATGGATTTTTGTTTTTTATTAGTAAGTTTGTGCAAACAAAAAAAGTAAAACATGTCTCGCATTATAGATGAATTAAAACGTACGGACCACAAGCGTTATCTGGGTGGTCTTGATTTCTTTAAATATATTGGTCCCGGATTACTGGTTACTGTAGGTTTTATTGATCCGGGAAACTGGGCCTCGAATTTTGCGGCCGGTTCCGAATTTGGTTACGCGTTGTTGTGGGTGGTGACCTTGTCTACCATTATGTTGATTGTGTTGCAGCACAATGTGGCCCACCTGGGCATTGTGACGGGATTGTGCCTGAGTGAAGCAGCCACGCAGTATTGTCCCAAGTGGATATCCCGTCCCATTTTGGGCAGCGCGGTGCTGGCCTCCATATCCACTTCGCTGGCGGAGATACTGGGAGGAGCCATTGCCTTGCAGATGCTTTTGGAAATTCCCATTGCCTGGGGATCTGTCCTTACTACGATGTTTGTCGTCATTATGCTTTTTTCCAATTCATATAAAAAGATAGAAAGAGCCATCATTGCTTTTGTATCCGTAATCGGCCTTTCGTTTCTGTATGAGTTGTTTTTGGTAGATATTGACTGGCCTGTGGCAGTCCGTTCCTGGGTGGTTCCCGACATACCCCAAGGCAGTATGCTGATTATCATGAGCGTACTTGGGGCAGTGGTTATGCCGCATAACCTTTTCTTGCATTCAGAGGTGATACAGAGCCACGAGTACAACAAGCAGGACGAGAGCTCCATTCGTAAAGTATTGAAATATGAATTCTATGATACTTTGTTCTCCATGATTGTAGGATGGGCCATCAATAGTGCCATGATCTTACTGGCAGCCGCTACTTTCTTCCGTACTCGGACTCCGGTGGAAGAGTTGCAGCAGGCGAAGTCGTTGCTTGACCCGTTGCTGGGCAGCCATGCCGGAATCATCTTTGCCCTGGCATTGCTGATGGCGGGGATTTCCTCCACCATAACCAGTGGTATGGCGGCAGGTTCTATCTTTGCGGGTATTTTCGGTGAGTCTTATCATATCAAGGATATCCACTCTAAGGTCGGTATTTTGATTTCTTTGGGGATAGCATTGGTTCTTATCTTCTTTATTGAGAATCCCTTTTACGGACTTATCATTTCTCAGATGATTCTGAGTATCCAGCTGCCTTTCACGGTGTTCCTGCAAGTAGGACTGACCTCTTCCAAACGGGTGATGGGCAAATATGCCAACTCCCGGTGGAGTTCATTCGTGCTTTATACCATTGCGGTGATTGTCTCCGCATTGAATATCATGCTGTTGCTCAGTTGAATAATGTGCGAATTTGCCCATGTGCCAATTGCCATGCGGGACCATAGCGCAGCACGTGGGCACATGGGCAAATTTTTTATTTCGTTTTACTTTCCGAGATAATCAGCAGCTTGTCACCGGCGTGCAGTTGCAGAGAGCCATTGGGAATCATGAACTCGTTTCCTCTTTTTATCAGCATCACCAGCATACCTTTAGGCAGGTTCATATCCATTAGTCTGTTTCCTTTTGCCAGCATTTCTTCCGTCAGTACGATATCGCGGAGGTCTGTATTGATTTCCTCCGGTATCTCTACTCCGAAATCATTTCCTGTTTTTTCCAGTGGGGTATCCAGATGGAGTAATTTGGCCATCCATGAAATGGTCGTTCCCTGAACCACTAAAGACAATATGGTAATGAAGAATACGATATTGAAAATCTGAGTAGATCCCGGCACATCAGCTACTACTGGATAAGTGGCGAATATGATAGGTACTGCTCCGCGCAATCCCACCCAGGAAATAAACAGCCGTGAGTTGATGTTCATCTTTTTAAAGGGAAGGAGGCAGAGCAGGACACTGAGCGGGCGGGCGAGGACAATCATGAAAATGCCGATCAAGGTTGCCGGTATGGCGATGGACAACATTTCATGGGGATTCACCAGCAATCCCAGGCTCAGGAACATGATAATTTGGAAGAGCCAGGTCATGCCGCTCATAAAAGTAGCGATCTCCTTACGGTTTACAATGCGTGCGTTACCCACCATCATCCCTGCTATATAGACAGCCAGATAGCCGTTTCCTTTACACAGGTCGGTCATGGTGAATGTGAAGAAAATAAAGCTCAGCAGCAAGATAGGATAGAGTGATTGGTTCTTCAAGTCAATCTTGTTGATGATTGCTACCGCCAGTTTTCCCAGCAGGAATCCTGATGTGCCACCCACAGCAAACTGAATCAGGAATGAAATCAGAATATCGTCTGCCCCCATGCCTGCCGACGTGATGAACTGTATCAGGACGATAGTAAGCATATACGCCATAGGGTCATTACTTCCGCTTTCCAGTTCCAGCATCGGTCGGAGGTTATGTTTCAGATTCATGCTTTGCGAGCGCAGGATGTTGAACACGGAAGCAGAGTCCGTAGAGGACATGGTAGCCGCCAGCAGCATGGCCGTCATCAGGGACATGGTAATGCTGACATTCGAGAATCCGGAAATCCAATAAATAAAGAATCCGGTGAAAATAGTAGTAAGCAACACACCGAAGGTGGAAAGCAGTATGCCTTGTGGCAATACAGGCTTGATATCCGAGTATTTGGTATCCATACCCCCTGAGAACAGAATGATGCTAAGGGCCATCATGCCGATGAACTGGGCTTCGCCCGCATCATGGAACTGGAGTCCCAGGCCATCGCTTCCGAACAGCATGCCGACCAATAAAAAAACAAGTAGCGTAGGGATTCCGAACCGGTATCCGGTCTTACTCACTACAATACTTACGAACAATAGGATGGAACCTATCAAGAGAATGTTTTCTGCATTAAATATCATACTTCTGTGATCTTGTTTAATTTTTTAATATGATGTGCCAGCATCAGGCAGGCTGTGATAAACGCTAACAGATCGGATACAGGCATACTGAGCCAGATACCGTTCAGTCCCCACCAATGAGGTAGTAACAGCAGGCAGGGTAATAAATACAACAGTTGGCGGGACAAGGAGAGGAAGATAGAAATTTTCGCTTTCCCAATAGATTGGAAGAAACTGGAAATTACAATTTGTATTCCCACGAAAGGAAACATCAGTACTCCGATTTGTAACCCGGTGCGTGCCAATGCTGTAAGTTCTTTATCGTCTGTAAACATATTAACAACCAAATTAGGGAAAAGTTCGCTGAAAGCAAATCCCAACGAAGTGATGCACCCCCCTGCAATCATGCAATATTTCAAAGTCTGCTTCACCCGGCCGAATTTGTGTGCGCCATGATTATAGCCCACAATCGGTTGCATTCCCATAGTCAGCCCCATGATAACCATTACAAACAGCATCAGCAGACGGTTTAATATGCCGTATGCGCCGATAGCCAGATCGCCCCCGTAGAGCAGCAGGCTCTTGTTGAATATAATGACAATGGCCGAAGCGCAGACATTCATCAGGAACGGCGACATACCGATACTGAAGATATTCTCTACGATCCGTTTCCTTAATTTGAATATCCCTTTCTTGAAGCGGATATAACTTTTTTCCTGCATGAAATGGCTCAGCACCCATATCATGCCGGCAAACTGTGAAAGGATGGTTGCCGTGGCTGCTCCGCGGATTCCCCAACCTAGCCAGAAAATAAAGACAGGAGCCAGAATAATGTTGCATCCCACTGTCAGCATGGAGGACAGCATTGCCTTTCGGGGATAACCGGTGGCACGCATGATATTATTCAGTCCGATCATTACATAGGTGACAGGACTTCCTATTAATATAATCTGCATAAAGTCGCGGGCGTATGGCAACGTGTCATGGCTTGCCCCGAAGAAGAACAGAATCCGGTCCAGAAACAGCAGGGTGATGCCTCCGTAGAAAATAGAATTTATCACACAGAGCACCGTTACGTTTCCCAGCACTTTCTCGGCACCGTCCGTATCCTTCTGCCCCAGGCGGATAGAAGAAATGGTAGCGCCACCCACCCCGACCAGTGTACAGAATGCCACCAGCAGATTCATCAGCGGAAAAGAAATAGCCAAGCCCGATATGGCCATGGCGCCGACACCATGACCGATAAATACACTATCAATAATATTGTACAGTGATGTCAGTGTCATCCCTATGATGGCAGGGATAGAGTACTCTAAAAGTAGCTTTCCGACCTTTTCTGTACCCAGTATGTGCGGGTTGTTTTCTTTCATTCGCGTTTTTGTTATTTTTAAGCTTTGCAAAGTTAGGAATATGGAGGATTATTCGGACCTTTGTGGCGTTAAATCAAACTAAAAGTAATATGAATTCAACAAAAAGCATAGCAGCTTTATTCGATTTTGACGGAGTGGTAATGGATACTGAGACTCAGTATAGTATATTCTGGAATGAACAAGGACGGAAATACCATCCGGAGCTTCCCGAATTCGGCCGGTTGATAAAAGGACAGACCTTGACACAGATTTATGCCAACTATTTTGCCGGAATGGAAGAGGTGCAGCATGAAATTACAGAAGATTTGAACAAATTTGAAAAAAATATGTTATATAATTATATCCCGGGCGTAGAGGCTTTCCTGAAAGAATTGAGGGAAAACGGGGTAAAGATAGCTATAGTCACAAGTTCAAATGAGATGAAGATGAGCAACGTATATAAAGCACACCCGGAATTGAAGCAAAGTGTGGACCGTATCCTCACTGCTGAAATGTTTACTCATTCCAAGCCTGACCCCGAATGCTTTCTGTTAGGTGCGACAGTTTTTGACACCGTGCCGGAGAACTGTGTGGTTTTCGAGGACTCGTTTCATGGCCTTGAGGCGGGGAATCGTGCCGGAATGACTGTGATAGGACTGGCTACCACCAATTCTGAAGAGCAAATACGCGACAAGGCAAATGCTGTTATTCAGGACTTTAATGGATTCAGTTTCGAAAAAATGAAGAATATGATGAGGTAATGTCAACTAAAACATCTACCTTTGCAGCCGTTTTTTATAAATTAAAGTAAATATGGCAGGATATATTTCGGGCGATACACGCAAAGTAACTACCCACCGTTTGGTGGAAATGAAGCAGAGAGGCGAGAAAATTTCTATGCTTACCTCCTATGATTACACGACAGCGCAGATTGTAGATGGCGCAGGCATCGATGTTATATTGGTAGGCGACTCCGCTTCGAATGTCATGGCAGGAAATGTGACCACACTTCCTATCACCCTTGATCAGATGATTTATCATGGAAAGTCTGTGGTCCGTGGGGTGAAACGCGCGCTTGTTGTGGTGGATCTGCCTTTTGGCACTTACCAGACTTCCGAATACGAAGCGGTGACCAATGCGATCAAAGTAATGAAGATTACGCACGCTGATGCTTTGAAACTGGAAGGGGGTGTGGAGATCATTGATGCGGTAAAGAAAATCATTGCTGCCGGCATTCCCATCATGGGACATTTGGGGTTAATGCCGCAATCTATCAATAAATATGGAACCTATACTGTACGCGCCAAGGACGAGGAAGAGGCCGAGAAGTTGTTGAGCGATGCACATTTGCTGGAAGAGGCAGGGTGTTTTGCGCTGGTACTTGAGAAAATCCCTGCGTCACTGGCAGAGCGTGTGGCCAGGGAACTGACCATTCCCGTTATCGGTATCGGAGCCGGTGGCGCGGTAGACGGGCAGGTGCTGGTCGTATCGGATATGCTGGGGATGACCAACGGTTTCAGTCCTCGTTTCCTCCGTCGTTATGCCGATCTGCATACAGTTATGACGGGAGCCATACAGCAGTATGTGGATGATGTGAAAAAAGGGGATTTCCCTAACGAAGACGAACAATATTAAAAGTTTTTGCTGATATGTATGATGACTTCTTCTTTCCGTATGAAAAGGCAAAACTGTGGACTGGGAATATGTTTTTGTTATCCCTTTCCAATTTTTTGCTTTATGCATCACTATACATGATGCTTCCTGTGCTGCCTTTATGGATGGTGCGGCACTGGTATTGCAGTTATGCGGAAGCAGGAGCAGCCATTGCTGTTTTCGGGCTGGTCATGTTCCTTCCGGGAACATTCAACAGCTACCTTATTGATACGTTCAAACGTAAAAGTGTGTGCTTTATAGCGATATTCCTGTTTGTGGCATCCAGTCTGCTATATCCGTACGTTGCGACCGTAGGGTTCGTAGCTTTGGTCAGGGCTGTCCAGGGAGGGCTGTTCAGCGTCATTACCATGACTACGGGCAGTACACTGGTGATTGATGTCACTGCTTCCCGCCGCCGCACGGACGCCAATATCGCTTTTGCCTGGGCGGGTCGTTTTGGAATGGTGGTGGGTCTTGCCTTGGGGATCTATATTTATCCTTATTGGAATTTTCACCATATCATTTATACCAGTATGACTCTGGGAGCGTTGGCGCTGGTGCTGATTCCGGCGGTGAAAGTTCCTTTCCGTGCTCCGCTCAGCACTTCATGGTTCTCGCTGGACCGTTTTTTGCTGCCGCGCACTTTGTGGCCGGGGATGAATATGATGATGGTGGCCATTATCTTTGGGATATTGGTGGCACATATTTACAATGAATTGTTTTTTGTTTGTATCCTGATAGGCTTTGTCCTGTCTTTGCTGCTTTTGCGTTACGTGCTTTCTCATGCTTCCGGTCGTTCGGAAGTAGAGCTGGGGCAGGCGGCAATGATAGGAGGGTTGTTATTGCTCGCTTTTTCCAATAGCTTGATGAACAGTTATATAGCTGGCATTTTGTTGGGGATGGGAACCGGAACCACTGTGTCACGTTTCTTTATAAAAATGATCAGCCTGCCGAGGCATTGCGAGCGGGGAACGGGAAACAATACCTATCAGCTGATGTGGGAGGCAGGAGTACTGATTGGTTTCCTGTTTGAGAATATGTGGACTGAGGGTCATCCCGATACCATTTATTGGATATGTATCGGTATCTGTGTCGTTCTGCTGCTGATGTATGAGTTCTTCACACATCCGTGGTATTACAGAAAGATGGAGGAAAAACAGTGAAATATGGCAACTTACATAAATTAATAATATAAAGAATATGGCAGACGACAAAAAGATTATCTTTTCGATGGTGGGCGTAAGCAAAGCCTTCCAGGCGAACAAACAGGTATTGAAGGACATCTACCTATCCTTTTTTTACGGTGCTAAGATCGGTATCATCGGTCTGAACGGTTCGGGTAAATCAACACTGATGAAAATCATTGCCGGACTGGAGAAAAGTTATCAGGGAGAAGTGGTGTTCTCGCCGGGCTACTCTGTAGGCTATCTGGCACAGGAACCGCATCTGGATGATGAAAAGACAGTGAAAGAGGTGGTGATGGAAGGAGTGCAGAGCATCGTGGACACACTGGCGGAATACGAAGAAATAAACAATAAGTTCGGGCTTCCCGAATACTATGAGGATTCTGAAAAGATGGATGCGCTCTTTGCCCGTCAGGCAGAGTTGCAGGACATCATTGACGCTACGGACGCATGGAATCTGGACAGCAAGCTGGAACGCGCCATGGATGCGTTGCGCTGTCCGCCCGAAGACCAGCCGGTGAAGAACCTCTCGGGAGGCGAGCGTCGCCGTGTGGCATTGTGCCGTCTGCTGTTGCAGAAGCCGGATATTCTGTTACTGGACGAGCCTACCAACCATTTGGATGCGGAAAGTATCGACTGGCTGGAACAGCATTTGCAGCAATATGAAGGTACGGTGATTGCCGTAACCCACGACCGTTACTTCCTGGACCATGTAGCCGGATGGATTCTGGAACTGGACCGTGGCGAAGGAATTCCCTGGAAAGGAAATTACTCCAGCTGGCTGGAACAGAAGACCAAACGCATGGAGATGGAAGAGAAGGTGGCAAGCAAACGCCGCAAGACCTTGGAACGCGAGTTGGATTGGGTGCGCATGGCTCCCAAAGCCCGTCAGGCAAAAGGAAAGGCCCGTCTGAACTCTTACGACAAATTGTTGAATGAGGATGTGAAAGAAAAGGAAGAGAAACTGGAAATCTTCATCCCGAACGGTCCCCGTTTGGGAAACAAGGTGATTGAGGCCAAAGGAGTGGCGAAAGCTTATGGTGACAAGCTGTTGTTCGATAACCTGAATTTCATGCTGCCCCCTAACGGCATTGTCGGTGTAATCGGTCCTAACGGTGCCGGCAAGACTACCTTGTTCCGCTTGATTATGGGACTGGAAACCGTAGACAAAGGTACTTTCGAGGTAGGGGAGACCGTGAAACTGGCATACGTGGACCAGCAACATAAAGATATCGACCCTGCCAAGTCCGTTTATCAGGTGATCAGCGGTGGAAACGAACTGATCCGTCTGGGAAACAGGGATATCAACGCGCGTGCCTACCTCAGCCGTTTCAATTTTTCGGGAGCCGATCAGGAGAAACTTTGTGGAATGCTTTCGGGTGGTGAGCGCAACCGCCTGCATCTGGCTATGGCACTGAAGGAAGAAGGCAACGTGCTGCTGCTGGACGAGCCTACCAATGATATTGACGTGAACACGCTGCGCGCGTTGGAAGAAGGTCTGGACGATTTTGCGGGCTGTGCGGTGGTGATCAGCCACGACCGTTGGTTCTTGGACCGTATCTGTACCCATATCCTGGCTTTCGAAGGAAACAGTGAGGTCTTTTTCTTTGAAGGATCCTATTCGGAATACGAAGAGAACAAGATGAAGCGTTTGGGTAATGAGGAGCCGAAACGGGTGCGCTACCGCAAGCTGATGGAAGACTGATGACGCCCTGTCTATAAAATCTTACCCAAGTGTACGAACAGTAACGTATTCTTGGGTAAGTTTGCATATACACACAACGGTTCGTCAGAAATGTATGGCAACTTCCTCAGTATAAAGACGTTTTTGAGGTTAAGAGCCTTTTTATTATACACCTATCTTATTATGCGCGCACCGCATGGAATTCCCGTCGGCCCGTGTCCCGGGGTCATCCGGCAGGATGAATGTGGTTCACCATAAAACTATAAATTCTCTTTCTATAGACCTGCCACTGTAAATTGTAACCGATTTGTAGTTTGTATATCGTTTCTATTAGCTATCTTTGCAACGTCTTTTAAGACATTAATTATAATATTAATTAATAAAAAGTTTATGGTAAAAAGAATGCGATCTTTTTTTGCGGTGGTTATGTTGGTAATCGCTGCTACTGTTAACGCTCAGGTCACTACCTCGTCAATGAGTGGAAAGGTGGTCGATCAAAGCAATGAAGCCATTATCGGCGCGACGATTCAGGCTATTCATGAGCCGTCCGGCACCCATTATGGGGCCATTACCAATGTGGACGGCCGTTATTCCATCCAGGGCATGCGTGCCGGCGGTCCTTACAAAGTAGAAGTTTCTTATGTAGGTTATCAATCAGTGGTTTACAAGAGCATCAATCTCCAGTTGGGAGAGAATTACGTATTGGATGCGAACTTGAAGGAGTCTACCGAACTGCTGGATGAAGTAGTGATAACCGCTTCCAAGAGCAGCAATATGAAGTCTGACCGCGCCGGAGCGGTGACCAATGTCGATGCGGCCAGAATGTCGGAAGTGCCTACGGTGAGCCGCAGCATGAACGATATCATGCGCCTGACCCCTCAGGGAGCCAATATCGGTAGCGGTTTCTCAGTGGGTGGAGGTAACTACCGCCAGTCTTATGTCACTGTGGACGGAGCCGCTTTCAATAATGCCTTCGGTATCGGCTCGAACTTGCCGGCAGGCGGTTCGCCTATCTCTTTGGATGCGTTGGAACAGATTTCCGTTTCCACCACTCCCTTTGATGTCCGTCAGAGCGGGTTTACAGGAGGTGCCATCAACGCCGTGACAAAGAGTGGTACGAATGAGTTCAAAGGTACAGCCTATATGTATACTTCCAATACCCACCTTACCGGTAATAAGGTAGAGGACTATGAGCTGACCCGCAACCGTGACCACAGTACCACCTACGGAGCTTCTTTGGGAGGTGCGATCATTAAAAACAAGTTATTCTTCTTCGTGAACGGCGAATATCAGGATAATGTGCAGGCAGGTCCGTCGGGCATAGCGCGTAGCGGCGCCAATGACGAATGGAGCACCAACGGCATCGTGCACCGTCCGTTCGAGAACACCACAACGGTAGGCGGCCGTACCTTTGTGGGGATGAACAACATCAGCCAATACCTGTCGGAAAAATACAACTATAATCCGGGACGTTATCAAGGATACTCTTTGGAAACTCCTTCTTATAAGATCATGGGGCGTCTGGACTGGAACATCAACAACAACAACAAGATTAATTTCCGTTTCACCCATACCCATTCCAAGTATTCCTCCAACCCTTCCTCTTCCACCACTCCGTTTAAGGATTCAATCATTTATCCGGGCGGAGTAGACGGCAGTGCGGGCAAGAGCAGTTCGGGACGTACAGCGAATGCCGGTATGTATTTTGAAAGCTCACGCTACATGCAAGAGCAGAACTTCACTTCCATAGCTTCCGAATGGAATTCAAAGTGGGGCGCAATCAATAACGCCTTGCGTTTTACTTATTCTTATCAGAACGAACCTCGTACTTACGAAGGTGGAACATTCCCTACGGTGGATATTCTTGACCAAGGCTCCCTGTATGCCTCATTCGGCCCGGACCCCTTTACAGAAGGGAACTTGCGCCAGGTGAAGACCTTTGTCATTACCGATGAATTCAATTTCTCCAGCGGTATCCATAACTTTATGGGCGGTATCCAGTTTGAGTCCAATAAGGCAGTGAACGGATTCATGCAGGCGGGTAGCGGTTATTATGTCTATTCCTCTTGGGATGATTTTGTGAACAACAGAGCTCCGGCTGCTTTCGGTGTCACTTATTCCAACACCGGGGACGGTTCCCAGTTCCTGGCGAACATGAAGTACCAGCAGCTTTCTTTCTATCTGCAGGACCAGATGAATATCACAGACAACTTCAGACTGACTGCCGGGGTGCGTTTCGAACTGCCCATTTATCCGGAGCTGAAGAACAACTATAACAAGAATTTCGCACAGATTGACTTTGACGGATATCATTACGCCACAGACCAGTTGCCTTCATCCTACCAGCTGACCGCCTCCCCCCGTATCGGCTTCAACTGGGACCTTACAGGCGAGCGTAAGTATGTATTGCGCGGCGGTAGCGGTTACTTCATCGGCCGTCTGCCGTTCGTATGGCTGGTTTCGGCAGTAGGTAATGCCAATTGCGGACAAAGCACCTATTATTATAACGAGCAGAAGGACGCTAAGTACGGACAACCGAGTTTCCACACCAGCGTGGCTGATATGTTGAAAGATCCTAACTTGAACCTTCCGGCGGCTACCGATCCTGCCGCACCTTCCGGAGCCACCATCATTGACCGCGACTTGAAGATGAATGCCACCTGGAAGTCATCATTGGCTTTTGATGCAAAACTTCCCGGAGACATTGACTTTACGTTGGAAGGTATTTTCAGCAAAGAGTTCAATCCGGCTACAGTGACTAATTTGGGACGTAAGTTTAAAGGAGAGCAGGAGATAGCTCCGGGTGATGTCCGCAGAATGTTTGAGTACTCCAATGCGAACAAGACGGATGCTTATTATATCACCAATGCGGGAAACAGCGCTTATTATTACTCACTCACCGCCTCACTGGCCAAGACATTTGATTTCGGCCTGCATCTTTCCGCTTCCTACACCCGTTCTTATGCCAAGTCGTATGGCGACGGCATCGGCGACCAGGTGAACTCGGCTTATTACAACAACCGTTACTCTGTCAACGGAAATAATGACACGGAGACCGGCTATGGTACGTATGTATCGCCCAACCGTGTGCTGGCTTCCGCTGCTTACCGTATTAAATACGCCAAGAATTTCGCTTCCTCCTTGTCTTTGATTTATGAGGGTATGAACATGGGCTATGCCGGAGGATATTCCGCCGCCCGTTATTCCTATACATTCACCGGAAATATTGTAGGCGATTACGGCTCAAACAACTTGCTGTACATTCCGGCATCCCGTGAGGCGCTGGATAAGTGGAACTTTGCCGATTATACTGACAGCAAGACGGGTGAGGTGACTTATTCCGCCAAGGAGCAGCGCGATGATTTCTGGGCTTACATTAATGAGGACAGTTATCTGAAAGGCCGTAAAGGCAAGTATGCCGAACGCGGAGGAGCCATCATGCCCTGGCATCATCAGCTGGATTTGAAGTTCAATCAGGATTTCTTCCTCAATGTAGGGGGCAAGCGCAATACCTTGCAGTTCGGAGTGGATATCAAGAACTTCCTGAACTTGCTGAATAGCGACTGGGGAATTTATAAGACGGTGAACAATACTTCCTTGTTGAGCTATAAGGGCGGCGCTTACCAGTTCCAGAAGAACGGAGGAAAGAAACTGACTGATACGTATTCCAATCTGAACAGTTTCAATTCTACGTATTCCATACAGTTCAGTGTCCGTTATATCTTTAACTAAATGAAATAGCCTGTATCAGACAATACAGGAACAGGATAGAGAGGCGTACCCATGAAGGTGCGCCTCTTTTTGTATGCACATTCTTTCGTTTTCTTTTTGCTCTGTCATTTTGAAAGTGAGAGAGTCTGAATGAAAATGACCTGTCGTTTTGTCGTAGGGACGGGCCGGATTTGTCCGGATCAGTGGATACGGCTTTGGGAATAAGGTATGCTGAAAATAGTTCCGGCGGTTTCCATTTGCCCTTCTTTCTACAGTAATATGTGGCAGTTGCTCTGGAATTTCCGGACAGTTTTCCCCTCTTTTGAGGCGGCTTTTTGTTCTTTTCTTAACATAATTGTCATATTTCGCCTAAAAAGTATCCTTTTCGTTTAAATAATCTAATATAAATTCAATTTATATGAATTAAATTTTTATCTTTGTCTTTCCTATTGGGAATGAAATACTAACTAATTAATTTAAATCAAAGACAAAATTATGAGAAATCATCTAAAGCATTTCCTCCTGTTGGCAGTTCTGACAATCTGTTTCACTGCTACGGCTGTTGCGCAAGGAACAGTAAAAGGTAAAGTAGTAGATGCCGAGAACAATGAGCCATTGATTGGGGCCACTGTATCGGTTAGCGGTACGACACTGGGTACTGTAACGGATATTGACGGTAACTTTGTGTTGAAACTTACCTCTTCTAAGGCTACTCTTGTATTCAAGTACTTGGGATACAACGAAATTACGCATCAAGTAAAAGGAAGCAATACGATAGACTTGGGTGAGGTCAAGATGTCTCCAGATGCTATTGGTTTGGGTGAGGTCAGTGTTATTGCCTCTATTATAAAGAGCGACCGTCAGACTCCTATTCCTATTTCTAACGTGAAACTGGCCAAGATAGAGGAGAAAATAGGTAATTTGGAATTCCCCGAATTGCTGAAATCAGTTCCTTCGGTGTATGTAACCCGTGAAAGTGGTGGCTATGGTGATTCCCGTATCAATATGCGTGGTTTTGATTCGTCCAACCTAGGCGTGCTGATCAATGGTGTGCCCATCAACGGCATGGAAAACGGTAAGGTTTATTGGTCTAACTGGTCCGGTTTGTCTGATGTGAGCCAGTTTATTCAGGTACAGCGTGGTTTGGGTGCGTCAGCATTAGGTATTTCTTCTGTGGGAGGAACCATGAATATGGTTACTAAAAGTACCGAAGCCCAAAAAGGTGGATCAGCTTATTTCGGTATTGGTAACGATGGTTTCCGCAAGTATTCGGTTTCTTTCTCTACCGGACTGATGGACAACGGATGGGCTATTACATTCATGGGGGCGCTGAATACGGGAGATGGTTACGTGAAAGGTACCAATTATGAAGGATGGACTTACTTTGGAAATATCTCGAAGGTAATCAACGATCATCATAAATTGTCATTGACAGCTTTTGGAGCTCCTCAGTGGCACAACCAGCGCTCGACCATGCACTATATCGAGGATTACAAGAATAGTCCCGATGGCGGACGTTTCAATAACGGATATGGTTATATCAACGGTGAAGCGGTAGGTAGCGGTTATGGCTATAATTATTATCATAAGCCTCAGGTTTCTTTGAATCATTACTGGACTATCGACGATAAATCGACACTGACCACTTCTCTATACGGCTCAATGGCTACAGGCGGCGGACGCCGTGCACGTGGCGCGATGAGTAATTGGCTGACTATTGATAACAATACCGGCCGTCCCAAGGATGGTGCCATGATGACTCCGGACGGTTTGTTCGACTACGAACGTGCTATGGCTGCCAATGCGGCTTCTCAAAACGGGTCGCAGGTGATTTTTACCAATGCTGTCAATGACCATGACTGGTATGGCATGCTGAGTTCCTATAAGAATCATCTGACTGAGAACCTGACTCTTACGGGAGGTGTTGACTTACGTTACTATAAAGGGTATCATACAGAGGAAATTGATGATTTGCTGGGTGGTGAGTTCTATCTGCAGACCTCGCCGCTGGCATTCCAAACCAAGAACCAGTTGCTGAAAGTGGGTGACAAGTTCAATTACTATAGCATTGGAGAGATATTCTGGGGTGGTGTTTTTGCACAGGCTGAATATAATACCGACAAATGGTCGGGATTCCTGTCGGCATCATTGACTGAAGAGGCTTATAGATATGATGACCGTGGTGGTACGGATTCAAGATACTCTGCCACGGGTGCGGATAAACTGGACAGAGTGTCCAGCCTTCAGAATTTCCTGCCTTGGAGCGTGAAGGGTGGTTTTAACTATAAGTTCAATGACAACCACAATGTATTTGTCAATGCAGGATATTTTACCCGCGCGCCTTTCTTCAACTCTGTCTTTGCAAGCAATACGGCAGCTCCCGAAAAGGATGTACCCTACGAAAAAATTACTACGTTTGAATTGGGTTATGGATTTAGCACGGAACAGGTCAATATTGCATTGAATGGTTATTACACTCAATGGATGGATAAGTCCTTGCGCCGTAAGATCGGTCAGGAATATGCCAACCTTACAGGCTTGGACGCTGTTCACATGGGTGTGGAGCTGGAAGCGACTTACCGTCCTGTCAAGTCCTTTGAATTGAAAGGTATGTTCTCTTTAGGCGATTGGAAATGGAAAGATGATATTCACTTCACTATGTATGATGAAGCGAATAATCCTATCGGAACATACGACGCTTATCTGAAAGATGTCCATGTGGGTAACTCCGCACAGCTCACTTCCGCATTGAGCGCTTCTTGGGAACCGTTCAAAGGATTTAAAATCTCGGCCGACTACAACTTCTTCGGCAAGAACTATGCAGACTTCGATCCTCAGAACCGGGTGAATGAAGCGGATGCCGGTATTGACTCCTGGAAGTTGCCAGATTATGGTACGATTGATTTGGGCATGAACTATCGTTTCAATATTACCAAAGATATCCGTGCCATCGTATACAGTAATGTATATAATTTGACTAATACGGAATATATAGCCGATGCTAAGGACGGTACGAACCATGACTGGAAAACTGCATTGGTATATTATGGCTTCGGTACTACATGGTCTGCCGGTTTTAAAGTAATCTTTTAATCTCTAAAATAGTCAATAAATATGAAGTTAAAATATAATTTAATTGCATGGTCTTTGTTGGGATTCTTTGCTGCGGCATGTGATCCCATGGACGATATTTATAATGAAATCGATGCGGAAGGTACAACGAACACCCAGACGATGGCGGAATATGTACTGACTGATGCCGATTACGAAACGATCAGCTCTGCAGCGGCGAAGGCTGCCACTTCGGATGCTGAAAAAGCCTTGGCGAATGCCGTCAAGACGGATAAGGCTCTGAACGAGTTTGCATCGGCTGAGAAGTATGTTCCTTCCATCATCGCGAAGATGCTGCCTTCATGGGGGAAAGGTTCTTCGGTAGGAGTGACCTATAACTATCAGAATACTCCTTCCGATTACGTACTGGAGTATAGGACAGTGACTAATACTTCTTTGGGTGATAAGGATTATGAGGC
>CAUAWO010000034.1:0-25868 GCA_958432865.1 Bacteroides stercoris
ACCCGGGACCTCTTCCTTACCAAGGAAGTGCTCTACCGCTGAGCTATAACAGCAAGAAAACCGGAGTTGTGGGCAAAGATGGATTCGAACCACCGAAGGCGTAAGCCAGCAGATTTACAGTCTGCCCCATTTGGCCACTCTGGTATTTGCCCAACTTTTTTAGAATCAGATTAAGATCTTTCTTCTTGAGCCTCTTGTCGGATTCGAACCAACGACCCCGAGATTACAAATCACGTGCTCTGGCCAACTGAGCTAAAGAGGCAATCTTTTTAAAAATGCAACCGCAACGTTCTACCGCGAGCGAAACGGCTGCAAATTTAGACATTTATTTTTTACCCGCAAAATTTTAAGCGGATTTTTATTTACTTCGTTGTTTTTCCTTGTATTTAACCAGCTGTTTTTCCAAAGCTTCCAGACAAAGATCCACTGCTTCTTCAAACGTATCACAAACCTTATTCGCATAAAGCTCACCGTTGGGCACCAATACTTTCACCCCGGCTTCTTTATTTTCGGCTGTTTCCGGTTTAACTACCTTTAATGACACCTCTACTTTCTCTATATCATCGTAAAATTTCTCCAATTTAGCAGCTTTCTTCTGAATAAAAGCCTGCAACTGCTCTGACGCATCAAAGTGAATCGATTGAATTCTAACTATCATACTTACCTCCTTTTTTTAGGCTCGAGGATGAGCCTGATTATACACTTTTTTAAGCTCTTCAAAAGTAGTATGCGTATAAACTTCCGTAGTCGCCAAACTTTCATGCCCTAACAGCTCTTTTATCGAGCTCAAATCAGCACCATTGTTCAGCATAGCCGTTGCAAAGGTATGCCTCAGCACATGCGGACTTCTTTTTTTTACAGTTACTACCTTTGACAGGTTTCGTCTCACAATATATGCTACGATACCGCGGCCAAGCCTTTCTCCATTCTTTCGGACAAAAAAAGCATCCGAACGAACCGGCAATGCTTGATTCCGCACATTGACATACTCCTGCATGGAACGCCCCAGTTCCTTATCAAAAGGTATCAGACGTTGCTTATTCCGTTTTCCGGTCACTTTGATAAGAGAAGCAGAAAAATCAACATCTTTATCATCCAACCCTATCAATTCCGAAAGCCTCATACCTGTCGTATAAAACATTTCGATAATCAAACGGTCGCGATACCCTTCAAACCTTTCTCCAAAGTCGACATCATCCAACAACCTATCCACTTCACCTTCTCTCAGAAAGACAGGAAGCGGTTTCTTTTTTTTCGGCCCTGTTACTCTCCGTAACGGATCTGCCGCCACCAATCCTTTCTTTAAAAGATACTTGTAATATGTCCGGACAGAACTCAACTTTCGATTCACCGTATTAGGCGCATAACCTTTATCCATCAGGGAAACAATCCATTCACGAACAAGATCCGCACCTACATCCGACGGGGCCAAATCTCCCAACAGCTTCTCACCAAACTTCTGCAACTCAAGAATATCCGTCCGGTAATACCTTACAGTACCTTCAGAATAATTCCGTTCATACAGAAGATAGTCGAGAAAAGAATCTGTCAACAGCATATCGTTACATCTAAATCATGCAACGAATGTATGAAAAAGAATTCAATAATTCAAAGGAAATTACGAATTATTAATCTTCTACTTGTTGAAGTTGCTGAACGTAAACTGCACGCTCTTTCTTAAGTCTTTTAGTCACAGACGGTTTATCAAACTGTTGTCTGCTTCTCAACTCTTTAACGATACCAGTCTTTTCAAATTTTCTTTTAAATTTCTTCAGCGCTTTTTCAATGTTTTCGCCTTCTTTTACAGGTACTACAATCATTTTTTTGTTTTTAAAATTTAAATGGTTTATAAAATCTCACGATTAAATTGAGCGGCAAAATTACACATACTTTCTTTATTCACAAAACTTTCGACAAAAAAATCGACAATCCTAACATAAAATACCTGCCTTTCTTACTGACAGTTATCAAAACTGTCCGCAGATAAGATTTCACTTACAGAAGCAACAATAGATAAAATAACAGAATTTACTCCATGTAATACAAGTAAAGTGAGTATCTTTGAAAACGCTTATCAACACCTTATACAGTATGAATTTAACAATTAATGAACGTATTGCCGCCTTGCGGACACACATTGCCCAAGAAAACATACAGGCATTCATCATTCCAAGCACAGACCCTCACCTCAGCGAGTACGTAGCTCCCCACTGGCAGTCGCGGGAATGGATTTCCGGATTTACAGGTTCAGCCGGCACGGTAGTTATAACAGCAGAAGAGGCCGGTTTATGGACCGACTCCCGTTATTTCCTGCAAGCCGCCCGGCAGATAGAAGGAACAGAAATCACATTATACAAAGAGATGTTGCCTGAAACGCCAAGTATTCCGGCATTCTTGAACTCACGCCTGCAAGAGGGAGACACCGTAGGAATAGACGGAAAAATGTTCTCAGCCAAAGAAGTGGAGCATCTGCAAGAAGCATTGAGAAAGAGTGGTATTCATGTAAAAAGCGTTGCCGACCCCCTGCAACTGTTATGGAAAGACCGCCCGGCAATGCCATTGTCTCCCGCGTTTATTCACGACACACAATATGCCGGCAGGAGCTTTACAGAGAAACTTGCAGCCGTCCGAAAAGAGATGGACGCAAACGGTGCTGAGTCTTTGCTACTGTCGGCACTGGATGAAATAGCCTGGCTGCTCAACATTCGAGGGAATGACGTACACTGCAACCCGGTTGTTGTCAGCTACCTGCTGATAGAGAAAAACGCAGTGCATTATTTCATCCAACCGCAAAAAGTCACAGCAGAGCTAACTTCCTATTTTAACGTTAATGGCATCTCCGTACATACATATGAAGAAATAGGAGATTACCTTAACCACTTCCCTGCAAGAAGCATACTGGCAGATTCCGCCAAAACAAATTACGCCATCTACTCGGCAATCAATCCGCAATGCCGGATAATCGACGGCACATCCCCCGTAACTCTACTGAAAGCCATCCGCAACAAACAGGAGATAGCCGGCATCCATACGGCTATGCAAAGAGACGGCGTGGCATTGGTTAAATTTCTGAAGTGGCTGGAAGATGCCGTCCCTACAGGCCGGGAAACAGAAATCAGTATAGATAAAAAGCTACATGCTTTTCGGGCTGCACAACCACTTTACATGGGCGAAAGCTTTGATACGATTGCCGGCTATAAAGAACATGGAGCCATAGTTCACTATGAAGCGACTCCCGAAACGGATGTAACACTGAAAGCGGAAGGCTTTCTTTTACTGGACTCCGGAGCCCAATATCTGGACGGAACGACAGATATAACCCGTACCATCGCACTTGGCAACTTGACGGAGGAAGAGAAAACCGATTACACCTTAATATTGAAAGGCCATATCGCACTGGCAACGGCGGTATTTCCTGAAGGCACCCGCGGAGCGCAACTGGACGTATTGGCACGCCTCCCGATATGGAAGCAGCACATGAATTATCTGCATGGAACCGGCCACGGAGTGGGACATTTCCTCAATGTACACGAAGGACCGCAGAGCATCCGAATGAACGAGAATCCCATTCCCTTGCAACCGGGTATGGTCACTTCCAACGAACCAGGCGTATACAAGGCCGGAAGCCACGGCATCCGCACCGAAAACCTGTTACTGACAGTTCCTGCCGGCGAAGGTATGTTCGGCAATTATCTGAAGTTCGAGACCATCACGCTCTGTCCTATCTGCCGGAAAGGAATCATCAAGGAATTGCTGACTGCCGAAGAAATCGAATGGCTGAACGAATACCATCGAGTTGTATACGAAAAGCTATCTCCTGACTTAGACAATGATGAAAAAGAGTGGCTGAAAGAAGCATGTAAACCATTAATTATTAACCGATAACCAACAGAAAAAAAAATGGCACTAATAAAATCAGTAAGAGGTTTCACTCCGGAAATCGGAGAGAATTGTTTTTTAGCAGATAACGCTACTATCATCGGAGATGT
Organism: Bacteroides stercoris; assembly: GCA_958432865.1. GTDB lineage: Bacteria > Bacteroidota > Bacteroidia > Bacteroidales > Bacteroidaceae > Bacteroides > Bacteroides stercoris_A. The sequence goes on from CAUAWO010000034.1 coordinate 3,990, forward strand.
AAAAATGGGACGGGATTGCAGCATCTGGTTCAGTACCGTGTTGCGCGGAGATGTCAACTCCATCCGCATCGGAAACGGTGTAAACATCCAAGACGGAAGCGTACTGCACACCTTATACGAGAAATCTACCATTGAAATAGGCGACCATGTATCCGTAGGCCACAATGTAACCATCCACGGAGCTGCAATCAGGGATTATGCACTTATAGGCATGGGGTCTACCATTCTGGACCATGCCGTAGTAGGCGAAGGCGCCATTGTAGCCGCCGGCTCATTGGTACTTAGCAACACCGTAATAGAACCGGGAAGCATCTGGGGTGGCGTACCTGCCAAATTCATTAAAAAGGTAGACCCCGAACAGGCAAAAGAACTAAACCAGAAGATTGCACACAACTACCTGATGTACTCAAGCTGGTACAAGGAGTAAAGGTATCGGCTGCCTCTAAAAAGGAGACTGCCTACATATAGGAAAAATGAAGGCGTCACAACTCATTCTTTGAGAAGACAAACTTTTAACTTGAAATTAGAACATCCTAAAAGACTAAAGAAAAGGGTCGTATCATTACTCTCAAAACGGAGTTTGATACGACCCTTTTAGAGGTTATAATTACAGTCTGTAACTTTTCAGAGTCTCGTTTTAGTTTTGACAACCCCTCATATTTTTTATGGAAAGAGGTCTTTGGCAACCTCTTCAACAGTCTAAAAGTTAATCATACCCAAAACTTTGTCCGTTGCCCCGGCATTACCGGTTACATAAGTCCCCGCATTCGTACCGGTCTCGCGCAAGAAGCTTTCATCTTCCAGCATACGGTCGAGCAACGCTTTCAGTTCTTCATAACTCTTGACAGAGAACCCGCCTTTTGCCTCCAGGAGCTGAACGGCTTCCTGGAATTTCTGGTACTTCGGCCCAAAGATTACCGGAATGCCATATACGGCAGCTTCCAACGTATTATGGATACCCACTCCGAACCCGCCGCCAATATAGGCAATCTCTCCATAGCGATAGATGGAGGAAAGCAGACCGAAGCAGTCTATTATCAGGCAATCCGCCTTACGGACATTCTTTTCGTCGGCACGGGTATAACGCACATACGGACGCTTCAGCTTACGGATTATCTCTACCAAATGATTTTCGTCGATTACATGCGGAGCGATAATCAGCTTTACTTCCGGATGCTGATTAAAGTATTCGATAAACAAATCCTCGTCGGGCTGCCAGGAACTTCCGGCAACAAAAGTCATCGTATTGTTCTTGAACAACTCAACCAAAGGCAAGTCTTTAGCCTCTTCCCGAATTTGAAGCACGCGGTCAAAACGGGTATCCCCCACCACAGTCACCCGGTTGATACCAATCTTCGCCAAATAGCGCTTAGAGCGCTCGTTCTGCACGAAGATGTGGTCGAAGTTGCGCAGCACGTTCCTATACGTACCGCCGTACCATTTAAAGAAAATCTGCCCACGGCGAAAGATGGAAGACACGCTATAAACGGGGATGCGGCGCTTATGCAACTCATCCAGGTAGTTCTTCCAAAACTCATACTTGATAAAAAACGCCATGCAGGGATTCACCAGGTCAAGAAACTTCCTCACATTGCGCGGTTTGTCGAAAGGCAGATAACACACGATATCCGCCCCCCGGTAGTTCTTGCGCACTTCATAGCCCGACGGCGAAAAGAATGTCAGCAAAATACGATAATCCGGATATTTGGCACGTATCTTCTCAATCAGCGGGCGTCCCTGTTCAAACTCTCCCAAAGAGGCAGCGTGAAACCAGATATAACACGCATCCTTCTCCAGCTGCTGCCGAAGAAGTTCGTACACGACCCAGTGCCCCTTCATCATCTTCCGCGGTTTACGGCTGAAAGGAGCCACCAGGTGCACCGCAATATCATAGAGTATTATTGCTAAATTATAAAACATACTTTTCTCCGCTTCAACTTATTTCAGAACGTCGATGGCACGCTGTATGCGGGCAAGCGTCTCTTCTTTGCCCAACAATGCGGTAATATCGAACATGTGCGGTCCTTTACACTCTCCTACCACAGCCAGCCGGAAAGCATTCATCACATTACCCATGTGATATCCTTTCTCCGTAATCCAGCCGATAACTACATCTTCCGACGGTTTAGAGGAGAAATCTCCAATGCCCCGAAGCACTTCCATCAATTCCGTCATGATGCGTGGAGTATCTTCCGACCAACGTTTCTTCACATCCTTCTCGGCATACTGCTCAGGAGCAACAAAGAAGAAACGTGCCTGATCCCACAGTTCCTTCACGAAGTTGACGCGGCCCTTTACCAGGGAGACTACCGTAGTAAGGAACGCATCGCTGTATGCACCAAGGTCTACACCGTGCTCTTTCAGTACCGGCTTGAAAAGTTCCGCAAGCTCCTCGTCCGATTTCTGAAGAATATATTCATGGTTAAACCAGATACCTTTCTTATAGTCGAACTTAGCACCCGATTTGCTGCAATGACTCAGATTGAACAGTTTTACAAGTTCATCCATCGACATCAGTTCCTGGTCGTTACCCGGGTTCCAGCCCAGCAAGGCAAGGAAATTGATAACAGCTTCCGGCAGATAGCCCGATTCGCGATAGCCCGAAGACACTTCGCCCGACTTGGGGTCGTGCCATTCCAGCGGAAATACCGGGAAGCCCAAACGGTCGCCGTCGCGCTTGCTGAGCTTACCGTTACCTTCGGGTTTCAGCAACAGCGGAAGGTGTGCGAAAGCCGGCATCGTATCTTCCCAACCGAAAGCACGGTACAGCAGCACATGCAACGGAGCGGAAGGCAGCCACTCTTCACCGCGGATAACGTGGGAAACTTCCATCAAATGGTCATCCACAATATTTGCCAGGTGATAGGTAGGCAGTTCGTCCGCCGATTTGTAAAGCACCTTATCGTCAAGAATAGACGAGTTTATCACGACCTCGCCACGTATCAAGTCGTTCACATGCACATCTTCGTCCGGCTCTATCTTGAAACGGACCACATACTGCCTGCCTTCGGCAATCAGCGCGTCCACTTCCTCTTTGGGCATCGTCAGCGAATTGCGCATCTGCATGCGCGTAGAAGCGTCGTACTGGAAATTGGCAATCTCCGCACGCTTGGCTTCCAGCTCCTGCGGAGTATCGAAAGCGATATATGCCTTGCCGGCATCCAGCAACACCTGTACATACTTCTTGTATATGTCGCGGCGTTCGGACTGACGGTACGGACCATGTTCTCCACCAAAGCTGACACCCTCGTCAAAAGGAATGCCCAACCACTTGAAAGACTCCAATATATATTCTTCCGCTCCCGGCACAAACCGGTTGGAATCGGTATCCTCAATGCGGAAAATCAAATCTCCTCCATGCTGACGGGCAAAGAGATAATTATACAACGCAGTGCGCACACCACCGATGTGCAACGCCCCCGTAGGACTCGGGGCAAAACGGACTCTGACTTTTCTTTCTGTCATAATCTATCTTACTTATAACTAAATTAGACGGCAAAATTAAACCTTTTTTTCCATACTATTGTTTTTTTTTGTACTTTTCGCAAAAATTTCAACCGATATGAACTATTTCAAAGGTAAAAACAAAGAGTTCTCGTTCAGAGATTTGATATATAAGGCACTTATTTTTATAGGTACGGTGGGAGTTATTGTCTATTTCCTGCCAAGAGATGGTAAGTTTAATTACCAGTTTGACATTGACAAACCCTGGAAGTACGGGCAACTGATGGCAACCTTCGACTTCCCCATCTACAAAGACGACCAAGTCGTAAAAAAAGAACAAGACAGCATCCTGGCCTCTTTCCAACCCTATTTCCAATTGGACAAGAGCACCGGGAAAGAGGCGCTCAAGAAACTGAAGAACGACTATCAGACTCATCTGCGCGACATTCTGCCCTCTTCCGATTACATCCGCCATATCGAAAAAATACTATCCGAGGTGTACCGGGCGGGCATCCTTTCCACTGAAGAGCTTGCCCGGCTGCACAAAGACAGCACATCTGCCGTTATGGTGATAGACGACAAGCTTGCCAACCAACGGAGCATCGACAAACTCTACTCTGTAAAGCAGGCATATGCCTACCTGCTTACGGCCGACACCATACACTATCGTCCGAACATACTCCGGCAGTGTTCCCTCAACGAATATCTCTCTCCCAACCTCACCTACGATGCCCGGCGGACAGAGACCGCCAAGGAAGAAATCCTCGACAACTATTCATGGGCAAACGGCATCGTATTGAGCGGGCAGAAAATCATCGACCGCGGCGAGATAGTGAGCCGGGAAACCTACAATATCCTCGAAAGCCTGCGCAAAGAGTCCATCCAGCGCAGCGAGTCCATCGGCCAGAAACAACTGATGCTGGCAGGGCAGATTCTGTACGTCGGCATCTTCATATTGTGCTTCATGCTTTATCTCGACCTCTTCCGCAAAGATTATTACAACCGCAAAGGTAACCTCGCGCTGCTTTTCACCCTTATCATGTTCTATTGTGTGGTAACGGCCGTTATGGTAACAAACAATATATTCAACGTATACATCATTCCCTATGCCATGCTGCCCGTCATTATCCGCGTGTTTCTCGACTCACGGACAGCCTTTCTCACACAGGTCGTCACAATACTGATTTGTTCCATCTGCCTGCGCTATCCGCACGAGTTCATCCTGCTGCAACTAACGGCAGGTTTGGTTGCGATTTTCAGTTTGAGAGAATTATCGCAACGCTCGCAGTTGTTCCGCACGGCTATCCTGGTGATTCTGACTTATGCAGCCGTTTATTTCGCTTTTGAACTGATAACGGAAAACGACCTTTCCAAACTGAACGGCAGTATGTACACCTACTTCGTGATAAACGGCGTATTGCTGCTTTTCACGTATCCGTTGCTTTTTCTGGTGGAAAAGACCTTCGGCTTCACTTCAAATGTTACTTTGGTGGAATTGTCCAACATCAACAACAGTTTGCTGCGGCGCATGTCGGAAACCGTACCCGGCACATTCCAGCATTCCATGCAGGTAGCCAACCTCGCAGCCGAAGCAGCCAACCGCATCGGCGCAAACAGCCAGTTGGTGCGTACAGGCGCTTTATACCATGACATCGGCAAAATGGAGAATCCGGCATTCTTTACCGAAAACCAGTCGGGCGGTGTCAATCCGCACAAGAATCTCGGTTACGAGCAGAGTGCGCAAGTCGTCATCGGACATGTAACGGACGGATTGAAACTGGCCGAGAAGAACAACCTGCCTAAAGTCATCAAGGATTTCATTACTACCCACCACGGTAGGGGAAAGACTAAATACTTCTACATATCCTGGAAAAACGAGCATCCCGGCGAGGAACCCGACAACGAGTCATTCACCTATCCCGGTCCCAACCCTTTCAGCAAGGAGCAAGCCATCCTGATGATGGCGGATTCCGTAGAGGCAGCCTCGCGCAGCCTGCCCGAATATACGGAAGAGAGCATCAGCAACCTGGTAGACAAGATTATCGATTCGCAGGTGGAGGAAGGTTATTTCAGGGAGTGCCCCGTCACGTTCAAGGACATAGCAACGGTAAAAGCCGTTTTCAAAGAAAAATTGAAAACCATCTACCACACCCGCATCAGTTACCCGGAACTTAAAAAGCAAGACCTATGAAAATCAGTACCAAAGAACAGCAAAGAGCGGAATTTCTGTTGCAAAGCCAACGGATTCAACTGCATCAGATTGAAAGTTTCAGTTTCATGGAACGCTACCCCCGACAGGCGCATAAGGATATCCCGGCAGGAAAAGCCAAATACGGTCCCGGAATATTCGTATTTCACCTAAAGGAAAAGCAGGATAAGGTAATATACATGCCTCCCTTCAGGCATCCTTCATCACTCGTCCGCTTTCTGGTGTCGCAAGGAGTGCCTTTTGCCAATTATGTTCCGCGCGGACGGAGCATGGAAACCCTCCCGGAGGAAACTTACCGGCGTCCCTCGCTGTATATGTTTTGGTTCTTCATATTATTCCTTATGTTCCTGATATTGGGTTACTATTCCGTCGGCATCGATGCATGGTGGGGATTCATTCCGGCCATCCTGTCCTTCGGACTGAGCCTTTTCTTCATTTGCATGCTGATGACCCGGTTCTGCTACCTGACGCTGGACAACGAGAACCTCACCGTACACAGTGCAGGCAGGACAATCCGCTATCCGTATACAGACCTGCGCAAGGTCAACTTTGATTTTGCCCGGGAGCAGACTTTCACCCACGTCATGGAATTGCTCGACAAGGACTACCGTTACCGTCTTTTCTACATCGGCCGGGTTTCAAGGAAGAAGCTGAATGAGATTGCCGAACGGTTGCAGCAGGCCGGAGTGGATGCAACGTGCAGCCTCAACGACAACAAGCGTTTTTATCATGACAACAGGCATTGAGCGGTGATTATTCGCCAACCGCTCCGAGCAACCCGGCACAGGCGTCTTCCAATATATCGAGTACGTATTCAAACCCCTCGGCTCCGCCATAATAAGGGTCGGGCACGTAATCGGCATGGGCAAACTTAGTACAGTATTCCGTCATGCGATGTATCTTTCCGCATGCTTCCACAGAAGGGGCACGCTCTTTCAAATCATCAATATTACGGTCATCCATTCCGATAATCAAATCGAACTCATAGAAATCATCCGTACGTACCGGACGGGAACGGTGCGTCAGGTTGTAACCCCGACGGGCGGCATGGGCACGCATCCTGCTGTCGGGCAGCTCTCCCTGATGATAGGAAAGAATACCTGCCGAGTCGATAACGAACTCATCTTCACGCCCTGCCTCTTCTATCAAATGCCTCATCACCCCTTCCGCCGAAGAAGAGCGGCAAATGTTGCCCAGGCAAACAAACAATATCTTTTTCTTCTCTTTCATACTCAAACTCATATTAAACATTCCGCAACCCGCACTACGGCCATCTACATCGGGTCTACATCATAATATACAATCAGCGACTTGAAACGGTCTTCCATTATCATCTCCTTCTGTACCTGCAACAACAATTCGCGGACACGCGCCATAGGAGCTTTGGTTTCAATCTTCACTACAATTTTGCGGATAAACAGCGTCTGCACACGTGCCACCGGCGGTTTATCCGGCCCTAACACCCGATTGCCGAAGATGGCACGCAGCTTGCCCGCCATAGTCTGCGCCATCAAATCGAGCAGGGACTCATTGCGGTTCTTCAGATACACATATATGAGGCGATAATAAGGGGGATAATGAAACATCTGCCGCTCGGCAAGCTGTCCGTCGACCATGCCTTCGTAGTCATTGGCAATTACCTGAGGGATGATAGGATGCTCAATGCTCTTGGTCTGCAGCACTACCCTGCCCCTTTTATTCTTCCGTCCGGCACGCCCTGCCACCTGCGCCATCAACTGGAAAGCACGCTCATAGGCACGAAAATCCGGATAGTTCAGCATCGTATCCGCATTCAGAATGCCTACCACGCTTACGTGGTCGAAGTCCAGCCCTTTGGAAACCATTTGCGTACCGATAAGAATATCCGTCTTTCCCTGTTCAAAATCGGCGATGATACGCTCGTAGGCCGCGCGTGTGCGGGTGGTATCCAAATCCATACGGGCAACGGTCGCTTCGGGAAACAGGAGTTTGACGTCGTCCTCTATCTTTTCCGTACCGAAACCGCGGTTGCGCAAGTCCGTTCCTTCGCAAGCGGGACAGATGCGGGGCAGTTGATAGGTATATCCGCAATAGTGGCAGGTCAGTTGGTTCAGTCCTTTGTGATAGGTCAGGCTGACATCGCAGTTCTTACATTTGGGAACCCACCCGCACGTATGGCATTCTATCATCGGGGCAAACCCCCTGCGGTTCTGAAACAGAATGACCTGTTCTTTCCGTTCCAGTGCCTCGCGGACATATTGCAGCAACAAAGGGGAAAAGGGCCCGTTCATCCGCTTCTTGCGCTGCAACTCCTTGATGTCTACCGGAATAATCTCCGGCAACTGTATCTCCTTGTACCTCTCCTTCAGCTCCACCAGCCCGTACTTTCCGGACATGGCGTTGTGCCAGGTTTCTATGGAAGGAGTCGCCGTTCCCAGCAGGGTCTTGGCGCCATACAGCGCAGCCAGCACAGTGGCGGCATTGCGTGCATGGTAGCGGGGGGCGGGATCCTGTTGCTTATATGTGTTCTCGTGCTCCTCGTCCACGATAACCAGGCCCAGCTTGCGGAAGGGCAGGAACACGGAAGAACGCACTCCCAGAATGATGTCATATCCGCTGTCCGAGAGCTGTTTCTGCCAGATTTCCACCCGTTCGGCATCCGGAAACTTGGAGTGATAGATGCCCAGACGCGAACCGAACACCCGTTGCAGCCTTTCTGTAATCTGTGTAGTCAGCGCTATTTCCGGCAACAGATACAGCACCTGCTTCCCTTGCCGGATAACTTTTTCTATCAGATGGATGTAAATCTCCGTCTTTCCGCTGGACGTGACTCCATGCAGCAAACAGACATTCTTTGTCCGGAAACTTTCCACAATGCTGTCGTATGCCCGCTGCTGATGCCCGTTCAAAGGATTTAAAGGAAGGGTTGTCCGGGCAGCGGCTGCGTTCAGCCTGCCTATTTCCTGCTGGTATACCTCAAAGACCCCGCGTTCCACCAACCCGTTGAACACGGCAGGCGTAGCGGAAGTCCGCTGCAAAAGTTCCTTCTTGGTGACTTCTTTCGGCGTTTTGCCCAAACAGGCGGAAAGTTCGATGTACTTCATCAGCAAGTCCAACTGTTTGGGAGCGCGACGCTGCAATTCGTCAAAGAAGAAGTGCAGACGGTGTTCGTTGCCTGCCGCTTCCGTCAGGCGTACGCGGGTCTCGGTCTTGGGCTTGTAGGTGCGCTTCAGTTCTTCTTTCACAAAGACCGCCTCTTTATCCAGCAAGGATTTAATTACGGACAGGATATTCCTGATGCCGCTCTCCTTCTCCAGTTTCGTAATGCACTGTTCCGGCTCCGCGGCAAGCAGGTCCAATATCTTCTGTTCCTTTTCGGGCAGTTGCACATCCGATTCGAAATCGGGGTTATACTCCACGATGGTCTCGCTCTCCAGTTTCAGTCCTGAAGGAAGCGCCGCTTTATAGACATCGCCCCGGGTACAGAGATAATAATCCGCCAGCCAGTCCCAAAACCTGAACTGCTCGGGCAGCAGGATGGGATGCGCATCCAGCAGGGCACTCACTTCCTTTACCTCGTACCCGGCCGGTGCGGAATAGTGTATGTTCTGCACAATAGCCGTATAGTATTTCTTCCGTCCGAAAGGAACAACCACCCGGCAGCCAATCTGTACACTCTCCGCTATATCCTCCGGCAGCGAGTATGTAAAGCAGGCATGCAGGGGAAGGGGCAATATGACATCTACGAACTTTTCCATTGCAACGGCAAAGATAACGTAAAAAAACGGCGTTGCCAATCAAAATCGGCAACGCCATACAGAGATAATCCCGTTATATCTTTAGAACAGGTAAGCAGCGGAAATCTGCCAGGTCTTATTCTTTGTTCCGATAGCCTCACTGGCACTCTTCCAGGTGAACGAGTCGCCGCAAGGAATCGTATAGTTGAAACCTATCTGCAAATGCCGAACCAGTTTCACACCGGCTCCCACATTGATACCCACCTGCGCTTTCTTGCTTTCCAGCTTTCTTCCATCTTCAAAATTCTTATCACCCTTGAAGTTGAAGAAGAAGTCCGGACCGGCCGCTACATAAATACCCAGCATACTGCCCAAACCGATGGAATATTTCAGATTGACAGGTATGTCCAGCCCCGATTGCTTCATATCAAGGCCTTCCATCTTATCGCCTTTCTGAGAATACAGCAACGCACCGTCCACTCCCAGTCCTATAACGGGAATCGTTATTTCCGCCATAGGTCCGAAAAAGAATCCGGTAGAGTTGTCTTTCATTCCTTCGAACTTGAGTTTCGACAAGTTCACACCGCCTTTCACACCAAACTTAATTAACTGAGCTTGGGCAGGCATAGCCAATGCCATGCAGCATACAGCTATCATAAAAACACTAAAGAACTTTTTCATAATTCAATACGTTTAAATTTCGCGGACAAATATATGCAAATTATCCCTAAAAAAAACAACAGGCATTCCGAATTGTTCAAAATTAAAACAAGAGTCCCGGTGCGCCACCGGTGGGAGACCGTCCCAATCTCCAGCCCGGAACATTCCGTATGCCGGTGTTTTTCCACGACATCCCTTATGTATAAAGGAGAAATACCCTATGCAAAAACCTGCTATGCCACATCGTTTTCCTCGTCCTGCAACTGCGGGCTGTACGGCCCGCATATGGAAACCGTACGGCCCGCAACCGGCAACCGGAGAGCCCGCAACTGGAAAACGAGGTTTTACATCCGGCTTTCCTACATTATACATGCTGTAAAACAACAAAACCAATGAGCTACAGTGACATTAAGCCGCAGAGTTTGGAACGCTCCGCCCTTGAAAAACGGAGGCTTTTAACCGCCGTTAACAAATTTCGCTTCACATAGGTTTTGCTTCTGTGTATAAGCCTGTTACAATAAAAAAGAAGGATAAAAGTGATGACCGGAAGTGACGACAAACAATTGGTCAACACTCTCGTCACCGTTGTCAACACCCTCTCCATCTCCTTTCTGCAAAGGGATAGAACGCTACCGGTGACGAGTGACGAGAAAAAACGTGTTTTCTTTTTTAGGAGATTAAAAATGCAAGATAGGCATCGGAAAGCATAGATTGACTACCTTTGCAAAACATTATTCAAAAAAATACATTTCTTTATTACGGAGTATGATAGAAATCAGGAAAACAGAGATTGCAGAACTCGGCATCCTTATGGAGCTTTTTGAACAGGGAAAGCGCATTATGCGCAAAAGCGGAAACATGAAACAGTGGACCGGCGGCTATCCCGATGAAGAACTTGTAAAGAAGGACATCGAGAACGGAAACAGCTACGTATGCCTCGATGAAGAACGGAACATAGTAGGGACTTTCACCTTTATACAAGGGAACGACCCTACTTACGCCAGAATTTACGAAGGAGCCTGGAGTGACGACACGCGTCCCTACGGCGTCATCCACCGCCTGGCAAGCACGGAGCAAAGCAAAGGGGTGGCATCCGCCTGCCTGCAATGGTGCTACCGCCAGATTCCCAACCTACGGGCAGACACGCACCGCGACAACCATATCCTGCAACACATCCTCAAAAAACACGGCTTCCAATATTGCGGCATCATATACCTGCAGAATGGAGACGAACGGCTGGCCTTTCAGAAGCTGTAGCGACGGCACACGCACCAAACTCATACGGGCCGGCTGCCGCCGTATTTCTTCTTCAGCTCCTCCACGGTTGTTCCGGTGAAATACTCTTCCACGAAATCCCAACGCTGGCTGTCGGTCAGAGTATCCGTACCGAAGAAAAAGGAGAACAGCTCAATCTGCTCCTCGAAGATACGTTCGTTCGTGTCCAGTATAAGATTATGATATTCGTCGGAATCCGCCAACTGTTGCAGAAGTTCCGGGTTATCGAACCGTACATGCACGCAAGGCGTACCGCCTCCCTCTACGCTGAACGACAGGCAGTCGAGCATGGAAAGAAGGTTGAGCAACATATTCAAATCGGAGAACGGAGTGCAATAGAACTGCAAGCGGTCACCCCTGTTGCCTGCGATACGCTGGGCGAACAGCTTCTGATAACGGGACAGAAGCAGGTCGAAACCTTTGGTGACGGTAAACGAGAGTTCGTTCGAGTCTTTCTTCTTGACGCTGCTGATGTAACTTACGCTGCGCCCCTCTTCGGTGCGGCTTTCCAGCAACGAACCGATGAAACGTTTGGCCGACGGCACATCCATGCCGTGCTCGGCAAACACTGCACGCAACTCCTCTTCATCGAAACGGCCTTTCGACTTCAGCAAAGCTGTTTTCAGCATTGATACCAGGCTCTTGAACAAAGCGTCCATGCGCTGGCGGATAACCGTTGCATCCTCTTTCAGCAACACCTCGTGCTTGCCCACCGAAACAGCACGTGAACCTTCCCACAACATGCCGCTGTTCAGTTTCTGCTTGAACTCCCTGTATCCCAACTCCGGAAAACGCTCTTCCCAAAGAGTGTCCAAACGGGCACGGTAGACTCCCTCTTCACCGTCCACCCCGGTAAGATAGGCCCGGAATTCGCGTGCAAAGGCATCGCCCGTCTTGTCCTGGATGTAACCCTCCGTCAACAGATTTTGCGGACTTACCTCCAGCAGACGTGTGCCGTAGCGTTGCTCCAAATCATCCTCCAGCCACAACAGGGCCGTTTTGATAAGCTGCCCCAACTCGGCCTCGTACTCCAGCTTATTCTTGGTACGCGGCAGCTTCACCACGAACTCAAAGTCGGACAGGGAAACAAGTATCTCTTCCTTCTTCCCTTTCATCCGATATACCTCCATGAGTTTCTTCAGGATAAGTTCCAACTGGTCCTGCCCGATGTTGCCGGTCTGGTGCAGACGCTTCATGTAATAAAAGTCGCGTTCGTGATAATCGGTGGCGGCAATACCCTGCACATCCGCATCACGGGCGGCACGGCCTATTTCCTGAATGTAATCGACAAACGTGCTGGAAGGCGCCACGTGGTAAACACGGTCGATGTCGCTGATGTCCACTCCCATACCGAAAGCTTTTGTAGCAACAATCATCCGCTTCGTGCCCTCTTTAAAGTCCCTGACGATGGCAGCCTTCTGCGCCTTGTCTTTCTTGCCGTAGTAAGAGGCCACCAGACGCCAGTCGGCAGGAGCCACCCAGGTTTTGATACGCATATCTATGCCACCGGCAAAAGGATAGTAAAGCAGCGCCTTATGCCCGTCGAGAAACTTCTCCACACGCCCGGATATGACGCGTTGCTTGCCTTTGTCATAAGTCTCCCCCTCTTCCAATGTGAGCCGGCGGATGTCAAAACCGATGTTCTTGCGTCTGACCGTACCTACATAAAGTATGCAGGGTTCCATTTGCAGGGAGCGGATGGTATCGAATACCATATCGTTGCCGCCTTTAGGGTTCCACACGGCAGTGGCGGTAAGGGCAAACAGAGGGAACGAATAACCGAGGTTCTGCTTCAATGCGCCCAAATAACGCCCCAGAAACCAATAGTCCACGCGGAACTCTTTGCCCCAGGTGGTTACCGTATGCGCCTCATCGACAACAACCATACCGATGCGGCGGTTGCCGATAAAATGTCTGATGTCGTAGGAGAGCAACAGCTCCGGTGAAAGATAGAACAAGTCGATTTCCCCCTCACGCACCGCCCGGTACACTTCCATCTTCTGCTCCGGCGAAAGGTCGGAAGACGCATATGCCACACGTTCATACCCTACGTCCTGCAAGCCTTCCACCTGGTCCACAATCAGCGCTTTCAAAGGAGAGACAACGATAGTCAGCAGGTTATATTCTTTTCCCAGATAGATGGCGGGAAGCTGAAACAAGAGAGACTTTCCCGCACCGGTCGGAGCAGTCAGCAGGATATTGTCGGGCTGTTCGCCGCCTTTGTACGCCTTTTCCGCTTCCCGGATTACATTTTCAACCAGTTGTCCCTGAGAGATACAGAGAGTATCCCTGTTTTTAAACAAATCATCGTAAATCTCGAGATTGCGGAACCCGTCGTAACCATAGGTCTCTTTCAGCAGTTCCGTTACACTTTGCCGGCACTCCCCGGGCAAGTGGCGTTCTTTCAATACGGGCAAGCGGTGTGCCTCTCCTGTTTGTGTCATCATTAATATAATGGGGGATTAAAAAGAAAAAAAGATAGTATTCCGGCCATAGTAAAGGCCTTCGTACTACCTCTTTCTATAATTTGTATATCCGTAAGCCGACGGATGAAATTCAATCAAAGCGCATTAATACTCCTCTTCGTTGAAGAAGAAATCTTCTTTGCTGGGATAATCAGGCCAAATATCTTCAATACTTTCATAAATCTCGCCTTCATCTTCCATTTCCTGCAGGTTCTCAATAACCTCAAGCGGAGCACCCGAACGCATGGCATAATCAATCAATTCGTCCTTAGTTGCCGGCCAAGGGGCATCTTCCAGTTTAGATGCCAATTCCAATGTCCAATACATAGTTTCTAAGTATTAAAATTGTGAGTAGTAATTCCTTTCTTTATTTTTCGGCAAAAGTATAACAAAATATTTCACTTGCAACTATTATTCCAAAATATTTCTTCTTTTTTCTCGTCTTGGTTCATTTTACGCGAAAGAACGAACAAATAGTCAGATAGACGGTTTACATAGGCCAACAGCTCGGAAGAGATGTCCGTCTGTTCCGCCAAAGCAAGAATGCGACGTTCGGTACGGCGGCAAACGGTACGGCAGATATGACAAACGGCAGCTCCGCGACTCCCGCCCGGAAGAATAAAAGCAGAGAGAGGGGGAAGCTTGTCGTCCAGCCGGTCTATCTCGCGCTCTATCGCCTCCACCTGTTCCGGGGTGATGATACTCGCCTCCTTCAGCCGTGTCTTTTCACGATCCGTAGCAAGGTAAGAACCTATTGCAAACAATCTGTCCTGGACTTGCTGCAGGAACTGCCTGTCGGGCTTGTCGGAAAGGAAAGTAATCAGAAACCCCAGATTGGAATTCAGTTCGTCCACCGTACCGTAGGCTTCGAGGCGGATGTGGGTTTTAGGAACACGCGTGCCTCCTACAAGGGAAGTGGTTCCTTTATCTCCGGTCTTTGTGTATACAAGGCTTTTCTTCATAATGGTCTTTTTTCCTTTGAAACGCCTAAAGGTAATCAAAAGTTGACAATATAGTCTTGTTTTATCCTGGTTTTATCAAAGAAAATAATACCGAGATCGTAAAGGTCGAAAGTGATGCCTGCCTTTTCGTGCCGGCTGATACGCCTCCAAACGGCACGCATCCGGGAAGTATAACGGATACCTTCGATTACAAAGACGGACGTTTGCGCAGTGCGGTCGGCACAGATACGGAACACCTCTTCCACAAACTCCGGACGGCGGTAATCGTGCAGGTATAAAAAGTCGACAGACGCGCCACTCTCCAGAAACAGTTCGGACAGGTCGGCGGCAGCAGTGTAGTCCGCCCCTTCCTTCGCAGCTTTCAGATATAAGGAAGAGGCAGCCTGCATGCCTGCATCCACAATCGTAGCCGGCTGTGCATAATTTACCAGCCGGAACAGAAGCCGTTTCACCTTTAAGGACTCGTACCCCCATGCCCGGTCTTTCTGCGGCATAAGCCTCTTCTGCTCGGAAGCCAGCTCCTTATACTTATAATAAGGAGTAGTTTCATAGATAACGTGCGTTATCAGGTTGAAGGCAAAAGGCGAGTGCACCCCGTAACCGCAGCGGTGGCGGAATCGGTACAGCCAGATAAAAGGGCGCTTTAGCGCAAGTAACATACGGTTCATCACAAGTTAATTCTTTATTGTGTTGCAAAAATACGGAAAAACCTGAAACGGAAGCTAACCGCACAGCTTTCCTTTGATAACTGTTCCCCCGTCGGACGAATAATTTTCCCGAAATGTACCGTATCCGGGAACCATTCCCACTGCAGAATGTTCTCTATGGAAATAACCCAAAACCCAACGGATAATGAAAAAATCGATACTGTTAATGGGCCTTGCAGCTCTCATAGCAAGCTGTTCGGACGATGACCGGAACAACGATACGGATAATCAGCATCTTGTCAGTCCCTCAATGGCTGTGAGCATCAGCAACACCAACGGCCGCCAAAGCCCGTTTACCGGCATTCTTACAATTATGCCATGCGATGCAAACAGTTCCATATACTATGGAAATTATGTAAAAGGAAAACTGTCTCCTTTCTACGGCTATTACCGGGTAAAGGACGGAAGTTTCCATGACAATTCCATCAATAGGGAGATTTCTCTGCCGATAGGCACTTACAATATGATTTATTGGGGAACACCCCAATACCAGACTCCCATTTATGCCCACCCTGCCATAAAAGAGGCGGCTCACAGCATAGGTGCCGATATGTCCAAACAGTCTCTCGGCTTGTTCAGAATGTCAGCCGATACCATTTACTATCCCGTATTCGACCTGGTGTACGCCACACAGCCGGTAAACATCGGAAGCGAAAGCCTCAGTGGCTCTTTAAAACGAGTGGTAGCCGGAATAAAGGTTGTCCTGAAGGACAAAGACAATGCCGTACTAAGTTCCAGTATAGACAGTGTGGCCGTACGCATCACCAACATTTACAGCGAACTCAACTATTATACGGGAAAACCGCAAGGTACACCACGTACAATCGCGTTCCCTCTGATTCGTTCGAACGATGGTACTCAGATGAGCAACAGCACCGTTATGCTGTTCCCGTCCGCCGGAAAACCGGAATTCCAACTGGCAATCATTCTTAAAAACGGTAATGTGAAAAGCTTCAGACAAGCATTGAGCAGCCCGCTCGATGCCAATGCCAAACTGACATTAACGTTAAGTCTGGGTGATATTTTCTCTGAAGAATCCTCCGGTGACTTTACCGTCGATGACTGGAACGAGAAAAACGAGAATATTGATATACCGATAATAGAGTAGCCGAATATTATAAAGAGTCTTTCCGTACGGAACAGAGCTGCCGGTGTTACCATGAAATAACCCTTTGCCGTTCCGATTCTTAACAACAATGCTATTCTATATATTCATTCTAGGGCAAGCTCTCGAACTTTTTTCTGTGCTCCATTATTGATTGCATATTATTTTGCGCCCATTCAGTTAACGATATAATGATAGGGACAAGGCTTTTGCCTGTTGCTGTCAACTCATACTCCACTCTTATCGGAACTTCCGGAAAAACGGTTCGTTTTACCAGTCCGTCAGCTTCCAATATCTGTAGCGTATTAGACAACACTTTGGTTGATATATCAGGAATTTGCCTCGCTAATTGGTTGAAACGGGTTGAACCATTCTCATTCAGAATGAAAACAACTAACAGTGCCCACTTATTACCAAAACGTGCAACGACATTCCGAATAGGGCAAATCTCAATGATAGATTTTTTTTCTTCTTTTTTCGTCATGACAATCTATTGTTTTTCTGCATAAGTAACCTCCGGGTAACTTTGATACATATTTGTAACTTCTTGTATTGCAAATAATTGATTCATATATTTGCAGTATCAAAAAGAAAGCAATTATCCAATGCAAAGTTAGTTAATTTGCAATACGTAATCAATAGAAGTATAAACATCAAAATTAAAAGCTATGAAACAGATTGAAAAAACAGCATCAGCGACAAACTTCACCGCTATCAACTTAGGCAAGTTAAATGAATTAGGAGATTACCTGTTGGAACTTGCTCCTGAAATAAAAATTCCGGGAAAAGTGTTTGGCGGGGCTGCACTTCAAGCCACAGGAAGCGAATTTTCATTCCAGTTATTCCAACCGGGAACAGAAACCGGCTTTCTTCATACTCACCAAACGCATGAAGAACTTTATTTCTTCCTTAGTGGAAACGGAGAATTTCAAGTAGACGGCCAAGTATTCCCTGTTTCGGAAGGAAGTGTGGTACGTGTAGCCCCTAAAGGTAAAAGGTCTGTCCGGAACAACGGCATAATTCCCCTTATTATGCTTTGCATTCAATATAAGGCTGCAACATTCGCACAAGAAGATACAACAGACGGAAATATATTAAACGAACCGGTAAGATGGTAACATTATGAAACAGGATTAGACCCGAATATTTTTGTGCAAAAGTATAAAATCCTGTTGCCCAATGAGAAAGAAATCACGAGATTTCTTTCAAAGGAGACAGGCTAACAACTTTCAATAAAAACAAAGGTTTAGTTCATTTTAGATATACAAGAGAAATGGGCTAAACTTAATCATTGACAAATAGCGAGAAGGCTTGCACCTGACCGATGCAAGCCTTCTCGCTATTTGTCATTTTCCGATAAGTCACCAAGTAAATGTGTACTTCTTCTCATCCCCCTCGTCTTTTATAAGCAGTTGCGTAGGATAACCGTCGGAATTCAGTGTCCACTTATAATTCGATAATTCAACAGAAGTATCATCAGCATCACGCATCGCAAGCGGCAGATGCTTGGTAGCCTTGCCAAGCATACCTCCGTAGTAGGCATATATCATCTCATCCATATCCACATCCAGCAGTTCGTCGAACATCATCAGGCAACCCTTGTTATCAATGGGAGTTGCAATCTCGCCCGTCGTATAGTCTATGATAGCACCGTCCTCCCACTCGTCATTGCCGTCAAGAACTCCGTCGCCATTCATATCTCCACCACCCATATAGCTTGTGGAAGTCTTCACAGCGTCACCATCTTTATAAGTGATTTTCGTCAACTCACCGCTACCTTCAGAACGTCTCATTTCTATGAGATGACCGTCGGCATCGTACTTCATCTCCCAAGTGAACTCACTGGCATCGGAAGTGCCGGCGTGGTCTATGGAGTTGCAATATTCCACATAGCCATTGCTGTTGAGCTGCAAGTTCAGTTCGGTAACATCGCCCTCGTCATCTGTCACGGTGATTTTTGCGCGGTCTTTCGTCGCATCTGCCTTCGTTTCGGCAAAGAAATACTCGAAGACGGCTTTTTCCCCATCCTCACCTATGATACTTGTCACCAGTCCTTCTTTGTTTTGGGTGATAGACATCCCGGCAGCCGACTTCGGTAGTCCTCCCTTGAATACCTCCGACGGCTTGACCACAGTGGCAGTGCTTCCGCCACCCTCACCATTTTCATTTTCGTCATCGTCACTACAAGCAGTAAATCCCAGACACAACGCTGCACTCAGCATGGAAGCAGCAATCATTCTAAACATTTTCATAAGTCACAAATCTTCTTATAGACTTCCCGGATTCAATAAAATTAATACATCAAAAGGCATAGAAGTCTGTACTTTCCGCTTATCCTGTCGCTCAAACTTCTACACAGCCCCCTAAACAACAGGAAACGGCGTTTCATAAATGCCTTCTTTCAAATAATAAATTTGAGGCAAAAGTAATAAAAGGATACAAATTATAAAAAAAACCAAAAGCAAATCGAACAAACAAATCAAATAACCACTATGAAATACCCAATCTTACATTTTGGAGTATAAAATTGGGAATCATTTCTATAAATCATTAATTTTCAATATTTGTTGCAGAGAGACGGGCTTCCATACCTCTAAAACATAAATCCACATGGACGTTTACGATGACCGTATGGTATTCAACACTCCTGGTGGTATGTACGATGGCACACTGATTCAGAACCGTGACATATACAATGTGCCCTCCGTCCGCCGTAATCTTGTGCTTGCCGATGTGTCACCCAGTTGGATTACATGGAGAAACGAGGTTCGGGTTTGAGAAAATTTGCGAGTTCACCGCCCAACTCAACGGCTATACCGAACAAGACAAGGTTCGCAAAGGGTTCACAAAGGGCTTGGCTAATGATGAAGCTTCCACTTCTAAAAAGATAATCATGATTATTAATCAAGACAACAATGTGACTACTGAACGTATCGCCAATCTGCTTAATATTAGCAGGAGGGCTGTTGCCAAGCACATGAAACGTCTACAAGAAAATGGTATAATATGTAGGGTTGGTGGCAGAGCAATCGGGCATTGGGAAATCGTGAAAAAATGATGGCTTTTCTCAACTTATAAGATACAACCAAAATTCGGCGGTCAATAACCGCCGAATTTTGGTAAACATAGTTTGACTATTTAACAATACCCAGGATTTTGAGTCATTTGTGGGCACAGATCCAATTCTCTTTGGGGTATAGGCAGCAACTGTCTGTAATCCTCAACCCCATAAAAATCTTTAACAAATCCATTTCTCTTCATAAAAGCAAAGTTTGTATTGCTATAAAGCATTAATTGTGACCTTGCATCTTTTATTTTTTCCAACACACTGCTTCCAGATACATTGATACCCTTGTTAGAAGTTACTTTCTCCAACTCTTTCTCCGATTCTGATATTTTTCCATTCTTATAAAGGCATTCAGCGTAAGAAAGGATTACATCTGTATAAGTCATTATGGGGACAAGTGCAGGAGTTGTAATTGTTATATTCCCACGAGTTCGCGGTTCTCCACTTTCACTGCGAGTTGCAAATATTGTTTCTTTGCCACTACCATTATTCCACAAGCCCGTTATGGTTTCCTTATCATTATAATTGGAAGAATCCAACTCGTAAAAGCCTGTACTAATAATATCTGACAGAAGTTTTTCCGCCAAGCCATACTCCGCTTGATACATATAAATATTAGCAAGAAGAATGCGAGCCACATCTTTTGAAATGAAGAAAAAGTCATTAGCATCATTACTGAGTGATTCATTCTTCTTTTCTTCAAGGTAACTTATCGCCTTTTCCAAATTGCTTTTAAGGTCGGCAAATATGTCTTTTTGTGGTGTTCTGCTTATATTAAAGGCTGCGTTCATATCAGGCACAAAGTTGATATAAGGAACATCACCCCACATTACTACCATATTATAGTACTGCATAGCACTGAATACGTTAAAGTACTCTTGATATACTCCAAGTTGTTCGGCTTCCTTCTCTTTAAACATCATAATAGTTCTATTAGCTTTATAAAAATTGCTCCAAATGCTATTGACAGAGCTACAACTAGGATAAATGTATTGGCTAACTAAATTTGCTTCCTTATTATAGTGGTAATATTGCTCTATGAGGTTTAACTCGGAGAAGCTTTGTGCAATATCCATAGCCATAGACGCAACAAGCTGTTTCCCCGTTTTTCCTAATTTGGGTAACGAAATATCACCATCCCCTTCTTGAATTATTTTTACACTTCCTAAGGCATTACCCAACACATCGTATATTGTTACGGAAGTAGATTTTGCTGTTTTTGAATTTAAAGGTGATAATTTTATAACCAGTTTGCCATCAGTCAAGCTTTTTTCCATCGAAATATCTGCATTAGATATATTCTCGTAAATCTCAGTAAAAAATTCTTCTGGCGATATTGCATCAATTGGGGGATTGTCTGAGTTTGCTTTCGGTTCAAGATAAACAGGAATTGGTGAAGATATACTGATGGTATAAGTTCCACCTTCATTAGGAACATTCAGTTCTGTCATTTCCAATTTTACTTCCTCTCCTTCTTGCAATATTTCATTTCCAGCTATTCCATCATTGTCCCAATCAAGGAAATACGCTAAATTCTTTACTGTTATTTCCAATCCTAAATCCGCATAACGCTCTATTATATTGTCTTCCACAGAGGATAGCTGATTTCCCAATGTTTCTTTGTCTGCGTCTATTTGTTTTTGTGTACTTTCGCTAAATATTCCATTTTCGCCAAACTCCCTACACAACTTCGCTAAATATTCCGTTAAGGCAGCTTCGCTTCTATCCACAAGCAATAACGAAGAAATGGCAATCAAAGCGGCTGACTCGTCTGTACCTCCTGCTATGGAAAATGTGGATGCATCTTTCTCTGCATATTTTTGAAGTCCAAAAGCGGTGAAAAGTTCTTTTTGCGCCTGTTTATTGGCTTCTCCAAATTTCATTCCATTCGCAATAAGCCTCTGTATTCTTTGATACTTCAAGTGCGTTAGAAGATTCACGTTTACCGTTGTTTCATCAGATAGGTCAACTAAGGCACGTAAGTTGAGGGTGCCTGATGACAAGTCTCCATCCACTTCATTAAAGAAATAGCCATTGGCGGTTAATTCCGCATAAGGAGCTTCAAACAACTTTGAGCCAAATGAGAAATTTCCTAAATCATCTTGAATGGTAGAGGAATACAAGCTTCCTAATACTTGCAGATTACCATCCATCGGCTGAATAGTAATTGTAGAGCCACTGACAAATGGACCTTTTTCGACTTTCCCCAAAACGTCGGGTCAATGTAAAAACCTGAGGGGTAAATTTATAAATTGTTATCTTTGTCTCC
>CAUAWO010000035.1:0-25087 GCA_958432865.1 Bacteroides stercoris
CTCCGCCATGTCCTTTCTCCGGCGGAAGCGGTTCCGGAAACCCTCGCCGGGTACTCATGTTTTAGGAATATTTATTGAATATCCCTACTTTAAGTATAAATTAGTTGGCTAATTTTATGATATTTATTGTATCTCCCACTTTAGAAGATCAGCGGGAGATGCACTTTTTCTTTTTCATTGAGCTGAAAAATCTTGCTGCTATGCTAAGCATAATAATACAAAGGAGTTAGGAACAGTACAGTTCTCTTTCTTATTTATGTGTATAAGCTAGTGCTGCTCCCAATGCCGTGCGATACTCTGCATATTCAGGTATCCAAAAATGGCATTGGTACATTTCTTCCATAACTGGGAATATTTCTTTGCATTGTGGCATTTTGGTCAAATTACCTATTAGGACAAAATCTTTAATGTGGCTATTCAGTGCTGCTAATATGACAGATTGTCCTATTGATTGTAATACCATATGAATGATTCCCGCTGCTACATCTTCCATAGAGGCGTTTGAACTTGCTTTGCCAAATGTGGAAGCGGTGGCATCCAGAGGCAGTCCAGGTAGAGGGGTATTGCAAATATCCTTGATTTGCAGATCAATATTTTCTATTACACCTTTTTCTGCCATCTTTACCACTTGATGAATATTCTGTGTTTTTAACAACAGGCGAGATAGTCCTTGAATGGTTCCTCCGCCAATACCTATACCACCTATGTGAGATATGTTTTTACCTCCTTCCACTTTTACAAAAGAGGTGCCGGTACCCATGCTTACTACAATAAGGTCTTGCAATTGGGAGTCATAGTGGGCTCCAAGACCGTTTGCTAGAAACTCATCCGTATGATCAGTAGAGAGTCCATATAAGGGTTGGTTTACGTAAGCACTTCCCACTCCTGTCAACATGACTTTATCAATGTCGTTTAAGCTGATTCCATTATCATATATGTATTTGCCGAAAGCACCGAATAACGAAGTGATAGGATCTTCGGCTTTTACAATCATAGGATGTTTTATGCCTTCTTTATCCACACCTATTATCTTGGTGGTGCTTCCGCCTACGTCTATACCTATTACCATTCCCATTGTTTTTCTTTGTTTATTTTAAAATAGTGCAAATATACAGGAATTATCTAAGTGGCTATTCATATAGCTTGCAATAATTACCAATTATCTGTTCGGAATGGAGCTACAGGCAGGCCTGATGCTCCGAATAAGGTACCATCAGTATGGTTGGCCCAATTGTATCTTACGGCTACAGGATGAGGTACATCGGGTGATTGTACAATTATTTCTTTCTTTTTTACAGTTACTGTTGCCGGATAAAAAATCCGATCTGTACCTGCGATTATAAATCCGCGTACTGGGTCGGGATGCAAGAATCCTTTTCCTAAGTTTTCAAAATGGATGCGAAGGGTATTTCCTTCGATGCTGTAGCCTTTATAAACCGGATATTGAGGCATTTTTCTTTTTCCGTAAGTTTGCTTTAAAGCTAACTGTGATAGGCGAAGACCTGTTTCCAGAGTACTTTGGAAGGTATTGCTTTTTTCTTTCCCAATATCGGTGGTTACCACCATGCCTGTATGATTCAAGTGTAAAGCCTGTGCTTGTGCTTCACGCATGGCCGCCCAGTCTGAATCATCTTGTGCTTCTTCTTTTTTCTCATGATTGGGCAGTTGCACAAAGTAGAAAGGCATTTGTGGTTTTTGCCATTTATCGCGCCAGTCGGCTATCAATGACATGAATAAGTCTGCATATTCATCGCTGCTTTCCAAATTACTCTTTCCTTGATACCATATAACACCTTGAAGAGGGAAAGAGGTAAGCGGATGTATCATTGCATTGAATAATCCTGTGGGATACTTAGGGTTACTTTCTGGTGAAATGGGTACAGGGGGGATTCCACTTAATGAGAGACCGGATAGGTATTTCCATTCTCCTGCCAATGAGATAGGATCTTTGCCTTTTACACTCAGCTTCATGTCTTCTGGACGGCCATATATTCCTCCTTTGCTTTTGTAATTGGTCACACGTATGGTCAGTACAGCTTTTCCGCGTTTTACCAGCTTATAGGGAATTGTGTAATAGCGGGACGCATCGGCTTTCGTGTTTCGTCCTATTTCAGTCCCGTTATAATATACGATGCTTTCATCGGCAATGTTCCCTAAATTTATTGTGACATTTTTTCTAGCCCAGTTACGTGGAATATCTATCGTTTTTCTGAACCACACTACTCCATCGAAGTCTTTCATTCCCTTATCTTCCCAGTATCCCGGAAGTTCCATTGTTTTCCAGTTCTCATCCGAATAATCAGGTTCCGCCCATACTTGGTGGTCATCGCACCATCCCATATCGTGTTCGTAAAGAGCTTGATACCACTCTTCTCTTTGACGGGCATATTCTGCTTCTATTTTTTCAGGATTGAACCCCAAGGATTCAAGCATTTCAGTTTCTTTGTTGTAACTTGGCAGGTTTTCTAACGCATCATAACTGGCCCATGCTTCTGCAGGAGTATCTTTCCAGGTACAACTTATTATACCTATGGGTACTTTCAGGTTTTTTTGTAACTGACTGGCAAAAAAATATCCGATTGCAGGGAGTCCGGTTATGGTTTCAGAGGTACATTCTTTCCAACCTTCTTGTGTAGCATGCAAATCTTTCTTGGGAACTAAAGAGATTTCTTTTTTTGTCTGAAACAGACGGATATAAGGTTGGGAGGGTATATCTATGGGAGTTTCTGTTTCACATTCTCCTGTATACAACCATATTTCGCCAATCAGAATATTTTGCAGTATGTGCTCCTCCCCGTCCGAAATGATAATTTCATAAGGACCTCCGGCAGATGGGGTAGGAACTTCTATTTTCCAATTTCCTTCTTTGTCAGGTGATGTCGTATAGGGATGCTTATTCCATCCCGTTTTTATTATCACTTCTTTTTTTGTAGATGAATGGCCATGAAAAATGACATTCGATTTTTGTTGTAATACCATATTGTCTGTGAATAATGCAGGCAGTGTTACTTTGGCCTCTGCCATACAAAATGCCATTAACATTCCCAATAAGATCATTTGTTTTTTCATAAGTGCCAAGTTTGTTGTGTTATTAAGTTTATAGTATTTATTTATGTTGTATAAGTCCCCGGTCTTTGAATATGAGTTGTACCAGGCGGAAAGCCAAATCAGTAAGCAATATTCCCAAGGCCGCACCAATGATGACATCAAACAGCCAGTGACGGTTATTCAGAATGCGGGTAAACCCTGTAACTATAGCTGCTGCGTATGCTACTAATCCTACCCAATATCCTTTGAATCCATATTCCTTATACAATAGGGTAGCTGCCATAAACGCTGCTGCCGTATGTCCGGAAGGAAAAGAGAAATAATTTGTGGCATCCGGGCGAAGCACCCCTGTGGTGAGTTTTAATCCATTTACTACCAGCTGCGTCAGTACGACTGACAAGACTATGAAAGTGAACAGCCGTTTCCATCCGAAATTACCTCTTATTCCTCCCAATTTCAGTCCGAATAGAAGTATGAGTGGAAAAAGTTGCAGATAATTGTCATAAGTTTGATGGAAAGCCGGAGCATGTACATTACGCAAATTACGTATGTATAGATTTGCATTTTCGAAAAAATGGGAGAATGTCCCGCTTCCGTCTTGCAAATACACTGCAATAACAAGTAATACAGCTACGTAAAACGTGATGATTGCCATCATTTTAATTTTTCCTATCATAAGTCAGTTTATTCTACGGATGAATGCCCCGAAAGTACTCATTTTCTCTTTTATCTGTTAATGCGTTAATGATAAATTTTGTTCAAAATAAGTTTCTTTAGGAATCTTATGGTTTAGTCGGTTCTTCCTTCATTTCTCCCTTGCTATATCCGCTAGGACTTATTTTATAGTATTTTTTGAATACCTCGCGGAAATATTTTACATCATTAAACCCGGTCATATCTGATATTTCGGATATATTATACTGTCCTTCGGATAGTAATTGCGCTGCCCGTTTCAGCCGGATCAGGCGGATATAGTCTGCCGGAGCTTGGTCTGTCAATGCTTTTAGTTTATTGTAGAAACTGGAACGGCTCATATTTTGTGAAGCACAGAGTGACTCCACGTTGAAACCTGAATTGTCTAGATTTTCAGTTATTGTTTCTTTTACTGCTTCCAGGAACTGTTGATCCAATGTGTTGCTATAATTTATGGAAATGCTGTCATTGTGTAGTTCCATTTCTGCATATTTGCTACGAAGTAGTGCACGGTTAGTCAGTATATTGGCTATGGATGCTTTTAGTATTCCTATGTTAAAAGGTTTTATCAGGTATTTGTCCGCACCTGTTTCCAACCCTTCAACGATATTCTTTTCGTCATTTAATGCTGTTAGCAGAATTACAGGGATATGAGACGTCAGTATATTATTCTTGATAGCAGAACACAATTCGTCCCCCCGCATTTCGGGCATCATAATGTCCGATAATACTAAATCAGGCTTAAATTCGGGGATGATTTTTAAGGCTTCTTTTCCATTGGTACATGTTTCCACTTGATAAGCTTCGGATAAAGTATGAGACAGATATTCGCGTAGATCGTCATGGTCTTCCACAACCAGGATGCGCTGTGCATTTTGAACATGCTGCCGATACTGATCTTTATAAGTGTGGGGAGAGACTGCACTAGGGGATACTGGTACCACGTTTTCTTGTTGTACCGTTTCTGTCGGAACCTGTTGACTTCGGAATTGTTTTTGGGGGAAGATAACCTTTACGCGGGTGCCTTTATTCTCTACGCTTTCTATGCTGATCTTTCCTTTATGAATACGTACCAGTTTCCACACTAACATCAGTCCGATTCCACTGCCTGTAATTTTTGCATTGATGGCATTGCTGCCCCTGAAGTGTAACTTAAATAACTTTTTCTGTTCTTTGGCAGGAATCCCGATGCCCGTGTCCGTAATCTCCAGACTCCAGTTGTCCTTGTCATGGCGGGTGATAATGTGTACCTCACCGTGGGCGGGAGTATATTTGATGGCATTTGAAATCAGATTTTTTGTGATCGAGTCCATCTTTTCTTTGTCGAACCATACATTTTGATATTCAAAGTTGCTTTTGTAGTCGAGTTTGATCTGTTTGGCTTCTGCATAACTATAAAAGGCATGGTATATTCCTTCCATATAGGTATTAAGTTCGTGTTCCGATATACGAAGGGAGGAGGAGTACACATTGGCTTTGCTGAAGTTTATCAGATTGGTGGTGAGGCGTATCAAAGTGTCCACGTTCTTCATGGCTGTAAGCATATTGGCCTGACTTTCTTCACTTAAATTTTCTTTTTGTTGAATTTCTTCCAAAGGTGCCTTTATCAGTGTCAGCGGAGTACGGATATCATGCGCTGTATTGATAAAGAACCGAGTTCTTTCATCCGAGGCCTTTTTTTCTCTGCGCATGGAATGAAGGCGGAAAATGACGTATGTTGCTAAAATGATAGTCAGGACATAAATACAAATAGCCCAAAAACTGAGCCACACGGGATGTGCTACAGTTATTTTCAATATCCGCTCCTGCAACACGTGTTTATTATCCTCTTTGGAAACGGAACGTACACGCAGTGTATAGGTGCCGGGAGCAACATTAGTAAATCGGATAGTTCCTTCGTCACTGGGAGTAGTCCAGCCATCGTAGAATCCTTCCAACTGCCAGGTATATAGTATGTCCGACGGATAATCGTAATTGATAGAGGATACTCGGATGGAAAATGTATTTTGCATATATTTCAGATTCAATTTCTCTATTTGGTCGATATCTTTAGTCAGAGGAGAGTTTGGATCATTGGGATATACAGTTTGGTAGAAAATACGGAAATCGCTGAATATCATATGTGAATCTCCTGTTTTGGGCATCTCTATGTTTGGGGGGAATTCCAGTGCACCGTCTGTACTTCCGAATACGGTGTTCCCATTGGCACGTAGTACGCCGGAGCCGGCATTGAAACAGGTGGACATCAACCCTTGTCCGCGAGTCCAGTTGCGGAACTGGCGGTTGGTAGGCGAGAAAATACTGATACCATTTTCGGTACTCATCAAGATATTCCCGTCTTTTGTGGGTAGAATAACATAAATGCTGTTTGATACTAACGGGCTGTTTCCTGTATGGTAATGGGCGCTGATTGATTCTTTTACCGGATCATAAGTAAATAGTCCGGAACCACTGGTGCCAATGTAGAGTAAACCATTGTCTTCTTGGTGTAACGTATAAATGTAGGTTGCTCCACCGGGCAGAGGTATTTCATGGTATTTGCCCGAATTCCGGTCCAGTAGAAAAAGATTGGTGGAGGTACCTATCCACATAGATGTACTGTCCTTTTCTTCAATGGCAGTAACAGAACCTAGTCCGGGATAAAGACGTCCTTGGCGTGTCTTCAGATTAAAGCATTTCAGATTATAATATCCTCCGGACCATATACACCCGTATCTGTCCTTTTTAATGTCGCGTATGTATTTGTCGGCACGTACATTCAGATGGAAGGATTGGGCAGGGGTGAGGTATTCTATGTTTCCGTTTTTCTTGGTAATCTGGAAAATGCCCGATGCATATCCTCCCGCCCATATAATACCCGGAGAGACTTCGCATAAAGTAATAAAAATGCGGTTCTGATTTTTTAGTCCGTGATTGAAAGAGCTTAGGAAAGAACGCCATTGCTTTTGTTTTGAATCGTATAAGCTGATGCCGTTGCTTGTTCCAAACCACAGATCCCCGTCACTGTCTTCTATAATGGAGTTTACTTGGTTGTTTACTAGTGACTGCCGGTTGCCAATAGAGTGCTTTATCCAGTTGTAGTTGGTATATTGGTTATTGCGGACGGTAATTCCCGTAGGATAGTTGGACAGCCAGATACGCTGCTCGTTGTCTACATATACATCATTGATAATGTTTCCATCCATTTCGTTGTAACTACCATAGTTTGCAATGATATAAGGATCTGTTTCATAGGTGTCTATGTTTAACTTGTGTACTCCTGCTCCTTCAGTGGCTACTAATAATTCCTTTGTGTTCAAAGGACTGATCCGTGTAATATTCACATCTGTCAGTTCTACTTCGGGACGTACAATTTTCTGGCTGTTCAAGTCATATATATAGACTCCCTTTTCAAAAGTGCCTATAAATAGTTTGTTGGCTGTACGGTGTAGATATAATTCATGTACGTGCATATCCATCATTCCCAGTTTGCCGCAGGAGAGCTCTTTTAAATTCCCGTTTTCCAGTTTTGCCAGATAGATTCTTTTGTCTGTACCTATAAAGAAATGTTCACTGTTTATCTGTTCTATGCAGGTGATATTTCCCAGTCGGTTAGAGATTTGTTGCTTTTGTCCGGATTCTATGTTAAAAAGGTGGATAGCCGATTTGCCGCACAGCCATACGTTATCCTCCTGGTCTATGTAACTATATCTCACGAAAGCATGGTAGTCCTTATTCCAGTAATTGTACATATTGTATATCTGTACAAAACGGTCGTGGCCTGAATCATAACGAAAAATTCTGCCTTGTTTTCCTGTGACCAGTAGTGTACCTGTTTTATCTAAAAAAGTCCAGTTTATATTCAATAACGGGTCTAGTTCCCTGTTACCTTCTCTTAATTTATAATGTTTTATTTCTTTTCCGTTATATTGGTCTATCCCCACATGAGTAAGGAACCACATATATCCACGAGCATCTTTCTGAATTTTGTATATTTTCTGATTGCTTAGTCCTTCTTCTATGCCAATGTATTTATAAGTCTGCGATGAGACGGTTAATGACAATAGTAAAAAAATGAGACTTGTGATAGTAGCTTTCATAAAACTCTTTATTCTAAATCTTTTCTTTTTTCAAAAAACAGTAACAAAATTAAGATAAAAAAATCATAGGATTAGTAATTTGAGATGAGCTAAATTTCGGTAAAATTATCCCTTTATTCGCCTATGGCTCGCTTGTGTGAATATAAGAAATATAAATGGAAGAAGGTTTGTAACATAACTGTCAGATGATTATGTTTTCTTAACAAAACTTCGTGCAGCATTATGGTATGGCCTGCATTTCTTTCAATAGAAAGGACTTATAAACTAGAATAATTAACTAAGTAAAGAAAAGCACAATGAAAAAGTTTTTTGGTTTTAATAAATTGCTTGCGTCTGTAGCGGTACTTGCTTCTGTGATGATCTTTCAATCCTGTTTGGATGATGATGATAATGATTATTATAGATATGCGTTGCCCAATGCACTGGTTACTGTGAAACCGGTGGCCGACAATTCATTTTTTATGCAGTTGGATGACAGTACGACACTGTTACCTGTCAATATGAAAAATTCTCCCTATGGTGAGAAGGAAGTAAGGGCCCTTGTAAATTTCGATCCGGTGAATGAGTCAAGCGGAGAGTATGACAAGGCTGTACATATCAACTGGATAGACAGTATCTTGACAAAACCGATTGCCGGTGATTTAGGAGATAAGAATGATGAAGTATATGGTACTGACCCTGTAGATATGATTAACGATTGGGTAACAATTGCCGAGGACGGTTATTTGACTTTGCGTTTCAGAACCATGTGGGGGAATCGCAGTCAAGCTCATTTTGTCAATTTGTTGATGAGTAAAGATGCTGAAAATCCTTATGAGGTAGAATTCCGTCATAATGCTTTTGGTGATGTATATGGTGAACCTGCCGACGGACTGGTGGCATTTAATTTGGATTCCTTGCCTGACACTGAAGGAAAAACAGTGAAGCTGAAATTAAAATGGAAATCATTTAACGGAGAGAAAACTGCGGAATTTGATTATTGTACCCGTAAGTCAACTCCTGCAAACAGTGCAGCCATTACAGCCGGACGAAGTGTCTTGAGATTAAAATAAGGTTTAATAACTGAGGTGCAATTTCAATCCCTCCTGTTCTATGTGGTATAGAGCCGGAGGGATATTTTTTTGCTTTATTCGCTCATCCATATCCCTAGCATTACTCCGAGGATACCCAATACCACACTACCGATGATGTAGGTGAAAAAAGAGGGGTAGAGTCCTGATTTCAGTAATTGCAGACTTTCGTTGCTGAAAGTGGAAAAAGTAGTGAAGCCACCGCAAAGTCCGATAGTGAGCATCAGTCTTATATCATTGTTGATATGAATGCGTGAGGTGAGGGTATAGAATACCCCGATCAGTATGCAACCCAAAATATTGACTGCGAAAGTACCCCACGGAAAATTCGTTGTTCCCTGGCGATAAATGCTTATGGTAAGCAGGTAGCGAAGTACACTTCCTGTACCTCCTCCCAAGAAGATGAGTAATAGTGATTTCATAAATGCTACATTTTAATGCAAAAATAGCAATGATTATTCATTCAGAGCCAAACTTTTTTCGTAATTTTGCACCCTAAACGAAAAATACGCAAAAAGGAATGGGTGGTTTTTTTGGAACAGTCTCAAAGGCTGAATGCGTCACCGACTTATTTTACGGGACGGACTATAATTCACATTTAGGAACAAAAAGAGGTGGTTTGGCTACGTATGCCCAAGGAGAGGGATTTATGCGTTCTATCCACAATTTGGAGAGTTCTTATTTCCGCACGAAGTTTGAATCTGAACTTCCAAAGTTCAAAGGTAGTTCGGGTATCGGCATTATCAGTGATACGGACCCGCAGCCTATCGTGATAAACTCGCATCTGGGCAAGTTCGCCATCGTCACAGTAGCTAAAATCAATAACATTACGGAATTGGAACGCGACTTGCTGGCAGCTAATATGCACTTTTCTGAAATGAGTCTTGGCAAGACGAATCAGACGGAGCTGATCGCATTGCTTATTGTGCAAGGGAAAAATTTTGTAGATGGTATAGAGAATGTCTTTAATAAAATCAAAGGATCATGCTCCATGCTGATATTGACGGAAGATGGTATTATAGCAGCACGTGACAAATGGGGGCGTACTCCGATTGTGATAGGTAAAAAAGAGGGTGCGTATGCTGCGACAAGTGAATCAAGCAGTTTGCCGAATCTGGATTATGAAATAGAGAAATATGTAGGACCGGGCGAAATTATTCGCTTGCGTGCCGACGGAATGGAACAAATGCGCAAGCCGAACGAAGGAATGCAGATTTGTTCTTTTTTGTGGGTATATTATGGATTTCCTGTTTCATGCTATGAAGGGAAAAATGTAGAGGAAGTACGTTTTATGAGTGGTTATAAAATGGGGCAGAAGGACGATTCGGAAGTTGATTGTGCCTGCGGTATTCCTGATTCGGGAGTAGGTATGGCATTGGGGTATGCTGAAGGCAAAGGAATTCCTTATCATCGTGCTATTGCCAAGTACACACCCACCTGGCCTCGTAGTTTTACTCCTGCCAATCAGGAAATGCGTTCACTGGTAGCAAAAATGAAGCTGATACCTAATCGTGCAATGCTGGAAGGTAAGCGCGTGTTGTTCTGTGACGATTCTATAGTGCGTGGAACCCAACTTCGTGATAATGTAAAAATTTTATTTGATTATGGTGCCAAAGAGGTTCATATGCGCATTGCTTGTCCGCCATTGATTTATGGATGCCCTTTCATTGGTTTCACTTCTTCAAAAAGTGATTTGGAATTGATAACCCGCCGGATGATTAAGGAGATTGAAGGCGATGAAAATAAGAATCTGGAAAAATATGCAACGACAGATTCGCCGGAGTATAAGAAGATGGTGCAAATGATTGCCGACCGCTTCGGTCTGAGCTCCTTGAAATTCAATACTTTGGAAACTTTGGTAGAAGCGATAGGATTACCAAAATGTAAGGTATGTACCCATTGTTTTGATGGTTCCAGTTGTTTCTAATAACAAAATAATAAAATATTAATGAAAAAGAGCCGTGATTTGTTTGGCAATTCACGGCTCTTTTTCTATTTTTACAGGCAAGTATGAATATTAAAACAAAAAGAAAAATGACGGTAATAGAACGATTTTTAAAATATGTAAGCTTCGACACTCAGTCTGATGAGAATAGCGGGGCTACCCCCAGTACACCGAAGCAGATGGTGTTTGCACAATATTTAAGATCTGAATTGGAACAATTGGGCTTTCAGGAAATTTCTTTGGATGAGAATGGTTATCTGTTTGCCACATGGCCGGCCAATACGGATAAACCGGTTCCTACCATCGGATTTATTGCACACATGGATACCAGTCCCGATATGACGGGTGCGGGAGTCACCCCACGCATTGTCTATGGTTATGACGGAACGGATATTGTATTATGCGAAGAAGACAACATTATACTTTCTCCCAAGCAATTTCCCGAACTGTTGGATCATAAAGGGGAGGATCTTATTGTAACCAACGGCAAAACATTGTTGGGAGCTGATGACAAGGCGGGTATTGCTGAAATCATCTCGGCTATGGTATATTTGAAAGAACATCCTGAAATCAAGCATGGAAAAATTCGTGTGGGATTTAATCCTGATGAAGAAATAGGCTTGGGTGCACATAAATTTGATGTGGAGAGATTCGGATGCGAGTGGGCATATACGATGGATGGTGGTGAAGTAGGGGAGTTGGAGTTTGAAAACTTTAATGCCGCTTCTGCGAAAGTGATTATTAAAGGACGTAACGTACATCCGGGATATGCAAAGGATAAAATGATCAACTCCTTGCGTGTGGCTAATGAGTTTGTGTCTTTACTGCCTACGGACGAAGTGCCCGAATGTACTGATGGTTATCAGGGATTCTATCATTTGATTGGCATGACGGGTGAAGTGGAGCAGACTACCATCTCTTATATAATCCGTGATCATGACCGTGCCAAGTTTGAGGCATGCAAGGAAAATATGAAAAAGTGGGCGGAAATCATCAATAAGAAATATGGAGAAGGCACCGTTACATTGGAATTGAAAGACCAGTATTACAATATGCGTGAGAAAATTGAGCCGGTGATGCATATCATTGATATCGCTTTCAAGGCTATGGAAGAGGCGGGCGTGACACCTAAGGTGAAGGCTATCCGCGGTGGAACGGATGGTGCACAACTTTCATTCAAGGGATTGCCTTGTCCCAATATTTTTGCCGGCGGCTTGAATTTTCATGGCAGATATGAGTTCGTGCCAATCCAGTCTATTGAGAAAGCCATGAAAGTGGTGGTGAAAATCGCTGAATTGGTGGCAAGATAAGTAATTTATTAACCTTAAAATAGTAGAGTAATAACATGAAAACAACTCCGTTTACCGAAACACACATTGCCTTGGGGGCGAAAATGCACGAATTTGCAGGTTATAATATGCCTATTGAATATTCGGGAATTATTGATGAACATCTTACTGTATGTAATGCCGTAGGTGTTTTTGATGTATCCCATATGGGTGAATTTTGGGTAAAAGGTTCTAATGCGTTGGAGTTTTTGCAGCAAGTGACTTCAAACAATGTGGCGACTTTGCCCGTCGGTAAAGCGCAATATACTTGTTTCCCTAATGAGGAGGGAGGTATTGTTGATGACCTGTTGGTATATCACTATGAATCCGAAAAATACTTGTTGGTGGTAAATGCGGCCAATATTGAGAAAGACTGGAACTGGTGTGTCAGCCATAACACAGTGGGTGCGGAATTGGAAAATGCATCCGACCGTATGGCACAGCTTGCTATTCAGGGACCGAAGGCTATGGAAGTTTTGCAAAAACTGACTCCGGTCAACTTGTCTGAAATTCCTTATTATGCTTTTACCACAGGTGAGTTCGCCGGTCAGAAAGATGTGATTATTTCGAATACCGGTTATACCGGTGCAGGTGGTTTCGAGCTTTATTTTTATCCCGAAGCTGGTCAGGCTATCTGGAAAGCAATTTTTGAAGCAGGTGCTCCTGAAGGGATTAAACCTATCGGGCTAGGGGCTCGTGATACATTACGTTTGGAAATGGGCTTTTGCCTGTATGGTAATGATTTGAGTGATACCACTTCTCCGTTGGAAGCAGGATTGGGCTGGATTACCAAGTTTGTTGAAGGAAAGAATTTCACTTCACGTGCTTTACTTGAAAAGCAGAAAGCCGAAGGATTGAAACGCAAGCTGATTGCTTTTGAAATGGTAGACCGTGGTATTCCCCGTCATGGTTATGAACTGGTAAATGCTGATGGAGAGAAAATAGGTGAAGTAACTAGTGGAACCATGTCTCCAATGCGTAAGATTGGTATCGGTATGGGATATGTTCAGACCGCTTACACGGCATTAGGTACTGAAATATTTATTGATGTGCGCGGACGCAAGCTGAAAGCTGTAGTAGTAAAGGCCCCGTTCAGAAAATAAATCGAAAGCCGGAAAAGAGAACGCTGATAACAAAGAAAACGCGGATATTCAAGAAATCTGAATATTCGCGTTTTCTTTATATGGCTGATATACATTTACGGTTAGTTCCTTTTCATAAAAACAGCTTTTAATGCAAAATTAATAATAGGATGAAGAATATGATAAATAGATAATTCTTAATTTTGCAATCAAAAATTTATTAGCTATGTCTGAATTGGCTCCATTGATAAGTGATTTGGCTTTGATTCTGATCTGCGCCGGTGTCATGACGCTCGTCTTTAAACGGTTAAAGCAACCTCTTGTTCTCGGCTATATCGTAGCCGGCTTTTTGGCAAGTCCCCATGTTCCTCTTACTCCGTCGGTCATTGATGTGGCCAATATCCATACATGGTCGGAGATTGGTGTGATATTCTTGTTGTTCGCTCTAGGGTTGGAATTTAGTTTCAAGAAACTGGTGAAGGTAGGGGGGACGGCGGTCATTGCGGCGTGTACCATTATATTTTGTATGATATTGGTTGGGATTTTTGTAGGGTGGTCTTTCGGGTGGCAACGCATGGACTGTCTGTATTTGGGAGGTATGTTGGCCATGTCCTCCACGACTATTATCTATAAGGCTTTTGATGATTTGGGATTGAGGCAGCAACGGTTTGCCGGTTTGGTTCTTAGTATTTTGATATTGGAAGATATATTGGCTATTGTTTTGATGGTTATGTTGAGTACAATGGCAGTGAGTCAGAATTTCGAGGGCAGTGAAATGGTATATAGCATTGCCAAATTATTATTCTTCCTTATATTGTGGTTTGTGGTAGGTATTTATATCATTCCTACATTTTTGAAGCGTTCCCGCAAGTGGATGGCAAATGAAACATTGCTGATTGTTTCGCTGGCATTGTGCTTCGGTATGGTAGTTGTGGCGGCCAAGGTTGGATTTTCGGCTGCGTTTGGAGCTTTTATAATGGGGTCTATTTTGGCAGAAACGGTAGAGGCCGAAAATATAGAGAAGCTTGTGGCCCCTGTAAAGGATTTGTTTGGAGCCATTTTCTTTGTATCTGTGGGAATGATGGTAGACCCTGCCATGATTGTAGAATATATATGGCCCATTGTGATTATTACATTGGCCATTCTGCTTGGGCAGGTTATTTTTGGTACAGGTGGCGTGATTTTGTCGGGACAGCCGTTGAAAGTTGCCATGCAATGTGGCTTCAGTCTGACCCAGATTGGTGAATTTGCATTTATTATCGCTTCGTTGGGGGTAAGTCTGAAAGTAACCAGTGATTTCTTATATCCTATTGTGGTGGCTGTTTCGGTCATTACCACATTTCTGACCCCGTATATGATACGTTTGGCGATACCTGCTTATCATATAGTAGAGAAACGTCTGCCCGGCAAATGGAAAAAAATGCTTGAGCGTTATTCATCGGGATCACAAACGGTGAATCATGAAAACAATTGGAAGAAATTGTTGGTTGCCATAGCTAGGATCGTAGCTGTTTATTCTGTATTGTGTATAGCTATGATTACACTTTCATTCCATTTTATTATTCCATTGTTCCGGGCTAGTCTGCCTGTCTTTTGGGCCAATCTGGCAGGAACTGTTTTTACTATCGTCTGCATCGCACCTTTCTTGCGTGCCATTATCATGAAAAAAAACCACTCTGTAGAGTTCCAGGCGTTATGGCAGGATAGCCGTTTCAACCGGGCTCCCTTAATTTCTACCATTTTACTCCGTATAGTGATAGCTGTCATGTTTGTGATGTTTGTTATAGAGAAACTTTTTCAGACTTCCACGACTTTGCTGATCGGTATAGCCGTTGTTTTGGTAGGTATGATGATGTTCTCGCGATGGCTGAAGAAGCAATCTATATTCATGGAGCGTACTTTTATTCAGAATTTGCGTTTCAGGGATGTGCATGCTGAGTTCACAGGTCAGAAGCGTCCTGAGTATGAAGGACATTTGTTGTCCCGCGACTTACATCTTTCGGATTTTGAGATACCTGCGGATTCCTTATGGGCGGGATATACGTTAAGAGAGTTGAATTTGGGGCATAAATACGGAGTACATGTGGCATCTATCATTCGTGGAATGCATCGTATTAATATTCCGGGGGCGAATGTACGTCTGTTTCCCGGTGACACCATACAGGTAATCGGTACGGATGAGCAGTTGGGCGAGTTTGCCCGTCAGGCAGAAAGAGTATCAGCCGCCGCTGAAGAGGAAGATTTGGAAAGGCGTGAAATGAATCTGAAACAGTTCATTATAGATCGTAACTCATTTTTCTTGGGTAAAAATATTAAAGAAAGTGGTATCCGGGATGAGTACAAATGTCTGGTGGTAGGCGTCGAAAAAGAAGATAGTACGCTGATGACCCCTGATATCAATGTACCTTTTACGGAAGGAGATGTGGTATGGGTGGTAGGCGAACGGGAGGATGTGTACCGTTTGTTGGGTAAGAAAGAAAAAGAGGAAGAATAATTAATTTTAATACATAAGAAAACCATGAAAAGTGATCCTAAAGATTGTCTGTATTGTCAGAACAATGAGACATTGCACAATTTAATGATTGAAATAGCTCCACTGAGTGTTTCACGCGTATTCCTGTTTAAGGAACAAACCTATCGCGGACGTTGCCTTGTTGCTTATAAAGATCATGTAAACGACTTGTTTGAACTGAGTGATGAAGAACGTAATGCATTTATGGCAGATGTTGCCCGTGTGACCCGTGCTATGGACAAGGCTTTCCACCCTGAAAAAATAAATTACGGAGCATATAGTGACAAACTTTCTCACCTGCATTTTCATCTGGCTCCCAAGTATGTGGACGGACCTGATTATGGAGGTGTATTTCAGATGAATCCGGGAAAAGTTTATCTGACTGA
The DNA here is from genome assembly GCA_958432865.1 of Bacteroides stercoris. Lineage (GTDB taxonomy): Bacteria > Bacteroidota > Bacteroidia > Bacteroidales > Bacteroidaceae > Bacteroides > Bacteroides stercoris_A. Next base: position 16,144 of record CAUAWO010000035.1, read on the forward strand.
TGCGGAATACCAAGAAATGATTGAAGCTATAAAGAAAAATCTGTAGTAGTGAAATGATTAACAGATAGATAGTAGTTAATGGCTAGTGATTAATAGCAGATGCATACACCTACAATCACTAACCATTAATCACTATCTATTCTTGTTCTTCGAAATCAAATTCAAAGTCGAAGTCATCATCACCGAAATATTCAGGAGTAATGAATTCTTCCATGCTGCGACGGTCCTTCTTGGTGGGACGCCCTGTTCCGCGGGCGCGATCAACAAAACCGCTGATTCTGCTCATTTCCAGTAATTCATATTGCTCCGGAGTCGTTACATTCTCCAGAATTTCAGGAACCAATTTGGCACCTATACGTTTCTCTATTGCCTGTAAAACTTTAAATGAGTACGTGACAGGCGGTTTCTTTACCTGTATCACTTCTCCCGGCTTTATCATTCTCGACGGCTTCACCTGAGTACCGTTGATGGAAACCCGTCCTTTCTTGCATGCTTCGGCAGCGATAGTACGGGTCTTGAATATACGTGAGGCCCACAGCCATTTATCAATTCTTGCTTCAGCCATTACTTTTTATTGTATTGGTTCATTGTTATACTGATGCCTGCCAGACAAAAACTCTTAATTATGTCGCAAGCCGTTGCTACACGTTCGTCCATGGTCTTCAAATCTTCATCAGTGAAGTGACCTAATACAAAATCTATTTGTCCGCCACGGGGAAAATCGTTGCCGATACCAAAGCGCAGACGGGCATAATCCTGTGTACCCAGCGTAGCAGCTATATGTTTCAAACCATTGTGTCCGGCATCGCTGCCTTTTCCTTTCAGGCGTAGTGTACCGAAAGGAAGGGCGAGGTCGTCCACCACTATCAACACATTTTCCAACGGAATGTTTTCTTTCTGCATCCAGTAGCGCACTGCATTTCCACTCAGGTTCATGTAAGTAGACGGTTTCAGCAGGATAAGCTGGCGTCCTTTGAGCGAGAGGGTGGCAGTAGCCCCATAACGTCCGTCGGTAAAAACAAGATTGGACGCCTTTGCAAGGGCGTCCAATACTGTGAATCCTATGTTGTGACGGGTATTTCGGTATTCTTCACCTATATTACCCAGTCCTGTAATCAAATATTTCATTGATAAGGATTAAAAGGTTACTGATTATTTGCCGGCAGTTGCAGCAGCACCACGAGCGGCACGAGTCAATTTAACTGCACAAACAACGGCTTCTTTAGCGTTAATCAATTCCAAACCTTCATAGCTTAATTCGCCCACTTTGACAGTCTTGCCCAGACCCAAAGAAGTTACATCAACAACCAGACGTTCAGGAATTACATTGTATAAAGCTTTCACTTTCAGTTTACGCAACTGTAATGCCAATTTACCACCGGCACGTACACCTTCTGCCAAACCTTCCAATTGAACAGGAACTTCCATAACGATGGGTTTAGCTTCATCAATCTGATAGAAGTCAACGTGAAGGATTGCATCCGTTACAGGATGGAACTGGATATCTTTCAAAATAGCGTTTACTATTTTACCGTCAATGTTCAAGTCTACAACATAGATGTGCGGTGTGTATACCAAGTTACGGAGTCCTTCGGTGGGCACGGAGAAGTGAGTAGCTACGGGCAAGCCGTTTTCGTCTTTCTGCACTCCATACAATACACAAGGAACACCATTGTTCTTACGCAATTCGTGAGTTGCTTTCTTTCCTACGTCTGTTCTGACAGTACCTTTAATTTCAATTGATTTCATTGTTTTTTAATTTTTTGTGTTACTCTAAATTAAGTTGATCTTATTGCTTAATTCGCCATCACACGATGTGGTATATCACACGATGAGCTTGAAAAAGCGGTGCAAAATTACTGCTTATTTCCGACTTGACAAAAAGAAAGCACAATTTTTTTATCATTGTGCTTTCTTTATCGGTTGGAATCAGAAATCGATATCTATTTTAATTTCATTCGGACTAAGCGGCTTGTGAGCGTCTTCGGTCGTTTCCTGTTCTTCATTTTCAGTGTGATGAGGTTCAATAGGACCTTGCTCTTCGGCAATAAACTGTATAGCCTGTTGTAAACCGTTCATGAACTTCTCAAAATCTTCTTTATATAGAAAAATCTTATGTTTTTCGAAGCTTACTTGCGAGTCATCACCTTCTCCCGAAACAATCTTCTTGCTTTCGGTAATAGCCAAAAACATTTCATCTTTTCGGTTTTTCTTCACATCTAAATAATAAATACGTTTGCCGGCTTTAATTGCTTTTGAAAAAACAATTTCTTTGTCACCATCCACTACACTTTTCTTTTTATAATCTTCCATAACTTAAGTATCTTTATAAATCGGCTTCAAAATTGGACATTTTTTTTAAATGGGCAAAGAATTTGCGGATAAACTTCGATGAAAAAAGCGATTTAGATAGCTCTATGTAAATTTTACATTAAAAAATGTAATTATGTTATGTAAAATCAATGAAAATACCTACTTTTGCAACTCCTTAATAATTTTATGTGAATTATGATAAATAGAGTTCTTATTCGTCTTAAGATAGTTCAGATAGTCTATGCTTATTATCAGAACGGAGGCAAAAACTTGGATACAGCGGAAAAAGAGTTATTTTTCAGCCTTTCTAAAGCGTATGACTTATACAACTATCTGCTGCTTTTAATGGTAGAGGTAACTAAACAGGCTAACAAACGACTGAATGCTGCGAAAAACAAACTGGTCCCTACTAAGGAAGAATTGTTTCCCAACACCAAATTTGTGGAAAACCGCTTTATTGCACAGCTGGAGGTAAACAAACAGCTGCTGGAGTTTTCGAACAATCAGAAGAAAACTTGGGAGAATGAAGCTGATTTCGTAAAGACTTTATGTGATAAAATCTTAGAAAGCGATATATATAAGGAATATATGGCCAGTGAGACTTCTTCGTATGAGGAAGACCGTGAATTGTGGCGCAAGCTATATAAAAATATTATTTTTAATAATATCGAACTAGATCAGGTTTTGGAGGACCAAAGTTTGTATTGGAATGATGATAAGGAAATAGTGGATACCTTTGTGTTGAAGACCATCAAGCGTTTCGATGAGAAGAATGGTGCAAAACAGGAATTGTTGCCGGAATTTAAAGATGAGGAGGATCAAGACTTCGCGCGCCGTTTGTTCCGTCGTACTATCTTGAATGCCGATTATTATCGTCATCTGATTAGCGAAAATACAAAGAACTGGGATTTAGACCGTGTGGCTTTCATGGATGTGGTCATTATGCAGATCGCTTTGGCTGAAATCCTGAGTTTTCCCAATATCCCGGTCAGCGTTTCACTGAATGAGTACGTGGAAATAGCCAAACTGTACAGCACTCCGAAAAGCGGTGGCTTTATTAACGGTACTTTGGATGGAATCGTTAATTCATTAAAAAAAGAGAATAAGCTAACAAAAAATTAATATCTTTGTTTGTTATTGAAGAATAACGGTATTATAAACTAAAAAACATAGAAAGTATGAACTTATTATTTGTATTTCTGCAGGCAGGGGGTGGAGGAGATTACTCTTTCCTTATTATGATGGTAGCCATTTTCGCTATTATGTACTTCTTCATGATTCGTCCTCAGAATAAAAAACAGAAAGAAATTGCTAATTTCCGCAAGAACCTGGAAGTGGGTCAGGAAGTGATCACTGCAGGTGGTATATACGGAAAGATAAAAGAAATAGAAGATAATACGGTTGTTTTGGAAATAGCGTCAGGCGTTAAGATTAAAATTGATAGAAATTCTATCTTCGCTAATGCTGCATCCAATCAACAACAGGCAAAGTAAATGACATAACAACATGTTCGACAAAAGGAACATACGTATTTACTATTTAAAGACTTTAGAGAGAATCAGAAGCTTCCTGCTTAGCCGTAATAGCAGGGAGTTCCTGATTTTCTTGTTTTTTGTATTTGTATCTTTCTGCTTTTGGTTGCTTCAGGTGTTAAATGATGATTATGAAACGGAATTCTCCGTTCCGTTACGGTTGAAGAATGTACCTAGTGATGTGGTGCTGACCTCCGAACTTCCTGACGAACTGCGTATTGGCGTGAAAGACAGGGGAACTGTATTGGCTAACTATATGCTGGGACAGACATTCTATCCCATTGTTGTGGACTTTAAGGACTATGAGGATAAAGGAAGTCGTGTCCGGATTCCGGTTTCAGCTTTAATGAAAAAGATTTCGGTCCAGTTGAATCAGACAACCAAATTGCTGACCATACGGCCGGATACTGTGGAGTTTATTTATACAAAAGGGAAGGCAAAGAAGGTGCCCGTGAAATTGCAAGGCAAGGTGGCTTTGGACCGTCAGTATTATATCTCGGATATCATTTACTCGCCGGATTCAGTGATGGTTTATGCTCCTCAAGAGATTTTGGATACCATCACGGCTGCTTATACACAGGCATTGAACTTTGAAGATGTGGCAGACACCGTTCGTCGCAGGGTGAATCTGGCCGATGTACGTGGAGCGAAATTCATTCCCTCTTTTGATGATGTGACTTTATTGGTAGATATTTACGCTGAAAAAAGTGTGGAGGTGCCTATACGTGGCATCAATTTTCCGCCCGATAAAGTACTTCGCACTTTTCCCTCCAAGGTTCAGGTGACTTTTCAGGTAGGTCTGAGTCATTTCAAGTCCATCACTTCCGAGGATTTCTTTATCGGGGTGACTTATGAGTCTTTGTTGAACAATAAGGGGGAGAAGTGTCCGGTCAATCTCAAATCCATCCCCCGATATGTGAACCACGTCCGTTTGAATCCCAAGGAGGTGGATTATTTGATAGAACAACGAATTAAATTCAATGATTAAGATAGCGGTTACCGGTGGCATCGGCAGTGGAAAATCATACATTTCCCATTTGCTGGAGAATATGCATATCCCAGTGTATAATGCGGATAATGAAGCGAAACGCCTTACTGTTTCCGATGCCGGAATTCGTGGGGAACTGATTGCTTTGTTAGGTGAGGAGGTTTATAAGGATGGTCTGTTAAACAAGCCGTTGCTGGCTTCCTATCTGTTTTCCGATCCGGCGCATGTGCTCCAAATCAATTCCATTATCCATCCCCGGGTACGGAAAGATTTTACCGTATGGGTGGAACGTCAGGAAAAGTGTGAGATAGTGGGTATGGAATCAGCTATTTTGTATGAGGCCGGTTTTCAGGATACGGTAGATGCGGTAATAATGGTCTATGCACCTGTAGAACTGCGTATACAGCGTGCCATGTATCGTGATGGAGCCAGCGAGGAACAAGTCCGGGCACGTATTGCTGCCCAGATGGATGATGAAGAAAAGCGTCGGCGGGCCGATTTCACGGTGGTGAATGACGGGGTGCAATTGCTCATACCCCAGTTGAACAGAATAGTAGAACAATTAAAAACCGAAAAATTCATACTATAAATTTGGGAGTTTCATTGGTGAATTGTACTTTTGCTTCCTCAAACCATAAATATAAAATAGAATAGTATGTTAAAGACCATTTTATCAATCGCGGGCAAACCGGGATTATATAAATTGATTTCTCAAGGAAAGAACATGTTGATTGTAGAAACAGTTGACGCGGCTAAGAAAAGAGTTCCTGCTTATGCTCATGACAAAGTTATCTCATTGGCGGATATTGCTATGTACACAGATGCAGAAGAAGTGCCTTTGAGCGAAGTGCTGGAAGCGGTAAAGAAGAAAGAGAATGGAGCGGTTGCTTCTATCAATTATAAAAAAGCATCAGCCGATGAGTTGCATGCTTATTTTGCAGAAGTTTTGCCAAATTATGATCGTGACCGTGTCCATAACGGAGATATCAAGAAACTGATTTCATGGTACAATATTTTGGTAAACAATGGTATTACTGAATTTGTAGAAGCTCCGGCAGATTCTGCTGACAAAGTGGAAGAAGCTGCTGCTGAATAATTGAAATAAAGCGAAAGGGAAAGGCCTGTCAAGTAGATTGTAAACTGCTTGACGGGCTTTTTGTTTACCGGCATTATTGGTAAAAAAAGTATGTGTACTTCATCGGCGAAATAACACCACTTACTTTGCCGATGAAGTACACATACTTTGTCTATGAACATATATTACCTTTTTCAGTGGGATACGGTCGTTTATAATGCCCTGTAGAGAATATCCTGAAAAATCCTTCATAAGCTTCAGCCCCTCCGCAAACACCCTGCCCGTCGGCGTTTCGGCTGAAGAATTGAGGTTATGGAATCCTTCAGCCAAGTGGAAATGTTTCAGCCGGTTTTATTTTCGGAGGAGTGGTTGTTCTGAAGGATATTTTCCGGCTGAAACATTTCGTGAGGTATATCCTTCAGCCGGAATGCCGACGGGCAGGGTGTTTGCGGAGGGGCTGAAAGATCTGAAGGAAAAATAAGGCGTTTCGGCATGTAGATACCGTTATGGAAAAAAACAACAGGTCAAATTTTAAAAAGCTCTTGTTCTTTCAATGAAAACGTCTTGTTCTTTTTTTTAAAGACCTTGTTCTTTTCAGAAAAGAACAGGACGTTTGAGAGGTTAGTAACCTGCATGCCGGAAGGTTAGTAACGTGTGGGGCGACACGTTACTAATGTGTGGGTTGTAAGATTAGTAATGTTACAGGTGAAAGATTATATATCTTACAAGTGATACATATCATACAGGTATGAAGTTTCAGTATATGTTTGATAATAAAACAGTAGGTTATCTTTTTTTACGATTATCCAGTTCAATGAACTCTTTTCGGATGAATAAGTTTCTTATGTTTTTCAATATGGCAGATTTTTCAACTTCGATAGTCTCGGTGTCACAGCCTTTCAACCCTTTGTAACATTTTACTTTCATATAGGTATCGTTTTGATCGATATTTCCTTTTCAGATCACCGGAGTGTTTCAATTCGTTCTGCTGTTGGTCAGCGCAAGGTTCACCACCTGCTCCTCTCCGCCACGCAGCTCGGTCAGTCCGTCAGGGATGGCATAGGTGATTATTTGACCGCTCACGGTGATTTCTATCCACGGGGTGTCGCTGACGACGGGCTGAGGGAAGAGGATGGCGCGGAAGCGGTTGCCGTCACCGTCAGTGGATTTCAGAGGGGTGAAGTCGGAGAGTGTCCTGTGGGTAGTCACCTTGCCGTCATAGCCTATAGTACCCGTGGAACGCATATTCTTTATCACGATCGTGGCGTTATTCACATCCTCCTGCGTCAACGTGCCGGGCGTGGCGGAAAGGCTGAGGCTGACCGTGAGGCGGTACATTACGTGGCGGAAGTCGAGGGGAACGGCACCGTCGCTTTCCACACGGTGGAGGGAGGAGGCATGAAGCAGGTCGGTGGCGGCGTATTGCTCCTCGGTGCTCTGGTCGGTGGGCAGGGTGAGTTCTTGGATTGTTTCCATGTAGGTGCGTGCCGGGAAAAAGGCAAAGAAATTGAGCTCGGCGCTGTTGCCGAATCCTTCCCACGTCAGGTTGTCGGCTTCCCATGTGCCGTTGCGGAAGATAGCGGGATATATCATAGCGGATTCGGGGCGGTCCTCATGGGCGATGAATATCTCCGTTTTGTCACCGTTGTTGAAGCTGCCCTTACCGTCGTCGTTGATGGTGGCGCGTGTGGCGGGGTCGGCGGCGGCATCGCTGCCCGTGAAGCCGGCGATAGCGGTAGTGAAGCGGATGGTGTTGCCGTTGTCCGTGCCGCTATCGGGAGTCAGTGCATCGTCCTGCGAGCAGGCCGATAATCCGACCACACCCGACAGGATGGCGATAAGGCATATATTCTTTTTTATTATTTTCATATCGTTGCGTTTGTTAAATTACGTTGTTTTTATGGATTGTGGTTGAAGTTCCCGAAGTTGAACTTTGGCGGTGCCGAAGCTGAACTTCGACCGACTCGAAGTTCAGCTTCGGGAAAGGTGCGGATTATGGCTGCTGCGCAAAGCTGATGCTCTTCCATTGCATGAGGTAGCCGCTGCCTTTCTTCCCAGCCCATTCGTTGCCGTTGTGGACTTTGGGGAGGGCCGTGCCATCGGGCTTTTTGTCGGCGTTCAGCACGAGGTCGCAATTGGCGGGGTCGAATGCGTTCGCTCCGGAATGAGCGGCTCTGTTCTGAAAAACGCTGGTGTTCCCTATATTGCTGGTATCATCATCTATATTAACGAAATCTCCGGCTGCTGCGGCTTCTATCCGGGTGAGGCTGCTACAGCCCGTTACGATATAATTGCCGAACCGGGTACATGCCGGCAGTTTGAGCGTTTCGAGGCTCGTGCATCCGTAGAAAGCAGCCAAATCTATCGCTTCCACATTATCCAGCGTGAGTTCCGCCAATGAAGTGCATACCTGAAATGCGTATTGATCAATCCGGGTGAGCTGCGGAAGATTCACCGTAGTCAGCGCAGTGCAATTGAAAAAAGCATATTCTCCGATTACCTGCACATCACCGGGCAACACCACCTCCTGCAAAGCAGTGCAACCTGCAAAGGCGCTGCCGGGCAGTGTTGCCGATGTTCCCCAGCCCGTCACTCCGCTGAGGTCGCATTTCGTGATTTTCGTATTATAGGCAAATGCACCCAACTGACCATCGCCCATTCCTGTCTTGGAAAGTTCGCCCGTCAGCTTGATTTCGGTGTAGCCTGCGGCGAGGGCGGCCCGGATAGTTAGCTGTGCTTCGTCGGCGGTCATGGAGGTCATGTCGATGTCGCCGGAGGTGGGGGGTGGGAAACCTTTCGGGCACAGCTTGATTTGATGATCCGCCGGGTCGAGGTAAATCTCGAAGTTGCCGTCGTATTTCATCGACTGCCCTCCATAGAGGCTGACCATTGACTCTGGATTCACTATCAAATGATCGCAGTCCGCCTGCGTCAGTTGGTAACCGCCGGTTCCCCCGGCGATGGAGATTATGTCGACCAAGTAGAGCTTGAGGTGCACATCATCCGTGAGGGCTTTCGGAACGGAGATAAGGGGGT
>CAUAWO010000036.1:0-24675 GCA_958432865.1 Bacteroides stercoris
AAATATTCATAAATCTTCTTCTGTTACCTTTGGACGGATATAGCGTGTGTTTTAATTTAATCGGAGATTTTGAAATAAACTCTCGGTTTTTTATTCCCTTATTCATAAGATTTTTTGTAAAAGCGGTTTTGTCCGTTGGACACCATTGCCAAAACGATTTTTGAGCAAGCGTGTGCCGACTACTGCCTAACCGGAGAAAAAGGTACAGCCTCGTGCGCCTAGACGATGTTTAGACTGATGACGCAATGTCCCTTTCTTTTGTACTTATGCTAAAAGGTGCTTTTACGGGCTACCAAATGATATTTCTTTTTTTCGTTGTCCCCTTTTGCCGGAAGCGGGAAGAATGATTGTTGCCACTCGGTTGAACAAGGACACACGAAGGGACTTCATAGATTTCTTTCTAAGCGAGGCGGATCCGACCTATTGGAGAGAGATACTGAAACTGACAATCTAAAAACGACAGCGATATGAAAGGAACAGATCATTCCAAGAGAACGATACAGATGTATCTTGGAACGGCGTGCAGAGGAAGATGCGTTTTTTGCGAAGAACTATTACATGTATTCTCATATTCAGAAATTCGAAGAATTGACATAAATTGGTTAATTTTGCCATATCGAACCGAAGTGTATGGATATTTGGAGTAAGAAGAAGCGTTCCGCCGTCATGGCGAAAATCAAGGGCAAGGACACGAAACCGGAATGGATCGTGCGCCGTTACCTCTTCTCCCGTGGCTACCGTTACCGCAAAAATGTAAAGGGGCTGCCGGGAACTCCGGATATCGTATTGCGCAAATACGGCATCGTGATTTTTATTCACGGATGTTTTTGGCACGGGCATGAGGTGGACGGTACCATGCCCAAGACCAACTGCGAGTTTTGGAAAAATAAGATTGAAGGGAATAAGCTGAGGGACAAGCGTAACAAGGAGAAGTTACGTAAAATGGGTTGGTCGGTAATAACCGTGTGGGAGTGTCAGTTGAAATCTGCGGTGAGGCAGCAGACGTTGCTGGAGATAGAATATTACATCAACCATACGTATTTGGAACGATTCAGGTCGCGACCTTCCATGTTTTATGAAATACCGGAGGACAAAGATCCCCCCGGCGTGGTGACCGAGGGCGAAGCGGAATATGGGAAGAGGTGATTTATACTGAATAGATGGGGTTACTGTTTTGTTTTAATTTAACCATTTCGATGAATGAAGCCAATGTCTCAATTTCAGGTTGGAACTCTTTGTCAAATGATGTCCGGTAAGAGGCAGGGACAACAAGTTTAAGGTGTTCGTGCTTCATTTCCCGAAGCTGATTCTTGGAAATGCCTTGTTGCAGGGTAAACAAGTATTTGGTTTCGATGCGGTCTGCTTCGTTCAGAACTTGTCGCCAACGGTCTTTGCAGGTTGTTTTTGCTCCAAGAAATACCAATTTGTTAGCAGGAAACAGCATGTTATGGTAAGCTTCTCCGTTGGGAAACAGGAAATCGGGCTTTTTATTGTCTTCTGTCACGGCTTGTTCTTCGTATTCCAATTGTGCCGCCGTGAATATCGTTGCAAGGTGATGCTCCAAGGATTTGCCTGCGCGGGATTTGCGACGGTTGAGAATGATGTTTGAGAATTTGACCAATTCTTGACAGTTAGAAAAAGGCACACTGTAAATAGGTGCATAAACTTTCTCCTCGAAACAGCGGAATAGACTGTACTCCGTATCAATCCATTTTAATAATTGTTCATCGGGAAACTTGCAAATATGAAAGTCCGTGATATGATGAGCTTTGTTATATATGTCTCTGGCGAATTGAGCCATTTGCCGGGTTTCCGGAAAATCGGTGTATAAGGCAACAAGCTCTTGGATGCCGATTTCCAATTGCTTTTCCGGTGTACTTGCTTGTGTAACATCAATCAATTGATTTGTTTTCTCCGGAGAAAGGTTGAAATAGGCAAAGAAATCGTCAATGTCCTGATCTGTCTGCAAGACGAAACCATAATAATAATCTTCGCTCTGTTGGGCAATAATGAGCAAATCGCCTACATTGTCTTCCTCAAAAAAAGGAAAGCCTTTCCCAAAACGGGTTATTCGGTATTCATTACGTGTTCCTTGCCCATAATAGATAAAACGGCTGTCAGTTGTAAAATCATCTTGCCATTTGACCTTTACCATCTTGTCTTTGTTTTCACCTTTCACTCCCGGAGTGTCGAACAAAAGTGCCGCTGCGCATTTTGGTATATAGAAGCCTGCTTGATGTGAACCGTTCTTCCCAGTATCATTGGCTGTAATGAAACGGCAAAATGCATATTTGGCATTTTGTACTTTGACTATGGCACTATTTAGAATTTCACTCATAATAATCAATTATTTAACATGGCTTTTACTAATTGTTCTGAAACGGCTGTAATAAGAGGTACTACGACTGAATTCCCGCATTGCCTGTAAGCTTGTACATCAGAAACTTGGTTAAGGCGATATTCATCGGGATATCCCATTAGTCGGGCACATTCGCGAGGAGACAATCTGCGAGGATTCTTTCCTCCTGTTTGTGGAATAAGGATTTCGGAACCATCCTTATAGTAACGGGCACTTAAAGTACGGGAAATGCCATTCAGATCCACCATTCCGAAACCAAATCCATTTCCCTTGGCGCGATGCTTTTCTGCATAGTTTTGCAGATAGCTCCAAAGCTTATCACTCAACGTGTATTTTTCGTCAATATCAGGGTCTAGTATTTCTTTGATGCTTTGGGTTGATTGTTTCTGCTCGGGAAAGGCGAATTGCTCTTTTCCATGAAAGACATCTTGGTTAAAACCTACTATCATGATACGTTCCCGATGTTGTGGCACATAGGTTTGTCCGTCCATGACAAGGTAGTGGAGTGAATAACGCAATTCCTCTAATGTGCCCTTGATTACCTTGAACGTGTTGCCTTTGTCATGAGACATCAGGTTTTTCACATTCTCCAAAAAGAATGCTTTGGGACGGTGACGACTGATAATGTCTGCCACATCAAAAAATAACGTACCTTGTGTTTTATCCTTGAAGCCCGTTTCCCGTCCGAGACTTTTTTTCTTCGATACTCCGGCAATAGAAAATGGTTGACACGGAAAGCCGGCACATAGCACATCAAAATTCCGAGGGATATAGCTTTTGGTTATTTCTTTTGTAATGTCGCCAAAAGGCATTTCTCCAAAGTTTGCCAAGTAAGTCTTTTGGGCATATTTGTTCCATTCCGACGAGAATACACACTTGCCACCTTGCGCCTGCATGGCTAGGCGGAAACCTCCCATTCCGGCAAATAGGTCGATGAAAGTGAATTTTGGTTTTTTAGGATCAGGAAATGGTACGTTGAAGAAATCCGAGAACAGACCGTATGCGGTAGGATCTTCTGCGACTTTGGTCACATATTCATCCGTTATTTCTTCTTTCTTGCTCTCTTTTTTCTGCTCTAAAAACTCACGGATGGCGTATATCACTTCCCACTTACTTTCTTTGCTTTCGATGCAGTCGTTGTTATGCAGATAATGGCTGAGTACAGCCAATTGATTTTCCCAACTGGTCTCTCCGTACACTTTTATGTTGTTTTGCTCGTCAATTTCCTCGGGGAAATCGGCGAGCTTAATATCTTTTATGACTGTTTTTTTTGCGATCATTCAATTTGTGAATTAATTAATGAGGACAAAAGTACTGCTTTTTATCGAGAATAGCGAATAACAAGTTTTTAAAGATTCTGTATTTTATTCCTTTTTGTAGCGTTTGGTGTCGAGGATAAAGATTTTCATCAGTGACGTTTTTTTAATCCATGGGGTAACTATTATTTTCGGGCATGGTTACGAACAAGTAACGTAGCGGTGGCAGGATTTGGTTTCGGCGGGGATTGTAATGGCTTTACGAATAATCGGCAGTTCAACCGACACTATTGTAACTCAATTCTATCACTATATCTTTCTGTGTTTCACTTTTTTTCGTAACTTTGTCATCTATATAATAAACCAAAGGAATGGATTACACCGAACAGTTTATCCGGCTGAATTGCAGCTTGATGTCGGATTACAAAATGATGAAGCTGAATGCCGAAATGAAATGCATGGGAATAGGATTATATATTCAAATGATATTGTTCCTGCGAAGGCAACAGGAATACAAACACGATTTTAACGAACTGGATTTGTTGGCTGAACAATGGGGGGCTACAGTGGAAGATCTGCAGCATCTCATTAAAGACTTTAACTTGTTTGTCATAACGGAGGACGGATATTTCCGATGCCTGTATCTGGATGAGGTGATGGGTTATCAGAATAAGCTTTCGGAGCAACGTGCCGCCGCCGGTAGCAAAGGAGGAAGAAGCAGCAAGAAAAAGACTGTGCAGACAGCTGAAAAAGTAATCACTTCTACTGTCCTCACGGCAGCGGATAAAGAAGCGAATGACGATGCAGGCAATAAGGAAAACAACACGGAAAACAATGCGGAAAACAGTGTAAAATGCATGAAAAACACGATTGAAAAAAGTGATGATGAAAATGTAACCGAAAACACACTGCAATGTATTGATAGTGAGTATGTTAATGGGAGTTTGCAAGCAAGCTTTAAGCAAAACTTTATAAGAGAAGAAAAGAATAGAGAAGAGAAGAAAAACAACAGTAACAAAGAAAAAGAAATAACTGTTGTTGCTGTTGTTGAACTCTTCAAAAACATAGGATTTGCACCTCGACAGAAACGCTATATCAATGAGATTTTCCCTATCCGGGTTCGGGTGGATACACCACGCACGATTCCGGATTTGGAAGAAAGAGGAGTTGGACCGCCCATGGATAAATGCATATCGTATCTTTGTTGAATGCTATTTGCCCCCCAGGTACGCGCCGTTAATCACGGAAGATATGGATCTTTCACGTGTAAGATGCTATATCTTACAGCTGTAAGATTATAAATCTTTCACCTTCATCGTCTGGACATTGCGAAAGAGTTCAGCCGGTCTGTGCGTGGTGGAATATAACCGTCTGCCGCTTGTTTTCACGAATACCGTCTGGGGTATCTCAAGAAGATGCTCAGCAGGGCAAATATCCCGATGGCTACCGGATAGTACAAGTATTCGATAATGCTCAAAGGAGACAGGGAAGCCAGTTTGGCAGCAATCAGCATTTGTGCTCCGTAAGGGATGATTCCCTGGATGACACACGAGAAAGTATCCAGAATACTTGCACTCTTGCGTTTGTCCACCCTGTAGCGGGTAGCGATATCGTTGGCAAGCGGTCCCACTGTGATGATGGCTATCGTATTGTTGGCTGTGCAGAAATTGGCGATGCTCACCAAAGCCGCGATGCAAAGTTCGGCTCCGCGTTTGCTGTTGACGTGTTTGGTCAGTTTTTGGATGATATAGTCCACTCCGCCATTAAAACGGATCAGTTCCAGCATACCGCCTGCCATCAAGGTGATGATGATGAGCTCACCCATCCCGGTGATCCCTGTGCCCATGGAGCCGAGCCAGTCGAACAGGCCGATGCTCCCCGTGAACAGGCCGATCACTCCCGTTGTGGCGATGCCCAGTATCAGTACGAGTGCCACATTCATACCTGCTATGGCGGTTCCCAACACAACCAGGTAGGGGAGGATTTTGATCCATTCCACCGACTGGATGTCGTGGGTGGTCATCACGTCCATCCCTCTGAAAATATAGTAGCCGAAAACCATCAGAGCGGCCGGAAGGGCTATCATGAAGTTTACCCGGAACTTGTCACGCATGGCGCATCCCTGGGTACGGGTGGCGGCGATGGTGGTATCCGAGATGAATGAAAGGTTGTCGCCGAAGAAGGCTCCTCCCACCACGATACCTGTCATGAAGGCCAGGTTCATGTCGGTTTTCTCTGCGATGCCTGCTGCCACGGGGACTAGTGCCACGATGGTTCCTACCGAGGTCCCGATGGAGAGTGAGATGAAACAGGCAGCCAGGAAGATGCCTGCCAGCAGCAGATTGTCCGGCAGCAGGAGAAGCGTAAGGTTGACGGTCGCGTCAATGGCCCCGATATCTTTGGCACTTTGGGCGAATGCGCCTGCCAGGATGAAAATCCAGATCATCAGCATGATGTTCTTGTTGGCTGCGCCGATGGAATATTGCAGCATTCGCTCATTCAGGCTCAGGCCTTTGGTGATGCATACCGCATAGACCGAGGATACCATGAAAGCAATCGTGATGGGGACTTTATAGAAGTCGTTTACAATGATGGAAGTCACCAGATACAGGCATAGAAATACCAGCAGTGGACTGAGTGCCCATAGACTGGGCTTATTGGTTATTGGAGTTAATTTTTCACCGTTCATGAATTTGTATTTTATAAAATGAGGTGCAAAGTTACAAAAAGACTTGCTGTATAACAATATATGGGGGAAAAAGGTCACAGCCCCACCTTCGTAACAGGGAAGGCAGGGCTGTAAGGGTATTGGGAAAGTTGGGGATAAAATTGGATTATAGTGTCACGCCTGTCTTGAAGATGGCGATTTCACGATAATTCTTCTTTTCATTGTTTACCGGTTCTCCGCTGGCAACACGGATGATATAGTCTATAAAGCGTTCGCAGGTCTTTTCCATCGGTTCGTTTTCTACGATGACTCCGGCATTGAAGTCAATCCATCCCGGTTTGTTTTTAGCCAGAGTGGAGTTGGTGGAAATCTTCATGGTAGGAACAAACGTACCGAACGGAGTACCGCGGCCGGTAGTGAAGAGCACCATGTGACAGCCGCTGGAGGCAAGGGCGGTGGCAGCTACCAAATCGTTGCCCGGTGCGGAAAGCAAGTTCAAACCTTTCACTTTCAGGCGGTCGCCATAGCCCATAACTCCGTCAACGTATGCTTTGCCGCATTTTTGGGTACATCCCAACGCTTTGTCTTCCAGGGTGGAGATACCACCTGCCTTGTTGCCCGGTGACGGATTTTCGCCCACTGGTTCGCCGTGTGACAGGAAATATTCCTTAAAGTCATTAATCAGGTGTACGGTCTGCTCGAACAGTTCCTTGGTGCGGCAACGGTTCATCAGGATGGTTTCCGCACCGAACATTTCGGGAACCTCCGTCAGTACGGAAGTACCGCCCTGTGCAATCAGGAAGTCGGAGAACATACCCAGCAACGGATTGGCGGTGATACCTGAGAAGCCATCCGAACCGCCGCATTTCAAGCCTACACGCAGCTCGGACAAAGGAACATCCTCGCGTACATCGGTCTTGGCTTTGGCGTACAGTTCACGCAGAATCTTCATACCCTCTTCAAATTCATCCCCCACTTTCTGAGTTACCATGAACTTTACGCGGTCTGTGTCGTAATCTCCCAGAAACTCGCGGAAAACATCCGGCTGGTTGTTCTCGCAGCCCAGACTGACAATCAGTACGGCTCCTGCATTAGGATGCAGAATCATGTCGCGGAGAATTTTCTTGGTATTCTCGTGGTCATCGCCCAGCTGTGAACAGCCATAGTTGTGAGGGAATGCCACGATAGCGTCCACACCTTCGCAGTTGGTTTCGCGGCGTAACGCTTCGGCCAGTTGTCCGATGATACCGTTTACACAACCCACGGTGGGGATAATCCATACCTCGTTACGGATACCTACATCACCGTTTTTGCGGCGGTATCCTTTGAACGTCAGGTCTTTCTTCGGGATATTGAGGTCTACGCTGACCGGATTGTAGGTGTAATCCAACAGTCCGGCAAGGTTTGTCTTTATCTGGGTTTCATTGATCCAGCGTCCTTGTTCCACGGCAGTCACGGCATGGCCGATGGGGTAACCATACTTGATGATATTCTCGCCTTGGGCGAAATCTTTCAGTGTCACCTTATGGCCGGCAGGCACGTCTTCCTTCAACGTGATGGCATGACCGTCTACCGTGATGGCCTCGCCTGCTTTTAAATCCGAGATAGCCACCACTACGTTATCAGCCGGATTGATTTTCAAATACTTTGTTTCCATTTCTATTTTTAGTTATCAGATTTACTTTTTATGCGCATCCAGATAGAAATCCACGTTCTCCACCGAAAGCAGGGTGATGGGCATGTAATTGCATTGTTTCACCTCTTTCTTGAAGATCAGGTGATTGCACAGGCTCTCTACGCCGCTGTATCCTTGTGCGGTAGGTTGCTGAGCAATCAGGAAATCCACTGCGCCCTCTTTCAGACAAGAGACGTTCCGGTATAATAAATCGTACCCAATCAGTTTGAAATTTTTCATGTTGTGTCCGATGAGATATTCTCCTATAATGTACACTTTCGAGTTGAAAGTGATGCCGCACGTAACCTGTGGGTTCTCTTGGAAAAAGCGGTTCATCAGCGCCTCGTCCTCGTCCGGACGCTTGGCGTAGAGGTTCAGTTCCACTATCTTGCAGTCGGGAAAATGCTCCTGCATATATTTTCTGAATCCTTTTTCACGGTTTTCCTGCTGGTTTGATCCCAGGCGGCCTTCGTTGATTTGTCTGAAGATAACGATTTCTTTGGGACATTCTCCCAACATCATGGCCATGCGGGCGGCAAAGTATCCGCTTTGGTCGGATTTCTGCCCGAAGAATGCCAGCGGATTCAGACTGGCCACGTTGGAGTCTATAAATATATAAGGTATTTCCCGTTCTTGTAACTTGTCGGTGAATCTGGCCGTCATCTCAGGAATAGTGGGGGCGAGCAATACGCCGTCCGGCTCTTGTTTCAGTATTTCCTCACCGGCATTGATGAAGGAGGAATATTCATATTGGTCATAGTACATCACGGACAGGGTGATGTGGAAATCCGAAAAGGTTTCTACGGCTCTTTTCATCCCCAGTTCCACATCGGTCCAGTAATCGCCTTCCTTGTGCTGTGGCAGCAGGCAGACAAACAGATACTTTTTGTTGGATGCCAATGCGCTGGCATACATATTGGGCTGGTAATCCAGTTGCTTCAATATTTCTTCCACCCGTTTCCGGCTGGCTTCGGATACCCCTGTGCGGCCATGCAATACACGGTCTACTGTGCCGACTGACACATCTGCCAGGCGCGCGATATCCTTGATTCTGATTCTTTCGGGCAGTTTATTCATACCTTAATTATATATATTGTGCTCGTGCACACTGATAATTTATTTTTTTTTCGATACAAATATATAACAATTTTTGGTTTTAAAAAAATAAATAGTACCTTTGTGCGCGCACACGGATGAATTATTTGAGTGGTCTGTTGAGTACAAGGTTACGATGTGATTCGTCTATGGATATGTAAACCAGTATTTTAATTGGGTTGAAAGTTAAACGAATAAATATATAACAATTTAAAATCACGAAATTATGGGAAAAGTAGTAACCTTAGGTGAAATTATGTTGAGATTGTCAACTCCGGGAAACACACGTTTTGTACAGTCGGATTCATTTGATGTTGTTTATGGCGGTGGTGAAGCGAACGTAGCGGTGAGTTGCGCGAACTACGGTCACGAAGCTTATTTCGTAACTAAATTGCCGAAACACGAAATTGGACAGTCTGCTGTGAATGCATTGCGTAAATATGGTGTGAAGACCGATTTCATCTGTCGTGGTGGCGACCGCGTAGGTATCTATTATCTGGAAACAGGAGCTTCCATGCGTCCTAGCAAAGTAATTTATGACCGTGCCCACTCGGCTATCGCCGAAGCCGATCCTTGCGATTTCGACTTTGACGCTATCATGGAAGGTGCGGACTGGTTCCACTGGTCGGGTATCACTCCGGCTATTTCTGACAAGGCTGCCGAACTGACCAAACTGGCTTGTGAAGCTGCAAAACGTCATGGCGTTACGGTATCTGTAGACTTGAATTTCCGCAAGAAACTGTGGACAAAAGAAAAAGCACAGTCTATCATGAAACCGTTGATGCAGTATGTAGATGTATGTATAGGTAACGAAGAAGATGCCGAACTTTGTCTGGGCTTCAAACCGGAAGCGAATGTGGAAGCCGGTGAAACCAATGCGGAAGGTTACAAAGGAATCTTCAAGGCTATGGCAAAAGAATTCGGCTTTAAATATGTGGTTTCTACCTTGCGCGAATCATTCTCGGCTACTCACAACGGCTGGAAGGCTATGATTTACAACGGAGAAGAATTTTATGAATCAAAACGCTATGACATCAACCCGATTATTGACCGGGTAGGTGGTGGCGACTCATTCTCCGGAGGTATCATTCACGGTCTGCTGACCAAACCGAATCAGGGTGCCGCCCTTGAATTTGCTGTTGCCGCTTCTGCTTTGAAGCATACTATCAACGGTGACTTCAACCTGGTATCTGTAGATGAAGTGGAAGCATTGGCCGGTGGCGATGCCAGCGGACGTGTACAACGCTAAATTTGTTTTTTATAGGAACACGAATGACGCAAATAACGCAAATTTTTGATACATGTTTTATTTGTATCATTTGTGTTCCTATCTTTCATTTAAACTAAAATATAACATTATGGCTCGTTTTGATAAAATAGCTGTGTTGGACAAGATTGGTTCAACCGGAATGGTTCCTGTATTCTACCATAAAGATGCAGAAGTGGCAAAGAAAGTGGTGAAAGCTTGTTATGACGGCGGAGTTCGTGCATTCGAATTTACAAACCGTGGTGACTTTGCTCATGAAGTATTTGCGGAAGTTGTGAAATACGCGGCAAAGGAGTGTCCTGAAATGGCTATGGGAGTAGGTTCTATCGTTGATCCTGCTACTGCCGCTCTTTACTTGCAATTGGGTGCTTGCTTTGTGGTAGGTCCGTTGTTCAATCCTGAAATCGCTAAAGTGTGCAACCGTCGTTTGGTGGCTTATACTCCGGGATGCGGAAGCGTGTCCGAGGTGGGTTTCGCTCAGGAAGTAGGTTGCGATCTTTGCAAAATATTCCCGGGTGATGTATTGGGAGCAAAATTGGTTAAAGGTCTGCTGGCTCCGATGCCTTGGTCCAAACTGATGGTAACCGGTGGTGTGGAACCGACTCAGGAAAATCTGACTTCTTGGATTAAGGCAGGTGTGTTCTGTGTGGGTATGGGTTCTAAATTGTTCCCTGGCGACAAGGTAGCCGCGGAAGACTGGGCGTATGTAACGGCAAAATGTAAAGAAGCATTGGGCTACATTGCGGAAGCCCGTGCAAATAAATAAGAAAAAGATCAGCTCATGCCCGCAAGGGGTTAGTGAATTAGGGCGTGGGTATCATTTTGTTTAAAGGTGTATATAAAATGGGTAAGGGCCATCGCGAAGTGGATTCGCGATGGCTTTTCACTTTCCGGCGGGTGCTTGAGGCGGGGCGTTGGCAAAAATATTCTTGTAAAGATTGGTAGATAGAATAAAAATGTGTTCTTTTGTACCGTTTCTTAAGAAATAAAATGAAGCGTTTAATCTAAAACACACAAAAATGAAAAAAGCATTATTAAAGGTGGCCGTCATGCTGTTATGCTTGGCGGGGGTAACTCCTGCAATGGCCCAGTTTAATTTGAAGAAGGCAGTGGGGGGAGCCGTGAAGGCTGCAAAAGCGGTGACTTTGACCGATGAACAGATGACAGAGTATGTAAAGGAGTACATTGACTGGATGGATAAGCATAATCAGGTTTGTGCAGACGATGATCCGTATACTGTCCGTTTGAAAAAACTGACTGAAGGGTTGACCGAAGTGGAAGGGATGCCGCTGAATTTCAAAGTATATTATGTGATTGATGTAAATGCGTTCGCCTGTGCAGACGGTAGTGTGCGGGTATTCTCTTCATTGATGGATATCATGACAGACGAAGAACTGTTGGGGGTAATAGGCCATGAGGTAGGCCATGTGGCACACAAGGACTCAAAGAACGGCTTCCGTACCGCATTGCTGACATCGGCATTGAAAGATGGTATTTCATCACAAGGAGGAAAAGCGGCTGCTCTGACAGATTCCCAGTTGGGTGACTTGGGAGAGGCATTGGTCAATGCTACTTATTCACAAAAACAGGAACGCGCCGCCGATGATTACGGTTACGAATTTCTGAAGAAAGCAGGTAAGAATCCTTGGGCGATGGCATTGTCATTCCAGAAATTGAAAAAATTGCAAGAAGAGGCAGGAGCAAAGAAAAGCAGCAAGCTGAATCAGTTGTTCTCTACTCATCCCGATCTTGACGCACGTATCCAGCGTATGGAAGAACGTGCTACAAGCGAAGGTATTGAAAAACCTGCAAACACGATGGGGGAAACAGGGAAATAAATGGTTTCCGGCAATGTGGATTATACACATAATAGAGGGTGTCCGTTTCAATGGTGGACACCCTCTTCTTTTTTTGGGAGATTTTTTTGCATGACCTTATCTTGCCTCCCGGCGGGATAAAATCTGAATTTATTATGAGAGAAATCCTTATTGGGAGAAAATCAAAGTCCAAAGTTCAGGTTAAAAGAATCAAGTGTTCTTTTTCGTCTAGATTATAGAAGGAAATCTCTTGGCACAAAGATACGCTTATTTTAATGGTTGACGAATTCCCTGTAGGGTTATATCATAGCTAGATTTCCTAAAATGATGGCAAAAATTCCTTTTTTCTTTCTGATACTTTGCCTCCTCTTTACATTGTGATATGTGCTATGCGTTGTAAATCAGATTGTTAATTATGTGTATTGCTTCTGGACTGTGCAATAACAGGGTGGTTTAATATAAGTGAAAATCACTATCTTTGTATAAACCAACAGAAAGAAATGCACAAAACAGTTTAGCCATGATGAATTACGCATACGATACATCTTTGCAGGAAACGATGATACTGACTGAAGCGTTTCACACAGACAGGGTCATCTGTGACAATGGTAGTCTGTATAAGTTTATATGGGTCCAGGAAGGCAAACTGACATTGATAGTAGACCATGTGGAAATAGAGATGGAGCAGGATGAAATCATCTCTGTGAGTAATCTTCACCGCACGGAGTTCAAGAATGTATCGGGCAGGTATCTTGCTCTTCTTTTCAACGAGAATTTTTACGGCATTTACAAGCACGAGAAAGAAGTATCGTGCAGCGGAGTGCTGTTTAACGGAACTTCCGGTATAGTGCATCTGCGGCTCCCGATAGCCGATTCCGAACTGTTGCACGAGGTGGTGGACAGAATGGTTACCGAATACATCCTGCGGGATAACCTACAGGGAGAAATGCTCCGCCTGCTGTTGAAACGTTTCATCATTCTGTGTACCCGGCTGGCCCGTAAGCAGTTGTCCGGCTTTCCGGTTAATGAAAAAGGTTTTGACATCATCCAGCGTTATTATGTGTTGGTGGACAATCACTTCAAGGAGAAAAAACAGGTACAGGCATATGCTGCTTTGTTGCATCGTTCTCCCAAGACGCTTTCCAATTTATTTGCCGCCTACGGTATGCCTTCCCCTTTGAAGATTATACAAGAACGAGTGGTGACCGAAGCGAAACGGCTGTTGCTGCATACCTCGCACAGCATCAAAGAGATATCGGTGATTTTGGGCTTTGAAAGTGTGGGTACTTTCAGCCGCTTCTTTAAGAATATGACGGGGGAAAATACCTCGGCATACCGGAAAAGACTGCAATAACAAGAACCGGTCCTTGTTGCTGTTGATTTTGATAAGAACAGGGGCTTTCCCCATGCCTTATGCAGTTATTCTGAAACAGTATCCGTTATCTGATTAAAAAAACAAGCGTCAAAACTTTCTATCTATCTAATTTTCTTGTAAATTTGCACCTTAATTTTTGGAAGGCATTGCCTTTTAGTTAGAGAATACAAGAAAACGATATAAAATTATGAGTAAGAAATTTGCTGAACACTCGCAACTCAACCTATCACAGGTCAATAAAGATGTGCTGAAGAAGTGGGATGAAAACGATGTTTTCGCCAAGAGTATGACAGAACGTGAAGGATGTCCTTCTTTCGTGTTTTATGAAGGACCTCCCTCGGCCAATGGTATGCCGGGTATTCACCACGTGATGGCGCGTACCATTAAAGATACTTTCTGCCGCTATAAAACCATGAAAGGGTTCCAGGTAAAGCGTAAGGCCGGATGGGATACTCACGGACTGCCTGTGGAACTGGGTGTGGAAAAGGCATTGCATATCACCAAAGAGGATATCGGAAAGACCATTTCTGTTGCCGAGTACAACGCAGCTTGCCGTAAGGACGTGATGAAGTTTACCAAAGAGTGGACAGACCTTACTCATAAGATGGGTTACTGGGTGGATTTGGAGAATCCCTATATCACTTATGACAACCGCTATATTGAAACGCTGTGGTGGCTCTTGAAGCAGCTTTATAACAAAGGTCTGTTGTATAAAGGCTACACCATCCAGCCTTACTCTCCGGCTGCCGGAACAGGATTGAGCTCGCACGAGCTGAACCAGCCGGGCTGTTACCGTGATGTGAAAGACACCACTGTGGTAGGACAGTTCAAGATGAAGAATCCGAAACCCGAAATGGCGGAATGGGGAACGCCTTATTTCCTGGCATGGACCACTACTCCGTGGACATTGCCTTCGAATACGGCATTGTGCGTAGGACCGAAAATAGACTATGTGGCTGTGCAGACTTACAACGGATATACTGGGGAAAAGATGACCGTAGTGTTGGCGAAAGCTTTGCTTTATACTCACTTTAACAAGAAAGCGGAAGAATTGGCGCTGGAAGACTATAAGCCGGGTGACAAACTGATTCCGTTCAAAGTAGTGGGTGAATATAAAGGACCGGATCTGGTAGGCATGGAATACGAACAGCTTATTCCTTGGGTGAAACCGGTGACAGTGGATGAAAACGGGAAATGGCAAGAAGCGGCCGGTGAGGCATTCCGCGTTATTCCCGGTGACTATGTAACTACCGAAGATGGTACGGGTATCGTACATATCGCTCCGACATTCGGTGCAGACGATGCTTTTGTGGCACGTGCGGCAGGTATTCCTTCTCTGTTCATGATAAACAAGAAGGGGGAAACCCGTCCTATGGTGGATCTGACTGGTAAATTCTATCTGTTGGACGAACTGGACGAGGCTTTCGTAAAGGAATGTGTGGACGTAGAGAAATATAAGGAATATCAGGGCCGGTGGGTGAAGAATGCTTATGATCCTCAGTTTACTGTAGATGGCAAGTACGATGAAAAAGCTGCCGCTGCCGCCGAATCACTCGATATCTATATCTGTATGATGATGAAAGCCGCCAACAAGGCGTTCAAGATAGAAAAGCATGTACACAATTATCCGCACTGCTGGCGTACTGACAAACCGGTGCTCTACTATCCGCTGGACAGTTGGTTCATCCGGTCTACCGCAGCCAAAGAGCGCATGATGGAACTGAACAAGACTATCAACTGGAAGCCGGAATCTACCGGAACAGGCCGTTTCGGCAAGTGGCTGGAAAACTTGAATGACTGGAACTTGAGCCGTTCTCGTTATTGGGGAACTCCGCTGCCTATCTGGCGCAGTGAAGAAGGAGAGGAGCTTTGTATCGGTTCCGTAGAGGAATTGTATAATGAAATAGAAAAATCAATAGCTGCCGGATTTATGACCGTCAATCCTTATAAGGAAAAAGGTTTTGTTCCGGGCGAATATAACGGGGAGAATTATGACAAGATAGACCTTCACCGTCCGTATGTGGATGATATCATCTTGGTATCTGAAAGCGGCAAGCCGATGAAACGTGAGGCGGACTTGATTGATGTGTGGTTCGACTCCGGTGCGATGCCTTACGCGCAGTTGCACTATCCGTTCGAAAATAAGGAAATTGTGGACAACCGCACTTATTATCCTGCGGACTTCATTGCAGAAGGGGTGGACCAGACCCGTGGCTGGTTCTTTACGTTACATGCTATCGCTACGATGGTATTCGACAGTGTGGCTTACAAGAACGTAATCTCTAACGGCTTGGTTCTGGACAAGAACGGAAACAAAATGTCAAAACGTCTGGGCAATGCGGTAGATCCGTTCGGCGCTATCGAACAGTATGGCTCCGATCCTTTGCGTTGGTACATGATTACCAATTCTTCTCCGTGGGATAATTTGAAATTTGATACCGACGGGGTGGATGAGGTTCGTCGTAAATTCTTCGGTACTTTGTATAATACCTATTCGTTCTTCGCACTTTATGCCAATGTGGATGGCTTCGCTTATCAGGAAGCGGAAGTGCTGGTAAATGAACGTCCGGAGATAGACCGTTGGATTCTGTCTGTTCTGAATTCATTGGTGAAGAACGTGGACGCTTGCTACAACGATTACGAACCGACCAAGGCGGGACGTCTGATTACAGACTTCGTAAATGATAATTTGAGTAACTGGTACGTGCGCTTGAACCGTAAACGTTTCTGGGGTAATGCCATGTCACAGGATAAGCTGTCCGCTTATCAGACATTGTACACTTGTCTTGAAACAGTGGCCAGGCTGATGGCGCCTATCGCTCCGTTCTATGCCGACCGGTTGTATACGGATTTGATTGCGGCTACAGGTCGTGACACCGTGGTTTCTGTACACTTGGCCAAGTTCCCGGAATGTAATGAGGCATTGATAGACGGAGAACTGGAAGCGCGTATGCAGATGGCTCAGGATGTTACTTCTATGGTATTGGCATTGCGCCGCAAAGTCAATATCAAAGTGCGCCAGCCTTTGCAGTGTATCATGGTTCCGGTGGTGGACGAAGAGCAGAAAATGCACATCGAAGCCGTAAAAGACTTGATTATGAGCGAAGTGAACGTGAAAGAAATCAAGTTTGTAGACGGAGCCGCAGGCGTATTGGTGAAAAAGGTGAAATGTGACTTTAAAAAACTCGGCCCGAAATTCGGCAAACAGATGAAAGCTGTCGCCGCAGCCGTAGCCGGAATGTCGCAGGAAGCTATTGCCGAATTGGAGAAAAATGGTAAATATACCTTTGTGCTTGATGGTGCGGAAGCGGTTATCGAAACAACGGATGTGGAGATTTTCAGTGAGGATATTCCGGGATGGCTGGTTGCCAATGAAGGTAAACTGACTGTGGCCTTGGAGGTTACCGTAACCGAAGAACTGCGTCGTGAGGGGGTTGCCCGTGAATTGGTAAACCGTATACAGAATATCCGTAAGAGCAGTGGTTTTGAGATAACGGACAAAATAAAAGTGGCATTATCTAAAAATCCTCAAACCGATGATGCGGTAAATGAATATAATACTTATATTTGTAACCAGGTTCTTGCTAACTCCCTGGAATTAGTGGATGAAGTGAAGAACGGTACAGAATTAAATTTTGATGATTTCTCACTTTATGTGAGTGTCGTAAAAGAATAATTAACCTTTTAAAACTAAGTTATATGGCTGAAAAAACTAGATATTCAGATGCGGAACTGGAGGAATTCCGTGCCATTATCATGGAAAAACTGGAATTGGCTCAGCGTGACTATGATAGACTGAAAAGTAGTATCATGAATAAGGACGGTAATGATACGGACGATACTTCCCCTACTTATAAAGTTTTGGAAGAAGGTGCTAATACATTGTCTAAAGAAGAAACGACCCGGTTGGCGGCACGTCAGCTGAAGTTTATTCAGGGGTTGCAGGCGGCATTGGTACGTATCGAAAACAAAACTTATGGTATTTGCCGTGAAACCGGCAAGTTGATTCCGAAGGAAAGGCTTCGTGCAGTACCTCATGCAACACTGAGCATTGAGGCAAAGAACGAAGGAAAGAAATAAAATAGTGGTTAATGGTTAGTGATTAATAGTTTATGAGTTTTACTGTCATGTTACAGTATTAACCGCTAACGGCTAATCATTAACCATTAATTAATTTTCAATTTAATAAATGAAGAAACTACTCACCCAAGGGCAGCTCTCTGTTCTTATCGTCTTTGCAGTTCTGATTATCGACCAGATAATAAAGATATTGGTAAAGACCAATATGTACTGGCATGAGAGTATCCGCATAACAGATTGGTTTTATATCTATTTTACAGAAAATAACGGCATGGCTTTCGGTATGGAAATATTCGGAAAGTTATTCCTTACTACCTTCCGTATTGTAGCTGTGGGATTGATTATCTGGTATCTGGCAAAAATAGCGAAACAGAATTATAAGACTGGTTATATTGTATGTATCTCTTTAATTTTGGCAGGGGCTATCGGTAATATTATAGACAGTGTGTTCTATGGCGTTGTTTTTAATGAAAGTACTCATAGTACCATCGCTTCTTTTGTTCCGGTAGGTGAAGGGTATTCGGAATGGTTGCATGGTAAGGTGGTGGATATGTTCTATTTTCCCATTATTGAAACCAACTGGCCCGAATGGATACCGGGAATAGGAGGGGAACATTTCATATTTTTCAGTCCGATATTTAATTTTGCCGATGCTGCCATCAGTTGCGGTATTGTGGCGTTGTTGTTATTTTACGGTAAGTATCTGAATAAGAATATTCACCCGTCAGCAGAAGAAATTAAAGGATAAATGATGCGTCGCAGGAATATTACTTGGGTGTGGCTGCTGGGTGCGGCTTTTATGGTGGGGTGTGGCAAGCAAGTGCCTGAAGATATTATCCAGCCGGACAGGATGGAGAATATCTTGTACGATTATCATTTAAGTATCTCCATGGGCAATAATCTGAGTTATTCTGATAATTATCAAAAGGAGGCGTATAAGAATTATGTCTTCGAGAAGTATCATATTACTGAAGCTGATTTCGATTCGTCCATGGTGTGGTACACACGTCACACGGAGGAACTTGCCGGTCTTTATAAAAAGGTGGGGGAACGCTTCCGCAGTGAGAAAAAACGCATGCAGGAGTTGCTGGCGTTGCGTGAGGATAAACCGGCTGCATCGTTGCCGGGAGATACTGTGGATGTATGGTATGACCGTAAACTTTATTGGCTGACAGATGTTCCGTTGGCGAATAAGGTGACTTTTGAGATTCCCGCCGATAGTAATTTCAAAGCAAAGGATGCTTTCCTGTGGTCGGCTGATTATATATTCCTTTCGGAAGGGGAACGGAGAGCCACTATGGGGTTCAATATTTTGTTTGATAATGATTCTGTGGTGGGGCGTGTGAAGGATATCACGTGTTCCGGTGTGCAGACTTTGTATATAAAGCCTGATTCTGCTTTTGCCATCAAGAGTGTGAGCGGATTTATTTACTATATGGATAGTGATTCGTCAACGAATAAGCCGGGACTGATTATCAATAATATTGCTTTGACCCGTTATCATGAACCGGTAGATACAATGACAGTTGCCGGAAAAGATAGTTTGGCTGTGGAACAGCGTGTTGGAACTGATTCGGTGGTAACAGAGAAGAAAGCAGATTCGATTCAATCGGTGGATATCAGGAAAAATGTTCCCGCCCGTATGAATCCACGTGAAATGAAGGAGAATAATGCGGCAGATCATTCTCACTCAGATCGTCCTCAGAGAATCAAGCGCAGAAATTAATTATCTTTTGTGGGTATGAGACGTTTTGCTTGTCATTATCTTTATGTTTCGGCGGATGGCTGTTATTCTAAATATGTAGTGGAGTTGGAAGACAGCGGTAGAGTGCGTGCATATTTCCCATTGAAGGAGGAGCTTAGTGCGACACAATGGATAGGCGGAGTGATTATTATTTCTCCGATGTATGGGCTGGAGATTTGTTCCGGAGAGAAGTTTGCTGATTTCCTGCACCGTGCCATGCTGGAAACAGGATGTGAACAGCCTGTATATGCATGGCATATAGCTGATTTTGATTTGCCGGGAAAGGAGTTTACAACGGGAAGCAGACTGGTACGTTTATAATATATGCTTAGGGTAGCGTTATAGTATTTCCCATTCAGAAATTGTTACATATACCGATGGAAATATGAATTTTAAGGCAATAAACGTCTTCTGAACTCCGAGCAAACCACTGCTGTGGCAATTGCCACATTCAACGATTCGGAGGTTTCCCGTTCTTGAGGATAATTGGGAATATATAACTTCTTGTTTATCAGTCTCTCTACTTCAGGGCTTACTCCTTTTCCTTCATTTCCCATGACAATCAATCCATGGGCCGACAGGGATTCTGCATAAATAATGTTCCCGTTTAAAAAGGTGCCGTATACAGGAATATCGGTCAGGCTTTCAATAAGCTGTGGTAAAGAACAGTAATGAACTTTTACTCTTGCCAATGCCCCCATGGTTGCCTGTACGGTTTTGGGATTATACACATCTGCTGTCCCTGTCGAGCAGAAGATATGTTCAATGCCAAACCAGTCTGCCAAGCGGATAATGGTTCCCAGATTCCCTGGGTCTTGTACATCGTCCAGCGCCAGGCATAGAGAACTTTTAATAACTTCCGGATTTAAATCATAAGAAGGTTGTACAAAAACGGCCAATACCTCTTGGGGCGTCTTTTGAAGACTGGCACGTGACAACTCTTCTTGTGTTACTTCAATAATTTCGTTGGCCGTGGCAGAGTGGTTCATTTTCAGCCAATTGGAAGTGGCAATCAGTAACTTGCAAGGGAAGTGTCCCAATAAATCGCCTACCAATTTATGCCCTTCGGCCACAAAAACTTGTTCTTCTTTGCGTTTTTTTTTCAGTTCCAACGAACGGATATATTTTATTTTGTTTTTGCTCAGCATGATAATTTCTATTTAATAACAAATATTTGGAGCAAAGCTAAGAAGATATTTTCAATTAATATCTATCTTTGTAGATAAATTTGCGAAGGTTACGGATTTGTATGAAGAAAAGCGCACGCCCATATATATGCACATTTATTATAGCACTATGCACCTCGTGTTCGGTCAGTAAATTTATTCCTGAGGATAAATATTTATTGGATGAGGTCAGGATTGTATCTGAAACGAAGGAGGTGAAGCCGTCACTATTCAATTCATATATTCGTCAGAATCCTAATGCCAAATGGTTCAATTTGGTTAAGATACCTATGCGTACTTATTGCGTCTCAGGTGTGGACTCCACTAAATGGATTAATCGTTTTTTTAGGAAGATTGGTGATGCTCCGGTAATCTATGATGAATCTGTTGCCCTGAAATCCCAGGAGGAAATAGAGAAAGCAGTACGTAATATGGGGTATATGGGGGCTACTGTGCACCTGGATAAAAAAACGAGGAAGAACAAATTGAAATTGGCTTACCGTATTCATGCCGGGCATCCTTATAAGGTACGTCATGTGGTGTATGATATAGATGATTTGGTTATCAGTGACTATATGCGGCAGGATTCTGCCCAAAGTTTGTTGGCGCCCGGTATGCTGTTTGATGTGAATGTGCTGGATGCTGAACGGCAGCGGATTACCAAATTATTGCAGAATAAGGGTTATTATAAGTTCAACAAGGATTTTTTGGTCTATCAGGCGGATACGGCTAGAAATACCTATTTGGTGGACTTGACTTTAAGATTACTTCCTTATCAGCGTAGAAAAGAAGATTTGCCGCAGAAGCATAGACAATACAAGGTGGGAGAAGTGAACTTTCTGGCGGATGATGAAATCATGTCGGTACAGGAAGGTACTTTGGAAGAATTTGACTCTTTGCGATACAAAGGATATAGTATGTATTACAAGGGAAAGGCTTTTCTCCGTCCGCAAGTGTTGGTTGATTTCAATCGTATCCGTCCGGGAGAACTGTATAGTGAACAGGATGTGCAAAACACCTATTCCAATCTGGGGCGTTTGCGTGCCTTGAAATACTCTAATATTCGTTTTCGTGAAGTGAATGGAGAAAATGGTACGCAACTGGACGCGTACGTATTTTTGGCAAAGAACAAAAATAAATCCATGGCGTTTGAAGTAGAAGGAACTAATTCGGCTGGTGACTTGGGAGCGGCTGCCTCGGTTTCTTTTCAGCACCGCAATGTATTCAAAGGTTCCGAAACCTTTATGATGAAAGTGCGTGGCGCTTATGAGGCCATTACGGGATTGGGGGTGGCTTCACAGGATTATGTGAATGATAATTACATGGAGTATGGGGTAGAAAGCAGCTTGAATTTCCCTCAGTTCATGTTTCCTTTTCTATCATCGAATTTTAAAAAGAAAATTAGAGCGACTTCAGAGGTCGGCTTAAAGTTCACATCGCAAGTTCGTCCGGAATTTTCGCGTACACTGGCTTCTGCTTCATGGAGTTATAAATGGACTGACAGGAAACGTATGCAACACCGTTTGGATTTGGTAGATGTCAATTATGTATATATGCCTAGAAAGTCATCGGCTTTTCAGGAATATTTGGACAGCATGAGTCTGAGGAATTCAGCTTTGAAAGCCAGTTATGAAAATCAGCTTGTTGTGCGTACAGGGTACAGCTTTACCTATAACAGTGCAGGAAACGCCATGATGCGTACACCTACTAAAAATTCCTATTCTATTCGTGCCAATATTGAAGAGGCTGGTAATTTACTGTATGCTGCTTCCAAATTGGTTCACCCTAATCCGAAAGATGGAGAAGATTATGTGCTGGCGAATATTCCTTTTGCTCAATATGTGAAAGCAGATTTTGATTTTGCAAAGAATTTCATGATAGATCCGCGTAACTCATTTGTGTTTCATATAGGAGTGGGGGTGGCCTATCCGTATGGTAACTCCAAAATGCTTCCTTTTGAAAAGAGGTATTTTTCCGGTGGCGCGAACAGTGTACGTGGGTGGTCTGTACGTTCTTTAGGACCTGGTGTTTATAAAGGTAGTGAGGATGGGAGAATGGACTTTATCAACCAGGCTGGTGATATTAAATTGGACTTGAATATAGAATATCGTACTCATTTGTTTTGGAAATTGAATGGAGCGGCTTTTGTGGATGCCGGTAATATCTGGACTATTCGTGATGACTCCGGACAGGAAGGTGGTTTGTTCAAATTTAACGAGTTTTATAAACAGATAGCTGTAGCATACGGTTTGGGAATCCGCCTTGATCTGGATTATTTGATTTTGCGTTTTGACGGTGGCATGAAGGCCATAAATCCTGTGGAAACAGGTAAAAAGCGATATCCTGTTATCCGACCACGCTTTAGCCGTGATTTTGCTTTTCACTTTGCAGTAGGTTATCCATTTTAAAGAAAATATATATAATATGATAAAAGAAAGAAAGAGAACATATACTCAAGAAGAGGTTAATGAGTTGAAAAAATGGTTTGATTCTCAGGAACTTCCCCCAACAATGCAGATAGATAAAGCTGCTTTTACTCCTAATTTAAAGGATACGGTAGATATGCTGTTTGAACAGGCCTATGTATGTTACGAAAATCCCAAAATGCAGGGATGCCTTTATTTGTTAGAGAAAATTAAGAGCAATTTGGAAAAAAACGGGACAGGAGCGTGAGCAATTATCATTTCATATTGTTATCAAGGTATTATAATTTAATACTGGCAGTATGAAGAAGAATTTATTATTGTATGGTGTGTTTCTTTGCGCCCTCTCCATATCCTCTTGTTCCGGTGGCTCCAAGAGTAGTCACGTTATGGATAGCAGTAGCATGAGTGTGGAGAATGCGAATGAAGTGATGAAGTATTATGATACCTCATTGAAAATCTTGAAAGACTTAGTTAATGAGAATGAGATAAAAGCGGTGCTGGGCTATTTGGATCAGAAGATGCCGGTAGATTCTCTGCCTGTGGTATCACAGCCTGTGGTTTCTGTTCAAGATACAGTGTTTGTTTCTAATCCGGGAAATTACTTCAGTGAGAATGATTGTCAGAATTTGAAGGAAAATTATGGTCGCTTGTTCCGGTCTATTTCCGCATTTTATGAGAACTATAAGACTTACCGGCTGTATATGCAGGATCAATCATATAAAAAGGATAATAATGCTTTGGCGGATAAGATAAGAAAAGAGGAGCTATTATTGAGTATTGCTTTATCTGAATACAAACAGGTTATTTTTGATATATTAACTCCGATAGTTGAAGGGGCTAAAATAACCCTGACCCCTATAAAGGGAAATGTTAAAGATAAATAGAAGTATAACAGGCAGCCGGAAGGCTGCCTGTCTGGATTGTATTATGTAAATTAAATCCTTGTTGTTCTCTGCTTTGTTGTTAAGGAAGCTATTTCATTTCCAATCTTCTTGATTTTTCTCTCTTAACTATTTTCAGCCTGTTCAGGAACTATTTTTAGATACATCTTTTATACGTTTCCCCTTTGGAGAAACTTGACATTCCGGTAGGAGATGCTTGCTTGTGGATTTTATTGTTTAAGCTTGTGCTATAATGATGGAAAAAAACAGAAGGTAGGTATATGGGATAAATAGAACTCGGATGGATCACTGATATTGTTTTAATTGTTCATTTAATAGCTTGAATATAATAAAATTGTTAATAACTTTCACATAACTTTTCTATAAATAATGTGAAGTTTAATAAGGGTTTTTTTATCTTTGTAGCGGATTAATTGTAAAAAAGTACTGTAATATTATTTGTTATGGAAAAATCGTATGTTATAAATAGAATTAAAGAATTATGCAATAAAAAGAATGATAGGGAGATAGCTTTGGATTTCTTTTATAATAATAGGATATTTCATGCAAAATATTTATTTTTAGGCAATGACCTTTATGTTACAGATACACTAAATGTTATTGAGTTAAAGGATTTGGATATGGGAGTTTTGAGCAGAATTAGCGAATTATTAAAAATATAAGATAACTGATTTTCCTTGTGCAGTCATTAATGGCTGTACGCTCATTTGTATTTTAAAGCGGCGGCCCGGGAGGGGTAGCCGCTTTTATTTGACGGGCTTATAAAAAAAGGAATAACCGAAGTTACTCCTTTTGTACACCCTCAGGGATTCGAACCCTGGACCCACTGATTAAGAGTCAGTTGC
>CAUAWO010000037.1:0-24143 GCA_958432865.1 Bacteroides stercoris
AAAACATCTTGTTCTTTTGGAAAAACCTGAAGATCTTTTTCCATTTCCAATTTAACCGGAGCATATACTTTCTTCACCTCCCAATATTTAGGCGTAGTTTCGCGGTCACTCATCACCACACCATTAAAACAGAAAGCCTTTAAATTAGGCCGATCACCAAAGTCACCGCCATACGCCACCATCCGGCGGCCATCCGGCAATATCTTATAAATACCTTGATCCACCCAGTCCCATATAAAGCCGCCCAGCATACGTGGGTTACTATAAATCTCATCCCAATATTCCTTGAAATTACCTAAAGCATTCCCCATACAATGTGCATATTCGCTGGTCATCACAGGACGGTTATCATTCGTGCGTTCCGCTATTTCCAACAAGCGTTCCCAACGTGCGTTCTCCGCCCGTTCCTTGTCCTCCCCTTCGGGAATGCCGGGATTCAGATACTCCTGTTTCACACGGGTATAGAAACGGCTGATTACATCCACTGTTTTCGGGTCGGGTTCTCCGTTTACTCCCTGAGCTCCTTCATAGTGTACGGGACGTGTAGGATCAAAATCATGCAGCCAAGCCGAAATAGCAGCAAAATTAGGTCCGTAACCACTTTCATTTCCCATGCTCCACATCACTACCGAAGGATGATTTTTATCGCGTTCCGCCATACGTACCGCACGATCCAGAAAAGCGGCGTGCCAATCGGGTGTACTAGCCAATGTTCCACGTAATCCGTGCTCTTCTATATCCGCCTCATCCATCACATACAGTCCCAAGCTGTCGCACAGTTCATACCAACGGCTCACATTGGGATAGTGACTGGTACGGACTGCATTCACATTGGCTTGTTTCATCAGCAATATATCCTGCAACATCCTCTCCTCACTCATCACGCGTGCCGTATACGGATCGTGTTCATGACGGTTTACCCCACGAAAACGGACCGAATTACCGTTAACCAACATTTGTCCGTCCTTTATTTCAATACAACGAAAACCTACCGGCTGTTCCACTTGCTCTATGGTCTGTCCGTTTGCATTCTGTAAACGAAGTTCCAACTTATATAAATAAGGAGTTTCGGCTGTCCAACGTTGCGGAGATTTTATAACGGCGGATATACGTCCCATCTTACGTGGACCACGTTGCGGATACCATTCATTCATCCGTGCCGCCTTATGCTCCAAATCCAAGATATCTTCCACATTGCCAACCATATTCACTACTTCCCTTCCATCCGCATCCTTCAGCACCGCCTGCAACGTATAACCTTTACCGTCCATTCCCCGGTAAACGCTGAGCTGCGGATCAATCAGCAGTCGGAAATCTTGATAATTCCCCTGAACAGCAGGCAGAGTGCGCACTACATAGTCACGGATACGGATATCCGGAGTATGCACCAAATGAATACTGCGATGAACACCTCCAAAACGCCAAAAATCCTGATCTTCCAGATAAGATCCGTCACTATACCGATAAACTTCCAGAGCGATTTGGTTCTCTCCCGGTTTCAACCAGCGGGTGATATTGAACTCACTAGGTTCCATACTTCCCTGGCTATAACCTATACGTTCACCGTTTATCCACACATAAAAAGCACTCATCACTCCTTCAAAGCGAAGAAAAGTCTGCCCATTTGCCTTCCACCCAGCGGGCAGCGTGAAAGTACGCCGGTATTGCCCCACCGGATTACGTTCCTTGTAGGTGGTATACGAAGCTTTAGGCTCCCCCATCACCCGTGGAGGATCTATTTTAAACGGATATCCTGCCGATACATAAATAGGCGTTCCGTATCCGTTGATTTCCCAATTGGCAGGAACCGGAAAATCTTTCCAATCCTTGTCATTAAAGTCCGTGCGGTAAAAATCCGTTATCCGTTCGGAAGGCACAGGAGTCCACCGGAATTTCCACATCCCGTCCAGACTCATCGAACAATCCCCCTTCTGCTTGGCAAAAGGCACAAAAGCAGCCCTTGCCGGTTCCCTATTAATCTGTAATACATGATGATTCTCCCAATCATGTATTTGTTGGGCCTGTAAGGATACCGTCATCCATCCGCACAGTAACAATCCATATAATCTCATATTTTTGGTCTTTCTTTTCAAATGAAGACGGACGAAATATGATTTTGTACCATATAAATTGTAAAAAGAAAACCCTTCTCTCCGATATCATCATCGAAAAGAAGGGCAAACTTAACATGGACAAAACAATTATCTAGGATTTTGAACTATATTCGGATTAGCATCAATTTCTGTTTGTGGAATAGGAAGTGCCACCCTAGGGTCTGAAGGAGCAATGACACGGGCATCTTCAGGCATAGTCAGATGCCAGCCTCCCGAACGGTCCACCGACTTGCCATTACGCATATAATCAAAGAAAGCATGACCTTCACCTACCAGTTCTTTACGTCTTTCTTTCAGAATGCGCTCCAGGCTGAGATCAGCAGATGTTACGGATTTCGCCGGATTGGCACGGGTAACTATCGCATTCAGATATGTCAATGCTTTTTCCGTATTGCCGATTTTAAAAGCAGCTTCCGCAGCATTCAAATAGACCTCGGATAAACGGAGAATACAAAGATCATTATCCTGTGGATTGACTGTAGAAACAGCATCGGTCACACTGCCCGATTTCCCCGGATATTTAATCAGATATTTCGGTTGACCTTTGGCAGCTACAGGCAATGTATCCGCAACGGCATTTTCCGGCAAATGAGGAAATACATGGCGCACATCTTCAGGGTCTTCATTCAGCAAATCCAAATAAGCCTTTGTCAGAATCAGGTTATTCCAATCTTTCACATTATCGGCATACACCATCGGCGCCCCTTCTCCTCCCGAACCGCCTGAAGGTTCAGACATCGTAAAATAGAATTCAAACAAAGACTCAGAGTTAAAGTCTTTTCCCCATACAGAAGGATATTCGTCATGAGTAAAAAGCCGGTAAATTCCCCCATTGTCATTGATTACTTCTTCTGCACATTTCAATGCATTTTCATTGTCATTCATATACAGATACACCCGGGAAAGCAAAGCTTTCACACTCCAATAATTCATATAGGCATCATGTTTTTCCTTTGTCAGTCCTCCCAACGCATCGTTCAAGTCCTTTAGCACCTGTTCGTAACATTGCGCCACTGTGTTACGTTCCGGAACATGATCCTCCAAAGTAGTCTGAATCTCAATAGGAACTCCTAAAGAAGCCCCATTATCCAAAGTATAAGGCATACCGAACAAACGGGTCAGATCAAATAAAGCCAATCCTCTCATTGCCAGTGCCTCCGATTTAATCCGTGCCACTTCTTCCGGCTTGGCATTTCCCGCATTTCCGGCATCCAACTTTTCTATCAGACTGTTAGCCTGATGGATCACTTTATAGGGTTGGTTCCAGACAAGGGTTATATTAAAATTATCATCCGCCGTAACATCAAAGAAATAGTAAGGCGAAACCCTGCGGCCTGCTCCTTTATTAATACGTGCCTGCACATCTTCTCCACGACAATCAGCATAATAAAGATAATTATCACCATAATAACTATGTGCGGATGCTAATCGGTATATACCATTCAATGCCACCTGTGCATCATCTATATTTTTAATGGCATCATCACTGGGAACTGCCGTAGAAGGATCTGTATTCAGCCAATCAGCAGTACACGAAACAAACATCAATGATACAGCCGCAACAATCGATAAATATATTTTTTTCATTTCGTTCTAATTTAAAGGAGATTCATTAAAATGAGACTTCTATTCCAAAACTGTAAGTACGCATAGGAGGTGTTTCACAAAATACTTCACCGGAAACAGGTACTTCCGGATCATACTGGTCCCACTTTGCCCACGTCAACAAGTTACTGCCTGAGAAGTACAATCTTGCTTTACTGACACCCAGTTTGGTCAACCACTGATCCGGCAATGTAAAGCCCAAAGTCAAGTTCTTTACACGTAAATGATCCGTGCTATGTACATAACGGGATGAATTCTGCGGTCCTGCCGCCTGGCCAAGTACAAATCGGGGTACATCCGTCACATCACCCGGCTTTTGCCAACGATCCAATTCATAAATGGGCAAGTTATAGTTCTGCTCTTTTGCACCGTCGGTTTCATTATAAGTTCCGGTTTTGTCAAAAGAATATCCTCCTAAAGAATAAGTCAATGTCAATGCCAGATCAAACCATTTGTAATTCACGATATTGGTAAAACCTCCTGAAATCTTCGGATCCACAGACTTATAAGGAATTGCCTGTGCTGCAGAAGCGTCAGTAGTCACTGTTCTGTCATAATTGCCATTTGCATCCTGTGTATTCATATAGTACAAAGCTTTTCCTGTCTGAGGATCAACCCC
This sequence comes from Bacteroides stercoris, assembly GCA_958432865.1. Lineage (GTDB taxonomy): Bacteria > Bacteroidota > Bacteroidia > Bacteroidales > Bacteroidaceae > Bacteroides > Bacteroides stercoris_A. The sequence continues at coordinate 4,339 of CAUAWO010000037.1, forward strand.
CGCATATTCTTTCACATAGAAGGTAGAATACGGCAACCCCACTTTATGGATAAACCAGCTTCCCTCGATAGACTGGTCCAATTTACCATCCAATGATACAATCTTATTTTTATTGTGGGTCATATTCAAAACAGAAGTCCAATTAAAGTTGTTACCGGCAAAGTTTATGGTACGCAGTTCCAGTTCCCAACCTCTATTATTCAGTTGTCCCAAGTTCCCCAAATAATTTTGGAAACCGGTAGTGCTACTGATAGGACGATTGTAAAGCAAATCTTTCGTATCGCGATTATAATATTCCAAGCTGACAAAAATACGATTGATAAATGCCAGGTCGAGTCCCAAATTCAAGTTATAGTTCTTTTCCCATTTAAGGTTCGGGTTCGGTAATGCCGATTCATAAGATCCACCACCTCCCATATAATTCTGCCCGTAGGAATAAAGTCCCATATATCCGTAAAGAGCACCCGGCTGATTACCATTCACACCATACGAGGCACGTATCTTTAAATCACTCAGCACACTCTTTATAGATTGCATAAATTTTTCCGCACCTACATTCCACATACCGGATACAGACCAAAAATTTCCCCAACGGTTCTCGGGTGACAGGCGTGAACTGCCGTCACGACGGAAGCTACCGGCAATATAGTAACGGTCATCATAATCATAGTTGATACGGGATACATAAGAAATCATTCTTGAATCCTGAGTAGAAGACACAAAGCTGTTCAATGATGCTGCATTATCCGGTTCCACCAAATAATCTGAAGGAAGTTTGGATTTATCCCCCATTGCTTTGTCAGTCTGATAATTTTCAATTTCATAAGCTACCAACGCATCCACATGGTGTAATTGTGCTATAGTCGTATTATATCCCAATGAAGTGGAAGAAATCAATTTACTATATTCTATAAATCCCTTTGCCGTCTGTGCATCACTACCACTTTTAGCTCCGGCTCCACTCAACGGATTCCAATAACGGGAATCTTTCTGAATATTATAATCATAGCTAAGCGTTTCTTTCAATTTCAACCCTTTGATAATATCTATCGAAGCATAGCCTGTAGAAAACATACGTGTCATGCGGGTACGGTTATAATCTGTACGGATATCACGCAACGGATTCACATTGCTACTGGGATATGATCCTACATAATTCCCTTCAGCGTCACGTACCGGAAAAGACGGAGTGGTGTTCAAAGCCACACAAAGGAAAGGATTAATAGATGATCCACGCTCCTCATTCATTTCCTGATTCAATTGAGAGAACATCACATTGGCGCCCACTTCCCCACGGGAACCTACCTTCTGGGTTACATTCAAACGAGCTGCATATCTGTCCAGATTAGAATTTTCCACCAAACCCTCCTGACGGTTAAAACCCAATGAAGAATAGAACGTAGTCTTGTCATTGCCTCCCGATACGGACGCTTCATAACTTTGATGATGTGCCGTACGCATTAATTCCTTTCTCCAGTCAGTATATCCCAGTTCCGGAATGGAGGCATAATCATTGATATGTAAATCGGCATATTCGGTGGGCGATGCCAATCCCGCCTCCGGATTCTTGGCTATTTCATCTTGTTGAAAGTTCATCAAACCTTCATAAATTAGCTCTCTACGCTGCTCCCCATTCAACGTCGGACGGAATTCCACAGCAGCATTAGAAAAGCCTCCATCCATTTTTAATGTAGCCTTAGCACGTCCTTTTGTACCTTTTTTAGTGGTTATCAGAATCACACCGTTTGCCGCACGTGAACCATATAAAGAAGCCGCTGCCGCATCTTTTATGACTGTTATATTTTCAATATCCGAAGGGTTCAGCGTACTCATTATATTCGTTTTAGAATTATTCATGTAAGCGGCATCTGCCGAGCCACCACTCAAGCTTCCGGAAGTCACCGGTACTCCGTCAATGACAAACAAAGGTTCTTTCGATGCATTGAATGACCCCATACCGCGGATACGTATACTTTGATTAGCACCCGGCTGACCGGAATTTCCCGAAATGGATACGCCCGGAGTCATACCCTGCAACTTCTGTTCTACCGATACAACCGGAACGTTCTTCAACAAGTCCCCCCGTAATGTATTTGCCGAACCGGTAAATGAAGATTTGGAAAAATTACCATAGCCTGTCACCACAACCTCATCCAATCGTTGTGTATCCGGATGCAAAGATACATTCAGCACCCCATTGGCAGGTATCTTCGCCGTTAGTGTACTCATACCTAAAAACTCAATCACTAATGTTTTGTCTTTGTCGGGAACTTCCAGAGAGAAATTGCCATCTATATCCGTCACCACACCGATAGATGTACCGGGTATTTTGACAGTAGCTCCAATTAATGGTTCTTTATCCTCCGCTGAGAGAACGCGTCCTTTCACTGTTCTATTTTGAGCTTGCACGTACAAACCGAATAAACAAGCCAAAATAAAAAAAACATACCTAGATTTATTCATGATTTATATTTATATAATTATATAATAATTTATCATGTTCCGGTCAAAAGATATGCCAACAACAAGAAGCATCCGTCAAATCACTGTATATTAACTAAATAAGAAAACAGAACGTCTGTAAAATTGTAGAATAAATCCACATGAATGTAGAATTTGTCCACACAAAAAAAGGGTGTGATACCACACCCTCTCATTTAATAATTATTTAAAATTAATTTTTAGTATATCCCGGATTCTGCTCCATATCAGGACTAAATGTAAACTGGTCTGTTGGAATCGGTAAAACACATTTATAATAATCCCAGTCTATTTCCTCCACGATACCCGGTAAATGATATCCTCCCTTACGAACAATGGTCTTTCCATTTCTCAACATATCAAAGAAACGATGCCCCTCACCTATCAATTCTTTACTTCTTTCTTCCAACACCCTATCCAATGTATATTCAGCCGCCGTTACTTCCTTTGCAGGATTAGCACGCTGCACAATTGCATTCAGATAATTCAAACCTTTTACGGCAGATGCCCCACCTATTTTCACTCCGGCTTCCGCCGCATTCAAATAGACTTCAGACAAACGGAAAATAACATAATTATTTTCAAAAGATGGAGTCGTAGCATCTGTTCCCGGCCATTTCTTCAACCACCATACATCATTTTTATTATAAACATTCTTTTCCAGCAACAGACAGCGAATATCCTCCGGGTCACTCAATAACTCATCCACAAATTTCTGAGTGGCAAAAATCTCACGATACCCATTCCAATGCATCAGATATGCCAATGAACTTCGTCCTCCATTATCATCTGTACTATTAGCAATTTCAAATAATGATTCCGTACCAAACGTATTTTTCAAATCCCATGCCGGAACATATTCATCACGTGTATAAAGACGGTACATTCCATTTCCTTCCACTTCTTCAATCAAGTTGCTTGCCATTTGAAACGCTTTCTCGTTATCATCATGATACAGATAAATACGAGACAGCAATGCTCTTGCAGCATACGCATTCATCCGGCTGTTATTTTTAGAAGTACTCATTAAAGGTATAGCCTCCTCCAATGTACTGATTATGAACTCATAATCCTTTGCAACAGTGCTGCGTGGCGGATTTTCATCTAATGTAATTGCATGATCTACAATTGGAGCTCCCCAACCGGCCCCTTTATCCTTAGTATAAGGATAACCGAAACAACGGGTCAAGTCAAACTGGCAAAGTGCCATGATAGTCATCGCCTCACCTTTCAATTCCTTTAATCTTTGCTCTGAACCTTGCACTTTTCCATCATCAATCGCATTGATCACATTCCATGCATTACGGATAATATAAAAAGGACGTCCCCATAAATATCCGGCATTTAAGCTTGTAGAGCGATGATCATATAAGTAACACCGGTTACAAGTTCTCCCGCTATTATAAGAACTCTGCATATCATCCCCTTTCATATCCCCATAAAAAAACATGGTTCCGCCATAATAGCCATAGCTGGACATCAAATCATACAATCCATTCACAGCATTATCTATATCCTGCTCTGTACTCAGTGCCAAATCCGTAGAAACGCTATCACCAGGATGAGTGGTTAAAAAATCATCCCCGCACGATACGGCCAATAAAGAAATCAAGCCTAATATAATTATATTTTTTTTCATAAACAGTTCGGTGTTAATTGATTAGAATTTAAGTTCAAGTCCAAATGCGAATGTTTTAAGAGGAGGAGTAAAATAACTTACAATTCCATTCAACTCCGGATCATATTGATCGTATGCAGCCCACGTCAACAAGTTGGTACCCGAAAAATAAATACGGGCAGAATTAATACCTATGGTTCTCAACCAAGACTGAGGAGCAGAAACGCCAACAATCAAACTTTTCAAGCGCAAATGATCTGTGCTATGAACACCACGTGACGAGTTCCACCAGCCACCATACTCTTGTCCATACACATATCGGGGAACATCTGTTATATCTCCCGGCTGTTTCCAACGGCGGCGTAACTCTGTACTCTTATTGTATTGTGCCGTATAACCGTCATCCTGCAAAGCATACATGGCACCATCGTAAGAATATCCACCTAAATGAAACGACAAATTAAAAGATAAATCAATAAACTTATAATTAAACGTATTCATCAATCCACCGGTCAATTTAGGATATATATCTTTCAACTCCACACGGTCGGCATCATTGGGGTCATACACAATATTCCTGCTTCTATTGCCATTTTCGTCTTCTTTATTGTCATAATACATCGGGCGTCCGTCATTAGGATCCACTCCGGCATACTCTCTCAAATAAATTGTCGCATACGAACAACCTTCCTTTCTGATATAATTTCCATCTATAAATTCCGGAAGATCCGCCAGTTTTACAATCTTATTTTTATTATGTGACAAGTTTAAAGAAGTTGTCCAACTAAAATCTTTGGTTTGAATATTACTTGAACGTACCTCTATTTCAAAACCGGTATTCTTCATTTCGCCCACATTCGTAAGAATACTGCCAAAACCACTGATAGAATTCAATTGCTTACTCATCAATAAATCCTTAGTCGTTCTGGTATACCAATCGAAAGTCAAATTAACCCGTCTGAACAGACTTAAATCAACCCCCAGATTCAATGCATAGTTCTTTTCCCAAGTCAAATCAGGATTAGCAATAGCATCTTCCCACGGAGCAGGTTTTCCATTATAAAATGCTCCGGTAGTATAAGTTCCATGATAACCATAATAACCGGTCGGCAGATTACCGTTCACACCATACGATGCTCTTAATTTCATATCCGACACCACATTCTCCCACGGTTTCATGAAGTTTTCCTGAGAGAGTCTCCATGAAGCGGAAACAGCCCAAAAGTTCCCCCAACGGGTATCAGGCGCCAATCGGGAAGAGCCATCACGACGGAAACTGAAACCTGCATAATATTTATCATTATATCCATAATTCAAGCTTCCTACATACGACACCATAGCATCTTCCTGCCTCGTATTAGTAAGATCAGCAGGTTTGGCGCCATTATCCAACGACGGATTAAGTGTTTGCCCGTAAACCTGTTTCTCACCATACATATCCTCATAATCGTATTTCATAACCTCATACGCTAAAACCGCATTAATGTTATGTTTGCCAAACGTTTTATTATATGCCAGATTCGTTTGTGAAGTATAACTCATTCTCTCAATCATCATCATCTGTCCGGATCCCTGTGTAGCTTCCCCATCCTTACCGTCAGGCGAGTAAAAGAAAAAGTCTTTATTTAAAGAATAGTCTACTGTAAAGATAGTAGATAACTTCAACCCGTCCAAGATATGATAGGCAGCCTTGGCGGATGCCATTGTACGTGCCAGACGTGCATAATTTGAATCTACAGAATTCTCATACAGCGGGTTAATACCTCCATTATTCTGGAAACCCGTATGATAACTGCCATCCTCATTATAAATAGGTATGGAAGGGGTCAATTGATATTTTGAAGAATAAAGCGCACTGGCATAATACTGTCCCTCCGGCGTATGTTTATTACGAGTCCATGAAAAGGTAGCATTCATTCCATACTCAAATTTATTCCATTTACTGTTTGCATCAATACGACCGGTAAAACGTTCCATTCCTGAATTTATGCTTATACCTGTCTGATTGGTGTATCCTAACGTACCAATAAAATTCGATTTTTCATTACCTCCGCTTACAGACAAACTATAGTCCTGCTGATGTCCTTTTTTCAATAAAGCATCTTCCCAATCAGCATATCCGTTGGCCGGGCGTGCAGCATAATTGTCAATTTGTCCATCCGCATAAGCCTTTGCCTCGGCTTCCGAATCCCCCTGATTCAAACGATAATTAACAAATCCTTCATAAATCAACTCCCTACGCTCTTCACCCCCCATTATCGGACGATAATTGTAAGCGATATCCGTAATACCGTAAGTAGCCTGCATACTCACCCTCATTTTACCTTCCTTCCCTTTTTTAGTAGTAATAAGGATTACACCGTTAGATCCTTTTGCTCCATATAATGAAGCAGAAGCGGCATCTTTCAATACGGTTATACTTTCAATATCCGCAGGATTTAATGTCTCGATCAAACCAAGTCCTCCCGCACTGGCATTGGCACTTAGACCACTCATATCCCTAGACGCTACCGGCACGCCGTCCAATACATAAAGAGGTTCTGTAGAAGCATTCATAGAAGCAATTCCACGCACCCGCACTGTAGCTTTAGAACCCGGCTGGGAAGAACTGGCCACTGAACTTAACCCCGGAATATTAGCCTCCATCATCTGTGCTACAGACACAACAGGCAATGACTCCAATTTATCCGTATTCAAAACAGAAGCAGACCCCGTATAAGTAGCCTTCTTAAAATCACCATAACCGGTCACTACCACTTCATCCATCAACTGCGAATCCTCTTTCAGCATCACTCTTATTTGCCCGTTAGCAGGCACTTTCACCTCCGCCGATTTCATACCGATGTAACTGATTACGATAATATCACCCTGTTTAGCATCAAGAGCGAAATTACCTTCAATATCGGTAATCATACCGGTATTGGTTCCCTTGATGATTACGGACGCCCCGATTAAAGGCATTCCGTTAGCATCCTGCACATTACCTGAAACATGTTTTTTCTGCTGTACGCTTTCCACACGATCTGAAACCGGAGAAGATAGTGCATGGTTTTCCACTGCGAGCACGGAGCTCAATCCTGTAATAGACATTGCCGAATAGGCAACTACAAACAAACATCTGCATTTGTCTGTAATTCGAGAGTGTGTGTCTTTATTCCTCATAAAATTGAGTATATTTATAAATACCATATATGAGTTCAGCTTATTCATACCATATTCCAATCGTCATTCTGTCACTGAATAAGCCTAATCTTTCTCCGTATTACATTAAGGTTGTGACAAATATATAAATTAAAATCTATAAAAGAAACAAAATGAATATTTTTTTCTCCTCATATCGATAAATAAAAATACAACATTCATCCAAATAAAAAATGTGCCAAAAGTATTTACTACCTTTGGCACATACCCACCCGGCTGTTTGATATATCAATAAACCGCCGAAGCGATCACTTGTATAAACAAAATAAGGAACACCATTGCAATCGGATACACCGTAGCATATGCAACACTCGGAATATTACTATCTACCATGGAATCGGCTGCCGCAAGACCGGGCGTACTGGTCATACCACCGGTGATGGTGCCCAGCAAATCCAACAAACTGATTTTAAAGACCAACCTGCCAACCACAACGGCAACCAGCATAGGCACGACAGTAATGGCCGCCCCCACTCCGAACAATAACAATCCGCTCTCCTGAAAAGTAGCCACCAGATTCTTACCGGCAGAAGTACCGACCTCAGCCAAAAACAGCAATAAGCCCAACTGGCGTAACAACTGATTGGCAGGACCGGACATAGACCACAATATGGGTCCTGTCTTTCCCACGGCACTCAGCAGCAATGCCACCATCAGCACTCCTCCGGTCAATCCGGGTGAAAAGGAAACACTGTCTGAAAATGAAATATTTATTTTGCCGAACAATACACCTAATACAATCCCCATAGCTATCGGGAAGAAATCAGTATCAGACAACTGTTTGGCATTATTCCCCAACAAACGGGCAACGCCTCTGAGTCCTTCCCGTTCACCGACCACCATCAGCTTATCACCGAATTTCAAGGCCAAATCCGGAGAAGGTGACAAGTCTATGCCGCTTCGACGGATACGGGTTACCGTACAACCAAAGTTACGTTGTAAATTCAGATCCCCCAATTGCTTGTTTATCATATCTTTCTTTGTCAGCAATAAAGATTCAATCTCCTGCGTCTGATCCAGAGGCAATTCACCTTCCTCTCGTTCTCCAACCAATACAGCAAACTGATTCAGCGCTTCCTCACTTCCCACCGCCTGCACATAGTCCCCTTCCAGCAACATGGTATTCGCTTTAGGCATCAATATAGAATCCCCATGCTTTACCCGTGAAATGACGGCCCCCGTCATGGCACGTGCATTTATTTGCGCCAAAGTACGTCCGAATACCGCTTGATTGGTCACTCTGAAAATGCAAGTTGTCAGTTCCGGAAAACCGCTGCGCCGTTCCAGTTCCAACCTGCGCGCTTCTTTATCCAGATCCACCCGCATAATCTTGGGTAACAGCTTCACAAACAAAATCACCCCTATCACTCCAAACGGGTAAGCAATACCGTATGCAATGGAAGCCAACGGTGAATTTGTACTGTCTATAGCTACCGCCAGACCGGGCGTACTGGTCAATGCCCCTGCTATCAATCCCACCACACTGGGCGTATCAATGTCAAAAGCATACTTCAGTCCTACCGCCGTCAGACAGGCAGAGCAAATAATAAGCATAGTGATAAGAATCAGTGTCTTTCCTTTACTTCTGAAAGAATCGAAAAATCCGGGACCGGCCTGAATACCGATGGTAAAGATAAAAAGCACCAGACCGAAGTTCCCCAATTCTTTAGGAATGATCACACCGAAATGTCCGAAAAGCAAGGCAATGAAGATAACGGCCGACACATCCAGCGACAAGCCCTTTATCTTAATCCTCCCTAGCATAAAGCCCAACGCTACAATAAGGAAGAGCGAGAAATAAGAAGAATGCAGTAAATCAATTAACATATTTTTAAGAGGTTAGTTTCAGAGCACAAAGATATGTAAAAATGCCAAATGCTGAAACTTTCCCCTTACTATTTGCAGAAACCATTCCTCCTATTGCACATCCAGCGCATCCAGTGCCAGCCCCTCCATATCCGGAGCGGAAAGCACCACCTTATAATAGCCTGCATTGATATACGTACCCGTCGTTGTACTCAGCATACGCCACTTTCCGGGAGTTTCGGCAAAAGTCAGATGATCCTCCTTCAGTACCACCCCTTTGGAGTCGATGAACTGCATACGCACCTTCATAGGCTTCCCCGTAGCGTTCATGTATTTAAAACGAAGGGCATAGACCTGTGCCAGACCGGTAGAGATATTCCAGGTAATACTGCTTTTCTCACCTTTACCAAAGAAGACACCGGTTTGTTTCTTGACCTCTTTCTTTATAAACTTGCCTTTCAACATAGCGTCCTCGGCTTGATAAGTCACATTGGCACGGGCATTTTTATCTTCAGGCAATAATTCTTTGGGAGTCTTTTCCATCACATCCTTGTCTTGGGCAGCCCAGCTGAAACTTACATTCCGGTCATCAGCCCCTTGATTAGCAACAGGCTCCACAGAAGCGGCCGAAGCTATCGCAATGCCACAAATCAGAGCTTGCCCCGCTTTCACCTCCGGAAAATCAATCTTCAAGACACCACCTTTCACAACAGCATTCACCACCTTTTTGCAAGCGCCGTCATGCCCCGCTTCAGCCCATACATCCAAGTCATCCAGAAGCACTTTATCATTTACCGCTACATCAAAAATACGCAAGCCTTCACAATCCGTCTGTACGCCGCCTCCCGTACCATGCCAGGGCTCTGTAAAATAAAGTTCCACACGATACTCGCCATCCGGAACGGGAAAGCGGAAATTCAGTTTATGGCGTCCGAAACGGAAAGTCTGGAACAGCTCCCAATCCCTAGTGCCATGAATGGGATCATTCGTGGTACGCTGGCTCGCCTGATAAGGGCTCAATAACTGCACACTGTCCGACGGATGGATAAACGATTCCGCCCACGAATGAGAATAACGGCTGTTATCCTGCGCCCAGACCTGACCATACGTATCCGTATAAGCATCTCCTCCGCAATTCAAACGATAAAGATACGTATATCCCTCAGCTCCTTTCAACAAATCTGTTCCGTTCAACCGGTCGGCAGCAACAGGCACTATAACAGAGCCACGGTAAAGAGCCTCAAAATGAGGAGCTTTCTCCAAACCGTCCAGCACCAGCACATCTTCCGCTGCCGGTTTTCCTTTAAAGTATCCCACGGCACGAAGCACATTATAACGGATATCACGGTTCTCCCACATAAAATGAGTACCTACCCCATGATTCAGTTTCCGTCCCAAGTATTCAGCATCCACCGCATCATTGTACAGCAACACACTGTCACAATTGCTGTACGCCTCAATGGTAGCCCGTCTGCGGCCTGTTGCAAAACGGTCTTCCCACGTGTGGGATGCCAGATAGACCATCGGATCTTCGGAAGCCGGCACATAGTTGGCACGATACATATAATATACATCCAGCGGTTCTTCCCACGGAGTAACCAGTCCTTTATAATTAAACGGTCCCACCTTATCTATCCGGCGATACGCTTCATCCGGCTGGCGGCGTCCCGGATTATCATGACTGCTGAATATCCATTGGAATTGTCCGCACACACTGTCCTTTGCCTGTTCCGCCAATCGGATCTTGGTTTCCATCAACCGGCACATACGTTCCTCGCTCCATACGCCGTTCGCATCAAAAGCTGCCGGTTCCGTATGCAACCCGATGCTGCGCCATGCCCCATATTCACCATTCAACAACTGATTGGTCTGTGACAATTCACGGCCATACTTATTCACATCACCACCATAGGTTCCACTCCAGTTCTGAATAACATTCCAATCTGTTCCATCACCACCGTTACACGTGGTAATCACACGCATGGTACGCGCCGTAGGATCCATTTCACGGATAATCTCACTACACTCCTCGGCAAACTCCTTAGGCAGCGTGCTTTCGTTCTGCAATCCCCACATCACCACACTGGGCGAGTTGCGGCGTTCCTTCACCCACTGGCGGAGCAGTTTCTTGAAATTCTCACGAAACTCCGGAGTGTCATACCATACATGGGCCGAGAACTGAGTCCACCACAAGACCCCTTCCTTATCCCAATATTTCTGATAATCCAGGTGATGGGGCTGGTGAGCGTCACGGAAAGCGTTGAAGCCCGCCGCACGGATCTGTTTCACACGGGCTGCCACCTGTTCACGGCTGAAAGCATGGCTTTGTCCGAACTGGTGTTCATATTCACATACCCCATTGATAAAGACAGGCTGTCCGTTCAGATAGAACCGTCCGTCACCGTCCTTCCGTTTCACCGGCCAACTGACGGTACGGATACCAAAGGGCGTACTAATCTCATCCGTAGTACTCTTGCCACGCTTTATCATACTGGCCAGTTTATACAAATAAGGATTCTCCGTACTCCATAAGACAGGATTCTGCACCGGCGATTGTTGCTTCACCACTTTCCTTTCACCCGGCTGCAAAGTCACCTTCTCCGTCAGGCGGAACACCTGCTTGCCATCCGCATTACTGAATTTATTAACCACTTCCACCGTTTCGGCAGTCTTCCCGTAATTTTTCACCTCCGTTTCTACAAAGACAGTTCCCGCCTTATCATCATTCCAGATATGCACTCCGAAAGGTTCGATGCGTATTTCATCCGTAGCCTCCAGCACCACGGGACGGAAAATGCCCAAAGGCTGGGAACCTTCACTGAATCCCCATTCCGAAGAACAACCACCGCATACCCAAGGCATATCGGCTATCATTTCAGGATGCTCCGCTTTCACCACCAGTCTGTTCTCTCCCGGCTTCAACGCCTCCGTCACATCCAGTGTCAACGTAGTACGCCCTACGGGATGACGGCCGAAGTCCTTTCCATTCAATGTAACAGTGGCATACGTTCCCACTCCCTCAAAACGAAGGAAATAACGTTTTCCGAATGAAGAATCGGAAATTGGAAATTGAGAATTATCCAGCATGAATATCTTTTCGTACATGGCAGTACCGTGAAGATTGCCATGAGTCAGTTGGCGGTAACCGTAATAATCGTCCCAGTTATGAGGAATATCCACCACTGTAGGGGCATTGTCCGCCTGCCCGTATGCACTTTTATCACAAAGCCATGTTTTCCATCCTTTATCCAGTTCCATCACCATCCGGCGGTTCTTCACCTCCCGTTCCGGGAAATGCACTTGCGAACGTCCCATCGGCTTGCTGGTAGCAATGGCTATACCACGTTGTTCCGCGTCATTCACGGCACAATAAAAATGATACACCACCCCATTGTGTTTCACCACATAACTTTTATGAGCGAACAATTCATCATAGTCTTTGGAAGGGATAATCAAATCCGCCCCTTTCCAATCGGTCCAGTGCACCAGGTCATAACTGGCAGCAAAGGTATTGAATGCCTTGTATTTGCGGCTCGGTTCAAAAGCCGAGAAGTAGAACATGACATACACGTCGGCCATTTTCTGGATATGCGCATCCCCCGTGATGGTTCCGTCCGCCTCGTGTGCAAAGACCGGATTGCCCGGATAGCGTTTCCACTTCTTCATATCCTTTGACAAGGCGATACCCACCCGTTCCGCTTTCAAATCCGTTTCCGGATGCCGTCCTGCCGCGTTATAGAACATGACGAAAGGAGCGCCCAGTGTTTTCTCCTTATCCCAATAGACCACACTTTTGTACTGGGTCAGCTTTTCCCACCATTGCGCGTCTTTATCATGGATACTCATCACAGGCTTGTCCTGTGCCTGCCACTCATGGGCGGAACCCAAAGGCCGGTCTGTCCAGGCCAAACCGATATACAGCGGCTTGTTCACCGATTCATATCCGGTCCCTTCCCCACCCAGATAAGTCATCCAATGCTTGCCTTTATACGTCTGCAGGGCATAGCTTCCTCCCCACTCCATATCCGGCAATGCAGGGAAACCACCACGCTGGTTGCAATCCCAGAATCCGTCACGATAAGACAAGACACGTCCCAATGTATGCCATTCCAACAGATTATCACTTTCGGCTATCCATGTCTCGTATCCACGCCCGTCCAGTCCGCTCTTACCATTATAAACCACGTAGGTCATATACCACTTATCCCCTTCGCGGAACACGGTAGGGCAGTCTATTTTATGCTTGTTGTCGGCAGGAGCTACAGCCAGCCCATATTTATAAGGAGTCTTGGCTTCCTCATAAATCTGCTCCATGCGCGATTGCGGAACTTCACGTTGGGCGTATGTTCCCAATGACAACAGTAAAAATGCCAATATCAATATCTTCTTCATAATTATCTTTTTTATCTATTGGCAAGACGGATAAAAGAAGAAAATGTACCCATTCAGAGAACTTTTATCTCATTCTCTATTCTTACCATCACATAGCAGGGGTCAGCTCAACATTCAATCCCAAAGCAGAAGCAATACGATAAAAGGTAGAAACCTTAGGCTCTGTTTTTCCTGTTTCCACACGGGAAATATAAGACTTATTAGTCCCTATCTTTTCGGCAAGTTCCGCCTGTGTCATATTTGCTTTCTTCCTTGCCTCTTCAATTATTTGCCCGGTAAAGAAAGCATTAGCCCTGTCTTCGGCAGCCTTACGCTCCGGAGTCCCTTCTTTGCCAAACACAGCATCCAACTGTGCATCGACATCAAACATCTTTAGTTCTTTTTCGCTCATAATATTCTTTCTTTAGTTTTAATGCTTTATCAATTTCTCTATCTGGTGTTTTCTGCGTCTTCTTTTGAAAGCCATTGAACAATATAACAATATGCCCTTCATCATAACAGAAGAAAATCCTATAGATATTACCTTGCCACTCTATTCTTAACTCATACAGACCCTCTTTAAGAAACTTCACATACTTTGCCGGTAGTCTATCTTGAGTCTTCAATAAGAGTAATCCATATAGGACTTTTTCTTGCGTACCTTTATCCAGAGTATCAAAAAAATCTTTATAGTAGTTTTCGTATGCTATTATCTTTCTGCTCATACGACAAAAATAGAAAAAGTTTATCAGTTAAGCAACTTTTCCTTATAAAAATCTTAGAACTATGTACAAAAATGGCGTAAAATTCTCAAGATATACTTGAAAATTTTACGCCATACTGCGATTCCGGCCTCTGGAATTAAGGCTACTAATAGAACATCCAGTCCATCGTTTCCTCCGCACCTGCCAGTCCCGCATTACGCGGAGTTACCTGCGCGTCTGTAAATCCCAGCACCATCGTATATCCTTTCGGCAGCAACAAGGTATGCTTTCCGGTCTCAAAATGATAAGCATGTACATTCGCCAGCGGCATACCCGCTATGCGTATGGCATTGGTCAGTTTCGGTTCCGCCTGACCGTAATCATTGGCAGAAGCGTCCGTTTCCAGTTTCGGGGCTTTCGCATACTTCTTCTGGTCATCACGGAAATAACCTACCAACAAACTCACCGGAGCAGCCGCTTCAAACTCTATTGTCGTACCTTCCTTGCGCTGCACCTCCCCGTTCATTCTATAAGCAGTCAGCCCTTCCAGCTCGGCGGCCAACGCATCCACCTTGCCCGGTACATTGGAGAACAGGTTTGCCCCCGTCGCCAGTTTCACCGGAGCCAGTCCGTTCAGGATCTTCACATTTGCGGCGGACAAAGGTTTTATCTCAGCTGCACTTTCCGTCACCTTACCTGCCGCCCTATCTTTCAGCAACTGCAAGTTCGCCTTGAAATTAGCCAGCTCATTTTCATAATGCACCAGCATCTCTTTCCAGGTCTTGTTCTTGCCACCGTCACCACCGATAGGAATACGGCGTTGCGCGGTCTGCATACTGTTGGCATAATAATAAGTACTATCCGTCAATGCCACCAGCTTGCGGTAATGATCCAGACTTTGTTCCATCAATGGAATAGCGGCATCCAGTTCATTCAGATCCTTTCCCCACTGATAGTTCAAGACACGCTGAGCAGCTTTCACTTTCAGGTTAAAGGCATAAGCAAATTCACGATAGCAATGCATGTCATTCTGCAAACGTCCGAACTCCTCTTTATTACGAGTCACCGCTGCGGCAGCCTTGTCAATGGCCGCCACCGCCTTGTCACCGTGTTCCACCACCTGCGCCACAATATCCAGCGGCAATTCGCCCACATGCGGCTGTTTCTTCCATTCCTTCTCCACATATTCTATCAGCTTCTCGCCCTCCGGCCCGCAACTCTCATAAAATCCCGGATAGATGGTATATTTATAAGGATTCACCAACTGGCTCATAAACATACCCAGCAACAAAGTCTGCCGGTTCCCTTCCGTGATGCCGAAACGGCGGAGCAACTTCGGAGCAATCTCTCCACTCTGCTCGTATGCCTCCAGAATATCTCCGGCTTCGGCAGGAGTCGTACCATAAAAATCGCCCAACTGCTTGTCCCAATATTCCACTTCGGATGAACGGTCCCGATGACAGTTCCATGCATAGCGTCCCCACGTCTTGTACCATATCCAGTCACGGTCCAGCTGATACTCCCGTTTGCCATCCGCCAGTTTGTCCGCCGTGTACGGCCAGTCCCAATAAGAAGCCTGCGGATACAGATGCAGGGCATTGGCTCCATGTACATTGTGCATGGCATTCACCGCCTTCTGTACAAAGTCGGGAGATCCCCAACGCCACGGTTCCAAGTTTGCCAGAATATGCACATTACTGATATGAATACTTCCCAAGGCACTCAAGTCCGAGTGTATCTTGGACCAAGGACCGCGCGGTTCGTAAGTAGTCAGTGACTCACCATTGTATTTATGCATGGTATAGAGGTTCTTGTATAACGGCAATGCCGCATCCATCACCATCTTGCAGTCCGTATCATGTGCACGCAGTAAAATGGGCGGTTCGTCCGTACGCCCCAGTGCCTTCAGTCCGTCCTTCACTCCCGGAATAATGGTTTTGGTAAACCACTCCACATCATCCTCGTAGGTATCCATCGCTTCCCCCAAGCACACCAGCAGACCTACATTGGGATATTTTTCTATAAACGCGGCCACCGACTTACGTGTATAATCACTGATCAGCGGAGTAATGGGACGGTTACGATCCTGTGTTTTCAACCCGTAATGCTCGGCAAAAGGCTTGCTTAACAATATATTATAAAACATCTGGATCACAAAGATACCGCGTTTGTCCGCTTCGGCAGTCAGGAACGAGAACATTTCCTCATTTTTCTTGAAAGTTTCCTCATCCACCTCTACGGCAAAAGGATACTCTTCCAGCTTCACCAAGGAAGCAAACGGATGCCCGTTCCACAGATACAAGGAATTCATGCGGTTCTCCACCAGCATATCCAGATACTTTATCCATTGCTCCTTGTCATAAAACCAAGGGAAGCTCTCCGGCGTATAAGGATACTCATACACCCCTCTTCCGGGCAGGTATTCCATTTTCTGAATCCCTACACAACCTCCGCGAAGCACCATTTCCGGAGCATCCGTCAGCTGTGCCGGAAACTTCAAATCCTTGTATTGCCCTACATGATCTATCAATTCCCGACAGCCGTAAATCACACCGCTTCCGTCGTTTCCTGTCACCGTAGTCATGTTTCCACGGGTAGAAATGGTAAACCCCTCCTTTTTCAGTCCGGCTGTATCAGCAGCCTGTTCCAGACGGATGCATACCTCATCTTTATCCATACCGGCAGTATCCGACAACATAACAGACGAATACCCCGCATCTTCCAGCGCTTTCTTCAAATGTTCTCCTGCAAACAGCACCCGGTTCGACGCCTCCTGCGGCATCACAATATTCACATTGGGTTTCTCGCACCCCCATAACACGCACATACATGCGACAAGTGTTCCTAGCCTGATATTTTTCATTCTTTTCATATAAATTATTTACAGTTAGACGAAAAAAACAACAAGACGTACTCACAAGACCTCCGCCAATCGTCAAAAAGCGAAGAAAAAGCACAAGCTATCACAAAAAGAAAAAAAGCTGATGAACAAACGGGGGCAAACTCAACTTTTAAAAGGAAATGTATTGTGGAACAGAATTACCTAACATTAAAAACGGAAAAAACAATGAAAAAGAAATCTAACCTGACCCTATTTATGAAACAACTTATCCGGTCGCTAAAAGAAGAAGAGCGTTTCAGTACCGCCCACATCTACCAAAGCACCCTGAACGCCTTCATGCTCTTCTGCAAGACCGATGCCATCCGGTTCAACCAGATGGAACGTTCACGCCTGAAACAATTTGAGAACCACCTGCGCAACAAGGGATGTACCTGGAACACTGTCTCCACTTATATGCGTACCTTGCGAAGCATCTACAACAAAGCCGTGGACGATGGTCTGGCGGAAGAAAAGCCCCGTCTTTTCCGTCACGTATATACCGGCGTAAAAGCCAATACCAAACGTGCCCTCGATGCCAAAGACATGAGCAAATTATTAAGCGCCTCCCTTCCACGCCCCCTGCCGCAAAGCATGAAAGAGAGCCGGGCATGGATTACCCTGATGTTCCTGTTACGCGGAATGCCCTTTGTGGATCTGGCACACCTACGCAAAACAGACCTGCAAGATTCCGTTATCTCCTACCGCCGCCACAAAACAGGAGCCCTGCTCACCGTCGAGATTCCTCCCGCTGCCATGAACCTTATCAAACGGTATCAAAATACAGACTCCGCCTCCCCCTACCTGCTTCCCATTCTCAGTGGAAACCGGAAAAGCGAAGAAGAGTATGCAGAATACCAACATGCCTTGCGGAAACTGAACTATGACCTGAAACAACTGGCGGTATACTGCGGAATCAAACTCAACGTCAGTTCCTACACCAGCCGCCACACTTGGGCCACTTTGGCTAAATACTGTCACTTTTCGGAACAATTGATTTGTGATGCCCTGGGGCACTCCTCCACAAAGGTGACCGAAACCTATTTGAAAAGCTTTAAAAACGATGAATTAGACAGAGCAAATAAAGTAATAATTAATCACATTAGTATTTCTATATAATCAATTTTAAAACTTCACATTACATTATAAAACAACAAATTAAAAGACTGTTACTTTAGAAGTAACGGAACAGATTTTGGAAGCAAAAGTATACAAACTTTAAATACAGTGCAAGATTTCTACACTTTTTTTTCGTTTTTATTTTAAAAATTTTTTTTATTCCGCATATACCTCTCCCTACCCATACTCCGATTGTCAATATGAGTGAAGCCACATTTCCGGTCTTTTATCTTCTCTAACAGCCACTAAATCTTTATCTTACTGCTGTTTTCATGTTTTTTCGCCTCCCTCCTCCCCTTCCGTTACTTCTAAAGTAACAGAAAAAAAACAAAACAAAAATATTGACAATGCGACATTCTTACTTATTTATAATAGCAATCATGCTGGCAGTTATGACTCCGCGTATAGCCCCGGCTCAAAGTATCGCTGTAAAAAGCAATGTTCTTTATGACCTTACCGGCACTCTCAACCTGGGAGGAGAAATAAGGTGTGACGACACCCATTCATTCAATCTGAGTGTCAACTATAATCCCTGGAATCTGGGAGAAAACAAAAAAATGAAGCACATTCTGATCCAGCCCGAATACCGTTGGTGGCTCAATGAAACATTCATAGGAAGTTTTTTCGGGGTGCAAGCCCATTTCGCCCAATACAATTTCGGTGGAACCACTCCTTTCACCACGGTCAAGAACAACCGTTATCAGGGTAATCTGATAGGTTGCGGCATTACCTATGGACACCAATGGCTGCTCAGCACATTCTGGAGTCTTGAAGCAAGCATATCTGTCGGATACGCCCATCTCACCTATGATAAATACGGTCCCGCCAAAGGAGACGCACTCATTGAGAAATCCCACTCCAACTATGTCGGGCCTACCCAGCTAGGCATATCATTCATTTATTTCATTCAATAAATATAAAAGCAAATATACCCTATCAGTCATGAAACTCAAGACAAACATACTATTCAGTCTTTTATTATGCGGCACCTTTGCCACTGCACAAAACCTGAAACTCGATATCCTGCCTCCCTCCGTTACTCTCGGACAGGACTCTGCCACAGTGTTCATGAAAATGACTCTCAATGTTCCCCAAATGGACACCAAAAGCCATATCCGCCTCACTCCTGTCCTCACAGACGGAACCCGCACGGCAGAACTCCCTCAAATCCTGCTCAACGGAGAACGTGCACACCGGCTATACCGCCGCACCCTGGCGCTCAACAAACGAAAAGGCAAGGCAGATGTAACTCCCGTATTTACCGCTATCCCCCTGACAGACAGCGATCAGACTATCCACTACCGTGCTTCCCTTCCGGCAGCCGACTGGATACAGTTCGCCACCCTGAACCTCAAGAAGGAAGTCATCAACGGCAGCGGAGAGAAAGTACAAAGCGAAAATATCCCCATTCCGGACACAGCACCCCATATAGCAACAGCAACAGATCATTTCGTTCCCCAACAGGACAGGAACCGGGAAGCTCCTATGGCAGCAGCCTCACCCTCTGCCCCCGTTGTTCCGGAACACCGTCCTGTTTCCCCTGCTCCGTCCGCACCCTCCGCCAAACCGTATTTCAAGGGAAGCTATGTATCTCCCGAAAGCGATGCCACCGATGAACGCAACCAGA
>CAUAWO010000038.1:0-22856 GCA_958432865.1 Bacteroides stercoris
ATGAATAATTCCATAGCTGCCATCATTCTTACATACAACGAAGAGAAACATATATCCCGTTGTATCAACTCGCTTAAAAATATCTGTGAGGAAATATTCGTCATCGATTCTTTCAGCAAAGACAGAACTGTAGAAATTGCGAAAGAAGCAGGAGCGCAAGTTTACCAAAATCCTTGGAAAAACTATGCGACACAGTTCAACTGGGGGCTGAAGAATTGTCCCATTACAACAGAATGGATATGGCGCATTGACGCTGATGAGTTTTTGGAGGGTAACTTGGGACCTGCCATGAAAAAAGCATTGGCGGAATGTAACAATGAGGTAAATGGAGTATACGTCCGCAAGCGTATAGATTTTATGGGAAAGCCTCTGCTACACGGGGGATGGTATCCTTCTTACCACCTGAAAGTATGGCGAAGAGGACATGGGGAGTGTGAGAACCGATGGATGGATGAACATATCCGCATCTTCAGTGGAACAACAATCACAGTGGAAGAGGGGAATCAAGTGGACGCCAATTTGAATGACCTGACCTGGTGGACAGAAAAGCACAATGGATATGCTACACGGGAAATGGCGGATATGCTGATGATGGAATACGGACTGGACGACAGAGGCAAAGAAGTACAGGCCAAGTTTTGGGGTACAGAGGAACAGCGTAAACGGTGGCTGAAAGTGAAATATATAAAAGCACCGCTATTCTTACGGCCATTTATCAATTTCAATATACGCTACATTCTGAAAGGGGGATTTCTGGATGGAAAAGAGGGCTTTATATGGCACTTTTTACAAGGTTTCTGGTATCGTTTCCTGGTAGATGCCAAAATTTATGAAATAAAAAAACGCTTTGGATGGAATGACAAGAGAATCAAGGCATTCATAAAAGAAACGTATTTAGATAAATAACCACTTACATTATAAAAGCATCAACATTATGAAAGTTTCAATTATCACTTCCTGCTACAACCGGGAAGCCACCATTCGTGGAGCAATAGAAAGTGTGCTGGAACAGGATTATCCCGACATAGAATACATTGTGGTGGACGGAGCGTCGAAAGATAACTCGCTGGCTGTCATCAATGAATATAAAAATGGGATAGATACAATTATTTCCGAGCCGGATAAAGGTATGTATGAAGCGATCAACAAAGGAATACGTGCAGCAACAGGAGATATTATAGGCCTGATTCACTCCGATGATTTCCTGTTCTCATCTCACACCATCTCCGACATAGTGAAAACATTCGAGGAACAAGATGCGGATATGATATACGGCAACGGGGTCTTTGTAGATTATGACGACACCAACCAGATGATACGAAACTGGATAAGCGGACGGTACAGTAAAGAGAATGTGAAAAACGGATGGCTCCCACTCCACCCCACTGTCTATATAAAGAAGGAGTGTATGGATAAATGGGGGCTTTACGACGAAAGTTATAAGATAGCCGCCGACTCGGATTTGCTGGTGCGCTATCTGTACGAAGCCGACCTGAAAGTATATTACCTGAACAAATACATCGTGAAAATGAGAATGGGGGGGCTTTCTACCGATGCGGGAAAAAGCAAACTGAAATGGGCGGAGGACTTGAGAATGTATAAAAGTCACGGCATAAAACCCATCTCGGCACTGAAAGGCAAAATTCTTTCAAAGATTCCACAGTTCATTGAAGCCAGACTGCCGTGGAGTGAAATACCGGAAGCAGAGGAAGAGAGCCTGATACAACCTGACGCCGCAAATAAAAAAGAATAAGAATTATTTATACCGGTCCAAATGCAAGTATGCATGAAGACAGGTCATGGTATAAAACATTTTTTTAATAATAATACAAAATATGAGCAAAAAAGTAGCATTGATTTCAGGTATCACAGGACAGGACGGTTCGTTCCTGGCCGAGTTCCTGATAGAAAAAGGATACGAAGTACATGGTATCCTAAGACGTTCTTCTTCATTCAACACTGCACGTATAGAACATCTGTATCTGGACGAATGGGTACGGGATATGAAGCAGAACCGACTGGTGAACCTGCATTGGGGGGATATGACGGACAGTAGCTCACTGATACGTATCATACAGTCCGTACAACCTGACGAGATTTATAATCTGGCCGCACAAAGCCATGTAAAAGTAAGCTTCGACGTGCCCGAATACACAGCGGAAGCGGATGCGGTAGGTACGCTGCGCATGCTGGAGGCGGTACGTATATTGGGGCTGGAAAAGAAAACCAAGATTTATCAGGCATCTACTTCGGAACTTTTCGGACTGGTGCAGGAAGTTCCTCAGAAAGAGACTACTCCTTTCTATCCCCGTTCTCCATACGGAGTAGCCAAGCAATATGGTTTCTGGATAACCAAGAATTACCGCGAAAGCTATGGCATGTTTGCCGTAAACGGTATTTTGTTCAATCACGAAAGTGAACGCCGGGGCGAAACTTTTGTTACCCGGAAAATTACCCTGGCGGCGGCACGCATCGCACAAGGATTCCAAGATAAACTGTACTTGGGGAATCTGAACTCCCTGCGCGACTGGGGATATGCCAAAGACTATGTGGAATGTATGTGGCTGATTCTGCAACACGATACGCCCGAAGACTTTGTTATAGCCACCGGAGAATATCACACTGTACGCGAATTTGCCACCCTTGCTTTCAAGGAAGCGGGCATCGACTTGCGCTGGGAAGGTGAAGGTGTGAACGAGAAAGGTATTGACACAGCTACAGGCAAGGTGCTGGTAGAGGTGGATCCCAAATATTTCCGCCCGGCAGAGGTGGAACAATTACTGGGAGATCCTACCAAAGCCAAAACGTTACTGGGATGGAATCCCCGCAAGACTTCATTCGAGGAACTGGTGAAAATCATGGTGAAACACGATATGAAATTCGTGAAGAAACTTCATCTCAAAGCAAGCTGTTAAATCATTAGTCAAGAATTTCAATGGAGAAATCAGCCAAAATTTATATAGCAGGGCACCACGGACTCGTGGGCTCCGCTATTTGGCGTAACCTGCAAGAAAAGGGCTACACCAACCTGACCGGCAGAAGCCACAAGGAACTGGACTTGCTGGACGGAGTTGCCGTAAAGGACTTCTTTGACCAAGAAAGACCGGAATATGTAATCCTTGCCGCCGCCCACGTGGGAGGTATCATGGCAAACAGCACATACAGGGCGGACTTTATCTACAAGAACCTGCAAATACAACAGAACGTGATAGGGGAAAGCTTCCGTCACGGAGTGAAGAAATTATTGTTTCTGGGAAGTACCTGCATTTATCCCAGAGATGCACAGCAGCCGATGAAGGAGGATGCTCTCCTCACCTCCCCGCTGGAATATACGAATGAGCCATACGCCATCGCCAAAATAGCGGGGCTGAAAATGTGCGAGAGTTTCAACCTGCAATATGGTACCAACTATATCGCTGTAATGCCTACGAACCTGTATGGCCCCAATGATAATTTCGACCTGGAACGCAGCCATGTGCTGCCTGCCATGATCAGGAAAATACATCTTGCCAAATGCCTGAATGAGGGTGACTGGGAGAACATACGCTATGATCTGGATATGCGCCCGGTGGAAGGTATAAACGGGGAGAGCAGAACAGAGGAGATACTGGCCATCCTGAAAAACTACGGCATCAGCAAGGACGGGGTGGAACTGTGGGGAACAGGCACGCCGCTGCGCGAATTCTTATGGAGTGAGGAGATGGCGGATGCCAGTGTTTTCATCATGGAGCATGTGGACTTTAAAGATACTTACCGTCCCGGCACAAAAGAGATACGCAACTGCCACATCAACATCGGCACGGGAAAAGAAATATCCATCGCCGGCCTGGCTCATCTGATAGTAAAGGAAACGGGATATAAAGGCAGCATTACATTCAATCCGGAGAAACCGGACGGAACCATGCGCAAACTGACCGATGTGACCAAATTGCATGAACTGGGATGGCATCACAAAATAGACATAGAGGAAGGGGTGCACAAGATGTACCAATGGTATCTGGAATATAAAAAGAAATAAAAAGCATACGTGTTATGGAAACTCATATCGTTATCATGGCAGGCGGCATAGGAAGCCGCTTCTGGCCCATGAGTACGCCGGAATGTCCCAAACAGTTCATTGATGTGACGGGATGTGGCAAAAGCCTGATACAACTGACAGTGGAACGCTTTCAAGGGTTGTGCATTCCGGATAATATATGGATAGTGACTTCGGATAAGTATAAGGAGACGGTAAGGAAACAATTGCCATCCGTGCCGCCTCATCATATACTGACGGAGCCGGTTGCACGTAACACGGCCCCCTGCATCACATACGCTTGCTGGAAAATCAAGAAACACCACCCGCACGCCAATATCGTAGTGACTCCTGCGGATGCATTGGTTATCAATACGGATGAATTCCGCCGGGTGATAGCCAAGGCACTGCTGATGACAGATCAAAGCAAGGCCATTGTAACCATAGGTATCAGACCTTGCCGCCCGGAAACGGGATACGGATATATAGCCGCGGGAGAAGAGGTGGATCAGGATATACGGAAAGTGGATGAATTCAAAGAGAAACCGGACTTGAAAACGGCACGGCACTATGTGGACGCCGGGAATTATTTCTGGAATGCAGGGATCTTTGTATGGAATGTAAAGACCATAGAAGAGGCTATACGCCGTTATGCACCGGGCATTGCCGAGGTGTTCGACAGGATTTATCCGGAGTTCTATACCGAAAGAGAGAAAGAAACCATAGAAGAGCTGTTCCCTGCTTGTGAAAGTATATCCATAGATTATGCCGTAATGGAAAAAGCGGAACGGATTTATGTATTGCCGGCAGAGTTCGGATGGTCTGATCTGGGTAGCTGGGGCTCATTACATTCCTTGCTGCCCAAAGATGAACGGAACAATGCCGTTGTAGGCGAGAATGTCCGATTGTATGAATGCAATAACTGCATTGTACACACACCGCATTTGAAACAGGCGGTAATACAAGGACTGGACGGGTATATCATAGCCGAGAAAGAGGGAACCCTGCTGATATGCAGACTGGCAGAGGAGCAGCGTATTAAAGAATTTTCGAAAGCATAAGGAATGATTATAGCAGTTGACTTTGACGGCACAATAGTGGAGCATAAATATCCCGAAATAGGCAGGGAACTACCCTTTGCCATAGAAACGCTGAAAAAACTACAACAGGAACGGCACCGCCTTATCCTGTGGAGTGTGCGGGAAGGTGAATTATTACAGGAGGCCGTGGATTTCTGCCGGGAGCGTGGACTGGAGTTTTATGCCGTAAACAGCAATTATGCGGAAGAAACCCTGGAAAGTAATCATTACTCCAGAAAACTGAAGGCGGATTTGTTTATTGATGACCGTAATCTGGGAGGACTGCCCGAATGGGGGATGATTTACAGAATGATCCATGACAAATGGGGATACGAAGATATTTATCAAAGTTCAGGTAATAAAGAAGAGACTAAAAAGCGAAGCTTTTGGAAGATACTTTTTTCCAAGATGTAAAATCTCCGCTTCCTAATGTAGTGATACAGGCGGAAGCCCATAAGAAAACTAATGTTAGATCAGAGGTAAGTACTGTTATCAGCGGATAACGGGAACTTACGAAACAGTGTTGGTGATACCCGCCTGGGAAGGTAGGTATCACCTTTTTTTTGATCTATTCCATTAGTATTTGAAGACTTGTTCTTCTCCGGGTTCTATGGTCATGGCTTTCATTCCTTTCCGGGTTGGAATGTTCAGCACTCCCTTTCCGCCGTCGGACTTGATACGGATCTCTTTCTTATCCATATAGATATGGATATTGCCGTATGGAGTGGGCACGGTTCCTTCCATCCATTTCAAGCCGCCCAGACAAGGGGTGACGGAGTATTCCTCGTAACCGGGTTTGGTGGGTTTTACTCCCAGATAGTATTTGCCCAGCAAATAGATGGGGCTGGCTCCCCATGCATGGCAGAGGCTTTTGCCGTATGGACGTCCGTACATGGCCAGATGCCGGGTACCTGTTTCTTCGGGATTGTATTTCTCCCAGAAACTGGTAGCTCCTTCTTTCAACATACCGCCCCAATAGGCTTTCATTTCTTTCATCACCGATTCTTGTTCGCCCAAGGCGCACAGTGCTTCCAGTTCATAGAAACGCATATAAGGAGTGGTGATTTTCAAAATACTGTCATTCTGCAATACGGAGTGTTTGATGGTCTGCTGTTTATCGGCATCCAGATAATTGAAGAAGACAGAGAACATATTGGCGTAGCGGGTAACGGACTCACTCTGCTTGCCCTGAACGCGGTTGTGTACCATCGCCTGTTTCTGCTCATTCCAGAAAGCGGGTTCCAGCTTGGAACGTAAAGCGGAAGCCAGTTTCTCATACTTGGTTTTGTCTGCCGTATTACCGGCCAGACCGGCACAAAGCGCCATGGTTTCCAAACTTTTGCAGAACAAGACTTGCTCAAAGGAGAGTTCGCCTTTCTTGTCCAGATAACCGTCTGCCCAGTCTACGAATACCCAGTCACCGGTCATACCTTCCACCATACCGTTGGCATTGGTGCGTCCCAATACATAGTCCATCATGCTTTGCATACGCGGATAGAGTTGGGTTACAAAGTCTTTGTCACCGGAGTACATATAGTAATCGTAAATACTGAGGAACCAATAGAAGGTGTAGTCCATAATGGTATTGCTGTGGCTGGTCACAGGGTCTTTTCCGCGAAGCAGCCAGATGGTACGCTTCACGGTTTCATTATCGAAGAACAGATAGTAGTTCATCAGGTAACTCTGGATGGCATCGCCACTCCATACCCAACGGTCGCGCTTGATGCCGTCGATAAAGAATTCACGGGTAGTAAGGTGCATGGTGTATGCTCCTACTTCCCAGATGCGGTTCAGCTCTTCGTCATTGCATTTGAATGAGCCCCGGTACTCTTCGGGCAGGTATTCGTATTGCATGGAAACGTCCTGTATCGTTACTCCCGGATCGCAAGTGACATAGACATAACGGAAGGCCTTGCTGTTGTCCAACGTGTATTCATCGTATAGTTTCCGTGTATTCCGGATGGCCAGATCGGTTATCTGCCCCGGCTCTGCCAGCAATTTGTCCAATGTTTCGCAATATTCCGTATCCAAGGCTTCTTCAGGACTTTCACCGTAATAGATATGGATCGTTCCTTTTCCCTTTACCTCTTTCAGAGTGATATAACCAAAGGTTTCTTTTCCGAAGTCGTACAATACCCCTTCTTTCCGGGGAGTGGAGGAAACTGCTTTCATCGGTTTTCTGGCCAATGAAAACTTGGAAGGCAGTTGGGTGGCTCCGTCAAAGTTCCAACACCCTGCATCCATATAAACGGTGGCAGAAGTATCACTGGCTTTTCCGCTTTCGTCTATCCATTCCTTGTCTTCGTAGGTTACTTTCCAGGTCTTGTCCGTATTTACGGTTTTTCCTTTCACATAAATAGTGGGGGGAGTGGACTGATTCCACACTTTGATGTTCAGACTGTGTTTTCCTGCGGGGAGTTTCAAGGTGGAGGGCATACCGAATTGCAGTTTGCCGTCCAATTTCACATTGTATTTTCCTTCGGCGGCAATGAAGATTTCTTCCGGTTCCGCCAGGTCCAATTTCTTGCTGAATTCCACTACCACATAATGGCTGTCCGTTTTCCAGAAGGGAGGGAAAAAAGCACCGCGTTCCGTACGGCGGTTGTTCATCCGGTTGCCCAGCCATATCTCATAATCACCCGGATACCAGATCCAGGTCTGGGCGGAGGCGGCAGCACTCAATGCAAGTGCTCCGACTAAAGTGGCAAGTTTGTTTTTCATAATGGTATCACGTTTTATTTTTCCTTCAAATAGCTATATTCTTTGGGCAGTCCGGCATTTGCCTTGATGCTGTCGTTCACCATCGGACCATTGTTTTCCCATGTATTGCCCGGACCGTTGGCGTTCTTCAGGAACTTCTCTCCTTCCGTCCAGTTGTCCTTGACGGTGATAAATGAAGATCCTTCGTCGGTGTAAAGATAGAACCAATGATTGGGATCATGTGCATAACCGGGTGAAAAAATGTTAGAAACGCAATTTTCCGTAATCCAGCTATGGGGTTGTGAACCTAATGTATAAATACCGGCTACATCATACATGTGCTTGGCATAGTGATGAATCAGATTGGCGTGCACGCGGTTATTGCGCATACAGTTTACTGTACGTGTCCATCCCCATCCCAGACTGATGCCTGAATAGGATACATCACTGATTTCATTGTGCTCGATATTGATATCACTGACATAACCGGCGCAAATGCCCAAAGTGCCCCAGTCTTCATTGGTCACATCGTTGATGTAGTTGTTGGAAATGGTCAGTCCGGTACAGACCTCACGACGGTCGGCAGGATCGTATGGAAGATGTGTTTCGTGAGCGGCAGGGCTGAAACTGCCCGCTACAATACCGTTCCCGGCAATATCACGGAACAGACAGCCGTTTATATGTCCTCCATCGGTGGCCCATTCATAATCAATGCCTGTAGAGCCCAAATGCTGGAAACGGCACTTCTCGAAATCAATATCCCAGGCAGCCTTGACTACGACTGCCGATGCCGGACGGCCCAACCAACCTTGATTATCCAGCTTATGATTGTTCTTACGAATCATGGAAGGACGGATTTTATATCCGTCTGTCATGTACATACCTGCCTGAAGAGGAACATGACCTTGCAAAGAGGGACGCATCCAGGTGGTATATTGGAAAGCAATATTGTCAAAACGGATGTGCTTTACCGGACGGTCTATCGTTCCTTCCACCCATACCAACGTTTCGATGCCGGGAACTACGGCTTTGCTTATCTTCTCTCCTTTCCGAGGATAATAATATATTTTACGGCTTTCAATGTCGTGATACCACTCGCCGGGTTCATCCAGCAATTCCATGGCATTGGTCAGATAGAAAGCCGAGTTGTGACCATCCTTGGTCACCATAGGACGCGGCCACGGGTGTTCGAACTGGATGCGGCTTTCAGGATGATGGAAACGCACGGCGGCACTGTCTCCCTGTATTTCGACCGACTTGATACGGAGATTTGCCACACACCACATTTCATGAAGGACCATTTCGGCATATCGGGCCTTCTGTATTTTCTTTACGGCAGCGGCAGGTACCCACAGTATTTCGTTTTGGGGGTCGTTGTTGATGATGCGGTACATCTTTTCAAAGTCTGCCACATCCCTTGCACGAACAGCCTTTTGCCCATTGATCCACAGTTGCCGGAAATCCAGCGGACGCCCGTTAAACATAGGGACATCGGCTACCCACAACTTTCCTTGCTTCTTCCAGTTCCTGATTTCCACCCCACCATTCAGAACGGCATTTCCATCCGAAGTGATGACGGTAGGTGACGCTTCCGTCCCGCTGTCCTCCGGACGGATAAAGACGGGTTCGTACAGATGATAGTCACCTGCCTCCAGATGGATGGTGATGCCACCTTTTACACTTTCATCATTAAGACGACGAAGTTCCCTTGCCTGACGCAATGCGGCTGTAAGGGTGGCTTTCGGAGAGTCTTTGGTACCCGGATTCCGGTCATTGCCTTCCGGAGATACGAACAAATCGGCTGCTGACAGTGTACAAGCTATCAGCAGCGCAGTAGTGGTTATGAATATTTTTTTCATTTGTAACTAATTAGGGGTAAGTGGTTAGTGATTAGTCCGTGCCAAAGGCATCCATACCGTCATTTCAGCCTTTCCGCGGTTTCCCCATGCATAATAAGGAATCAGACGGATATGGACCGGTTTGTCGGCCTTTCCTACCTCGCGGTACAAAGTATCTTTCCATGATACTTCATCGACCAGACGGGCAGTACCATCCAATGCGACAATCGGACTGCCTTCGATGGTTATTTTTTTCGGAGTCAACCGGATATCGGCAGGTATCAGCACATTGTCTATCTTATGCCCGCCTTCTATATCCATACTTTCCAGACAGTAGACCAACGGGCCACGTTTCACCACTACCTGGTTACGGATTTCTTCGGCCAACGGATTTGCTTCCAGCAATTTTACAGGCATATCCATCACCCATTCCACACAATCCCCTTTCTTCCAGATGCGGTTTACCTCGGCGTATGTATTCGCTTTCCAGGTTCCTTGCACCGGTTCGCCATTTACCTTCAAAGTTGCCTTCTCGCACCAGTCAGGAACACGGAGGAACAAAGAAAACGCTTTCTTCTTTGACGGTTTCGGAGCTTCGGTAACAGTCAGCTTCACAGCACCCTCCCACGGATACTCCGTTTCTTGCACCAGCCCGATCTTTCCCGTTTCCTTCAAAGTTGTAGCCAGTGTATTCGCTCCATACAAATTGCAATATACCGCATTCGGAGTCACCGTATAAGCATAGTTCTGGGCTTGACAAACGGTGCGCAGCGTATTAGGCGGAC
Source organism: Bacteroides stercoris (assembly GCA_958432865.1). Taxonomy (GTDB): domain Bacteria; phylum Bacteroidota; class Bacteroidia; order Bacteroidales; family Bacteroidaceae; genus Bacteroides; species Bacteroides stercoris_A. The sequence continues at coordinate 10,418 of CAUAWO010000038.1, forward strand.
AACAGAAGCAGCTGATATACTCGGTACGTTCTTTAGGCCAGCGAAGTGTGTATGGCAAATCCGCACTGATGCGCAACGGGTTGGTATAGAAATATTTCTTTCCATCCAGACTGACACCACTCAACACACTGTTGTAAAGGGCGGTTTCCACAATATCCGCATATTTGGCATCGCCCGTCACTTCCAGCATACGCCAGTTGAAAAGCATATTGCCGATATTGGCACAGGTCTCGTTATGCGCCGTACTATTAGGCAACTGATAAGGACGGCCATAGCTTTGGTGTACTTTCTGAATGCTGTCCGGCTCATAGCAGGTTCCATCCGGCGAAGTGCCGTCATACAGCGCACCGCACGCTCCTGTAACATACATCTTGCGGGTCACAATGTCTTTCCAGATGCTGGTCAGGTTTTTCATCAGTTGGTCTTCTCCTGTTTCGGCATACACATCGGTCACACCGGCATACAGGTAATTGGAACGCACGGCATGTCCCATCGCATTGTATTGCTGACGGAACGGAATACGGTCCTGATTATCATCGGTGCCGTTTTCCACCATTCCACGGATATCAATCAGATTCTTGGAAAGTTCCAGATAACGGGGATTCCCTGTAGCACGGTACATTTCCACCACACCCATATAATGGGAGGGACAAATGGCATTTCTTGCCAGTTCCGCAGAAGCGGTTTCATAGAAATGACAGAGGAAGTCCGTCGCTTTTACGGCAGCATCGAATAAAGTAGTCTTTCCGGTGGCACGGCGATGAATGATACCTGCCATCATCAGATGCCCCAAATTGTAGGTTTCAAAATTCAGACGATTGGCAAATGCACCTTTCTCGTCCTCACCTCCTACTTTGGTGCCAATTACCGTCTGTTGCTGTTTGTCCGAATGAGTGTCAATCCCCTTATTCTTTTCCTCGATGATGACAGGGGTATGGATGTAACCGTCCGCACGCTGGGCTTTCACCACATGTTCAATGAAGTGGTCCATCAGTTTATCCAATTCGGGATCTTTCGTGACGGCATACACGGAAGCCACCCCTTCCATCCATTTATACATATCACCGTCATGAAAGGGAGGTCCCCAATGTTCGCCCTCGCAAACACCGGCAGCTATTTCAAAGTTACGGAAGCCATGCGAAACATCGGGATTGTTCCATGTGTCCCACATACTTTGCAAGGAGGTATGGCTATATACATTGAAACGGTCGCCCCAAAAGCCATCTGTCCAATGCACGGCACCTAATTCCGTATTGGCCATCTTGGCAAAACGACTTTGGCTCATATCCGTCAGCCCGCCCGACTGGGCAAATGCTCCCGTAGTTACTCCGGAAGCCAGTAAAAGTAGTAGTCTAATGCTTTTCATAATAATCTGTCACTTATTCTTTTCTTTATAAAGGGAGGACGATAATAAGAAACGTTTGTACTCTATTTATAATTATTTCATATTCTGTATCTTTAGAAAGAGCTTTCATTGGCGGATAATGGGAGTCTGTTTTCAAAAAAACGGGTATCTGATTTTTATTTCAGACACCCGTTTTTTTCAAATTCTCCAATACTCTCTATCAAAGAATTCCTTTATCCACAATTGTATTATTTCAGTTTGCTCAAATCCAACTCTTTATAAGCCACACGCTGACGGCGCCAGGTATATACGGCATGCAGTTTGCCATCCTTGCCCTGAATGATGGACGGATAAGAATACTGGCTGATGGGGCTGTCTTCCAATGTCATTACATTCTTCCAGTGAATGCCATCATCCGAAACCGCCACACACAACGGTGTACGCGGCCCTTTCGGAGTACCCGGCAATGTGCTGAAATCATTATAAATCAATACATGGCGGCCATCTTTCATGGTTACGGCATCCGTGCCCGAATTATTATTGGGAACATCAAGCAAAGTGACTTTGCTCCATGTTTCACCGTTGTCACTGCTCCATGAAGTGGCAATCTGTGCGTTACGTGTACGGCAAAGTACCTGCAAACGCCCATCCTTATGACGCAAAATGCTGGGCTGGATAGCATAAATAGGCTTCTCGCCTTCTCCTTTTATGGCTTCACCGCCTTCCTGATCGTCTACATTGGCCGCATTTGCCTTACGCAAAGCTGTAGGCACACTCATTTCCGCCTCTACAGGACCTACCATCTTCCAAGTCTTTCCTTTATCATCCGAAATTTCAAAATGGATACGCCATCCTCCATCGCCTTCCGTACTGGAAGGACAAATGATACGGCCATCCACATACTCCGGCTTATTTTTAATAGGACCTAAGAAACCTTTTGGCAACGGTTCACGTTGGCTCCAAGTTTTTCCACCATCTTTAGAACGTACCAGCCAACCACTCCAATCGGCTACTTTCAATCCTATTTTATAGAACAGGATCAGATCTCCGCCGGGGATCTGGAAAAGCACAGGATTCCAACAAGCCTTGCGGCGTGCCCGGGACTTGTCCCCTTTAAACGTAGAAGCCACGGGGCCGGCATCCGCCGGAGTGGATTCTGCCGTAATGCCTGCCAAGACAGCCTGCGGATCATCCAGACTAAACACCCCGTCGGCAGCCAGATAAGGTGCACTCCATTCCGTCGCGCCCTTCGGCTTGCGACATACCCAGATACAACAATCCGGATTACGCTCTTTAGTGCCTCCAAAGAAAGAGGCTACCAGGTCTCCGTTCTTCAATTCCACAATAGTAGCGCCGTGGCATTCGGGAAAAGAAGCTTGTTCGTATAGGAACTGATCTTCCACGATACCTGCACGGTTTTTACCTGAAGAAGGGTCCATGCTAACCGAAAAATGATAGTTCCCCGAAGGAACACTCCATACGGTAGAGTTGCCTTCCCGACGTACAAAGGTAACGTCCTTGTCTTTTACCGCCTTCTCGTCCAACGTTGGAAGATAAACCAATGCAGTGGTATTACAGGGAACCGTGATATCCCATTCCAAATGCGTAAGGGTCTTCTTCCAGTTACTAATCATCTTGCCATATAAAGTGTTGTGCGAAGCCTTGACATGACTCAACTCCTGGATGGAAAAATCAGGTTTAAGGATGATTTGTTTGTAAGCGGGCTGTGCCGGATTAAATCCGGCTAAATCACGGAAATACCAAGTCAATAGATCACCCAATATCATCACATGGTTACAACTGTTCATCCAACGATTGGCGGTATCACCGTTCCACAGTTCCCAAATGGCAGTAGCTCCCTTTTCTATCATATAGCCATAACTGGGATAAGTCTTGTTGCTTGCCAACAGGAAAGCAACATCGCCACGCCCCATACGGGTAAGCTCACGCATCATCCAGTTCATACCTATCACCCCACTGCTGATATGACCTTTATTCCGGGTGATAATGCCTGTTATTACATTTTTCTCCACTTCTTCCCTATAGGCCTCAGGAACCATATCGAAAGCCAGCGGCAGGATATTGGCCGTCACCGTATTGTTACCATAGAATATGCTGTCGGGATAAAGAACATGCGGCGTTTGTACCGGAGAAGTTCCCTTCTTAACCGTAAGGAAACGGGCGTTGAAGCAGTCTTTGATTTTTGCTGCATCCTTCTCGAATCCTTTCGCCTCATCTTCCAAACCTTGCAAACGGGCGAACTTGGCCAGCATTTGCGACACCTTATAATAGTAGGCTGTAGCAATCAGTGCTCCATCCGTCTTGCGGGCAGGGTCCTGACTGTGAATCAATTCCGGTGATTCGGGAGGCATACACCAGTCACCGTATTTATCGGCGTTAATCACTCCATCCTCTGTGGTGAACTCACTGCGTATATGGTGCATCCATTTCTTGATAGCGGCATAATTCTTACGAATAGGTTCGATGTTGCCGAACTGTTCATAAACCATATCACAGATTACCGGGAATGTGGACGACCATGTCATTTCCGATGTATAATAATTGTAATAAGCCGGACAAATATCAGGAATACAACCGTCTTCACGCTGCGCTTCACGGATATCATCCGCCCATTTGGCATAGGTGTTTCCATTGTTGAACATGAAACTTTCCCCCCACGTTCCCATAGCATGGTCGCCAAGCCAGGGCTGGCGCTCGTCACGCTGCGGACAATCCAAAGGCACTCCTTTATAATTACTGGAAATCCCCCACCAGGCATTCCGATAAACCCGGTTCATGATATCATTGGAACACTCGAAAGTACCGTTATCTTCCAAGTCATCATATACTACTTCAGCAACCAAATCTTCCGCTTTCAGATTTTTATAACCTGTCACTTCTACATATTGGAATCCATGATAAGAAAAACGAGAACTCCAGGAGGTGTTGTTTTCTTTACCGTTGCAGATATAATAATCCGTACTCTGGCTATGGCGGAGATTTTCCACATCCAGTTCCGTACCGTCGTTCTTTACCCGTTCGGCATAACGTATGCAAATCGTATCTCCCGCAGCGGCTTTCGCTATGTTAATACGCACCCATCCTGCCATATTCTGACCGAAATCAATCATATAACGGTCACCATATTGCTTGAAGACAGCCGGCTTCAGCGTTTTCATCACTTTCATGTTGGGAGCGGTATTGCCGCGGAGTGTACCGTACGGCAATGAAACACGTTGCGCCTTCAGCCATTTGGAATCATCATAACCGGGCTGTGTCCAGTTTCCCAATTCCATACGGGCATCGTAAATCTCACCATCGTATTCATTATTGCTACGTATAGGCCCTTGAGCCGTCAAACGCCATTTCTCATCACTGTTGATGCGCTGGATACTGCCGTCGGTATATTCTATAATCAGATTCAGACGCAACTTGGGGTAACCAAAAGTAGGAATCTTATAAGGTTTGTAATTTTGACGCATAGTGTAGAAACGTCCGTTGCCCAGGGTCACTCCGATGGCATTGTCGGCATTTCCTCCGGCAACCTGTTTGGTGACATCAAAAGAATTGTAAAGCACAGTACGACGATAATCACTTGGAGCCGGCGCCAATACCTGATCACCTATCCGCTGGCCGTTAATGAACAGTTCGTACATACCCAAACCGCACAAATGAAGGGTAGCATACTTTATCTCCTTGGCTTGCGTTTTAAATTCCGTGCGTAAATAACGAGAGCTCAAACGGCTGTGTGAATCTTCCCGGTCCCATGCAAACGCAGCGTCCCAACCTATCCATCGTCCTTTCCAATGAATCTCACCTAAAGGTCCCATCCCCCATCGGGCAGGCTCGCTCCATTCTGTCTCACCGCGATTGGTATAGCTTCTCACTTTCCAGTAAACACGCTGATTGCTTTTCAAACGCTTCCCTTGATAGGGAATCCATACGGACGCATCGGATTCCACTTTTCCGGAATCCCACAAATCTCCTTTATCCTGTGCTAAAAGTTCAGGAGAAGACGCAACCAAGATCCGGTAGGCGGTCTGCATCACATTTCTTTGAGAAGATTCCAACCGCCAGCTCATACGGGGAGCAGCAGTATCCAACCCCATGGGATCTACCATCTGCTCGGTACGCAGGCCGGTAACCGAAACATCCGCTGCCTTCAACCACAACGGAAGTGCCAGAAGAATGATTAATAATACTTGTTTTTTCATGATATGCATATTTCTTACTTATTCCATTTCTGTATGGCATCCGGCAAGGCTGTCCAAGCTTTCTGCACATAATCCTTCGCAGAATCCACAACAATCAGAACCTGGTCATTACCGCTCAGATAACCGCTATCATGCTGGAAAGGAGTGACTTTACTGTCAAACTCACCGATATATTCCAACTTACCGTCCTTCGCGCTATACCACCATGCATTCTTTTTCGCACCGCTGATTTTGCTCAAATCGATCTGCATAGGACGTCCTGAGTAATTGTAAACCAGCAAATAGTCATTTCCACGGGTAGCGATGGCACGGTCATAGCGTTCGCCGTTAGTTCCTGCAATGACACTCTGATCAGGCACACGTTCAAAGAAAGGAAAAGTCAGCATCAAGTTCTTCAGATATTTCATCTGATTGAAACCGGGGTCTTCCAAAGCATCCCACCATGCTTTCTTACGTCCGTCGGCACCGAAAGAGGCTCCATATCCGGGACGGATAAATTGCATGATATCATTATGACCGTATGAGTGCCCGAATGATCCGGCAAATACCGACCAATAGGCATAACGACGCACATCGTGCTGATTCCAACGGGTTTCATTGGGATCATGCAGCCCCTGTGGAATGTCTTCATAAATAGGTTCGTCATCAATCACCGGTTTCAACGGAGTCTTTGCCTGACTGGCTTCCACAAAACGCCAGTTATCCTCTTCCGTATTCTCTTCGATAGGATAGTCACCATCACCGTTACGCTGTCCGTAACGACGGTGTCCGCTTTGGAACATATTGAAATCCAGCCATTCGCGGTCATTAAACCAAGTAGCCGACGTGGTACGTCCACGCGGATGGAAAGTCATCAGATGACCTTTGTCTATGCTGCGGATACTGTTTGCCAAGGCATCCCATACCTCCGTCTTATTATCACCGCGGATATCCCCTCCTATCATCCAAATAATATTCGGCTCATCCTTGTAACGTTCTGCAAGAAACTTACCGTATGCCACGGCTTCTTTTTCATTCATCAGCCCTTGTTCCACGGGAGTTCCCCAAATACATACCATCCCTATATAGATGCCCCGTGAAGCGGCACTTTTAATAATATAGTCCATGTGGTCCCAATATCCATAAATCCCTTTGCGGTTGATATCTTTGAAATTAAAACCGTCTGTCATGGAATACTGGCCGTAAATATTCATGGAAGGCACACCGTTCAATACCTGCACCTGCACCATGTTATATCCAGCATCCTTGCACTTATTCAGATAGTAAGAAACCTCGTCACGATTCAAGCGTTGCGGCATCAGCCATCCGGTTTCACCCAACCAGAAGAAAGGTACTCCATTTTCATGCTTCAGGTAGCGTCCCTCCTCGGACACCACCAGTTTGCCGTTCTTCCAGGGAATATACGTTTTCGCTTTCTGCGCCGGCAACGAAGTAGAGCAACATAGCAATAAAGCCAATAAGGAAAGTAATGCGTGTCTGTTCATCATTGTATTTTCAAATTCGTTTATTAATTAATTGACAATCTCCAAACAAGAGCTTTTATCAAAACAACAAGGTGTTTAAAAAAGGTCCTGATGTTTACGGAAAAGATGAAGACCTTTTTGACAAATGTCCTCATCTTTTTCAGATTATTCCTACTGCTTCATTTTCTCATATTCAATAGCTGCCAAAATAAAGGAACCTACTGATTTCGGATCGTTCTCTATCACCGGCTCACCGATGTAATAAGCAAAACTTCCATCCCGGTTTCCTTTACCGCCTAATCCTGCAACAGCACAACAGTTGGTAATAGTGTATGAACCATCAGGCTCTTCTTTAATGAATTGTTTTATCAAACCGTTGAATCCACGCTCTGCGGCCGCTTTATACTCCACAGGAATATATCCTTTGTTTACAGCCTTACACAGAAAATATACAAAAAGCGATGAAGCGGAAGATTCCAGATAATTTCCTTTACGGTTATTCTGGTCAGTCACCTGCCACCATACCCCTGTTTCAAGCTCCTGGTATTTTACAATGTCTTCGGCCAACGTATTTATAATCGTCATAATGCTGTCGCGTCCTTCGAACTGCACCGGCATATAGTCCAATACATCCACCACGGCAGCGGCATACCAGCCTATACTGCGGCTCCAGAAGTTGGGTGAGCACCCGGTTTCCTTATTTGCCCAATTTTGTGTCTTGCTCTCATCCCAGCCATGATAGAACAAACCGGTTTTAGGATCATACGTTTTACGGGCAATCAGCTTTATTTGATTCACAATATCGGCATTGACCGTAGTATCCTTGAATACGTTACCATATTGAGCCAGATAAGGAGAAGCCATGAATATACCATCCAGCCACATCTGGTGCGGATATATCAGTTTGTGCCAGAAACCGCCTTCACTGGTACGGGGCTGTTCGGCCAGTTGTTTGCGAAGAGTATCCATCGCCACCTTATAACGCCCGTCTCCCGTCTTTTCATAAAAATCGAATAAAATCTTTCCGGCATTGATATTATCAATATTAAAAGAAAGATATTTCATGGTCTTTATCTTACCGTCGGTGTCTATCAGACTGTCTGCATATATTTTTGCATAATTATAATAGGCAGTGTCACCGGTATGTTTCCATTCCTCCAACATGGATTTCACCACCAGTCCGTGCGTATAGCCCCAACGAGGCTTTTTCGCTTTTTCTATCATCCAAGGCTCAGGGAAACGTTGCATTTCCGACTGAGCCATACGTTCGCTCCATTTGATTTCTTCGGTCTGTTTAGGAGTGGCAGTACATGCACACATTCCACCTGCCAGCAACAATGAGCAAATAATGTTTAATCCTGTTCTTTTCATATTTCTTCTTTTTACTATTTTTCATCCTTACAATCAATGCAAGAATCATCACTTACCTAAGAATATATACTCTTCACCTGCTTTGGTTTCCAGATCATAAAGATAAGTTTTTTTCAACTCAACTTTATTCAATTTCGCTTCTTTATTTATAATCGGCTGTAAGATTTCGGGTATGGCATACAATTTATTCGGATTCTCTCCTTTCGCCTTTCTCAGCCCTTTGCCTGCCAGCGGATTTAAAGAACGCAAACGACAGTTTCCCCCATTACGGGATTTCACCACCAACCGGCTCACTTTACCATTCTTCCAACTCAAATCCAATTCAAAACCTCCACGGGCTATAATCCCGTTCACGCTTCCCTCTTTCCATTGCGCCGGCAATGCGGGAAGTAAATAAATAAAACCATCGTGGCTCTGCATCAGCATTTCTACGATACCCGCCGTACAACCAAAATTACCGTCAATCTGAAAAGGTGGATGGGCATCAAACAAATTAGGATAAGTTCCTCCTTTTTTCTTCTCGTTACGTACGAGAGTCAACTGATCGGTTATCAGTTTATAAGCATGGTCACCATCCAACAGACGGGCCCACAAACATACCTTCCATCCCATACTCCATCCGGTAGACGGATCGCCACGATGAATCAGCGAAGTACGTGCCGCATCAAACAATTCGGGAGTACGGTAAGGAGAAATCTGATTACTGGGGAACAAACCATAAAGGTGTGACACATGACGGTGCACATCCTGCGGATTGTCCCAATCCATCATCCATTCCTGCAATTGCCCCCAACGTCCTATCTGCATGGGCGCCATTTCCTTTAAACGCTGTTCCAAACGGGTGGCAAATTCAGCATCCGTACCCAACAGACGGGCGGTCGTGATTATCTGATTCCACAAATCGAATATCAGCTGGTTATCCAAAGTACACCCGGCAGCCGTAGTCGCTTTCCCGTTACTGCCTGCATGAGTATTCTCCGGAGAATTGCTCGGACATACCACCAACCAGTTATGCAACGGTTCCTTCACCATGATTTCATCAAAAAACTTACCGGCTTCTTTCATGATAGGGTAAGCCGAGCGGAGAAATTCCATATCGCCTGTATAAAGATAACGTTCCCACAAATGACGGCACAGCCAGGCTCCACCCGTAGGCCATAATCCCGACGGAGCCTTGTCTATAGCTCCGGTAACACGCCATATATCCGTATTGTGATGCAATACCCAGCCATCCGCCCCATACATAATCTTGGCCGACTCACGCCCTGTTTCACTCACTTCACGGATCAGTTGTATCAAAGGCTCGTGCAATTCGCTGAGATTCGTCACTTCGGCCGGCCAATAGTTCATTTCAACATTGATATTACATGTATATTTACTATCCCAGGAAGGAAATAATTTATCATTCCAAATGCCTTGCAAATTAGCAGGCTGCCCACCCGGCTGTGAAGAACAAATCAACAGATAGCGGCCGAAACGGAAATAAGTGGCCACCAGAAAATCATCCTTCGTTTCCTTGAAATTCTGTACACGCATATCAGTGGTTACCCCTGCATATTTGTCTATGCCTAAATCCAAAGAGACACGGTCCATATATTGCTTGAAAAAATCGACGTGTGCCTTACGTGATGTCATATAATCTTTACTTACAGCCCGGCGCAGATAGTTCTTCGCACGCTCCACTTGGTTACCTGTTATATCCTTGTAATTAGTAAAGTTGGTAGCAATGGAAATATAAATCACAGCCTCGTCCGCCCCTTCTATACTCAAGACTCCGTCACGACAAGACCGGGTTCCTCCCTGAGTACGTGCAGTCATACGTCCCTGAAATTCAACCTTCCCTTTGAGTCCTTCATGCCAGGAAGATACGCCCGAAAGGGTAACCTCCTCCCCTTCCGTCGCAACCATCACATCCTGATGCGGAGTAGTAAGATTGGCGTTACAAGTAATCTTTCCGGGTTGGCTGGCAGTAAGACGCACCATAACTACCTGATCGGCAAACGACGTCAGTGTTTCACGCTGATAAGTCACCCCGTCCACCTTATAACGCACGATGGTACGAGCTGAATCCAGGCTCAGTTCCCTATAGTAATCGGAATAACGTGTATGCCCCGGAAAAGAAATATGCAGATCGCCAAACGATTGATAGGGCATACCGCTATTGGTCTTCGCCATTACTTTCTCGGTAGCCAACGTTTGTGCTTCAAGATATTTTCCCTCGAACACCAACCGGCGCACTTTGGGAATATATTCCAACGCATCGGGATTAGCATTATTATTGGGACGTCCTGCCCAAATAGTTTCTTCGTTCAACTGGATATGTTCCACACCGGGATTGCCGAATACCATCGCTCCCAACCGCCCGTTACCCAGCGGAAGCGCTTCAGTCCAAACCTGAGCGGGTTCGTCATACCACAGTTTATATTCCTGTGCGGCAGCCTGCAAGTAAGAACTTGCCCATAACAGCCCCCCCACTATCCATTTTATTTTCATATTGATCTCTAGCTTTTATTAAAGGGAGACGAAAAAAGAAGACGGATGTACTCTGTGGAAAGAAATAAAAAAGTAAATATCATGAAAAAACTTTCCCTGGCACCTCAACAAATCCGGCTTCTCTATTGTTATTAAAATAAAACCATCTTATAAAATTAGAATTATATGAAAATAGCAGAGATTAAAGGAAGAGAGATTTTGGATTCACGTGGTAACCCCACTGTGGAAGTGGATGTGATATTGGAATCAGGGATTATGGGCCGTGCCTCTGTCCCATCGGGTGCGTCAACCGGTGAACATGAGGCATTGGAGCTACGTGACGGTGACAAGACCCGTTACGGGGGCAAAGGCGTATTAAAAGCTGTAGAAAATATAAATACCCTTATCGCTCCGGCATTGAAAGGAATGGACTCTATGGACCAACGTGGCATTGACAAAGCCATGCTTGATCTGGATGGAACCCCAACTAAATCAAAACTGGGCGCAAATGCTATTTTGGGCGTATCCCTGGCTGTGGCAAAAGCTGCCGCCAACTATCTGGATATCCCTCTTTACAGATACATCGGCGGAACAAATACCTATGTCATGCCCGTCCCGATGATGAACATCATTAACGGAGGCTCGCATAGCGACGCTCCTATCGCTTTTCAAGAATTCATGATTCGTCCTGTCGGCGCAAAGACATTCCGTGAGGCCTTACGGATGGGCGCAGAAGTATTCCATGCTTTGAAAGAGGTGCTGAAAAAACGCGGACTAAGCACAGCCGTAGGAGATGAAGGCGGTTTTGCCCCTGCACTGGATGGCACTGAAGATGCTTTGAATTGTATCCTTGCCGCTATTGAAGCTGCCGGATATGAACCGTTTAAACATATCACCATCGGTCTGGATTGTGCTTCTTCCGAATTTTATCATGACGGCATCTATGACTATACCAAGTTTGAAGGCCCCAAAGGGGAAAAGCGCAGTGCCGCCGAACAGGTTGCCTATCTGGAAAAATTGAGTTGGGACTACCCCATTGATTCGATAGAGGATGGTATGGCAGAAAACGACTGGGAAGGATGGCGCATGCTGACCGAGCGTCTGGGCAACCGTTGCCAGCTGGTAGGTGATGACTTGTTCGTTACCAATGTGAAGTTCCTGGAAAAAGGAATCAGTGAAGGTTGTGCAAACTCTATCCTGGTAAAAGTAAACCAGATCGGTTCGCTGACTGAAACTCTGGATGCTATCGAAATGGCCCAACGTAACGGCTACACCACTGTGACCAGCCACCGCTCCGGTGAAACGGAAGATGCTACCATTGCAGATATCGCCGTAGCCACCAATAGCGGACAGATTAAAACCGGTTCACTGAGCCGTAGCGACCGTATGGCAAAATACAACCAGTTGCTCCGCATTGAAGAAGAATTGGGTAACCGTGCCGTATATGGATATAAAAAAATAGCACGCAATTTTAAAGCGTAAGCGGTTTATATTCCCAATTCCATAAATGAAGACTGCCTCAAGAGGGATCGTGATGATTCCGGCTTGAGGCATTACTTTTGCACTATTATTTA
>CAUAWO010000039.1:0-22719 GCA_958432865.1 Bacteroides stercoris
CCAAGATTGTAAAGGTTCAGCAACTGGCTTTGAAGACGGGAGCTCCCGTTATCGCCCTGAACGACTCGGGAGGCGCACGCATCCAAGAAGGGGTGAACAGCCTTGCCGGATATGCCTCTATTTTCTATCAGAACACTATCGCCTCAGGTGTTATCCCGCAGATTTCCGCCATCTTGGGTCCTTGTGCCGGAGGAGCCTGCTACTCACCAGCACTAACCGATTTTATCTTTATGGTAAAAGAGAAGAGCCACATGTTCATCACCGGCCCGGATGTGGTGAAGACTGTGACTAACGAGGAGGTGGGCAAGGAGGAACTGGGCGGTGCCTATACCCACAGCAGCAAAAGCGGTGTGACCCATTTTATGTGCGACAATGAGGAGGAAACGCTGATGAGTATCCGCGAATTGCTGAGTTTCCTGCCTTCCAACAATATGGAGGATGCGCCGCTGGTTCCCTGCAACGATGACATCCATCGTCAGGTGGAGGCGTTGCAGACTGTCATTCCCGAAGATCCGAACATGCCTTATGATATAAAGGATATCATCGAACCGGTGCTGGATAACCAGTATTTCTTCGAGGTGATGCCTCACTTTGCTAAAAATGTGGTGGTGGGGTTTGGTCGCCTGGGAGGTCGTTCCGTAGGTATTGTTGCCAATCAGCCCGCCTGGCTGGCCGGCGTCCTTGACATTGACGCCAGTGACAAGGCTGCCCGTTTTATCCGTTTCTGCGACTGCTTTAACATTCCTCTGATCACTTTCGAGGATGTTCCCGGCTTCCTGCCCGGAACAATACAGGAACACAACGGCATCATCCGCCACGGTGCGAAGATAGTTTATGCATACGCCGAAGCTACAGTGCCCAAGGTAACTTTAATTACCCGTAAAGCTTACGGAGGTGCCTACATTGTCATGTCCAGCAAACCGACGGGAGCCGATGTGAACCTGGCTTATCCACAGGCGGAAATAGCCGTTATGGGAGCTGCGGGAGCTGTAAATATCCTCTATCGGAAATCCACTCCTGAAGAAAAACAAGAAATAATCAAAGATTACGAAGATAAATTCTCTAACCCTTATTGTGCGGCAGAACGCGGCTTGATTGATGAAGTGATTATGCCCCGTGACACCCGCTATAAACTCATTCAGGCTTTGGAAATGTGTCACAACAAAAACCAAAGCAATCCGCCTAAAAAGCACGGCAATATGCCGTTGTAATTGTTCAATGTGTGTGTATCCCCGCAGAAGTGATTTTTCCGGGGATACTTTTACCAACCCACATGATGGGAAATTTTAAATATAAAATGATGACTTAGTTAAAAATAAATATATTTCTTAATACTATGGAACTTCTTAAAAACCTCTTTGAAGGATATCCCAATCTTTGGGGCGGAGGTGTAGCACACTCCGTACTCATTCTGTCACTAGTTATCGCCTTTGGAATTATGCTGGGTAAAATAAAAATATCCGGCATCTCACTTGGTGTCACATGGATTCTTTTTGTCGGTATCGTATTCGGCCATTTCAATCTGAATCTGAATGAACACCTGCTACATTTTCTAAAAGAATTCGGTCTTATTTTGTTCGTCTATTCCATTGGTTTGCAGGTGGGTCCCGGTTTCTTCTCAGCCTTTAAGAAAGGAGGATTTACGCTGAACATGTTGGCTATGGGGGCTATTTTTATCAGTGTAGTCATTACTATCATTTTACATTTTACTACCGGAACTCCCATAACCACCATGGTCGGCATTCTCTCTGGTGCTGTTACCAATACTCCCGGCCTTGGTGCCGCCCAACAGGCAAATAGTGATTTAAATGGCATAGATGCACCGGAGATTGCGATGGGATATGCTGTTGCCTATCCCTTGGGGGTGGTTGGTGCCATTCTCTCATTGCTTGCACTGAAATACATTCTTAATATCAAAACATCACAAGAAGAAGCCGATGCCGAAAAAGGATTGGGACATTTACAGGAACTGACCGTACGCCCCGTTACATTAGAGATAAAAAATGAAGCAATACATGGGAAGACCATTAAGGAAATACGTCCTTTGGTAAACCGCAACTTCGTCATTTCGCGCATACGCCATCATGACGGACAGCAGGAAGTGGAACTAGTAAATTCAGAAACGATATTACATATTGATGACAAGATTCTGGTTATCTCGAACCCTATTGACATTGAAGCGATTACAGTATTTTTTGGCAAACAGGTAGAAATGGAATGGGAACAGTTAAACAAGAAACTTATCTCACGCCGCATTTTGATAACAAAGCCTGAGTTAAATGGAAAAATGCTCTCACAACTTAAGATACGAAATAACTTCGGTGCGAGCATCACCCGTATCAACCGTTCAGGAGTAGACTTGGTAGCCTCCCCACATTTACAGTTGCAAATGGGCGACCGTGTAACTATAGTTGGTAGTGAACTTGCTGTCACTCATGCCGAAAAGGTTTTGGGAAACTCCATGAAGAGACTGAATCATCCCAATCTTATCCCCATTTTTTTCGGCATCGCATTAGGATGTATCTTGGGAAGTATTCCATTTATGTTTCCAGGTATTCCACAACCAGTAAAACTTGGTCTAGCAGGTGGACCGCTTATTGTATCCATTCTTATCAGTCGTTTCGGTCCTCAATATAAAATGATTACATACACCACGATGAGTGCTAACTTGATGATAAGAGAAATCGGGATTTCCTTATTCCTAGCTTGTGTAGGGTTGGGAGCCGGGAAAGATTTTATAGAGACAATTGTAAATGAAGGTGGATATATTTGGATTATGTATGGAGCTATTATTACGACCGTACCATTAATCATAACGGGGCTCATTGGGCGTTATGCCTGTAAATTAAACTATTATACCCTTATTGGTGTATTATCAGGAGCAAATACTAATCCGCCTGCCCTCGCCTATTCCAATGATCTGACTTCATGTGACGCTCCGGCCGTGGGATATGCCACCGTATATCCGCTTGCTATGTTCCTACGCGTACTTACGGCTCAATTATTGATACTCTCATTAGGTTAAACTTTAAAATTCTTTAAATATGTACCAACAAGAAACGATTACCAAAGAACTACATTTACAGTTAAGTGATGAAGATTTGGCACAGTTCGAACTTGATGCCAAAGAAACGGAACGTCTCGGACACATCGGCACCCACATGGATTGCTATATGGAAGCTCCCCGCTATAAAGAATATGTAACAGATGCCGTCGTGGTAGATTGTCGGAACGGACTACCAGCCGACGAATACTTTAATAACTTGGACATAGAAGGTAAAGCATTGGTTTTATATACCGGCAATATGGCAACCAACGACTATGCAACCAAAGACTTCTTTATGTTTGACATGAAGCTTAATTGGGACTCTCTGGCTGCATTACTTTATAACCATCCAAAGTTTATTCTTATTGACTCACATGGGTTAGGCATGTTTTCACAACACCGGTTATTCGATATGGAATGTGAGAAAAACGGTTGTTTTCTTATTATGTGCCTGATGCTTGAAGGAGAAGAAATATTGAATATAAAAAAATTAAAGATTGAAATTGACAAGGAAATGCCTTCCACTGGAAAGCCATGTCGTGTCTATGGATTCTAAAAAAAGAAAAACATAACTTCATTTAAATGGATAAGACAGCCGAAACTTTGATAGATGTCAGTGGATTTATTTCTGAATATTCCGCTCACATGATGGGATGTGGTGTACATACTTCACGAGTGATACGCAGTGCCAATCGCATTGGGGAATCATTCGGTTATATGGTAAAAATCAGTGTCATTCAGAAAAAGAAAAGACGAGATCGAAAAGCAAGTATATCAATTGGTTACTCATAACAATAGTAGCTGTGCTGCTTGGAAGCATGGTAGTAGAACTTGTCCAAAATGTTTAATACCATCCAACTTTTATAAATCATTTCTGATTTTTAAACTAACTCAATGCTGTAATAATTCCAATTTCCATTATCTTTGTTCCCGAATCGGTTCCGAATAGATGTCCTCTATCCGGATTAAAAGGGAATCGGGTGTAAATCCCGGACAGTCCCGCTGCTGTGAAACTCCGATAAAATTTCCGATACGTACCTATTGCCACTGCCTGACTCCACATAACGAGAACGCGGGAAGGCATCGGAAATGAGGAGCCAGTCAGAAGACCTGCCATTCATCAAAGGCCGTTTCTACTCGTGGGGTTAGGGAAGCGGTACGAAAATATACAATAATTCATACCAACAGCATCTCATGCAAATAATTAAAAGGAATGGGACAACAGAATCCTACGACAGGGAAAAAATAGCCGTTGCCATACGGAAAAGTTTTATCAGTACCCAAAAAGAAATAACAGATGAAGCTGTCTACACCATAGTAGATGAAGTGGAACAATTTCTGCATCAAAACGAAGCAAATCGTAGTGTAGAACGCATTCAGGACGAAGTGGAACGTAGCTTGATGGAACATGGCTTTTACGCAGAAGCCAAAAACTATATACTTTACCGTTGGCAGCGCACAGAAAGAAGAAAAGTCCTCAGTCAAATCATTACCGGAACCGGTGATGATACTATAGCAAATATACTGAAAGAGATACAAAAAGACTTCTCCGGGAAGGAATATAGTCTAACCTTTCTCGCAGAGAAATTCACAAGTTTCTGTAAACCGGATATGACATCCGGGGAACGGTTGGCGGCACTTGTCAAAGCGGCTGTAGAACTGACAACACAAGAAACTCCCGACTGGGAATTCATTGCAGCGCGTCTGCTGAATTTCCGATTGACAAAGAAACTGACCGAACAGGCGGAAGCTGCCGGCATCTTTTCATTTTATGATAAATTACGCTACCTCACCGACGAGGGCTTGTATGGTAATTATATCTTGGCCTCCTATACTCCACAGGAGATAGAAACGGCAGCCGGCTTCATGTGTCCCGAACGTGACAAGCTTTTCAATTATTCAGGACTGGATCTGCTTGCCAAACGTTATCTGATCCGTACCCGTTCACACGAACCTATAGAGTCTGTGCAGGAAATGTATTTAGGGATTGCCCTTCATCTCGCTATGCCCGAAAAACAGAACAGACTGCAATGGGTAAAAAAGTTCTATGATATATTAAGTCGTCTGGAAGTCACAATGGCCACTCCTACCCTGGCAAATGCCCGAAAACCTTATCACCAGTTATCCAGTTGCTTCATTGATACAGTGCCCGATAGTCTGGAAGGCATTTACCGCAGCTTAGACAATTTTGCGATGGTAAGCAAATTTGGAGGAGGAATGGGAATGTACTTTGGCAAAGTTCGTGCCGCAGGTGGAAACATACGCGGATTCAAAGGTGTGGCCGGAGGTGTAATCCGATGGATGAAACTGGTGAATGACACTGCTGTAGCCGTTGACCAGTTAGGTATGCGTCAGGGAGCCGTAGCCGTCTATCTGGATGTATGGCACAAAGACTTGCCTGAGTTTCTGCAACTCCGGACCAATAATGGAGATGACCGGATGAAAGCGCACGACATCTTCCCCGCCGTATGCTATCCGGACTTATTCTGGCGTATGGCGAAACGGGATTTAAACCAGCAATGGCATTTATTCTGCCCCAATGAAATAATGACCGTCAAAGGATACTGTCTGGAAGACTACTACGGAGAGGAATGGGAACAAAGATACATGGATTGCGTAAATGACTCCCGACTCTCCAAGCGCAGCATGAGCATCAAAGATATCGTCAGACTGATACTGCGTTCGGCTGTAGAAACAGGTACTCCCTTTACATTCAATCGTGACACCGTGAACCGTGCCAATCCCAATGCGCACCGGGGAATCATTTATTGCTCCAATCTTTGCACGGAAATAGCACAAAACATGTCCTCCATTGAAACAGTTTCTACAGAGATATGTACGGAAGATGGTGATACAGTGGTAGTCAAAACAATCCGGCCCGGAGACTTTGTGGTATGTAATCTTGCCAGCCTTTCATTAGGACATTTGCCCTTGGAGGATGAAAAACAAATGAAAGAAAAGGTGGCAACTGTAGTACGGGCATTGGATAATGTGATTGAACTGAACTTTTATCCGATTCCTTTCGCTCAGATTACCAATCATCGCTACCGCAGTATCGGCTTGGGAGTCAGCGGCTATCATCATGCTCTTGCTGTTCGCGGCATTCGTTGGGAAAGCGAGGAACATCTCAGTTTTATGGATAAAGTTTTCGAACGTATCAACTATGCTGCCATAGCAGCAAGTAGCGAACTGGCAAAAGAAAAAGGGGCCTATCATTATTTTGAAGGCAGCGACTGGCAGACCGGAGCTTATTTTATAAAACGGGGTTACAATTCGCCAGAATGGAAAGCATTGGCTGTAAAGGTTTCCACACAAGGAATGAGAAATGCCTATCTTCTTGCCATTGCCCCCACCAGCAGCACCAGTATCATTGCCGGAACCACTGCCGGAACAGATCCGGTAATGAAACGTTTCTTCTTGGAAGAAAAGAAAGGAGCCATGCTGCCACGTGTTGCACCGGCATTGTCCGATAAGACCTATTGGATATATAAAAGTGCTTATCTGACAGATCAGACATGGAGTATCCGTGCCGCAGGGATCCGGCAGTTACATATAGACCAGGCGCAAAGTCTGAATCTATACATTACCAATGAATTTACCCTGAGACAAGTATTAAACCTGTATTTGCTGGCATGGGAATGTGGCGTAAAAACAGTATATTATGTCCGCAGCAAATCATTGGAAGTAGAAGAATGTGAAAGCTGTGCTTCCTGATCTTTTCGTAAACACTCCAGTACTGAATTGTCATGCTAAAACATTTCTTGTAGGGGCACCATGCTTGCGCCCCTACAAGAAATGAATAACAAATTTATTTTTAATATACAGCCTTGAGTTAGCAGTAAAACAAGAAGACAGAATATAAAACAACAATAAATCATGAATACAATAAAATTAAAAAAGAATGCCCTTTTCAATCCTGAGGGAGATACCGACCTCCGTCACAGAAGAATGATTGGAGGAAACACCACCAATTTGAATGATTTCAATAATATGCGCTACAAATGGGTTAGTGACTGGTATCGTCAGGCCATGAATAATTTTTGGATTCCCGAAGAAATCAATCTCACCCAAGACACCAAGGATTATCCTCACCTGGACCAGGCAGAACGCACCGCCTATGATAAAATCCTGAGTTTTTTAGTGTTCCTTGATTCTTTACAAAGCAATAATCTGCCCACCATCAGCGAATACATCACAGCCAATGAAGTTAATCTATGCCTCCATATCCAAGCCTTTCAGGAATGTGTACACAGCCAAAGCTACAGTTACATGCTGGATTCTATCTGTAGCCCCGAAAAGCGTAACGAGATCCTTTACCAATGGAAGACAGACGGACACCTGCTGAAAAGAAATACCTTTATAGGCAATTGCTATAACGAATTTCAGGAAAGTCAGGATGGATTCACATTGATGAAAACCCTTATCGCCAACTATATATTGGAAGGAATCTATTTCTATAGCGGATTCATGTTTTTCTATAACTTGAGCCGTAATGGAAAAATGTCAGGTTCCGCACAAGAAATCCGATATATCAATCGAGATGAAAACACGCATCTGTGGTTATTCCGCAACATTATTCTGGAATTAAAGAAAGAGAAACCGGATTTATTCACTCCCGATAAAGTAAAAATATATGAATACATGATGCGTGAGGGGGTCAAGCAGGAAATAGAATGGGGACAATATGTAATAGGAGACAATATACAGGGACTCAACCGGAAAATGATAGAAGATTATATTCAATATTTAGGCAATCTCCGTTGGAGTAGTTTAGGTTTTGGCCCTCTGTACGAAGAAAACCATAAAGAGCCGGAAAGCATGCACTGGGTATCTCAATATTCCAATGCCAATATGGTAAAGACTGATTTTTTTGAAGCAAAGAGTACGGCTTATGCCAAAAGCACAGCTTTGGAAGATGACTTATAACCCATTTACAAAATAATTTTGCTCCGCATCTTAAACCGTTAAGATACGGAGCAATAAATGACCTGACAGAAACATTTCCATTAAAGACTATCAATAAACAGCTGTCGCCACCTCTTTCACATTATCCACCGCACCCACTGTATAAAAATGTATCCCCGGAACCCCATATGCTATCAGCTCCCGGCATTGATTGATACACCACTCTATGCCTAATGCACGCGCTTCTTTATCATCCTTGCATTTCATTGCTTCCACAACCAATTCCTGTGGTAAATCCACATTGAATGTTTTAGGAATAACACTGAGTTGTGATAGCTTGGAAAAAGGTTTGATGCCCGGTACGATAGGAACATTAATCCCCTCTTTTCTTGCACGCTCCACAAAGTCAACGTATTTTCGGTTATCATAAAACATTTGTGTCACTACATAATCGGCTCCGGCTTCCACTTTCTTTTTTAACCAATATAAATCTTGTTCCATGTTGGGAGATTCCTCATGCTTCTCCGGATAGCCTGCCACCCCATAACGAAAAGGAGTTAAAGGAGCCTGAATCGGCGTTCCATCAATAAATTTGCCTTCATTAAAAGCATTGATCTGCTCTTCCAACTCCAAAGCATGGGCATAACCATCTTTCTCGGGAACAAAAGAAGATTCATCTTTTGCCTTGTCACCCCGGAGTACCAACAGATTAGTAATACCTAAGAATTGCAAATCAAGCAATATATATTCCGTATCTTCACGCGAGAAACCACTGCACAAAATATGCGGTACAACAGTAATATCATATTTATTATGTATAGCCGCAGCCACCGCTACCGTACCCGGACGCCGCCGATAACGATTACGTTCATATAAGCCACCCCCCAACTCGCGATACACATATTCGCTGCGATGAGTGGTAATATTGACATAAAGAGGATCAAACTCCCGTAATGTATCTATTGTAGCATATAGTTTTTCAATTCCAGTACCTTTCAACGGTGGAAGAACCTCGAAAGAAAATGCTGTTTTCTTTTCCTTATTTATCAACTCAGCAATACCCATCTTTTTTGACCTTTTTACTTATTAATTCCGATAAATCCATATAACAGACAGCTATATAGAAGATTTATCTTTATATTAATCACATTTCAGATTTATTTCTTCACAAAGATAGGAATAGCAGATTTTACATCCAATAAAGCATTTTATTTTAGATAATTATTCTAAATAAAGAGTATCAAAAGAATTATTATCTAAAATAACCTGTTCGAAAGTCCTATAACAGGTTATTTATTCTATGACGCAAATTGCCGGGAGAGGGCGGACAGCGCTCCTCTCCCGGCAATAATATATACAAATTAAAAACTCAATTTCACTCCGGCAAAGTAAGAACGCGGCATACCCGGTCCATAAATGTAACCGGAATCACGTTTTGCCCCCCGGTCAAAGTCACTTTGATACGCATTAAAGATATTATGTACTCCAGCATTGACCTGCATGGTTATGCCTTTATACAAATTGAAATCATAACCGGCTTTCAGATTCAATTCAAAGAAATCAGGTGTATTCACAGCAATGTCCTTATCAATAAAACCTGCTTTATGTTCTACCATCATACTACCGGTATAAGTACCGGATAATGCAATAGTCATCGGTACGAAAGGGTTGTATGACAAAGTGAAATATCCATAAGTATTCGGAGTACGGAACATTTTTTTCTCCATCGGAACCGTTTCATCATCACTCCATGCACGTGCCTGCTTGTATTCGGCCTTCTGCATGGTAACGCCGGCCTGCAATTGAAGTAAGGAACGGTAAGCAATCTTTCCTTCCAAAGTCAAACCATATACCTTAGCTCCTTTCTCGTTATACCGTTCATTGATAATAATACCGTCACGCTCTCCTTTCTGACGTAAGGCAAATACGTCTGAAAGCGAAGTATAAAAACCTTCTATAAGCAAGTTTCCCTGAAAATCTCCCCAACGATGATACAAATCTCCCGATATACTCAGACTTTGTGATTTTTCTTCTGTCAAGTCTTTTGCCAGTTCAATCATAGACACAGTCCCACCTACATTTTCTATATGCAAATCTTCATCAAAGGCCTGAGGTGCACGGAATCCGAAAGAATAGCTGGCACGCAGGTTCATATTTTCGGTCGGATTGTAACGAAGATTAGCACGCGGACTGAAGATTACATGATCCACCATATTATGTTTATCCAAACGCCCTCCAAGTAAAAAGCTCCACTGCTTGTTCTTCCATTCATTCTGGAAAAATGCACTGGCTATACGGACTTCTTGTTTGGTATAACGGTTATACCCCCACATATCATCCGTCAAGTTATCCTGATTATATTCCAGTCCTCCGGTAAAATCGGCAGGCATAAAGAAACATTTATCAAAACTATAGATATACTGCGATCCTGTGACCCAGGTAAAATCCGTGGTCGCGCCATACGCATTCACATCTTGTCCTCCACCATAATAACTGTCGCGTCCTGTATGCTGTGCAGAAGCATATACACTCAGCCGCTGTTTCTCATCCGGAGAGAAATAATCAAATTTTGCTCCCCCGCTATTGATAGTATGCTGCAATTGTTCGGCTATATCCGCTTCATGGGGAGGTCGGTTCAGTTTATTCCCGCCACGACGGAACTCACTGAGATGATGATATTCAAAAGTCAGTTTTGAATATGTACTTGTTTTGATAAAAGAACGAAAACCGACTGTCTGATTTTTCAGTTTTGGCAATTCGGTGTAGCCATCGCCATCATTGTCATAACCGCTTCTTTCTCTGTTCTGTCCAAAAATATACAATCCTGCCTTATGATTATCAGTCACTAACGAAGCATTCAGTGTCGTATTATTATCCCAAGAAGAAGTACCGCCTATGCCTGTCAGAGTATGTGTCAACTGCCCTGAGTTCCGTACAGGCTCCTTGGTGATTATATTAATGGTTCCCGCAATGGCTGAAGAACCGAACAAAGCCGAACCTCCTCCGCGCATCACCTCTACACGCTCAATCATATTGGCAGGTATCTGTTCCAATCCATATACACCGGCCAAGGCACTGAATATAGGACGCGAGTCAATCAATATCTGCGTATAAGGGCCATCCAACCCATTGATACGTACTTGCTGGAAACCACAGTTCTGACAATTATTCTCGACCCGCACTCCGGGCTGAAAATTCAGTCCTTGCGACAAGGTGGAGGAATTAGTGTTCTCAAACACTTTCACATCCATCACATTAACCAACGTAGGTGCCATGCGGCGGGTGGTCTCACTACGATTGGCAGACACCACCACTCCGTCCAATGCTATCAAATCCTCTTCTATCTCGAAGTTCTCCTCCAAAGTTTTCCCTTTTCTTAAAGTTACTTTCCGGCTGACCGTCTTGTAACCGACAGCACTTACCTCCATGGTAAATTCTCCTTCAGGCAGATTTTTAAGGAAATAGTGTCCACTGGCGTCAGTCATAGTTCCTATGGTAGTTCCTTTCAGCGATACGCTGATAAAAGAAAGATGCTCTTCCGTATTCTTATCCAATACATGACCTATGATATTGGCATCGGACTTATTCAATTCATTGGCGTGCACAGCCGATGATGAGAGTAGAAAACACACTGCTCCCATCAAGAAAAATATATATTTCTTCATGTGTTGTTATTCTGTTTATTAATAAATAAAAGGATAGCAGTCAGAAGAATGAATCCGCAAACAGATAATGTAACGGAAAATCACTCCACCAACATAAAAATATACTATTTAACAAACAGCGGGAGGCGCACGCAAATACATGCCACAACCGGTTCGTATCAGTTTGATGCGTTCTACAGCCGGCACAGCCAGCAAACACAGCAATACCCAAAAGACCGTTGTGGAAGACGGAGTGAACAAACTACCGGAAGCAGCAAAAGAAGAAAGGAAAAAGATAGTTTCCAATTCCACTTCCGTATGTTGATGCTCCCCTTTAAACGGATGCGAGTGTACGATAATCACCCCATTTACCACATGCGAGTGAGTAAAAAGGGTAATACCTCCCAAATAGGCAATAAATATCAGTGGAAGGAAAAGCTTTAGAATATGAATCAAATGCTTCTTCATCGTAACGGGAGCAAAGATAGAACTATTTCCAATAGCAGTCAATACCTATTAATAGTAGTTATGGATTTAAAACCGGAAACAAGCCTCTCATCCTGCCAAAGAAAATGCCCATTCGTCCTTAGTTGTCCCTTCCTTATATATTAAGAAGCCTATAAATCAGTATCAAACATCACAAAATGTTTCTTTTATTTTCAGAATCCCAAAAGATTTTAAAATAAAACCCTACCTTTGCATCAGATTTGGTGATGTAAGTACTTTCCGTATTTGCATAAAAGGGAATTCGGTCATAGAATCCGAAGCAGTGCCCGCTACTGTGAAACCCGTCAATGAAAAGCAACTCTCGCCATGCCACTGTTTCCTTTGTAAGAAATGGGAAGGCGCTTTTCAGGGTGAAGCCAGGAAACCTGCCAGGTCTGAACATAGATAATTCACGCTTTCCCGGGGCCAGGAAAGCTAATTATTAATTCTTAAATTATTTCGATGAAAAAGAAATGTTTACTGACAGCCTTATTCGGCTGCATGGTGGTGTGTGCGTCCGCCCAGATATCGTTAAGTGGAAAAGTAGTGGATGCCCGTACAGGAAAGCCGGTGGAAGGCGCTAACGTACGTTTGGAACAAACTACAATAGGATGTGCTACCAATCCTAAAGGAGAATTTTTGTTGAAAGACATCAAAGAGGGAACGTATACCCTGCGTACCAGTTGCCTGAATTATGCTCCTGTCACTCAGAAAGTCAGTCAAAGTCAAAAAGAAATGGTGATAAGGCTGAAAAGTACCACTTTCAACATGGATCAGGTAGTGGTAACCGGAACCGGAACTCACCACAAGCTGAAAGACAGCCCTGTACCCGTAGAGGTCATTTCCCAACGTGATCTGCAAAATGCCAATCCATCCAGTTTCCAAGATGCCTTGGTGAAACTGGTTCCCTCTATCTCGGTGCAAACCACCGCTATGGGAACAACCCTATACGTAAACGGACTGCCTGATAAATACCTCCTCGTATTAATTAACGGTAAAAAAGTAGCCGGAGATATTTCGGGATCTATAGATTACGACCGGATCAATATGGATGTCGTAAAACGTATTGAAGTATTGAAAGGAGCATCTTCCGCCCTTTATGGCAGTGACGCCATCGCAGGAGTAATCAATATCATTACCGATGATCCTAAATCTGCATTGAATGTATCTTCCAATACCCGTGTAAGTTCTCACGGACGAATTTCAGAATCAGTCAACGCAGACGCCAATGATGGAAAATTATCCGCACACTTGAACTATAATTACCGCACTTCGGATGGATGGCAACTGAATCCGTATGAGGAAAGCAAGGGAGAACTGGTGGAAACCACAAAGAAACCGGTCTATAAGAATCATTCGCATAATGTGAGCCAAACCTTGAGCTACGCAGCCACAGAGCGTTTAAGCCTTCATTTGAACGGTAATCTTTTTATCAGCGAGAACGACCGTACCGGAGCCTACGATTACAACAACCGGCATCAGTCCTATACAGTGGGTGGAACAGCCAAATATCTGTTGGCTAAGCGGGCTTCATATATAGAAGGGAATATAAGCACCACCAATTTCCGTTCTTTTTATGACTATATAAATGATGCAAAAACGCATAAAACCGGTGACGAAGTCCTCAGTAAAGACCAGACTTACACCAATGCCAATCTAAAAGGTGTATTCAAAACCCACAAGAACAATACACTTTTTACCGGACTGGACTATGTATTCGAAGGCTTGGAGCCGACTGAAACCAGCAAGATGCTGAATAATGAATACCAAAGTGTTTATACACTGGCAGCATACGTACAGGACGAAGTAAAACTACTGGATGCAATCAGCGTAGTGGCAGGTATACGGTATGCCTATAATGAAAAGTTTAAAAGCCAGTTCACGCCCAAACTATCCTTGATGTACCAATATTCAGAACTGAATGTACGTGCATCCTACGCTGCCGGATTCCGTTCACCTACCTTGCAACAAATGTATGCCGTTTCTGAAAGCCGTGGACAAATCACGGTCGGAGACCCTGACCTGGACCCGGAAAAGAGCAATTTCTATAATTTGAATATAGAATACAATCATCGTTTGTTCTCCATTGCCGCGTCCATTTATCAGAATGACCTGAAAGACAAGATTGAAGCGGAAGATATAGGAACAACGCCCGAAGATATTGAAAACGGCATCACTCGCAGACGCCAGTACCGCAATATAGAAAAGGCACGTGTGAAAGGCTTTGACATAGGTTTTTCAGTCCGTCCCTTCACAGGCTTCATGTTCGGAGCAAACTATATTTACACGGACGGGCGCAACCGTACGGAAGACATCCGTTTGGAAAGAACAGTACGTCACTCGGGTAATTTCAATGCCAGCTGGCGAAAAACATGGAATGATTATACATTCAATATTGCAATCAACGGACGCTATCAAGGTACACGCTGGTCTAAAACTTACGGCAACGCCCCCGCCCACCAGCTTTGGGATATCAACACACGCCATTCATTCAATTTAAAATCTGTTGCTCTGGAACCCGCCGTCGGAGTTGAAAACATTTTCAATTACACAGATGACCGTCCTTATAACAGTAATTATGCAACTCTGACACCGGGACGCTCTTTCTATGTCAGTCTGCTGGTTCGTTTCAAGCAATAAAACTATTTTTAGCATGACCTCTAAAACCAGACTTGTCTATCTGCTCATAACAACTTTCTGCCTGGCAGGTTGCGGCTATAAAAGCCGCAACCCGGTGAGTGAAAACGGGCTACCTTCCGCAGATACCATACAAACAGCCCTGGCCCCCCGTTATGCCAAAGGCTTCAAAATAACTGTTCGTCCGGATGGAGTAAAGCTTCTGTCCATCTCGGAGCCGAACAATAACCATGCAATACCCGAACTTTTCGCCTTAGTTCCTAAAGGAACAAAAGCCGAGATACCCGATGGCTATACCGTTATTCCGACTCCGACAGACAGAGTGATCTGCATGACCACGCCGCAACTGGCAGGTTTTACCGGTCTGAACGCTTATGACAAAGTGGTAGCGACAAGTACCACCCGCCGGATGCAGAATAAGGAATGGCTTGCCCGATTAAAAGACGGACGGGTGAAAAAGATAGGAATGGAAGGAAACTTTGATACGGAAATCATCATTGCATCCCAACCCGATATCATTTTCGTATCTCCCAACCGCCGGGGAGGGTATGAAGTGATGAAAGAGCTGAACATCCCTTTGGTCCCCTATTGGGCTTTCAAGGAAACATCACCATTGGGGCTGTCCGAATGGATCAAGGTAGCAGGTATGTTTATCGGTAAAGAGGAAGAGGCATGCCAATTATTTGCACAAATGGAACAACGCTATAACCTGTTGAAAGCCAAAGTTTCCAATGTAAAACAGCGTCCCAGTGTATTCAGTGGAGAAATGAGAAGAGATACCTGGTATGTACCCGGAGGACAAAGTTTCTATGCCCGCTTGTTCGCCGACGCAGGGGCCGATTACTTTATGAAGGATAATAGTGAAACAGGAGGTGTACTCATGGATTTTGAAACCGTATACGCCAAAGGATATAATGCCGGCTACTGGAGAGTGATGAATGGTTATAAAGGAGAATTCTCTTATGAAGCATTAAAGGCTTCCAATCCACAATATGCTGATTTCCGGGCTTTTAAAGAAAAGAAGGTTATTTATTGCAATCTGGAATGGATACCTTTGTATGAGAATCTTCCCCTCTCACCCGATGTTCTTCTGAGTGACATGATAAAAGCTTTTCACCCGGAACTACTTCCCGATTATCATCCTGTGTTTTATTCGCTTCTGGAAAAAGAATAAGTATTCCAGTTCTCATGCTTATGGTAACAAACAGTTTTAATCCGGCTTATCTATTTCACTATTACAAAAATGGCTGAAGTCTCGGACTTCAGCCATTCCGTAAAAGGTTATTCCAATATACCGGCAATATCCTCCGCCATCTGCTTGTCAGTCAACCGGTTGGCTTTCATCAGCTCATCCAGATTATAGCGGTCTGCAAATTCTTTACGAAGTCCGTAATTCAGCACCCGCATTTCAGAATTACCATAATAACGCGCTATCTTCTCGCCGAATCCTCCATCCAGCACCCCGTCTTCCAACGTTACGACAATACGATGCCCCACTTTCAACTCTTCCAGCATCAGTTCGTCAAGCCCTGTTATGTAACGGGGATTAATCAAAGTAGCCTCAACACCCGACTCTTCCCGAAGCTTATTCTTCAAAGCCTGTCCCAAATCATAGAAAGAACCCAATGCAAGAATAGCAACAGTTTCTCCCCTGGCTGTCATTTTGTAGCGGTTTAACTCGCTATAATCCGTGTCAAACTCTTCCTTACGATGCACCACTGCCACTCCCGGCACACGGATGGCAACGGGATATTCCGTCTGGCGGACAGCCCATTCCAACATAGCAAAATACTCTTCGGAACACGTAGGAGCCAGATAAACCATATTCGGGATATTGCTGATAAGCGGAATATCGAAGAAACCCAGATGAGTCACATCGTTCATTCCGGCTACTGTCCCCATAAACACAGTGATCACCGCCGGATTTCCATTGATACACAAATCCTGAGACAACTGGTCATAGCAACGCTGGATAAAAGTACTGTAAACCCCGTACACCGGACGTCCGCCACCGGCAGCGATACCCGATGCCAATGCCACGGCATGTTCCTCGGCAATACCTACATCCACAAACTGACGCCCTGCCTGTTTCCGGCGTTCAGGAGTAAAACCTATCACAGTAGGAGTACCCGAACTGATGGCAACAACCGTGTGGTCCTCCTTCATCTTCTCCAACAAAAACTTCCCGGTCAGGCTATGGTAATCCTCCATACCGCTGCAATCCACCTTCGGCTTACCCGTTTCCAGATCGAAAGGCATCTCCCAATGAAATTCCTCCCGGTCGGCTTCTGCCGGAGCGTATCCCTTTCCTTTCTGTGTGTGAATATGAACCACTGTGGGACGTGATGTATCTTTCACCTTGGCAAAAGCCGCAACCAAAGACGGAATATCATTCCCCTCTCCCACATAAAGATAATCCAACCCCAGAGAACGGAAGAAATTACAGGACGACCGTCCCTCCGTGTCGCGCAGTTCTTTCAGGTTCTGATAGAGCCCGCCGTGGTTTTCGGCAATGGACATTTCATTATCATTAACCACTATAATAAGGTTGGTTCCCATTTCTCCCGCATTGCTCAGACCTTCATAAGCTTCTCCGCCGCTGAGCGAGCCATCTCCTATCACGGCTATGATATTCTCGTGTCCGCCTTTCAGATCTCTGGCTTTGGCAAGACCGCAAGCCAGACTGACAGAGGTGGAAGTATGGCCGATAGTGAAAAAATCGTGCCCGCTTTCCCGGGGATTGGTGTATCCGGACACCACATCATAATCCTCCGGATTCAGGAAAGCACCCTTACGCCCGGTCAGCATCTTATGTGTATAACTTTGATGGGATACATCATATACCATCTTATCCGTCGGTGAATTGAATACATAGTGCAATGCTATTGTAGCCTCCACCATTCCCAGATTAGGTCCCACATGTCCTCCGTGAGCACTTAACTTGGTCAATAATGCATTGCGGATTTCACCTGCCAACTGTCTTAACTGTTCCGCAGAAAACTGTTTTATGTCTTGCGGAGAATTTACTTGTTCAATATACATCGTTCTACCTGTTTAAATGATTTCATCTGTTGTCTTGCTTCATTCCGATGCGGACAAAGCCGCTTTCATTTCACAATGCAAAGATAAGCCAGGCCCCATTCATTCTTTGTAGATAAATTACAGATAGAATTACCATTTTTACAGAAGGGAACTGTATCACAAAAACATGGTACTGCAACCCGGTTATCAATTCTGCGAGAGCCGGTAACCACTGGGGGCGACACCTGTTATTTTCTTGAAAAGCACACTGAAGCACTGCACATTAGGATAGCCTAACTTCCGTGCCACAGCAGCAGGCGTATGACCGTCCTGCAACAACATGTGCCTGGCTATATCCAGCCGCTTCAGTTGCAAATATTCCTCCAAAGTCTTGCCGGTTTCAAATTTCAGCAGATCATTGAAGTAAGCGACAGACAAATCAAGCTCTCCCGCCATATAGCCGGATGTGGGCAACTTGCCGCCTTGCAACCTTCCGGATGCGATATATTCCACAAACAAACGTTCCATGTTTTCCAAAAGAGCCTTGTTCTTATTCTCACGGGTAATAAACTGGCGCTCGTAATACCGGGTGCAATAATCCAACAGAAGTTCTATATGCCGGGAAAGAATAATACTGCTATGAGTATCAATGGGATGATGCAACTCATCCTCTATATTCGAGAGGCAACACGTCACTTTCTCTGTCTCACGCCGCGAAAGATGCAGCGCTTCTTCCTTGCGATAATGGAAAAAGGTATAATTTTTAATATGATTCTTCAGTGAGGTGCGGAACAACAGGTCAGGATGAAATGCCAAAAGATATCCTTTATCCGGCAACGTATTCTCCTTACTCATACGAAAGATCTCGCCGGGAGTGAGAAACACCATGGTAGCATTGGAGTAATCATAGTATTTCCGTCCGCAGCAGCAACAACCGCCCGGACAATCCTCAATCAGCAAGACAGCATAGAATTCAAACTTCACCGCATCCTCTTCCAATGAAGGATTCTCCAGATTGATGATGCCCACCTGCGGATGCAATGTCTTGCAACCCAGACAGCGGTTACATTCATATACAGTCCTCAAGTCCAACATAGTCTCTTGCATTGCTTGTTACGACAGAATACTATAAAAGAAGGTTTTGTGCCCGATATTCATTCGGTGTACAGCCCACACGCTTCTTGAACAACCGGCAGAAATGCTGCGGATATTGAAATCCCAGTGAATAGGCTACCCTGCTGACGGTTTCTCTCCTGTCGGACATCCGTTCCTTTGCCAGTTCTATCACTTTTTCCTGAATATATTCCTGTGGAGTCTTGCCGGTTTCCTTCTTGAACATATCCCCGAAGTAGTTGGATGAAAGGCACAGTTTGTCAGCAAAGTATTTCACGGTAGGCAATCCGTCACGCTCGGCAAGTTCGCCCTCAAAATAATCGTCAAGCAACCCTTCAAAGCGTGTCAACACATCACGGTTCGAATGACTGCGGGTGGCGAACTGACGTTCATAAAAACGCATACAGTAATTAAGAAGCAGTTCTATATAGTTTACCAGCAAGGTCTTACTATGCTTGTCCACTCCCCGTTCCAGTTCCATACGGATAATCTTCAGGCAATCTGTCATAATATTGCACTCATCTTCCGAAAGGTGCAGCGCCTCGCTCACTTCATACGAAAAGAAGGTATATTTCTTTATTGTTTTTCCAAGCGTGGTCCCCCGTAACAAATCCGGATGAAAAAGAATGCCAAGCACATTCAACTGCACACGGTCGGTGGTCAATGTGGTTTCCGTTGTTTGTCCCGGAGCAAAACATACCACGGTTCCCTCCTGATAGTCATAACTCCGACGCCCGTATTTGATATCACAAGCTTTCTCCAATTTCAGATAAAGTGCATAAACGCCATAGTTCCAGTGCACATAGTCCATCTGCCGGGTAGCCTTGTTCAAATCAATGACACTGACCAACGGATTCAGCGTTTCAAGTCCGTATAGACTGTTATATTGGTCCACACTGTCTAAATTTAATATCTTATCCATCATTCTAACTTGTTTAATGTCTGCTAAAATACAGCTTTTTCAGTTATTTGAAATATTCCGGTCACAAAAATAAGAAGTTATCCGGACAAGGTTATAACCCCAATTACGGATTATCTTACCTTAGTTACCGAATCTTATCCCATCCGGGAATAAAAAGAAGAGCCGGAATGTTCCTGCCGGGCTACCCACTCCATATATATGGCAGCACATTCATACACTTGTTGAGCTAAAAGGACATTGCTTTTTCGATGACGATGTGGCAGGAACAAATTGATGCTAATCATCAATCAAAAAAATGTATCCGATTGGTTCAGGGAGCTGTTTAGCAAACTCTATCAAAGGATACAACTGAAAGAGGTGCAGAAAAGGAGCAAAGGTTTTAGCCTGTAAAGAAAGGTATTTTGCTGAAATACAGTAAAAAGTGCAATTCACAATGAATGATATACTGTACCTTTTGCTATATTTGCATATAATCCATTTAATATTAAAAGAATGAATGCGGATTTTGATTATTTAGAAATAAACCGGGGAACAACAGGGTAGATATCCATCTGAAATCTGACTTTTAAATATAGGATAAAACATTAAAGTAATCATATTCCGATGGTCTATTCCATAATAGCTACAAAATAAGAAAGACTGAAAAGAATTTACCATAAATATAATAGATATGAAAACAGACTTTACAATCAGGGAAGCTCAACAGACGGATACTATTGCGCTAAAAGAATTATTTCAAAACACTGTTCTTGCGGTAAATAGCAAGGATTATTCGCAGGCAGAAGTTGAGGATTGGGCATCCTGCGGAGATGACCTTTCTAACATTGAAGAGATGATAAAGACCCACTATTTTATTGTAGCTGTTAATCAACAGTCACAAATCGTTGGTTTTTCATCTATTACGTCTCAAGGCTATTTACATTCTATGTTTGTTCACAAGGACTTTCAAGGTAAAGGTATTGCTACGATGCTTTTGGAAGAAATAGAACGATATGCAATTACAGCCGGAATTATGCGGATTACATCCGAAGTGAGCTTGACTGCTCGCCCTTTCTTTGAAAAAAAAGGTTATATAGTAAAGGAAGAACAAAAGCGCAAAGCGAATCAGCTTTCTCTCACTAACTTTTGGATGGCAAGGGAAATGGCTAAAATCAAGCCTTATAATGGTCGTATTCCTGCTTGTGGTGTCTTTTGTGGGGGATGCCCCATATATACGAGAGAAAAAAGAGCTTGCAGAGGAGCCGAGTTAAATCATTCTCGTTGTGAAAAATGCAAAACATTTCATTTATGTTGTTTTGGGAAAAAGATAACACATTGTTTCCAATGCAGCAACTTCCCATGTACCAGATTTAAAGGATTTGCCAAACGTTGGCAAAAGCATGGACAGGATTTTATTGAAAATCAAAAACTGTTAAGTGAGATAGGTGAAGTGGCGTTTTTGGAGTATTATAATAAAAAGGTTACAGATTAAGTCAAGTTCGTTTTGGATATATAGACAAAGGAACAAACTAAACTTATTTATACTGACAGCAAAATATGTGCTGGCGAAAAGAAAACAAAGTTTTGTCGTTTCGCCAGCATTATTTTTGTACTTTTGTCACATATAACAAAATACAAATGGATATAAATCAGAATTATAGAGAAGCTGTAAAGAGCATAAAAGAAGCTATCCTACGCAGCCAGTACCGTGCAGCCGCATCGGTGAACAAGGAACAGCTATCTCTTTATTACGGCATCGGACGTTATGTGTCGGAAAATTCCCGTACTGGCTTTTGGGGAAAAGGTGCAATTGAACAGATATCTTCCCTATTGCAAAAAGAATTGCCGGGGCTAAGGGGATTTTCAGCTTCGAATATAAAGAACATGCGAATATTTTATGAAGCATGGGAATCTGTTTTAAATCGCCAGCCACTGGCTGACGATTTAGTATTGGATGAAAAATTACTTCTTGTAGAAATTCGCCAGCCACTGGCTGATGAATTTAACTGGTCAGACTTCCTTTCAATCGGCTTTAGTCATCATACTGAAATAATATCCAAAGCTAAGACTTTGGAAGCAAGGCTGTTCTATATACATGAGTGCGCCACTCGCTATTGGAGTAAATACACTTTAAGGGATTACTTAAAAACAGACCTGTACAGCCATCGGGGCACTTTTCCTAACAATTTCGCACAAGCATTGCCTGATACCAAGCAAGCTCTAAAAGCTGTTTGCTCATTCAAAGATGAATACTTGCTTGATTTCATTAATGTGGAGGAACTGAATGAACAGGAGGAGGATTTAGACGAAAAGATAGTAGAAAAGGCGATTGTTGCCAATGTGAAGAAGTTTATCATGACCTTCGGACAAGATTTCAGTTTTATAGGCAATCAGTATCGTATGGAGGTTGCAGGAGAAGAAATGTTTATTGATTTGCTCTTTTTCAATCGGGAGCTTAATTCCTTGGTCGCAGTCGAACTGAAATCCGGAAAATTCCGCACATCTTATTTGGGACAACTGAATACTTATCTATCTGCTTTAGACACATATATCCGGAAGCCGCATGAAAACCCTTCTATCGGAATAATCCTTTGCAGGGAAATGAATCAAACCTTTGTAGAGTTTGCCGTTCGTGATTATAACAAGCCGATGGGGGTTGCTACTTACCATGCATCTAAAGACATGCCGGAACGGCTTCGTAACGCTTTGCCGGATATTGAGGATTTGAGAAAGCTATTGTAAAGCAAAAGCCTTATTTCTTTTTCGGACAGGTAATCGCCTTTTATTACCTTTACATAAGAAACCCGCCACCAAGCGAATTTCTTCGTTTTTTGTTACTATTTTGTTACCTGCCGTTAGTAATAGGCTGATTTCTTCTTTGATAATCAGTTTGATATGCTGATCCATATATTATATATGGCAGAATCTGTAATTAAGGTCAGGATACCCGTAATTTATCTACAAAG
>CAUAWO010000040.1:0-21485 GCA_958432865.1 Bacteroides stercoris
AGCACAAAGGTTCGCAGATAGCGAGCCTTTTTTGTTATCATACATATCATAAAAGCCTTCATCACATTCTTTTGTAATTCCATTGTAATCTCCAGCCGCCATTTTCCTTATATTACTCTCAGATACAAGATTTCCACTCAAATGTTTTGGAACTATCTTACTATTATTTACATTTGTTGGGAAACAATTACTAATATGAAAACGCACATTATAGCACTTCTTCTACTTACAGGAGGAGTATTGAACTTATTTGGAGAAAACTTACATAACTTTTTCAACCGATATAATTTCAGCTTCATTACAGAAGATACTGGGTTACCCCATAACTTCATCAATGATATTTACAAAGACACTCAAGGATATATCTGGGTAGCTACTAATAATGGAATAGGACGGTATAATGGCTATCAATTCATTCATTATAATTCCCAATCCCACTCCATTCGCTTGAAAAACGACTACGTGCATAAAGTCTGTGAGGATAAGTTTCAACGACTCTGGATAGGGTCGGAAGAAGGAATAGACCTCATTGACTTGAAACATTATACACAGATAGACACGGACAAAGAACTGCCTGCCGAATTGAAATCTCTAGCAAGTAACTACATTGCATCCATCTATCGGGACAAGCAGGATAATTTGTGGATATCGACAGACAAGAATCTATGGTATCTGGAACTAGGCGTAGACGGGCAAATAAAAGATTACTATAAACTGAAAAAAGATACAGAATCCCCCATCCACGCTGTTATTGACCTGCAAGAATACATCTGTGCAGGCATAGATAATCATGTATGCCGTATTGAAAAAGGAAGCAACCACTTACTGAAAACCAGCATGGTATCGGAGCTGCTGAAACCCTTCTCAGAAGACTGGAGAATTCTCTGCATGGAAACTGACGGGGAATTGTTATGGATAGGAACCAATCGCGGACTCTTCAAGTATAACCATACCCGGCAGAGTTTGAACCGGTACCGTTACTCCAATCATCGCCCCGGAATGCTAAGTCAAGCCTATATAACCGGAGTTAAACTGACTAGCAAAGGAGATGTCATCGTTTCTACTCTGAACGGACTCAATGTATACAATCGGGATACCGATACTTTTACTTATATCCGCCAAAACAATGAAATGCCTGACAAGTCGTTGAACTGTAATTTCATCAACTGCCTGCTGACCGACAATGAGAATATTTGGGTAGGGACCGAGATAGGAGGAATCAATTTATTGACTCCCAATTGTCTGCAAACGTATGTGTGGCAATATAACTATCTTCGAGAAACCTCTCTTTCCCCCAATCCAGTCAATGCCATCAGCGAAGACAAAGACGGAAATCTATGGGTAGGAACAGTAGAGGGAGGACTCAACAAAAAGAGCAAAGGCAGCGATGAGTTCATTCATTATACTTTTGACCAGAACAATCCCACTTCCATCAGTAACAACTCTATCCGTGGCATTCTCATTGATTCCGAAAATCATTTATGGGCATATACTTGGGGAGTCGGAATCAATGAACTAAATCTGAACATCCCCCATAACCAAACTTTCCAACGCCATATCCGGGAAGACTCCATAGGACTGGAAGGAGATTTCCTGAGCAGTGCCTGTGAAGACACCATGAACAATGGTTTATGGTTTGGTACTACCAGAGGGCTTCATTTCTACCATAAAAAGACCAAGCGTTTCACCCGGGTCTTGTTTGACCGTTCCGACAATGAATTCGATGCGGTAGGGTCCATCATTATCGACCGCAAGAAACGCCTTTGGATGGGAACATCTGAAGGAGTTTTCATTATGGATTTACACTCGTTCTCCATTTCCTCCACACAATTCAGCTATACCTATTTAAAACATAAACTGACGGAACCCACTTCATTGCAATTAGAAAAAATAAACTGTATCATAGAAGATCATAATGGTACCATCTGGCTGGGGGCAAATGGGAACGGACTATATCAACTAGCGGAAGAAAACGGAACACAGTTCACATTTCATAACTACACCCGCAAGGACGGGTTACCCAATAATACCATTATAGGTATTGTGGAAGATAAAACGGGACATCTGTGGATGTCCACCAACCACGGCATCGCCCAACTGGATACACAAACCATGACTTTCACCAATTATACAAAAGAAGACGGACTGCCCAATAATCAGTTTTATTGGAACGCATCTTATTATTCTCCCCAAAATAACCTGTTATATTTCGGTACTATAAACGGATTAGTCGCTTTCACCCCCGATATAGCCAAGAC
Source organism: Bacteroides stercoris (assembly GCA_958432865.1). GTDB lineage: Bacteria > Bacteroidota > Bacteroidia > Bacteroidales > Bacteroidaceae > Bacteroides > Bacteroides stercoris_A. The sequence goes on from CAUAWO010000040.1 coordinate 2,259, forward strand.
CAAAAAACAGGATGCCAAAGTCAAACTGACCTCAATCAGTGTCGCCGGTACCATGGTCTATCCTCCAGCAGACGGAAAAACTCCCTGCGCGGTAACAAATTTACATACCATCCGTCTGCACGAAAAAGATCATGGTTTTTCCATCGAGTTTTCCACCTTAAACTATGGAAACTGTAACCGAGTGAAATATGCCTACCGCTTGAAAAATTATGAGAATGAATGGACAGAAACCCTTCCTGGCGAACATACTGCTAGATACAATTTCATTCCCTCCGGAAAATATGTGTTCCAAGTCCGTGCCACAGACGAGAAAGGACATTGGTCCGATAAAATAACGGAAGTCAAAGTAACCATCACTCCTTATTTCTATAAATCCTGGTGGTTCTATTTATTGCTTGCCATTCTGATCACCGTAGGCAGCTATTATTTTTATCAATGGAAAATAAGTCTGTACCGTCAACAGAAAAAACAACTGGAAAAAGAAGTAGCCCAACGCACCCATGAGCTAGAGTTACAAAATAAACAACTAGAAATAATGGCACGACACGTCGAGGAGGTAACGGAAGAAAAAATTGCTTTCTTCACCAATATCACTCATGAATTCCGGACACCAGTCACTTTAATCAACGGTCCCATCCAACGCGCCCTTGACGAAAGCCATGAGCCGGAAGTAAAGAAACAGCTACAAATAGCTGAACGGAATTCCAATTATCTGCTATCACTAGTCAATGAATTAATGGACTTCAGAAAGTTAGATGCAGACAAAGTTGTATTAAATAAGACAAACGAAAACTTTATCCGCCTTATACAAAATATATTAATGCCTTTCGAAGTATTTGCCCATGAACGGAACATAAACATCATCACCTACTTCCGGCTCTGTACCCCGTTTTGGATATTTGATGTTGAATATATGCGCAAAGCCATTATTAATCTGATATCCAATGCTGTTAAATTCACTCCCGATTATGGAAAAATAAGTTTGTATGTGGCTTCCCTTACCGACAAAGACAACCATACCTGGCTGTTCATAGATATAAAAGATACAGGTAATGGTATCGTACCCGAAGATATAGAACGTATTTTCGAACGCTTCTACCAATCCAAAAAGAGCATCAAATATCCCGTTTATGGACAAAGCAGCACAGGAATCGGACTATTCTTATGTAAGAAAATCATTTCTCTGCACGGAGGCAACATCTATGCAGGAAACAATCCCAAGCAAGGAGCTTTCTTCAGAATACTATTACCTTTGGAAAAAGGTATCCCCCAAGCCAAATCAGAAAAAGAAAAATATGAGCAGAATGAACATCCACTTTCCATTCCTGCCAATGGAAACGAGAAAAAGGAAACCATCCTCATTGTTGAAGATAATGCAGATATGCGTACTTATATTTGTTCCATTCTCAAAAACAATTATCAATTAAAAGAAGCACAGAACGGTGCAGAAGCTCTTTACTTGATTCAAAGAGAAACGATTGATTTGATTGTCAGCGACCTGATGATGCCCGTCATGGACGGGAATGAATTATCCCGCCGGGTAAAAGCTAATCTGGCTACTTCCCACATCCCCTTTCTCATGCTCACTGCCCTCCGGTCTGAAGCCCAAGAAAGAATCAGCTATGAAATAGGAGTAGATGAATATCTGTGCAAACCATTTGATGAGGTTATTCTAAGATTACGTATCCGAAATATACTTGCCTTACGCCAGAAATACAAATCCATGTTCTCCACTAGTATGAATTGTGAAACATTGAATATAAACGCTAGTTCCAAAGACAACACATTTATGACATCGGCAATCAATTTAATGAAAGAACATTATGCCGACTCGGATTATAACTTAGAGCGCTTTATCCGCGATATGGGATACAGCAAAACCTTAGTCAATCAGAAATTACAATCTTTGACAGGGCAATCCATTGGTCAATTCATGAGAAACTACCGATTAAATGTGGCAAAAGACACTTTAACCAAAGTAGAATGTGACATTTCTGTTGCAGAAATCGCATATGCCGTAGGTTTTAACGACCCTAAATATTTCACAAAATGCTTCAAAGAGCTGTTTGGAGTACTTCCAAGCGAATATTTTGGAAAAAAATAGTTCACTTTACTATTTTACTCCATTTGTGCACCATATTCTCCTATAAAAAGCTTTGTTTCCCTTACATTTGTAAAAAACAGAAATGCAAATGTATATGAAAAACACATTCTTATTATTGAGCTGGCTGATATTACTCCCCTCCGGTATACTGGCAAACCCCATCAAGGAAATGCTGGAAAGGATAGACAAGGGAGCATCGGACAAGTTCGTAGTCGAACTACACAAAAGCTCAAATGACTTTTTCGAGTTGGACCAAAAAGGCGACAAGGTAGTGATACGAGGCAATACCTATATTAATATAGCAACCGGAATCAACTGGTACTTAAAGTATCATGCCGGAATCCACCTGTCATGGAACAGTATGCATGCCTCACTACCCAATGTTCTTCCTCCCGTCTTCCGTAAAGAACGCCACGAAACAAATCTGGCCCTGCGTTATGATTTCAATTACTGCACCTACTCCTACTCCATGGCATTTTGGGATTGGAAACGTTGGGAAGAGGAACTGGATTGGATGGCACTGCATGGCATCAACCTGCCACTTGCTGCCGTAGGACATGAATGTGTGTGGCGTAACCTATTACTCCGCTTAGGATTTTCCAAACAGCAAATCAATGATTTTATTGCCGGACCAGCATTCCTTGCCTGGTGGGAAATGAACAATTTGGAAGGCTGGGGAGGCCCTAACCCCGATAGTTGGTATAAACAGCAAGAAGACTTGCAGAAAAAAATATTGAAACGAATGAAAGAATGGGGAATGCACCCCGTACTGCCCGGTTACTCGGGTATGATCCCCTCCAAACTGGATTTGGGAAAACGTATTGATGGTGGAAAAGAAGAGAAAACATTAAGCAACACTTCCTCGGAATCCGCCCAAAGCACTCTCAACAAATGGAACGGGTTTGACCGACCGGGAATCTTACTGCCCGACGATCCCAAGTTTACCCAGATTGCCAGCCTTTTTTACGAAGAAACCGAAAAGCTGTATGGAACAAGTGACTACTACTCCATCGATCCTTTTCATGAAGCCAAAAGCTTGCCTGCCGGACTAGACTTCGGCAAAGCCGGCAAGGCTATTATGGATGCAATGAAAAAGGCTAATCCAAAAGCTGTGTGGGTGGTGCAGGGATGGACAGAAAATCCACGCCCGGAAATGATGAAAGCGCTGAATCCCGGCGATCTGCTCATCCTTGATTTATTTAGCGAATGTCGTCCCATGTGGGGCATTCCCTCTATATGGAAACGAGACAAAGGATACGAAGAACACAACTGGTTGTTCTGCCTGTTGGAAAATTTCGGTGGGAACGTGGGTTTGCATGGAAGGATGGACCAACTTCTTCATAATTTTTACCTAACCAAAGACAACCCACTGGCCGCTCAGCTAAAAGGCATCGGTCTGACAATGGAAGGCATTGAAAATAATCCCGTTATGTTCGAACTGATGTGCGAACTACCTTGGCGTGCAGAAAAGTTTACCAAAGAAGAATGGATAAAACAATACATCCGCGCACGCTATGGCACAGACGATGAATCTATCTGGCAAGCTTGGCAAATCTTGGCAAACGGTATCTACAACTGTCCGGCAGGCAACAACCAACAAGGTCCTCACGAAAGTATCTTTTGCGGGCGCCCATCACTGAATAATTTCCAAGCATCCAGCTGGAGCAAAATGTGCAACTATTACGACCCCACTACCACAGCAGAAGCCGCACGATTGATGGTGAGCGTGGCACACAAATATCGCGGTAACAACAACTTTGAATATGATCTAGTTGATATCACCCGACAAGCCATTGCCGACCGTGCCCGAATAGTGTACAATTACGCTGTTGCCGACTTTAAAAGCTTCGATAAAAAAAGTTATGCCACACATACCCGACAGTTCTTGGAACTACTGATAATGCAAGACAAACTGTTGGGCACACGCAAAGAATTCAAAGTAGGGAACTGGATTCAACAAGCGCGCAATCTAGGAAGTACATCTGAAGAGAAAGACCTCTACGAATGGAATGCCCGCGTACAAATTACCACATGGGGAAACCGTTACTGCGCCGACATCGGTAAGTTACGAGATTATGCCCATAAAGAATGGAACGGACTACTGCGCGACTTTTATTATAAACGTTGGGAAAAATACTGGCAAGTACTGCAAGACCAACTGGATGGCAAACTTCCTGTACTGCCAGTAGGTAATTCATCAACCCCCACTGCCGATAATCCAGCCATGACCATAGATTGGTATGCCCTGGAAGAACCATGGACACTGGCAAAGAACACCTATGCGGCATCTGCCGAAGGTGATTGTATAGAAGTAGCGAAAGAGGCTATAACATTGATAAACAATTGATAGTAAGATGAAAAAGAAAGAACTCGATACAGAAACCGCACAGCAGGCACTGCCCATTAAAAAAAGGCTTTTGTCACTCGATGCACTCAGGGGCATCACTGTAGCAGGAATGATTCTGGTTAACAATGCAGGAGGCAAAGTGTCGTATGTACCTTTACAACATTCTGCATGGAACGGACTGACACCTTGTGACTTGGTTTTTCCTTTCTTTCTGTTCATCATGGGTATTTCAACATATATTTCATTGAACAAATTCAATTTCAACGTTTCCCTACAAGTGGTAACCAAGATATTGAAACGCACATTTCTTATTCTATGCATCGGATGGGCAATCGGTTGGTTTGACCATGTATGTGAAGGTGACTTCCTGCCTTTTGTCCATCTGCGCATCCCCGGGGTACTGCAACGCATTGCTTTATGTTACTGTGTTATTTCTTTTACAGCCCTATTTATGAATCATAAGTTCATCCCCACATTAACCTTTATCTTACTGGTAAGTTACACTGTCATATTATGCATGGGGAACGGTTATACCTGCGATGAAAGCAATATTTTATCCATCATTGACAGGCAACTTTTCGGCGAAGCGCATCTCTATCAGAAGAGCCCGATTGATCCGGAAGGATTTGTAAGCACTCTCTCTGCTATCGCCCACACTTGTATCGGTTTTTCATGTGGAAAATGGATAATACAAAGCCATCAGACAGAAAACAAAGTGCTCCGTTTGTTCTTGACCGGATTCATTCTGATGAGTATCGGCTATTTGTTGGCAGATGCGCTGCCTTTAAATAAAAGAATATGGTCTCCTACTTTTGTTCTGGTGACCTGCGGAGCGGCTTCCATGTCACTTGCCACATTAATGTATTATATAGACATAAGGAATAAACAAAAATGGTGCCGCTTCTTCATCATCTTCGGCGTCAACCCCCTATTCCTCTATGTACTGAGCGAAGTACTTGCCATTATGATGGGAAGTACCGGATGGAAGGCGGCAGCCTATGCAGCCATTCATTCAGGAATAACCGACACCTACCTTGCCTCAGCTGTCTACGCCCTCGTTTTCACTCTGTTTTTGGGGTGTATCGGTTATCCGCTATATCTTAAGAAAATATACATCAAACTGTAACAACCAATTCATAATATATAGAGAACTATGCAGTATTAAACAAGAACATATTAATCAAAACCAAAATTAAATTCTATGCTAAACGTACAATCTCTAACCCAAAGGACATTTGCACAGATAGTAGTCTTTGCATTACTCCTATTAAACAGTACACTGGCATTTGCTCAAAATCAAGTTAACGGTATTGTCACAGACAAGACCGGAGAACCCCTTATCGGAGTGAATGTAGTCGAAAAAGGTACTACCAACGGTGTTATCACTGACTTTAACGGACAGTTTACACTGAATGTAGCACAAGGAAAGACACTCGTATTCTCTTACGTGGGTTACACTACCCAGGAAATTACAGTAAAAGGATCTTCTTTGAAGATTATTATGGAAGAAGATTCTAAAACATTAGATGAAGTTGTGGTAGTAGGTTATGGCAGTATGAGTCGTAAGGATGTAACCAGCTCCATTACCACTGTGAAAGCAGACAAACTGAATGTAGGAGTTTATTCTGACCCTGGACAGTTGTTGCAAGGTAAAGTTCCTGGTTTGACGGTAGTACAAAGCAGCGACCCGACTTCTGGTACAGCTTCTATCTCTTTACGTGGGGCTTCTTCTCTGCGTACCGGTGCGGCAATGGAACCTTATTATGTTATTGACGGTATTCCCGGTATGTCATTAAGTCTGATTGCTCCCGAAGATATTGAAAGCATTGACGTACTTCGTGACGCTTCTGCAACGGCTATTTATGGCTCCAAGGCTGCTAACGGTGTAATCTTGATTACCACCAAAAAAGGTAGTAAAAGTGAGCACACTTCTGTAAACTACAGCGCATATCTTGCATTTGACAACATTGCCAAGCGTTTAGATATGATGACTGCCGACGAACTCCGCACCTATGCCAAGGAAAATAACATCACTCTTCCGAATGACAAAGGAGCAAGCACCAATTGGAACGATGAAGTACTGCGCACAGCAATCAGTCATAACCACAACGTTTCTATCAATGGCGGTTCAGAAAAGACTCAATACAGTGCCAGCATGAGTTATCAAAACAAACAAGGTATCGTACGTGGTACAGATTTCGAGCGTTTCGGCGGCCGCGCATTCTTGCAAACCAAAGCACTGAATGATCGGCTCACCTTAGCCTTTAATGTGAATGCCGCACAATCAAAAGGTACCACCGTTGATTCCGCCAAAGATGGCCAATCCGTATTCGATGCCATGAATTATTATTCTCCACTAGTTCCTGTCACCAATGCAGACGGTTCTTGGTATAGCGACAAAACTATCTCCCAAAACTTCAATCCTGTATCCATGATCAATGAAGATACTTTTGAAAATAACAAGAAACTCCTTCAAGGAACAGCCAAAGGTACTTTAGATATCACTAAGGACTTGAAATGGAACTTAAGTCTTTCCTATCAAGACGAACAATATATATGGAACGAATACCATACCAGCAAATCCCAATATAACACCCGAAATGGCGAAGCTAAACGTATTGCAACAGAAAACAAGAAAAAAATTCTTGAAACATACATAAACTATGATCATACATTCGCCAATATCCACAAACTGGGCCTGATGGCCGGTTATTCATGGGAACAGAATGATGACAATGACAGTTTCGGTCTGGATGTCTACGACTTTTACAATGATAACACCACCTTTTATAATCTGAACCTTGCCAATAAAATGGATTGGCAGAATGGCGGTATCACCAGCAATAATAACGGTCATTTGGAAACTTTACGCATGATCTCATTTTATGGACGTATCAACTACTCCTTCAACAGCAAATACCTGCTTCAAGCAACAATTCGCCGTGACGGCTCCTCTGCTTTTGGAAAGAATAACCGTTGGGGAACTTTTCCATCTGCATCGTTGGCATGGCGTATGAGCGAAGAAAAGTTCATCAAAGATTTAAATGTTTTCGATGACTTGAAGTTCCGTGTTGGTTATGGTGTTAGTGGTAACTCACTCGGATTCGGAGCTTATTCGGCTATCCAGACTTACAGTACTTCAGGTTGGTTCAACTATACAAACGCCAATGGCACACAGAATAGTTACCATACCCTGGCAGCCGCCTCAAATGCCAATCCAGACCTAAAATGGGAACGTACAGCCATGTTGAACATCGGGCTGGACTTCAGCTTCTTTGGAGGCAGATTAGGAGGAACCATCGAATACTATGACAAGCGTACCAGCGACCTGATATACACTTACGAGGTTTCCACAAACCGCTATCCTTTCGGAACCATGCCGGCCAATGTGGGAGATATCAGCAATAAAGGTATTGAATTTACCATTAATGCCACTCCTATACAAACAAAAAATTTCTCTTGGCAAACCAGTTTGAACTTATCTCATAATAAAAATAACGTAGAAAGTATATCCAACAGTGAATATTCCGTAGATTATATCCGTGCAGCCGATCCTGAAATCGCAGGTTATTCTTCAAATGCAGACGTACAGCGCATCATGGAAGGACATCCTATCGGCACCTTCTACACCTACGAATGGGCCGGCTACAATAACCAAGGAGTATCCATCTTTTATGTACACGATCCTGAAACGGGTGAGCGTACAGGCGAAACGACCACAGATCCTGAAACTGATAGAGACCGTACTATTACCGGCTGTGCACAACCTGATTTAAATTTAGGCTGGAGCAATAACTTCCAATACAAGAACTGGAATCTCGATTTATTCTTTACTGGTGTTTTTGGACAAGATATCTACAACGCCACTGCAGAACAATACTCTAATGTTTCTTTTGTGAAAGAAGGCCGCAATGTATTAAAAAGCGTAGCTACCGAACACCGTGCTACAGACACACAATCTCAAGCACCATCCAATCGCTGGATAGAGAACGGTAGTTATTTCCGTCTGTCCTCGGTTTCATTGGGATATACTTTCGGCAAAATTGGTAACTGGATAAACTCGCTCAAGCTATACGCTACTTGTAATAATGTATTCACCATTACCGGTTACTCCGGTCGTGATCCGGAAATCAACCTTGGAGGCTTGGAACCGGGTATGGACAGACGCACCAATTACTATCCGCGTACCCGTTCATTTATGATCGGTGTAAACATGAATTTCTAACCATATAATTGAAAACTGATATGAAAAATAGCATAAAATTAATAACCTGGCTAGTAGGTGGTCTGTTCACCTTCTCCTCCTGCACAGATCTAGATGTGGATCTTAAATCCACTTATACAGAATACCCGGATTCCGAAATTGCCAAAGAAGCGAAAATGGCAGGTTTGTATTATGGATTCGGCGGAGCATTAGGACGTCGTTATATGGAAGCTGCCCTGCTGTCCTCTGATGAATTCATGGCAGTGACATTTGGTGGTAACTGGTATGATGGCGGCAATTATATCCATTCCTCTCTTCATGCCAGCCTTCCAGGAGACGCACACGTGGACTGGGCCGGTGATATTCCAGCTGCAATCACAAAGTGCAATCAAGCAATTTTTGACCTGGGTGGAGAGGATGAAAACAATACCGAACAAGAAGCCTTGATTGCTCCGGCACTTGCCATGCGTGCTTTCTATCATTTTATTTTTATGGATACATTCGGAGCAACTCCCAAATTAGACCATTTGATCGGCGATTCTGAAGCTATCGACCGTTCTCCCCGTTCCGAAATTACAAAATTTATCGAAAGCGACCTGCTTCGTGCTTTGGCTTCCGGCGGTTTAAAAGAAGATGTTGATGCTTCCACTTATGGCAAGCCAACCAAATGGATGGCTGAGGCTCTCCTTGCCAAACTCTATATAAACTGGGCTGTTTATACCTGTGATGATGTAGCTACTTATGATCCAAGCATGACTAATTCCAAATTGAATGATGTCATAAAATATTGCGATGATATCATCGCCTCTGGTCATTTCAACCTCAGTGATGGTTATCGCAAGAAATTCATGCCGGACAACGGCTATCAGATCAAAGATTTCATCTATGCAATGCCATACCAAAATAATGAAACATCAACCAGAGCCAATACTTACGCCCGTTTTCAATTCTGGCCTAAATTCAACAATGACGGCGCGGACGGCAAAGGACTGTTCGGTATAACACTATCCAAAAATGCTGGAGGCGTTTTCATCGTCACTCCTGAAGCAGCAGACCGTTTTTGCCTGGAAGGAGATGAACGCAATGACATCATCATGAAAGGTGCGATCAACTATTATGACATCAGCACACATACAATGGGAACAGAACCTTATATATACAACGGACAACAAGTTGTCCTCACCAAGAATATCACCATCTTGAATGACCAAATGGATCTTGGAAATGACTTGAACGCATGGTGCCAGGGATACCGATGCATCAAATGGGCTATTCAAGCAGACGATTATAACCTCTATAACCGGAATCAAAGCAATGATGTACCTATCTTCCGTTATGCAGATATTCTGCTGATGAAAGCAGAAGCTATTCTACGGGGAGCAACAGCTACGAACGGTGATACGCCACAATCCCTGTTCAACCAAATACGCAGCTACTGTAACGCTCCATTATTGGAGCATTCTCCTTCATTGGACGAGTTGCTTGAAGAGCGTGCACGTGAATTTTACGCAGAAACATGGCGTCGCAATGACCTAATCCGTTTTGGAAAGTTCGAAGACGACTGGGGATATAAAAATCAATATCATCCGGAAGCCAAGACCGAGAAATGGCGTAGAATCTTCCCTGTATCTGTCGGCTTGATGAATTCAAACACCAACTGGAAGCAAAATTACGGTTATTGATAAATTAAATAAGTTTTTATAAGGGCTTGTTACGGCAAGCTCTTATAAAAACCTTTAAAGCAAAAAATAATTCATGAAACGTCATCAAATCTTATTACTTCATATCGCGACATCCATCTTGGTATTATTCCCATTTCCTATACATGCCCATAAAATGATGTACCAGGACTCTATCGAAATCGTAGTACACAGAGGAGCGAACCATATAGCGCCGGAAAACACCATTCCATCAGCTCTAGCTGCATTGAAACATGGAGCCGGCTGGATAGAAGTGGACGTGCGCAAAAGTAAAGACAATATACTTTATAATCTGCATGATGAAACTTTAGACCGTACTACCAACGGTAAAGGTCCCATTCAAGATATGCTATCCAAAGATATTGAAAAATTAGACGCCGGCAGTTGGTTCAGTTCTCGATTTATCGGCATTCACGTACCCCGTATAGCCGAAATGCTAGATACCCTACAAGGAAAGGCACACATTTTTTTTGATGTAAAACGAGGAACTCCGATAAAAGATTTGATTACATTAGTACGCCAAAAAGGATATGAAAATAAAAGTTTCTTCTGGTTTGCAGACTCAGAAATGCTGAAAGAATTTATCAAAATCGCTCCGGAAATGAAGATTAAAGTAAATGCCTCCAATATAGCGGCTTTGGAGAAATGGATGAAAATATGCACCCCGGCCTATGTAGAAACAGATATCCTCAATATCACTCCTCAATTCAAAGAATTCTGCAAAAGCAATCATATCAAGATAATGGCTGCTATTCAGAATGCGAGTGAAAAAGAATATAAAAAAGCGATTGAAGTCCATCCCGATTTAGTCAATCTGGACCGGCCGGAACTCTTTATAAAAATACTCCATCAGGAGATTAAAAAATAACCCTTTTCCAAGAAGAGCTATGAAAAGTACCCTATCTTACCTGCTGATTATATGCAGCCTGTTTACTGCTTGTATCGGTCATCAGGAAGAATCCCTACTGTTCTACGTAGATACCCGTACGGGCACTGCACCAAGCGCAACCCACACCGCAGAACTTTTCGGCAAAAATACCGAAGAGTACGGGCAAACGCTGCCTGCTGTTCTAGAGCCCAACGGAATGAACTTTTGGACTCCCCAAACACAAGATACAGAAGCAAAATGTAAGGCTCCCTATTATTACAAAGATACGAAAATACAAGGTTTCCGCAATTCACATTGGATTGTCGGAGGTTGTACACAGGATTACGGTTCCATGACCTTGATGCCTGTATCGGGTACACTGAAATATCTTCCCCAAGACAGAGGAAGCCTGTTCTCTCACCAAGAAGAAACAGCAACGCCCGCCTATTACTCTGTCCTTCTCAAAGATTATTCCATCTTTGCAGAAATGACCGGACGTTCCCGTTCAGCCATTTTCCGATTCACTTATAACCAACCGGAAGATGCTTATCTCATAGTCAATCCTAACAGTGATGAAGGGAAAGGATATATTGAAATCGATACCATAAAAAAACAGATACGCGGATACAATCCCGTCCACCGCATCTATCAAGGCTGGGGAGAACCCGCCGGATACAACGGGTACTTTATCATTGAATATCAAAATGAAATAGAAGAATATGGTACATTCCGGCATGACAGTCTCTTCGCCGGACAACGACAGATAGCCGATGGAACAGGTATAGGTGCATATCTCCGGTTCAAAATACACTCAGAAGGACCCATATTAATCAAAGCCGCTTCCTCTTTTACTGACATGGAAGGCGCTCAAAAGAATCTGGACACCGAGATACCTCATTGGGATTTTGACCGCACCCGACAGGAACTGAACTCCATCTGGGAACAAAGGCTTTCACAAGTTACAGTACAGACAAACAACCGAAACGATAAAGAGAAATTTTACGGAGCACTCTACCGTGCCTCATTCCTGCCACGTACATTCAATGATGTAGACGGGCGCTATCCTTCTTTTTCCACAGGACACCCGTTCAGACAATCAGCCAACGGTAGAAATTACTATGAAGATTACAGTATGTGGGATACTTACCGTGCTCTCCATCCTTTAGTCAATATCCTAACCCCAAAGAAAGCCGGAGACATGATGCAATCATTGGTGGACAAATATGAACAAGGCGGCTGGCTGCCTATATTTCCTTGTTGGAACAGTTATACCGCAGCCATGATAGGCGATCATTGCATCTCCGCACTGGGAGATGCCTATATCAAAGGAATCCGTAATTTTGATATCAACAAAGCTTGCGAAGGAATGCTCCGGAACGCATTCAGGACTCCCGCCACCTATGAAGAATATAAAAACGGAATGGGACGGCGTGCTTTGAATTCTTATCTGAAATATGGATACATTCCTTTGGAAGACAGCGTACCGGAGGCCTTTCATACCTGCGAACAAGTGTCACGTACTTTAGAATATGCATACGATGATTTCGTATTGGCCCAAGTCCTGCAAAAGTTGGAAACATCAGATGATTACTTTCCTGATCCACAAAAAACAGGACTTTATGATACATTAATGATACGTGCACGATATTACCGTAACGTAATAAACCCTAGCACCGGATATGCCCAAGGCAGATACGCTGACGGAAGTTTCCTCACCGATGCCGGTAACGCCTTTTCTTTCACCCGCTTCATCACCGAAGGAGCTCCCTGCCATTATACTTGGTATGCCCCCCATGATATATACGGACTTATGGAATGTATGGGCGGAAAAGAAAAATACATTGCCAAACTGGATTCCATGTTCAGCGAACACCGCTACTGGCACGGAAACGAACCTTGTCATCAGATAGCCTACCTCTTCAACTATGCCGGACAACCTTGGAAAACCCAACGGGAGGTACGTCATATTATGGAAACAGAATATCTGAATGCTCCCGGTGGTCTGTCAGGTAATGATGATGCAGGACAGATGTCTGCCTGGTATGTATTTTCTGCTATGGGATTCTATCCGGTATGTCCCGGTACACCTTATTATATAATAGGAAGTCCTTCTTTTCCCCGGATGAGCATCCGCTTGGAAAACGGAAAGACATTCACCATATTAGCCCACAACGCCAACAAAAAAAATATATATATCCAGTCAGCAAAACTAAACGGAAAAGAATATGACAAGAATTACTTTACACACCAAGATATAGTACAGGGAGGAACATTAGAGTTCCAGATGGGCCCGAACCCTAATACAAACTGGGGAGCATCCGCCCTCAGCCTGCCTCCCGACAATATGAAATAAGTACAAAAAATAAAAAAACAATCCATATGAAGAATCAAACTATCATCAGCCTCTTATGCTGCCTCCTGTTGTTTGTGACAGGATGCAGTACTTCCCATCAAGGGAACACGTACGACATCATGACCTATGGAGCCAAAGGAGACGGACAAACAGATGATGCCGCCGCTATACAACGCGCCATCAATGCCTGTTCCGCTGCCGGTGGCGGAACCGTAATCATTCCTGCCGGACACACCTTTCTATGCGGTCCGCTATATTTGAAATCCTATGTGAACCTTCATCTGGAACCCAACTCCCGATTGCTGGCCAACCCCGATGAAAGCATCTATACAGAAAGCGCATTCCGCGAAAACCGTGGCGAAGGAATGATGTGGATCAGTGGAAAAGACTTAAAACAAATATCCATTACCGGTACAGGAGAAATAGACGGAAACGGAATCGCCTTCATGGGCAAAGAGCTGGATGATTCCTACGAGCTGAAGCCCGTCACTGATTTTGACCCACGCCCACATGTGCTTACCCTTATCAATGCGGAGAAGACCGTTATCCGTGACATCACGATTCGGAACAGCGCCTATTGGACAATACACCTGATAGGCTGTTACGATGCCTTGATTGACGGCATCTCTTTATTGAATAATCTAAAAATACGCAACGGCGACGGTATTGATGTGGATCACTCCAAAAAAGTACGTATAGCGAACTGCTTCATTGAATCGGGCGATGACTGCATTTGCCTGAAGAATCGTCGGGAATTTGAAGAATATGGCTCTTGCGAAGATATTGTAGTAACTAATTGTGTCATGACTTCACGCTCATGCGCTATTAAGATAGGCTCGGAAAATATGGACAAGATTGATAATGTATTATTCAATAATTGCATTATCAAAAACAGCAACCGGGGCATCGGCATACAAAACCGGGATGAAGGTACTGTGAGCAATGTCATTTTCTCCAATATATTAGTAGACTGTATGTTCTATTCTGATGTATGGTGGGGTAAAGCGGAACCTATCTATGTCACCTCATACCCTCGTGCCGTAGGCAATCATAAAGATGCAGGCTGGCGTTTCCCCAAAGGTGCAACGAAAGGACACTCGGGAGAAGTCAGCAACATTTTCTTCAATCAGATTAAATGCACTAGTGAAAACGGCATTTTCGTAGGGGGAGACACTCCGGAGAAAGTGCATCATATCTATTTTGATGAAATAGATGTCAAGTTGTTAAAACGTACCGGTTATGAAGGCGGTGTGTATGACAAACGTCCTTGTAACGGAGATGGTTTTGTATATGACAAGACTTATGCTTTCTATCTGGACGCCGCTTCGGATATCCGGATTACCGGCTGTAACATTTATTGGGCCTTCCCTCAATTGACACAAGCCGGAGGAGATATCAAAGAGAAGAATACAATACGTGTAAAAATAAACAAGAAATAATTATGACCCACATTCCATTCAAAGTTTCTTTGTTAAGACTGGTCTTCCTGCTGCTGCCCGTGACGGTCGCGGCACAGGAAGCCAGACTTTCTGATTACGTAGATCCCAAAATCGGTTCGGAAGGACTGGGACGGGTATTTATCGGTCCCTCCTGCCCTTATGGTATGGTGAAACCATCGCCCGATTGCACTGTCCATCCCAATAGTGGTTGGCTGCCTATGCCCGAACAAGTCAACGGGTTCTCCCAAGTACACGTCAGCGGGACAGGAGGAGGTCCTAAATATGGCAACATACTTGTCATGCCTTTTGGCAAAGGTATGGATCAGCTCAATCATATAGACTATCGCAAAGATGAAACAATCCGCTTGGGCTATTATGCTACCGAATTCCAGAGAACAGGCATATATACTGAAATAACAACTGCTCCACGCGCCTCATTCTACCGATTCACCTATCCCGAAGATTCCTTAAAATCCCTGTTGGTTGACGCCGGCTTCTTCCTGGGTGAACAACCGACCCCCGATGCCCGCGAAGCACAACAATTTGTAGGTTCGGAAATTCAAATCATATCCGATCACGAAGTAATGGGATATACCCGTATTCGCGGAGGTTGGAATAACGGACGTGCCTACACCGTTTATTTTTATGCAGTAACCGACCATCCCTTTGTACAAACGACCACATGGAAAGGAAACCAGATCAGCAATGAACGATACCAGCCAGACTCCCAACAAAAAACCGGAGCTTTGTTGCGTTTCCCTTCTTCTGCAAATACCATTCAACTGAAAGTCGGAATTTCATTTATCAGTTCTCTCAAAGCCAGAGAGAATGTATGGAACGAAATACCTCATTGGTCATTTGAGGACACCCGGCAAGCCTTATTGGCACAATGGGAAAACTTATTGCAACGCATTGATATAGCCTCAAATACACCCGAAAAATATAAGCGTATGTTTTATACCGGTATCTACCATACCATGTTAATGCCTGTAGACCGTACCGGTGAAAATCCATTATGGAGTGATCCGGAACCTTATTATGATGATTTTTATGCTATCTGGGACACCTACCGCACCTCAACTCCACTTATCACACTAATTGACCCTCAAAGAGAAACAGACATTGTACGTTCACTGATCAATATCTATAAACGGGACGGCTACATGCCTGATGCACGAAGCGGAAATTGTAACGGACGGACACAAGGCGGCTCCAACGCCGAAATTGTTATAGCCGATGCATTTGTAAAAGGACTACCAAACATAGATTACCATCTGGCTTTGGAAGCTATGCTGAAAGATGCGACCATACCGCCCGGAGGTAACGAAGAAGCGGAGGGAAGAGGCGGACTGATTCCTTATCTGGAATTGGGATATATTCCATACGGTATTCCCCGAGCCGGAAACCGCACAATAGAATACTCCTATTGTGATTATGCCATAGCCTTAGTAGCAAAAGGACTAGGCAAGACAGACTTGTACCAGCAATACTTGAAACAATCTTCCAACTGGAAGAACTTGTGGCGGGCCGATTATGAACATGCAGGAGTCAAAGGATTCATACTTCCCCGGGATAAAGAAGGAAACTGGTTAGACAAAATACCTTTCGGAAACTCCCATATCCAGAAACCCACCTTCACATATACCCCCGTTACCTTTGAAGGCCCTTGGTATACTCCTTGGTGGAACATGTTCTTTTATGAAGCCTCCTCCTGGGAATATTCACTCAGCATTCCGCATGACGTACCCGGACTCATTGAACAATGTGGCGGAAAAGAGAAGTTTGACGAACGGCTGGATATTTTCTTTGACAAGGGTTTCTTCAATGTGAATAATGAGCCCTCCTTCCTCACTCCCTGCCTATACCACTGGGTAGGGCGTCCGGATAAAAGCGGCGACCGCATCCATGAAATTATCCAGAAGAACTATAATGACGGTTCTGCCGGTCTTCCCGGAAATGATGACTCCGGAGCCATGTCATCGTGGTTGGTATTCCACATGATGGGGTTGTACCCCAATGCCGGACAAGACTATTATTTAATCCATACCCCTCTACTGACAGAGAGTCGTTTCCATTTACAGGAAGGCAAAACATTCACGATCAAAGCCGAAGGGCTTTCCGAAAAGAACAAGTATATCCGGTCGATTTTATTAAATGGAAAGAATTATCCATATTCCGCCATCCGCCATAATGATATCATCAAAGGAGGCGAGTTGGTTTTAAAAATGGGCCCTAGTCCCGGTAACTGGGGGAGCAAACTATTTCCTGAATCTAAAGAGTAACATACGATGAAGAAAAAACTTTTTATATGCTTTCTGCTTATCGGCAGCCTGATGGGAAATGTAATGGCACAAGATATCATTACCAACCCTCTGTTATTTGTATTCAAACTGCATGGACAAACCCGAAAGTACCAATTTACTTTCAATCAGTCCAACGACACCCTTTATCTACATTGGGGAATTGAAAGAAACACCCGATGGCAATCAGGCAGCTACGCCATGCCCCAAGAAGCTTTAAAAACGGCGGTCAGACTAAGCTTCTTACAGCCGGAAGACGGACAACATATCTGTCTCCCCATTCAAGAAACCTTTGCCCTACTTTCAGCAACCGCTTTTCAGGAATTGAAAAGCCAAAAGGCATTTCATTATAATCAGACAGAATACCAACTGGCTGATACCAAGTCACAAGCTATGGGCTATTCCTTACTGCATGTAAACGACTCAGTAGACGGATGCGAAATGTGGATTATGGATAATCCGGATTTCCCTCTGATATGGGAAATACAAAATAATCCGCTCGGCATCAATTGGAAAGTAGCTCCCATAGATCTCCCCGCACACAATCTGAAAGAAGAAATCATCCAAAGCCCGGAAAAAATGGGTAGCATCTATTATGCTTATCCCACACCAAACGGCATACAAACTCCGGTACCCGAAGGTTACAGTCCTTTCTACATCAGCCATTACGGACGCCATGGGTCCCGCTGGATGACTTCGGACGAACGTTATCTAGAAGTCATTCGTGTCTTTGATACGTTTCACAATAAATCAGGACTTACCGATTTAGGTGAAGATGTGAGGCTCAGACTCCAGAAAGTATGGGAAAATGCCCGTGGGCGCGGAGGAAACCTGACCCCATTAGGAGAACGACAACACAAAGCCATTGCCAAACGGCTTTATCAACAATATCCCCATATATTCCGGGACAGCGCCAACATATCAGCGCGTTCGAGCGTTTCCGTACGTTGTATCATGAGCATGTCCGCATTCACAGAACAACTGAAAGAACTAAACCCCTCCCTCCAGATCACCCGCGAAGCCAACCAAAGACACATGGACTACATTGCCTATACTTCACCCGAAGCCGAAAAGCTGGGTTCGGCAAGTGCGCCATGGAGAACAGCTTTCCATACATTCGAAGAAAATCATATTCATCCGGAACGTTTAATCGCTTCACTTTTCAAAAATCCCAAAGAAGTCAGGAATCCCCGCGAGCTCATGATGGGACTTTATTGGATTGCTTCCGACATGCAAGATGTAGAGTTGCCTCTATCCTTTTATGATTTGTTTGAAAAAGAAGAATTATTCGGTATCTGGCAGTCTGTGAATTATCGGATGTATATTTGCAATGCCAATGCTCCCGTCAATCAGGGAGCAGCCCCCGAGAGTGCAAAATCTTTATTGAAGAATATTATAGAAAGTGCCGACCGCGCCATCCGTGAAGGAACTCCTTGCGCCACCCTCCGTTTCGGACATGATACCAACCTGATCCGTCTGTTGGCACTCATGCAAGTAGAAGGATGCTCCAATCAAGAAACAGATCCCGACCGATATTACCTGGCCTGGCAAGATTTCCGTGTTTCACCTATGGGAGCCAACCTTCAATTAATCTTTTTCAAGAATAAGCAAGGAGAAGTTATTGTAAAATTGCTACATAATGAAAATGAAGTCAAATTACCCATTGACAGCCCTATTGCCCCTTATTATAAATGGGAAACGGTAAAAGCATTCTACAATCATTTATAAACATACAAATTGAGAAACAGCAACTTTCCTTCAAAGTCCAATCTCCCTATTAACTAAGGCTTTTCTTGCCTACAATTAAGTCTTTTCTTACGGTTACCTACTACAGACTCCGCCAATGGACCGTAGAGCCCATTGCAGCAGACTGTATAGTCCACCCAAGCAGACCTTACAGTCCACTGGCGGA
>CAUAWO010000041.1:0-21465 GCA_958432865.1 Bacteroides stercoris
CTTCCTTCTTCTCCACCTTCTTTTTCTCCTGTTTCCTTTTTTTCTTCTTCCGCAGTTCACGGGTGATACTGTCCAGGTTCTCTTGTGTGGGAAGGATATAGGAGGCGGTATCCGCCTTCCGCCCGTATTCCTCTTCCGGCGGCATCTCACTGTTGATGATGAGTTGACGCATACGCTCTATGTCCACCGGATTGTCCCCGCCCTGTCCCTCCGCCTGCTTGCGCAGGGGGGTACGCTCGAGCTGGGCCTTCACATCCGTAATGGTCACATCCTTGTTGTCCGTGCTAAGACGGACGGTGTTCTGATTCTCTTCCTTTCCTTTCATCGCGGAGATTGTCCAGATGACAAGAAGGACAAGTAACCCGAACACGCTGACAATGATTACTTGAGTCTTCTTCATGTTCTTCTGTTTTATTCAATTCCTTTCTTTGTTTCCATCCGAGCTATCCAACAGCTCGTATTCCTGTGTATAGTTCCGGAAGAAGAAGCCTGTCACATTCTCCGGATAGGACGGGGTGGTGCGTATGGCGTCGCCCCGGCTGTATATCCTTATACGTTTGACCCCGCCGGCATCATGGATGGACAGGATGGAGGTGAACAGCACGTTGTAACCGTCATCACGTATCCCGACCCTGTGCAGCTTCTCAAACACGCACTTGTAGATGACACCCCTGTCCGCCGCGTCGGCATAGGCGCGGTCGTTCAGGTATTTGTTCCAGATGGCGTTCAGCTCGGATTTCTCCACCAGAAACACGGCCTGCGCCTGGTTTCCGGAGATGCTCATCCTGTCGAAAGAGTTTACATAATAGGCCACCGCGTTGCAGTGGGCCTTCAACAGGGTCTCGTATAACTTGTCCGTTTCCATGGACTTCAATTGCAGGAACTCTCCGCCGGTATTCACGACAAGGATCCTGTCCGTCACTCCGCGGACGGTCATGTTCATGAAGAACAGCACCAGGGCGACGATGGCCGCACACAACAGGCTGACCGCCTTGACATAGACGGAGGACCGCTTCTTGGCCTCTCCCAGTGAGGCGAAGTCCCTCACCATATTCTTTATATCCATTTTCATATTCTTCCGTTGTTTTAAAAAAGGTTATGGATCCTGCCTCTCACAATCGCCAGCAGGGACAGTTTCAACGCAAGGGAAAACAACACCTGCAGGACGACATTCCACGAGGTGTTCATGACATACTCGCAGACGATGGCGTCCGAAAACTTGCTGGCAAGGATGAAGGCCGGTACCATCAGATAACAGACCAGCAGGTTCTTGCACCACGTATGGAAATACGTCCGGGTACTCTCGTTGTAGAAACAGGCTATCGCCACAGGGGATATAAGTTCCAGCAGGAGCAGGAACATGTATCTGCCGACTATGAACAGGGTCTGCGCGTACATGTAGAAAGGGGCGGCTATGACGCCGGCCACATACGCCAGCAGATAATCGAACGAACTGCCGACCGGATTGAGCAACACGCCGGCAACGTCCATTACCGACATGTCGCTGAACTGTTTCTCGAACTGTGCGATTATCGGCTTCTGGAACAGGTCGGCCACATCATAGACCTTTCCGCCGAATCCGGCCTGCAGATCGTCCATCAGTTTGCCGAACACCGTTTCCAGGGCTTCCAGCAGCACGGGGAACAGTGCGACGGCGGCTATGCAGAATACATACTGCCACACCAGGTTCATGTAATCCTTCATGGTGGGCGTGCCGTCCTCGTTGGACTGCACCTCCCGGTATACCGTATACAGACGGTGGATGAGCGTGACAGCCATGAATCCCGTCACTACCGCATAGAAGGCTTCCACGGCGATGTTCCCCCGGATACTTTCATAAGCATTGTGGATATGCTCGACCGATATTTCTGTTATTGATGCCATATTCCTATTCCGTTACAAGTCCCAAATTCCGTCTGATGGTACGCGTATGTGACATGATCTGTCTGATGGTGCCCAGTGAAGCCTCCTGGCGACGGACTTCCTGAAGACATCCGTCGAGCTGCTCCATCCGTTCGCTGTCGTTCATTTTCAGGTCACTGCTGAGTATATCCCCGGTCAGGGAGATGATGGCGGCGTTGTTCGCCACCACGTCCTGCACGGCCGAAGTGATGCCCGGCAGCCCCTTCATGTCCATCTTCTCCGCCTCTTCCAGCGTCCTGAGGCAGTTGCTGTTCAACCGGTTCTGCCGGTCTATCAGGTCCGTGAACATCCGTGCGCGTCTGACGGTGGCGGACACCTTCTGGACATAGTCCAGGGCGGTCTGGAGCCTGTTCACCTGTTCCACCGTCTGCTTCACCGTACTGGCCGTATTGGCGGCATTGATGATTCCCTGTGCCGTATTGCCGGGGTCGGTGACCACCCACTGGGCTCCCGCCGTCACGCAATGCAGCGACATTCCTGTAAAAAAGAAAAAAATTGAAAGCAATCTCATGATATTCCTCCTTTGTTCTGATTCCTATTTTGTTACAAGTCCCAAATTCCGTCTGATTGTCCGTGTACGGGAGATGGTCTGACGGATGGCGGACAGTCCCGCCTCCTGCTCCCTCAGCTTTTCCAGACACTTCCTCAGATGCTTTATCCGTCCGCTGTCGTTCATTTTCAGGTCACTGCCGAGTATGTCCATGGTCAGGGAGATGATGGCGGCGTTGTTCGCCACCACGTCCTGCACGGCCGAAGTGATGCCCGGCAGCCCCTTCATGTCCATCTTCTCCGCCTCTTCCAGCGTCCTGAGGCAGTTGCTGTTCAACCGGTTCTGCCGGTCTATCAGGTCCGTGAACATCCGTGCGCGTCTGACGGTGGCGGACACCTTCTGGACATAGTCCAGGGCGGTCTGGAGTCTGTTCACCGATTCCGTCACCTGTTTCACCGTTGCAGCGGTATTTCCCGCGGTCAGTGTGCTCTGGGCGGTGTTGAGAGGGTCGGTAATCGCCGCCTGTGCGGCAGCCTTCAAGGTCATTCCGCCGCACAGGAGCAGAAGCAGAAGCGGCCTGTATCCCTTTAATCCTTTTTCCATACGGTCTCCTTTCATTTCCTGTCCTTTGACGGGTGTCTCTCCATGTATCTGCCTATCGCTTCCTCCATCGGCATGGTCCTGGAATAGCCGTCAATCTCAGCCCATGTCTCCCCGTCGGTCTGGAAGGCGAGGAACTTCTCCCGGCTCAGTTCGTTGCGCACCACCACCGCATACCTCCCCTGGCCGCCGGTGAAGCGGATGAAGCACTCGGAATGCGGACGCTCCCCGGAAAAGTCGTTGCGGATGGACCGCATCATGTTGCACTGGGCGGGGTCGCCCCCCATCTCGAACCTTTTCTCCACGGCCCTGTATACCACATCCGTTGTGGGAAGGATGTACAGCAGCTGGGTGTTGGTGATCATGCCTTTGGTAAATTCGTCATCGGGAAGCTGGTCGGGACTCTGGACGATGGTCATCACCGCACCGTTCTCCTTGCGTATCTTCTGGTAGCAGAAGGCGACTGCGGAATGTATGCTGATATCCTCGCCTCTGGACTTCATCTGCGCCGTCTCGGCATACTCGTCAAAAATGATCATCCCCCTTCTGGTCCGGTCGGAAAGGATCTTGTCATGAATCACGTCGAAGATCAGGGCCATGACCAGGTCGGAGAGGAACTTGTCCTGTTTGATCTGCGTCAGCTCGAACACGACCAGCCGCCTGTTCCCGAAATCGGGCACTCCGTCGGTCCTGCATACATTGGCATACCGTTCACCGGGAAGGAACTCGCTGCATATGAGGCGGAAGGAGGACAGGTCAAAATAATTGGGGTCTACGTCCTTCCGCCGGCAGATATCCTCATAATGCTCCGTCACGTGGCGGTAGAAAGAGGGAAAGGAATGGGGCGGCAGGCAGGTGGTGTAATAATCCTGGATGAATTTTGTGAGGGCTACGGACTGCTCCTCCTCGTCCTTCCCGAACATGCGGCGCCAGAAACGCTGCACGATACCCGATAGCACCTCTATCTTGTTGTTGTCAAGGGAACGGCCCTCCAGATCGAAGGGATTCAGGCCCAGCGGTGTCTCCCCGTCATAGTCCACATGCAGCGAGATTTCAGGATAAAGCTTGCAGAGCTGTCCGAAAGAGTACCCGAACTCCACCACCACCACGATATAGCCCTGCTCGATGAGCTGCTGCACGATATTCAGTGTCAGCACGGACTTGCCGCCGCCGGTGGATGCCACCACGATGCCGTTGCGGGCCGGTATGCGTTTTTTCTTCGCGTCCCAGATATCCTTTTTCAAAGGTATCTGATAAATACGGTCATTGAAATACACCCCTTCCTCATCCGGGGTGAATGTCGTGTAGTTGATGAACAGACAGAGCGCGAGGGAAAGCGGGGTCAGGAACAGGAAACCGCTGTCAAGCCCTTTCTCCTGTCCGGGAACCGAAGCCAGGTATATGTTGGCCAGATGCTCGTAGGACGGTATATAGAATTTGAAGTCCGAGACGGTCAGGTATTCCCGCAGCTTCTTCTCGGCCCGGTCCAGCAGTTCCGGGCTGTCATCCCATATCATGACGGAAAAATTGGCACGGCAGAGGAGCTGCCTCTCCTCCATGATCTCCTTCTGCATGTTCTCGAGCTCGTCCGCCTTCGGCTCCAGCATGGCCCTGTCCCATCCCTTGTTGGTGCGGTAGACCGCCACACGGCGGGAGAACTCTTCATAAAGTTTCTCCGAGCCCTCGAAATAGAGGATCTGGTTGACCGCATGGTTGCAGTGCAGGTGCACGCCCAGGCCTTCCAGTTCCGCCATGTACAGGCTGCATCCGGACACGGGCAGTGTGGTGTCCTCCACATCGCTTCTGACGGTGCGGTCAGGCAGATAGTCACCGTCACAGACGGTATAGCAACGCGCTTTCTCCCGGTCGACGGTGATCTCTCCGGAGAAATGGATGTCACGGTCGCAGTCAGCCCGGGGGAAGAAGTTGATGTACCGGATGACATACTCCCTCAGGCTGGCGGCGGCCATCCTTTCCAGACGGGTGTCCCTGATACTGTTTATCACACCAATGGCGGAGTTCACCCCCTCCAGAAATTCGGTGAGTTTCTCCCGGTCGGACACATGCAGCCTCTCCCGGTAGGAGAACGGGTTGGCATTGTACGAGGCTGCCAGGGAGGACAGGCCGGACAGGGTGAATATCAGAAGACAGTCATGTTCCAGATACTCACGGCCGGAGAAATGCCTCTGTTCCGCCTTGTCGATGAAGCTGTCCCCTTCCAGCTCATGAACGTACTCCCTTTTAAGGAACACGTCCTGCTTGTGCACGAAGCTGCCGGAGGGCAGGTGTTTGAACGCCTGGTAGAGACGCGCGTTGCGCTCCTCCAGGTCGGTACGGTGCAGGCTGTAGCATTCCGGATTGTACATGCGGAACGCTACAGACACGCAGCCGTTTCTGGTAAGGATGACACCGTATTCGTCATTGATGACATCCAGTATGGAATATCCTTCGTTTGCCATTTTCTTATTGTTTGTTTTTTTATTTGTTATCCCGTTCAGTTGTTATTTATATCTTTGCAGCAATAAAACATATTGTATCTTTATATCTTTTTAGTTTATGAATGAAATCAGTACAGCCCTTAAAACATTGACTGACAGAATCACTGTAAAGTTGGAAATCGGAGAAAAGCATTTTAATGTTTTTCTATGTATTGCTCTATGCGCACTGGTCATTTATCCGCTCCTGTTCACAGCCGTGGTTCATTTCAGAACACTACCGCTTGGGATACAGTTGTTGATTGTGACAGGAATTTCGGTTGCCTATTCAGTAGTCCTCGTTCCGCTTTCCGCATTTTGGGTTTCCAAAGAATGGATCTGCTATGCACCGGTTGGTATCCTTTCCTGTATGTCAGGGATTTACTGGGTATTTGCCTGCCCTCTCTCCGGAGTTGACCCCAACTTTATAATATTTTGGAGAGTCATGATAATACTCCTTCCGCCCATGCTATTGTTGGGTATAGCCATCAACCTGTGGGAACTCCGCCATGTCAAAACCGGCAACAGACAAAGCAACAGTTTAAGGAGGCAACTCTTTATCATCTTCTTTTTTATCATTGTTTTCACCACCTATTTCCTTATTTCCAATTTCTTTAGGAGTGCTGTTTTTACGTATACGTATATTTCTTGAATCTTTTATTTCCTTGGTGATACAATAAAAGACAAAAGACACACAAAAAAAGAATGTCCAGACAAAAGCAAACAGCACTTCGGGACAGTCAGTTATAAGTCTATTCATATTTTCTGTAGTCTATCTGTTTTTTCATTAAAGCATTTCTCACATCACGGTTTGTAACCGTCTTCTCCCAATGCGGCGACCTGTTATTGGACAAGGTTTCTTGTGCTATATTCAAGTGTTGCCTACTTTAGTATTCTTCTCCTGTTTGCAAAGATTTGTTTGGGTAAGATTACATTGGGGGGCAAACACTGTTGGCAGCTCCTTAAAAAAAAGTTGAATCATGCAGACGATGAGTCGTTCCTTTCTTTAGAGGGATCATTGATTTTTTTTCGGTATCATTGCCACTCTTGCCATACTTTTTTAAGAACTCCATGTTCCCATGTATGGCAATTCTTATCAAAACATGCAGTGTCAGCATCCCCATGATAATGATGCATATATAATCAATTGGCATTCCGATTGTTTGTTCCAGCCAGTTTCTAACACTTTCCATACTGTCAATAGTTTATCTGTCTTTCATTAAAGCATTTCTCACATCACGGTTTGTAACCGTCTTCTCCCAATGCGGCGGCCTGTACTTCTTCCTTGAGGCATTCTTATAGAACTTCCTTGCCAACAACAGGCCACATCCGACAAGCAATACGAATATGAAAAGCATTTCACCGCCTGTCGTACCGTCCTCCAGCCAGCTCTTGACGTTCAGCAGGAGCACGGCCACGGCGAATCCGCCGTAACCGAGCAACAGATAGAAGTCGCGTACCAGCAGCCCGTGTATCTTGCACGGGTTCTCGATCCCTTTGCGCACCTTGTACTCCATGGCGGTCAGATTGAGAAGCTGACACCGGCTATCTTGCCCACGCAGAAGCTGATGACGGTCACCGCGATAAGGACATAGCCGACCATGTAGGCGACGTTCATCCATCCCTGTTTCTTGTTGCCCTCGCTGTTCTCGTCATTGATGAGTCTCCAGTTCTTTCCTATGCCTACGGCAAGCGCCATGACCATCACACCGAGGAAAACCGGCAGTGCGATGTCGTTCAGGACGGTGTTGATGTCACTTTTGATGGATTGTGCCCCTGCCGGAAGAACCGCCGCCAGCAGGACGGATAAAGTATAAATTTTC
Organism: Bacteroides stercoris; assembly: GCA_958432865.1. Taxonomy (GTDB): domain Bacteria; phylum Bacteroidota; class Bacteroidia; order Bacteroidales; family Bacteroidaceae; genus Bacteroides; species Bacteroides stercoris_A. The sequence goes on from CAUAWO010000041.1 coordinate 7,311, forward strand.
TTTTTCATTGCCTTTCTTGTTCTTTTTCAGTTATTGTTCCTTCATAATTGCCTCCGGGCTGCCAGCCGGTGATGGTGATGTCCTCTATCTCCACCCCGTTTCCGGCGGTTTTCAAAGTGTAGACATATTCCTTTCCGGATCGGAATGCCGCCGCCGGCATGACGAAGTCGTATGGATGTCCGCCGGCCACCAGCGCCACGTGCATGGCCGGACTGTCACCGGGATAGAGCAGCAGGCTTCCTGTCCCGGAGGATATTGTGCCTTTTTCCGGTTTTATCTCCAGTGAGCCCGTCAGAAGACTGTACGAAGCGGAGTAGCTGTAATCCGCCACTCTGACCGCGGTGACGGCGGCGGGCATTCTGAAAGTCACCTTCGAAAGAAGATGATACAGGGTGATGGAGGCGGAGGGTGCGTTCCCGGACACCATGGTCCTTTCCGAATACAGATAGTCTGTCTGGCTCCTTGCGTCCAGGCCCATCTTTCCGCCGCTGAAGGACGGGTTGTAAGGATAATACGCATATATGCCTTTATCCCCGTCCGACAGGGAAATCTCCGCGAATGTCCATTTCCCGGACCGGTTGAGGACTCGGATGTTGTCCGGATACAGGTTTCCCGCCGTATCCGTTACAAACATGCCGAACTCGCTGACGGACATTTCCTGCCCGTCATCACCACGTGCCGTGCAGGAGCTGATGGACATGACGGCGTCCTGCTCCGGACTGTCGTTAGGGCCGGAGCAGCCGCTGAGGGCTGCAACCGGCATTACAAACGTCAGACAAATAATGAGATGATTGAATGGTTTATCCATATTTATAGTTTTTAGTTTATGTCCACCGATACCTTTCTGTCCTGGTATACAGTGATTGACAGTTTCCTTCCGCTTTCGTTCTGGGTCAGCGTAATCGTGCCGCTACGGTCGGAAGTTGTCGGGTTTTCACTGACGGTTGCCGAGTTTGTGCCGGCACTGATCCAGGACACGTTGGCGGAAGCCGACCAGCCGATATTGCTGCGGGAGGTTTCGCTGCCGTTGGTGTATGTGATCTTCTGTGAGGTGACACTGTAGGTGACGGTTCCCCCGGTGGAGACGACGTCATCACCGCTGACGGCTCCGAGCGTGAATATGTACCCGTAGGTGATTACATCGGCGGGCTTTCCATCCTGATGGATTGTCACATGGCCTGATTTTCCTCCGTAACTTGCCGTATAGGTACAATTGCGGGATGAAGTGCTGCCATTGGCCGCCACTGTGACAGTCGTGCCGCTCCGGCTGAAGCCCGACGCGCTTCCTGACCATGAGGCGGATGAGCTCACATCCACACTCCGGTATTCTGTGGTGGTGCCTGTTGTTATGCCGTTCCACTTCGTGTATTTCGGACGGCTTTGTGATGCTGTCGCACTCAGGCGGCTTGTGCCTCCGGATGAGCCGATACCGGACGGGCTGGCGGACACTGACAATGAGCCCGTGGTCCAGTTGCCGTACTCCGTTGTCTGACTGCCGGCGGACTGTCTGACCGTACAGGCGGCCGACCTGCCGTTTGAAGTGGCCGTGACTGTGCAGGACCTTTCAGACGCTGTTGTGTTGTTGCCTGCTGTCAGTGTTGTTCCGGACAGGCTGAATCCGCTGCCGGCTGCCGACAATGACGGTGTGGCCCTGTCTGTTTCCGTACCGCCGGAACCGCTGACACCGTTCCACGTCCATGTGCGGGTACGGGTTGCCGCCGCGCTGATGGAGGATGTGCCTCCGCTTGCGGCTATCGTGGCCGGATTGGCTGACACTGTCACGTTCCAGGCACTCCATGACGCATATTGCCTGTTTCCTGCAGACTGGGTGATCGTACAGCTGGCTGATTTACCGGCATGGGTTGCCGTATATGTTATACTTCGCGTGCTTGTTGAGGTGTTGTTGCCGGCGCTGACTGTTTTTCCGGACAGGCTGAATCCGGCTGCACTGCCCGAGATGACAGGTGTGGCGGTTTCCGTACCGGTCTTTACCCCATTGGTATATACGTCACGCGCAGCCGAGCAGGTCAGCGTTGACGTTCCTCCGGCGGCCGCGATAGTGGTCGGACTGGCGGATATGTTTACTTTCCAATCTCCGTAACCGGTTGTTCCGGCCGGCTGCTTGACTGTACAGGTCGCTGATTTACCGGCATGGGTTGCCGTGACTGTACAGGATCTTTCAGATGTTGTTGTGTTGTTGCCTGCTGTCAGTGTTGTTCCGGACAGGCTGAATCCGCTGCCGGCTGCCGACAATGACGGTGTGGCCCTGTCTGTTTCCGTACCTCCTGAACCGCCGACACCGTTCCACGTCCACGCACGGGTACGGGCTGCATCGGCCGTGATGACGGATGTACCTCCCGTGTTTGCAACCGTTTCCGGATTGGCCGATACGGTTACACTCCAGTCGCTCCAGGATGCGTATTGTTTTGCACCGGCATCCTGTGTTATGGTCAGGCTGTTATCCGATGTTATGCCGTTGTAACTGCCTTTTACGGTAATACTTCTGGCATTTGTCGTAGTATTGTTGACAGCCAGGACCTGATTCCCGGACAGGCTGAATCCCGTCCCGGTTCCACTGAGGGAAACCGTTACATTTTCTTTTTTATCAGGATCCCGGTGGTCGTTATAATAAGTGCTGAGAACGGCTGTGACAGCCTTGTTTCCTCCGGCAGCGGGTATGTTTCCCGCAGTTGTGCTGATTTGCAAGGTCTGCCGCGTGGTAGCGGAGGACTGTTGTACCGGCAGGATGTAAGTCCTTCCGGATTCTGCCTGGGTAAACAGGACCTTGCCGTTTCGGGGAGCGGTATTCAGGTTTTCCGCCACCTTTATTGTTTTGCCCGCCTTGTCCGGGGTTATCCAGACGTCTGTCGTTGAAACCGTGTAATCCAATGGACTCTCAGTGCCGGGCAATGGCTTCCCGTTTATTGAATAATATTTGTTTGAAACCGTTTCGTAGTTATAGATGCCGCCGGAATAGCCGCTGCCGATGGTTTCCGGACTGACGGTAAAGGTATACTGCAGCTCTTTGCCCATGAACGGAATTACGGTAGTATGCCCCGCAAGGAATTCTTTCTTTGCCGTAAGGGTGTAGTCCTTTTTTGTGCCGTCGGCAAATAAAAGGGTAAGGAATGTACCGTCGGCATCCCGGTCCTGCGCCGGAATGACCGCAGTGAATGTGCCGCCGTCATTATACATCCGTATATCCGAGGTGGCTCCAAGGGTATTGGCGGTGCCGGTTCCCAGGTTGATATTGGCTGTAGCCTTGGCCCTTTGGATGGTCACGCCGGAAAGTGCCTCTCCCGCTTCCGGCGTATAAGTGACCTGCAGCCGGGACAGCCGGTGGGAGAAGGCGAGCGTTATGACCTTATCGGTTGTTCCGCTCCTGTTGGCCGCATACATGAAGTCGGAAAGCGTGATGCCTTCCCGCTGGTCCCCCTGTATGCTGAAATCATAATCCAACGGATTGCCCATGTCTTCCCTGTAGGGGTAATAGGCATAATAATCCGTTTCATAGCCGGCGGCTATTTCGTTGGCGTCCCCGTCCGCCACGAACTGCGAGCCGTTCCAGACGAACCGCTTGTTGTCCGCATAGTTTCCGGACGTTTTCAAGGTTGCAGGCGCTGATGACATGCGTACTGCCGCATAGACGCCGATGGCATCCCCGGTCTCAAACGTTGTCTCGGTTGCCCGTGCTCCCCCTGCGTCAATTTCAAAGGACACGGTATCACGGCTGTGGATTGCGGTGCCTTCCTCATTCTCACAGCCCTGCAGGGACAGGAGGGTTGTCACGGCCAGCCAGGGGAAAAGGCTGTTTAAAATATTCTTCATTTTCATCGTTTTGTCTGATTATGGGGGATTGGCAGCCCCGATATGGTTTGTAACAGGGCGGGAAGAAAGGCTTCCCGCCCCTTAAAGTCAGATTACAGGTACAAGCTGGATTTCACCTTTCACATCGTCTGTCCAGGGTTCGATGGTCACACCGCTGCCATCGGCACCGCCGATGACCAGACCGTTATTCCCCAGTACGATGTCGTAGATATTACGGTAAGAGCGTTCCCATTTCGTTCCGGCCGGGAAGGTGAATTGCAGCTGCTTTCCGTCAATGGTGAACACGGCCTGCATATCCTTGCCCGCTGTCGCATCAACCGGAACGACAATGGATGAAAAGGATACGGCCTTGTCTGTCAGAGTGGCGCCGGCGCTGAATTCCACATTGCCTGCCGTCGTTTTTGTCAGGGAACCTGTTGAAATATCCATAGTGGCACGGGTATACAACGGAGTGGCGGAACCGACATTCTTCAGTGTGATTCCGGTAAGGACGCCTTCCTGTCTGTATCCTTCCGTTTTCTTCATGCGGAATACGACCTGTGAAAGGGCATGTTTCATCGTGATGTTCACATTACGGTTCAGGATGCTCGCCTTGGTGTCGCCCTGTCCGTACAGATGGTCCGTCTGGGTGGTGATGTCCACCGGAAGGGCGGAGGGGGTGGTCAGCGTGGCATCATACGGATAATAAGCGAACACCGTCGCCTCGTTCTCATCCAGCAGGATCTCTTCCGAAGTCCATCCGGCAGCTGAATAGGTGAAAGGGGTGTTGGTATAGACGGCATTCTGGTTGTACGGAGTGCCCAGAGTACCGTTGCAGACATAAAGACCCAGCTTGTCACCGGCTTCCCAGGCGGTCTTTTCCGCGCGGGAAACAGCGGGAGCACCGATGTTGGCGTTGATTTTCAAGGAGGCACGGACATCCTTGACGGTTCCTTCTTCATTCTCGGAACAGCTGCATGCCAATACGGCAAGACACGCTGCGAACAAAAACATTTTCTTCATTTTGTAAAATTTTAAATTGATGATAAAAAAACAGTATTAATAAGTAATTATTCCCTGGCCCCATTCCACATTCTGCCAGTCCTCGATGGAAGCGGATGCGGTATGTAGGGACGGGGATACGCGGACGGTGATGTCCACACTGATACCGTCAGCGGTGAAGTCCTTGAACACATCACTCAGGTCAAGATCCGCATCCACGGGCATGTCCCCGTCCAGATGAAGACGGATGACATTGCTCACCCCGGTATTGATGCCGAACACCAGCACTTCCTTCCGGAAGAAATTCTCCTTTTCAGGGGAGACGGTGAAAGGCAGGGTGGCGAAACCGCTTCCCTTTTCCCTTGTACGTACATACCGGCTTGTGGTCACGCCGTCAAGTTCGGCGGTGATTCCGGTATATTCCAGGATTCCCGTATTCGTCACCGTGATGTTGAAGACAATCCGCTGCACCATCAGTTTGCTCTCGCAGGTGACGTGCAGGGTGTCGTCAGTCATGACCGTACCGGTCACGGAAGAGGAATACGCGTATCCCTGCTCCGCCGTGATCTTTCCCTGTTCCGTCGGAACACGCAAGCGGACGGTGGCGGCGGAGCCCGCATCCTCCAGGATGTTGACATCCTTGTTGCAGGCGAGAAACTCGTAACTCCCGATATGCAAGGTCCCATACGCATCACCGCTTCCATTAAAAGGAATGGAAAGATTGTCATATTCCGCCACGCCGTTACCGGTCAGCGGAAAAACCATCAGGTTCATCTCCGCCTGTTCCGGTGTGCCCATATCGGAAGGGTGATGGAACCCGTTACGGGCGTGCAGGTATCCTTTGTAGATACAATCCTCGGTGAACAGGCCGTCACAAGAGGAAAGTGACAGCAGGGACAGGAATATGCCGGGCAGAATTCTTACTATTTTATTCATATTGCGACAGGTTTAAATTATACGTTGTTATCAGCCGGTTGATTTCCGGATCAAGACGACCGCGATAGGCTTTGGAACCGTCCAGTTCCAGTGAGCGCATGAAGGAGGACACGGCTTTGCCGTCGTCTTTCAGACGGCTGTACAGGATGGACAGCAGGTAGCACACATTGGAACTTTCCGGCAGGGATTCCAATATTCCGGCAGCCCGTGCATCATAGCCCAGTGACATCAGGCAGATGGCCGTGTTGTAGTCGTTATAGTCCGACAGTATCACCAGCGCGTCCTTGTACTGCCTGTCCTCCATCAGGTCAAGACCGTGCATGTAGGCCGAGTCAAGGACGGTGGTGTATTTGAATTCCTCTATCATATCCCGGCGGTGCAGGTAGAATGCGAAGTTCACCGCACGTGCCAGAGGATAATAGTTCTCCCTGATATGCTTGTAGGCATCCGGGAAACGTTTCCGGATCCCGGCCTCCCTTGCGTCCGGATCCTTTACGGAGGACATGATATCCAGAACGGCTGACCTGTCATCCATTTCCGTATCCTGTTGTACCTTGCGGACAAGAAGCTGCCAGTCCTCGCCAATCCACCGGGGACGGATCAGGGTGTCGATGCCGGTCCTGTCATCCGTCCTTCCGGACAGGTACTCCTTCAAGGCAACGGCACGCTGCCTGGACAGGATACGGTTCGCGGCCGCGCTGCCTTCCGGGGATGCGGTGGCGGTCATGTCAATACTGTCCATCACCAACTCACCGGTATAGGTCAGCTTGTTGATCGCTTCCAGGACTTTGTCTATTTCGGAACGGTTGTTCCCGTATTCCTCGTCAAACAGGTATCTGCCTGCCGGATAATTGATATAGGCGGTCGTATTGGCCGTGGCCTTGCGGTATATCTTCTCCTTCCTGTACCGGGGCGCATGGTCCAGGAACTGCACCATACTGCTTATATAATAGGTAATGGTATCCGAGGACGGTAAATTGGCGGAACTGCCATTGACGGCAAGTATCCTTCCGTCTACTGTCAGGTCAATACGTTTCGTGTTATCGGTAACATCCATCTCCTGCCGGTAATAATAGCTGAAGGTATTGTTCCTGTTCCTGATGACCGTATCCAGACGGGCGGCCTGGTAAGGGAAACGAACCAGCTCCTCATATTTGCGTGACACCGCGTCACGTTTGCGTTCGTTCTCCGCAATGCGCTTGTAATCGAAGTATCTCTCCGCTATACGCGCCGAATCTTCCGGCGTCACCCTGCGTACCTTCAGAGGGGTGCCTTCCGAGAACATGCGGTAGCGGGACGGAATCAGCGTGGTGTCCAGGTCACGGCGGAGCCAGTAGGCGGGAAGTACGGACAGGATGGTGTTGTGGCCGGCGATGGCCATGCGGTTCCGTTCCATCTTCGCGTTGAAGTGCTGGTAACGGCGGTTCCATCTCTCAGTCCAGTCAATCCATTCCTCGCGGGCGATATAGTCATGCTTCCATGCCTGGTAGAACTCCTCCTCCAGCTCGGCCATGGCACGGCGGTAGCCTTTCATGTCGAACATCTCTTTCAGATAGGCGGAATCCGGGATGATGCTGTTTATGAAGGCCTGGTACTGCGCGTATCCTTTTTTCTGCCGCTTGACGAAGTCGGCGCCGGACAGGAAGATCCTCTCCAGTTCTATGCGTCTGCCACGCTTGTAGGCCACAGGGGTCAGCTGTACCTGCCATTTGTCATCTATCAGCCTGCCCGGAACGGTCACGACAAAATCCAGATTCACTTTCCCGGCACGCTCGGGGATGTTCCTGTTACGCGCGACAATGGTCACCTCGTCCAGCTGCAACACGGTCATCTCTTCACCCGTAACGCTGTCACGTTCGGCCATGGTGACAATATGTTCCACTCCCGAACTGTCCTTCCAGGTGATTTTTTCGGGAACGGAATAGCATGTCGTGTCCGGTGCAGGCCGCTTGCCGGCCTGTGAGAGACCGACCTTGCTGATGCTCCTTTCCATCTTGTGGGACAGGGAACAGGATAAGGACAGCAGTGGAAGTAAAAGGATTACAGGTATGTTTCTTTTTTTCATAGGACCGTACATTTAGAAAAGATATATCATGTTCAACGCCACACGTGAAGGTATCAGATACCATCCGTGTTTTCTGCCCAGGAAGGCGCCGCATTCCCGGCAACGGTATTCGTTGTACCTCGCCCAGACCGCGGCGCCGCCGAGTTCCCATTCTATGTTCCATGTTTTTGACAGGGGGTAGGCCTTGCCGATGGAGAGGCCGATGCCGTAGCCTTCCCCCTCATAGCGTTTCTTGTTCCATATCCTGCCGATCGAATAGCCGCTTGCCAGGGTGTTCATCCCGACAAAAAAATTGGAGTAGGACTCCACGAACCAGTAGCGCACGCCCGGCATGACAGTCAGGTTGCGGAACTGGCGGTTGTCCTTAAAGACGAAGGGATTGTACTGGACCGGTAGATGAAGCGACCATCGGCGGTTCAGCGTCATGGACCCCTCCAGGTTGATGTTGCCCGTTGCCAGCCCTATCAGGTTGGTACGCGCGGAATAGAACTGGGCCGGGGATGCCAGGCAGACGCCCAACAATATCCCCAGAAAAAAGAATTTCTTTCTCATCTGTTTTCTCCTTCCTGATTGGACGGCCGGGAATTCAGCACGGTGATGTCCCATGCCGTCAGCGTGTTGAAGTAACGGCCGTCCCGTTCACGGGCGGAAATGTCAAATTTGACACTGACCTCCATACCCTCCTCCATGGGAAAACGGTCCATGTTGGCATTCATCACTTGCAGGCAGATCCTCTTCGGATACTGGTCTTGCGTTTCTATCACAAACTCACGGGACTTCCACGGAGTGCCCGATGTCTTTCCGACTCCTTCCTTGACCGGAAAGAGGGTAAGTACTTTTCCTTTTATCTCCATATTTTTTTCGTTTATGTGTTTTTAATCAAGTGAACGGGGATGAACCGCAACCATCCTTTTCACGATCTGCTAAAACCATTCGGCATCCGGATCGACCTCCACGGAAAGCCGGTCCATGATCCATGTGATCAGTCTGTTGACAAAGCCCATGTTCTTATCCTTTTAAAAGTATTATCCTTCAATTGCCTGCTCAGACTTATATGGCGGCCGTCATCAACTCCGGTCATATAAGCCTTGTGGTTCGTCTTATGCCTGTTCGCCACAGGCTTTCTTCTGACAAGCCTGAACCTGCCCATATAGTCGTCTATCAGTTTTTGGTGACAGATCATGAGGCCGGTTTCCTGCGGCGTCTGCCCGGAATTCTCCAGCTGCATGCGTAAACCGGGTATGCAGCCTTCCAGATAAGACCGGATATAGTCCTTCTTACCTTTGGCGGTTCTCCAGTAACCGCGTCTGCCTTGCGCATACCCGGAATACTTCTCTTCGGACAGACGTCTGAAGGTTTTACGCAGGTAGTCAAAGAGCGCAATGACAGTTGCCGCATTTTCCTCTGTCCCGATTACCACCATATGGGTTGTGCCCGCGTAGAGCAGCATCTTGCAGTAATTGTATTCACATAAGACCCTCATCAGGTCCCGTTTCCAGATATTGCCGGCCGCATCCTTGTAGCTGATTCTGTCAGATTCGCAGGCTGTCAGCCGGTTTTGTGGATTCTCACCGGCAAGATCAAGCAGGGAGAGGTTGTATTCCATAAGCAGGCGGTGTACCGCCGCTGCCGCCGCATGGGCTTCACCTTCAGATCCGATCTGTGTGGCGGATTCTTTGAGCCGGATAAGCTTGCGGATTCTTTCCGTTATCTTTTCTGATACTTCTTTCATATTGTTTGCTGTATTACATCTCATTTCCTGCAGTCATTGCTTTTTTTTTACAGGCTTGCAGGAACTCGTTGAAATCGTTATGCCGGGGATACAGCCGGACGGACTCATTGACCAGTACCGTATCCTTCCCAAGATTCCCCTCCAGTTTCTCCAGGGCGTCCATGCCTGCCTTGTCGTTGTCCAGAAAGGCATGTACCAGCCGGTGCCGGGAAAGGAACTCTCCGGACCTGCCGGCCATGGCCGTGGAGTTCAGGATGCAGAAATTCATTGGCGGCAGTCCGGGATGTTCCCTGGCATACTGGAGATAGCTGAGAAAATCCATGAATCCCTCGAAAACGGCACAACGGTCGCCTCCATTGTCAAGACAGGTGACGGCTTTTACTCCGGCACATCCCTTGAATATCGGATTCCTGAGCTCCATGCCTCCCTTGTCATTGGGGAAAGCTACGGCGAAACAGCGCCTGTCCTTCCTTCCGCTGAAATGGTAGTATGCTTCCTTGCAATATGCCTTTGCAATGTCCGCATCAATTCCACGCCGGCCCATGTATTCCAGAAGCATCCTGTTGGTCAGGGGATTGATATTGTCGACAGTCAGTCTGGGGCTGGTGCCGGCATCCCCGGCGGAAGTCGGAACAGGGAGGGGGTCGGACGGGGCGGACAGGTCGCTTTTTTCAATCCGCCGCATGGCGGAGTGAAAATCGCACCGTTCCAGACGCATGACCAGGTCAGCCACACCTCCCGAGCTGTCCTCACCGAAATCCTTCCATTTGTTCGTGTGCAGGTTCACCATGAAGCTGGGGGTCTCCTCATTTCTGAAAGGGGAGCTGTACATGAGATAGCCGTGGTAGGACCTGACCGGTTCATGACCGTATTTTTCCAGTATCTCCCGCAAGGGGATCGCATTGGCTTCCTGTGATTTCATAATCTTTCGTTTTTTTTAAGTTCCTGCCGCACCGGCTTCACAGCGGGACGGCAGGATGGAATGTTCTTTCACATACTAACTAATGTCAAAATATCATGCGGTCCGGACGGACGTCAGCCTGCTCCTGAGAAAACATAGCGGGCTCCTGATGCGCCCGTTGCTGCGCTCGATTTCCTTCAAGGCGGCTTCCAGCACACGGGGGGAGTCCGCGGACAGATGCAGGATCTCATGCTGCTGTGCCGGAGAAATGCCTAGACGCTCAAGGGCGGCACGGAAACCGTCCTGCCTCTTTTCTCCTGAACATTCAGCGTTGTACTTGCGGATATAGTTCTCTATCAGCGGAGTGAGGCAGCCGCCCACACTGTAACGGTAGTCACCGTTACGGATGCTGTCCTTGACGGCGGCTATGGCGTACTCCAGGGGCATGGCCGGATAACGGGCTTTCAGAATGCACGCCCAGCGGATCTGGTCATCCTTCAGGTTCAGGTATTCCAGATCGGATTTTAAAGTCCGGATGGAATTGTCCTCCTCATCCGTCTTTTCCTGAACGGATGTAAAGGAGCTTGAGGATGATATGTTTTCTTTTCTTTCCTTTATATTGTAAGCTTCCGGAATATTCACGGATTCTTCCGGAATAAATCCGGTTTTTTCCGGAAGAATCCCCTCTTTCAAAGGAACGGGCGCTTCTGAAGGTTCCGTGAAGGGAACAGAGGTGACTGCCACAGATCCACAGATCGGAACGGACGCCGCTTCCACAGGAAGCTGTGCCCGGGAAACCGGGAAGGAGGATTTTTCTTCGGAAAGAAGATTTATTTCTTCCGGAATGACTGTCTTGCGCTTGGCCGCGTGACACATGGACACATATCGGATCTGGATGGAGTGCCCTGTCAGAATGCCGTACTGTTTCCAGATTCCGGCATTGAACAGCCCCGTTTCCGTACAATAGTTGATGATCCGGAGAACCTCCTCTTCCCTCATGTTCCAGTATTCCGCACAATCGAACAGCTCGTCCTGTGTGAAACGGATATAACAGCCTTCCACACGGTAGATCTCATTCAGGACATACTGGTATATCGCATAACCGGCACAGCTGTGTTCCTTTCTCAGCTTGCGGATCTTGATGTCACGGAACCGGTCCGTTTCGGCCCTGTAGTACTCAAAGCCTTTTCTGGCAATTCTTCCCATAATTATACGTTTTAAGAATTTTTTTTCAGTGTGAAACAAACAGGATTCGAACCTGTATCACCAGCCTGCATACAATGCGGTGACTTGCCTGTTAGTCCATTGTTCCGTTACGATTCTGATAAATATCTCATTAAACTATCCTTATCTCTAAAAAGTCTTTTTCCCCATTGTGGATAATTGTTTCTGGGCACACTTAGCCCATCTGACAGCTTATAAACCATAAGAAAACTATCATCAGTATAGGATATTTCGATAATTATTTTGCTTATACTTGTATGGATAATGTTATCCCCGCTCAGATAGCATACGCTATCTCCTACGTTAAATTCAGTATCTATATTCATACCTATATCGTTATTAGTCAATTACCAATCTCCACCATCATTTAATATGCCATCAATAGTAGTTACACTATTTTCAATATTGCTACCTCCATATTGCGTAAATTCCGGTGTAGGATTATTGTCTGTATCTCCATGCATCATTACATGAAGCGAACCACTGGCTGAATACAGCCAAAGACGCTTACCATCCTTTTCCCACTTTTTTGCAAGTCGTTTCAGAGAGTCAATCAACTTACATTCTTCGGGAGTACATTCTATCCCAGCTTCTGTTTGATATTTGCTCATATCGAATTAATTTTAAATATTAATCTTTTTCTAAAAAAGTGTTAGTAGTATTCAACACTCCGGCTGAATCCCGATTTTTACCATCACGCACAAAAAAACTATCGCTTAACAGCCTTTCATAATCGATTTTATTCATAAGAATAACACTCGCATTGCCATCTATATACAGTTTGCATTGCATGAATTGAGTTCCTTTTACTTCCTCAATTACATCTATTTGCATTGTTCTTTTTTTACTCATATCTGTCCAATTTTAAAATTTCATCAATAGATGATAAAACACTCTCCAGTCTTTCCAACTGCTCAGAGTATTTCATAAGAAGATTTTCTTCTCTTTCCGTAGCCTCCCCTCCATTGTGAATATCATTATACTTTTCGTATTTTGATTTTACACTCTTATATGCTTTCTGAAAGAACGGAAGCAATATCTTACATTCCTCTTTGGTCATACAGACCGTTATCTCGTATGGAGATGAATACGATTTTCTAGTGCCATCTATGTGACTCATTTCTGTTCGTTATTGAAGTCATTAATATAACTACGCCCAGCATCAGTTGGACGATAAACAACATCACCAAATGGTCCAGCCGATTTCGTCAACAAACCGTTTTTTACCATTTCTTCTAAATCATCAGAGGGTTTACTATAACCACCCCATCCTTTTTTGCAGATATTCCTTAAATGAATAAGCTGCATCTTACTTAATTCTATATTCATTTGGTTCATATTTATTCGAGTTCGAAGATTCTGTTGATGGTGTCAGCTAATTTATCATTGATGATTTTCGAGTTCCAACTGTCAAATTCAAGAATAATACCAACTTGTCTGGAACTGCCGGAGTCTGTATAAGACCTGCCCATTGTGATATTTACAGGCAGGTTCTCCTCTTTGGCTACCTCTATAAAAGCGTTTGCCAGTTTTTTTAACATTTCACATCTTATCAACATAGTATTTTCGGATTAGTGATTATGAATTGACAGCCATGAAGAAACCGGCATTATTATACTGTTGCCTGATTTCTGCGGATGTAAGAATATGATACTTGGTATACAACTCAGCATTGAACAAGTCAACCTGAATACAATACTCCACGATTTTCTCCACTTCTTCCGGAGAGAGTGCCCAATAGTCCGCTACTCTGCAAAGCATATTCTTACACCAATACAATGAATGGTTTCCTGTACGGAATATCTCATTTTCTATATAATCATAAACCGCATATCCATTACATCCATATACAGTTTTCAGATCACTAACTTTGGTTTCATGCAACTGTGATGTCCTTTTATAACAAGGCAGGAATGGAATAATCTTATTGTCTGAAATAACGGATTTCATAATGTCTTTTATTTAAATTTCGGTAATAAGGATGCAGTTCAGATTCTTATTGAATTCTGAACAAAAGATTGTTGCTGCAAAAAATTATACTCTTGCAGGTATATCGTATCTTTTACGTATTTTTTTTACGTAATTGAAAACAGTCTTTTCACAGACTTTTGGAAAAGAGGGATTATTCTCCTTTAGATATTCATGAATCTGGGTGGAAGAATAATAAGGACAGGTTATCAGCAAATGCTTAACTGACTCCTCATAAGGATCGAGACGGCAGGAATAAGAAGGGCGCGGACGATTGCCATGTTGAAGAAGCTCATCAACATTTAATCGGGAAAGCCGCATGACTCTGCCGGGAGGAAGTTGCAGCTTCTTTGCTATTTGAGAACGGCTCAAGCCAAGAAGTCGAAGTTCGGCAATGTTATGCCAGTCGTGGTAGTCTTCTGTAATCTTTTTTGCATCCATTTTCTACATAAATATAGTTTTCGTAAAGTGAAATATTTAATGTTACGAAAAAGTGATGCGGCAAAGTTACGAGTTACAG
>CAUAWO010000042.1:0-20554 GCA_958432865.1 Bacteroides stercoris
CGTAATTGTTTGATCTGAGCAGGATTATCCAAAGGAGAAATAGAATGATTTAAAACCATTTGGCTATAGTTAGCCACTTCTGCTTCTACTCTTTCTACCAAGTCATTGGTAGTCATTTCTTTAATTTCTGCAATTTTCATACTTCTTACGCATTTTGATTTTGGATATCATAATCACGTCTTACCACAAACTTGGTTGTGATAGGAAGCTTCTGTGCAGCTAAGCGCAAAGCTTCTTTTGCGATTTCATAAGATACTCCTTCAGCTTCGATAATAATTCTACCCGGTGTAACAGGAGCAACGAATCCCTCGGGGCTACCTTTACCTTTACCCATACGTACGTCAGCAGGCTTTCTTGTAATAGGCTTATCCGGGAAAATACGAATCCAAATCTGTCCTTGACGTTGCATATATCTTGTTACTGCAATACGCGCAGCTTCAATCTGACGGCCTGTAATCCACTTCGTCTCCAAGGCCTTAATACCAAAAGAACCGAAAGCCAGTTGGTTTCCTCTTTGGGCATTACCTTTTTGACGGCCTTTTTGTTGTCTTCTGAATTTTGTCTTTTTCGGTTGTAACATAATTCCTAAAAATCAAATTCGTTAGCGATTATTTTTCTTTCTTTTGAAGTTCTTTCCGCCATTGTTTCCGCTATTGCTTCCACGACCGCTTTCTTTGCTTTGCGTAAAGTTCGGAGCCAACTCTCTCTTACCATAAACTTCACCTCTACAAATCCAAACTTTAATACCGAGAAGACCTACTTTAGTCAATGCTTCTGCATGACAATAGTCGATGTCTGCTCTGAAAGTGTGCAGCGGAGTTCTTCCTTCTTTATACATTTCAGAACGGGCCATTTCTGCACCATTCAAACGTCCTGAAATCTGAATTTTGATACCTTCCGCACCCATACGCATTGTGTTGGCAATAGCCATTTTGATAGCGCGACGGTAGGCAATTTTACCTTCTACCTGACGGGCGATGTTGTTAGCCACGATAACAGCGTCCAACTCAGGTCTTTTCACTTCGAAGATATTGATCTGGATATCTTTATCAGTGACCTTCTTCAACTCTTCTTTCAACTTATCAACTTCTTGGCCACCCTTACCGATAATGATACCCGGACGTGCTGTACAAACGGTAATAGTCACGAGTTTCAGTGTACGTTCGATTACAATTCTTGAAACACTTGCTTTAGCAAGACGAGCGTTCAAATATTTACGAATCTTGCTATCTTCCAGCAAAGAGTCGCCGTAATTCTTTCCACCATACCAATTGGAATCCCAGCCTCTGATAATTCCTAAACGGTTGCTTATTGGATTAACTTTTTGTCCCATTTACCTTAATTTTGATCTTCGTTATTACTTTTAGAACCAACGAACAACGTTACGTGGTTTGAACGCTTGCGGATTCTGTAACCTCTACCCTGCGGAGCCGGTCTCATTCTTTTGAGTGTAGCGCCACCATCAACAAAAATCTTGG
The DNA here is from genome assembly GCA_958432865.1 of Bacteroides stercoris. Taxonomy (GTDB): domain Bacteria; phylum Bacteroidota; class Bacteroidia; order Bacteroidales; family Bacteroidaceae; genus Bacteroides; species Bacteroides stercoris_A. The sequence continues at coordinate 1,479 of CAUAWO010000042.1, forward strand.
TTACGAACAGCTCGCCGCTTTCAGCTTTACGTTCGTTTTTCTGCTCCCAGTTAGCAATTGCAGAGCGCAGCAATTTTTCCACTCTGGCGGCAGCCTCTTTTGAGGAGAACTTCAAAACGCCGAGTGCTCTGTTCACTTCCATCCCACGAATCATGTCAGCCACGAGACGCATTTTACGGGGGGAAGTAGGAACATTTTGCAATTTCGCAAAATACATGGTCTTAAGGGCTTCTTTTCTTTTTTCAGCCGATATTTTTTTTCTTGCTCCCATTATATTATTACTTTATTATTTCAGATAAATCCTGTCTTATTTTTTCTTGTTACCAGCGTGTCCTCTGAATGTACGAGTTGGAGCAAATTCGCCCAACTTGTGTCCTACCATGTTTTCGGTAACATAAACAGGAATAAATTTATTTCCATTGTGAACTGCAACAGTATGGCCTACAAAATCAGGCGAAATCATTGAAGCTCTGGCCCAAGTCTTAACTACCACTTTCTTGCCCGATTCATTCATGGCAAGCACTTTCTTCTCAAGCTTAACGTTAATATACGGACCTTTTTTTAATGAACGACTCATAATTTACTCAATTAATCAGATTACTTCTTTCTTCTCTCAATAATATACTTAGACGATTGTTTCTTCGGAGCTCTTGTCTTAAGACCCTTAGCATACAATCCCTTACGAGATCTCGGGTGTCCTCCTGAAGCACGTCCTTCACCACCACCCATCGGGTGATCAACCGGGTTCATAACAACACCACGGTTACGCGGACGACGTCCTAACCAACGAGAACGTCCAGCTTTACCTGAACTTTCCAATCCATGATCTGAGTTACCAACGCTACCGATAGTAGCCTTACATGTGCTGAGGATCTGACGAACCTCGCCTGAAGGCAACTTGATAACGCAGTATTTACCTTCTCTTGAAGTCAATTGAGCGAAGTTACCGGCTGAACGAACCAAAGCAGCGCCTTGACCCGGACGTAATTCGATGTTGTGAATTACAGTACCGACCGGAATATTCTGAAGCGGAAGAGCATTTCCGATTTCCGGAGCAGCAGTTTCACCTGACATCAAAGTCGCACCAACTTGCAATCCATTGGGAGCAATAATATATCTTTTTTCACCATCTGCATAAAACAACAGAGCGATACGAGCCGAACGATTCGGATCGTATTCAATTGTTTTAACCACTGCAGGTACACCGTCTTTATTTCTCTTGAAGTCTACGATACGGATAATCTTCTTACTACCGCCACCGATGTAGCGCATGGTCATTTTACCTGTATTGTTACGACCGCCGGAAGATTTCTTACCAAATACAAGAGACTTTTCTGGTACTCGTGCAGTAATTTCTTCGAAAGTACCAATAATTTTATGTCTTTGCCCCGGTGTTGTGGGCTTAAATTTACGTACTGCCATTTCTTTTAAATATTGCTATAAAAATCAATAGTATCTCCTTCTTTCAACGTAACAACAGCTTTTTTGTAAGCGTTTGTACGTCCGTTGATGATACCTGCGCGTGTATAACGGCTCTTGTTCTTGCCGGCATAACGAATTGTATTCACATCAACCACAGTAACGTTGTAAAGGGCTTCAACTTCGTTCTTAATTTCCAGTTTATTAGCTTCAGGACGCACGATAAAGCCGAAACGATTGTTCGACTTATCAGTAATTGCAGTCATCTTCTCTGTCACTAACGGTTTAATAATAATTCCCATTATTTAAGCCTCCTTTTTACATTAAGATATTGTCGATAGCAGAAAGTGCACTTTCAGCAAACACAACAACTCCAGCGTCCAATACTCTGTAAGTATTTAACCCTGAGATAGTCTGCACATTAGCGCCCTTTACGTTACGAGCCGACAAATATACGTTTTTATTTGCTTCCGGTAAAACAACAAGCAGCTTTTTGTCAGAAACTTTAAGATTTTTTATCATAACAACAAAATCTTTTGTCTTAGGAGCTTCAAAATTGAAGTCTTCTACTACAATGATAGCATTGTTCTGAGCCTTATATGCCAAAGCTGACTTACGTGCCAGAGCTTTTACTTTCTTATTCAGTTTGAAGTAGTAATCTCTCGGTTTCGGACCAAATACACGTCCACCACCAACGAGTACCGGTGAGTTCATGTCACCACGACGTGCACCACCGCCACCTTTCTGGCGACCGATTTTACGAGTAGAACCGCTGATTTCGCTTCTTTCCTTTGACTTGTGTGTACCCTGACGCTGGTTAGCCATAAACTGTTTAACGTCCAAGTAGATAGCGTGGTCGTTGGGCTCAATTCCGAAGATAGACTCGTTTAACGTAATCTTTCTCCCAGTGTCTTCACCTTTAATGTTATATACGTTAACTTCCATTATTTCTCAATTATTACGATTGAACCTTTGCAACCAGGAACAGAACCCTTAATCAAAAGGAGATTGTGCTCCGCGATTACTTTTAATACTTGCAGATTTTGAACAGTTACTCTGTCACCACCAAGTTGTCCGCCCATGCGCATTCCCTTGAATACTTTTGCAGGGTAAGAACAAGCACCGATAGAACCCGGTTTACGGGCACGGTTGTGCTGACCGTGAGTAGTCTGACCTACACCACCGAAACCATGACGTTTCACAACACCCTGGAAGCCTTTACCTTTGGAAGTACCTACAACGTCTACATAATCAGCGCCTTCGAACAATTCTACGGTAACAGTATCACCCAGATTCAATTCTGTCTCAAATTCTTTGAACTCAGCCAAGTGTTTCTTGGGAGTTACTCCAGCTTTCTTAAAGTGGCCCATAAGAGGCTTTGTAGTGTGCTTTTCCTTCTTGTCCTGGAAACCCAACTGAACAGCTTGATAGCCGTCCTTTTCTACAGTTTTCACTTGAGTAACAACACAAGGACCTGCTTCGATAACAGTGCATGGTACATTCTTACCCTCGGCACTGAAAACGGATGTCATTCCGATTTTTTTTCCTAATAATCCTGGCATTTCACTTAATTTTTAATACTTACACTTTGATTTCTACTTCCACACCACTCGGTAACTCCAACTTCATCAGAGCATCTACTGTCTTAGCTGTTGAGCTATAGATGTCAATTAATCTCTTGTAAGAAGAGAGTTCGAATTGTTCACGCGACTTCTTGTTAACGAAAGTCGAACGGTTTACGGTAAAGATACGCTTATGCGTAGGGAGAGGAATTGGACCGCTAACGATAGCGCCTGTTGTCTTCACCGTTCTTACAATCTTCTCAGCTGACTTGTCAACCAAGTTGTGGTCGTAAGATTTCAGTTTGATTCTAATTTTTTGACTCATTACTGTCTTAGTTATTAATAGTGTTATTATATAAGATAAAGTCCCGTAGGTTAAGAGTCATTCGCTAACCTACGGACTTTAGTTATTATTTTAGATTAAGTCTGTACGACCTTTTACTTCTTCCAATACTGCCTTGGCAATAGAGTTGGAAACCTGAGCGTGGTGAGAATATACCATTGAAGAAGTTGCACGACCAGAAGTGATAGTACGCAACGCAGTTACGTAACCGAACATTTCTGCCAGCGGAACCATTGCCTTCACGATACGAGCACCAGAACGGCTTGATTCCATACCTTCTACCTGACCGCGACGCTTGTTCAAGTCACCGATAACGTCACCCATGTTTTCTTCCGGAGTAACAACTTCCAGCTTCATGATAGGCTCCATCAATACCGGACCTGCCTTAGCGCAAGCGTTCTTGTATGCCTGGATAGCACAGATTTCAAATGACAACTGGTCAGAGTCAACCGGGTGGAAAGAACCGTCGATCAAAGTCACCTTCAGTGAATCCAACGGATAACCGGCCAATACACCGTTCTTCATTGCAGTTGTGAAACCTTTCTGTACAGACGGGATAAATTCCTTAGGAATATTACCGCCCTTCACTTCGTCAACAAACTGCAAGCCGCCTTGAGTAAAGTCCTCATCAACCGGACCGATGTTCACGATGATATCGGCAAACTTACCACGACCACCAGACTGTTTCTTATAAACTTCACGCAAGTTAACAGTCTTCGTAATAGCCTCCTTATAGTTAACCTGAGGTTTACCCTGGTTACACTCAACCTTGAATTCACGCTTCAGACGGTCGATGATAATATCCAAGTGAAGCTCACCCATACCGGAAATAACTGTCTGACCTGTCTGTTCGTCAGTCTTAACCGTAAACGTCGGGTCTTCTTCAGCCAATTTAGCCAAACCGTTAGACAGTTTATCCATATCCTTCTGAGTCTTAGGCTCAACTGCGATACCGATTACCGGTTCGGGGAAGTCCATAGATTCCAATACGATCGGTGCGGTTTCGTCGCACAGCGTATCACCGGTATGGATATCCTTGAAGCCTACACCGGCACCAATATCACCGGCGCCAATCACCTCAACAGGATTCTGTTTATTTGAGTGCATCTGGAACAGACGTGAAACACGTTCTTTCTTACCAGAGCGAGAGTTATAAATATAAGAACCGGCTTCAATCTTACCTGAATAAACACGGAAGAAAGTCAGACGGCCTACATACGGGTCAGTTGCAATCTTGAACGCCAAAGCAGAAGTCTTTTCATCCTCGCTCGGCTTACGGTCTTCTTCAGCACCGGTTTCAGGGTTTGTACCAACCACATTCTCTGTATCCAGCGGAGAAGGCAAGAATGCACAAACATAGTCAAGCAAAGTCTGTACACCCTTATTCTTGAATGAAGAACCACACAACATAGGAACAACAGCCATCTGTACTGTAGCGTTGCGAAGAGCTCTCAATATTTCTTCTTCTGTAATAGTAGAAGGATCATCGAAATATTTCTCCATCAAAGCATCGTCGAACTCAGCTACTTTTTCGAGCATCTTATCTCTCCATTCGTTAGCTTCGTCTACCAAATTAGCAGGGATTTCCTCTACTGTATAGTCGGCACCCATAGTTTCGTCATGCCAGTAGATAGCTTTCATCTTGATAAGGTCTACCAAACCTTTGAAAGATTCCTCAGCACCGATAGGCACAACGATAGGACAAGGATTAGCACCCAAAACGTCCTTCATCTGACGAACAACCTCAAAGAAGTCGGCACCCGAACGGTCCATTTTATTAACGTATGCGATACGCGGTACGTTATATTTATCAGCCTGACGCCAAACAGTTTCAGATTGCGGTTCAACGCCACCAACTGCACAATAAGCAGCAACAGCGCCGTCAAGAATACGCAAAGAACGCTCTACCTCAGCGGTAAAGTCAACGTGTCCCGGAGTATCAATCAAGTTGATTTTATAAGTATTACCGGCATATTTCCAACGAGTGGTAGTAGCAGCGGAAGTAATAGTGATACCACGTTCCTGTTCTTGCTCCATCCAGTCCATTGTAGCGGCACCATCGTGCACCTCACCGATTTTGTGAGTCAAACCCGTATAAAACAAAATACGTTCAGAGGTTGTTGTCTTTCCGGCATCGATGTGGGCCATGATACCGATATTACGTGTCAAATGTAAATCATTCTTTGCCATTTTCTAATTCCTTTTACTTTAAGTTTTTAATCTTTGATTGGTTATCTCTTATAGTATTAGAATCTGAAATGAGCAAACGCACGGTTAGCCTCGGCCATTCTGTGCATATCTTCTTTACGTTTGAAAGCACCGCCTTGTTCATTGAAAGCATCCATGATTTCAGCAGCCAGTTTGTCAGCCATTGATTTACCGCCACGCTTGCGGGCAAAGATAATCAAATTCTTCATAGAAATTGACTCCTTGCGGTCAGGACGAATTTCAGTAGGAACTTGGAAAGTAGCACCACCTACACGGCGAGACTTCACTTCCACTTGAGGAGTTACGTTGTCCAAAGCTTTTTTCCAGATTTCAAGAGCTGATTTCTCTTCATTCTGCATTTTGTTCTTCACTGTTTCCAAAGCGGCGTAGAAGATTTCATAAGAAGTATTCTTCTTTCCGTCGTACATCAGGTGGTTAACGAACTTGGAAACTTTCACATCATTAAAAACGGGATCCGGAAGGATGATACGTTTTTTAGGTTTTGCTTTTCTCATTTGTCTGAAAGAATAATGTTTTTCGTTCTTGGTTGTTTACTTCTGTCTTCTTCAACTCTCCCTCCGGAGAGTTTACTCAACCTTTAGCATTTCCAACAAACTAAAACGTAAGTTATTACTTTTAATTTTACTGTTTATCAGTTTGGCCGCCTAATTATTTCTTCTTAGCGGGGGCAGCCTGTCCCGGTTTCGGACGTTTAGCACCGTATTTAGAACGTCTTTGAGTACGGTTAGCAACACCTGCGGTATCCAAAGTACCACGAACGATGTGATAACGTACACCCGGAAGGTCTTTTACACGACCGCCGCGAACCAATACGATTGAGTGTTCCTGCAAGTTGTGACCTTCTCCCGGAATGTAAGAGTTCACCTCTTTACCGTTAGTCAAACGTACACGAGCTACTTTACGCATAGCTGAATTCGGTTTCTTCGGAGTGGTTGTATACACTCTCACGCAAACGCCACGTCTTTGAGGACAAGAGTCCAAGGCTGGAGACTTTGATTTCTCCACCAGCACCTCGCGTCCTTTTCTTACTAATTGCTGAATTGTAGGCATTTTAATTGTTTTTAGTTATATATTATGTTTATATTAATTCAAAACTATACACTTTTGGGCTGCAAAGATACTAATAAGTTTTGAATAATCAATGCACTACAAGTTTTTTTTTGATTTTATGCTTCACCCTTAATGTTAGGCAATGGCGGAATAGGTTGCTCATCCGGCATGCGGATAGGGCCGAAAGCACGTTCATATTTACCAACATTTTCTTCAAGCGCACGCAGCAGACGCTTGGCGTGTTCGGGTGCCAATACAATACGCGATTGAACCCCGGCTTTGGGCATTCCCGGCATTACCCGAATAAAATCCATGATAAACTCCGAACTGGAATGAGTGATAATGGCAAGATTGGCATACGTGCCTTGGGCCACTTCTTCTTTCAGCTCTATCTGTAACTGTCCGTTATTATTTTCCTGATTTTCCATATTATCGTATATCATTATAATTGAATGACAAATATACTTCTTTCATTCCGACACACAAAATACTCCAAGATAAAAGTAACAGTACGACCTGAACAAAAAAGGCACTTGATATGTCCTGAAATTGCATGGTCTGTTCGGATAGAACACATCATCTGATTTACCTGAACAGACCATGCGTTTACCCCAAACCGATGGTCTGTTTTATTTGAGGCAATAGCATGCTTCCCCCTCCTCCCCTTCACCCTCAAACATCCATGAATAAAAGGTTGTGAAGGGGGCATGCAAATCTTTATTTTGCTATTACATTACACTCTTCTTACATCAGACCGAAAAGAGAGCCGGTTTGCAACAAATATAAAAAAAGAAGAGAATCCCGGGAGATTCTCTTCTTTCACTATAAAAATTACTGATTGTATTAACGTAGTAATTACTCTTCTACCTTATCATCAACTGCATAATCGAGCACCGTTTTCTTGTTGGCAAGCATACGATCGTACTCTTCTTTCGAGCCGACAATAATCTTTTCGAATTCGCGCTGGCCTGTACCGGCAGGAATCAAGTGACCGCAGATAACATTCTCTTTCATACCTTCCAGACGGTCTACCTTTCCGTTGATAGCAGCTTCGTTGAGCACCTTCGTCGTTTCCTGGAAAGAAGCGGCAGACATAAAGCTTGAAGTCTGCAAAGCCGCACGGGTAATACCTTGAAGAATCTGTGTAGAGGTAGCAGGCACAGCATCACGTACTGAAACGGGTTTCAAGTCACGGCGCTTCAGCATGGAGTTTTCATCGCGCAACTTGCGGGCAGTAACAATCTGTCCCGGTTGCAGGTTCTGAGAATCTCCGGCATCTACTACAACTTTCTTGCCCCAGATACGGTCGTTCTCTTCCATGAATTCGAGCTTATCCACTACCTGTTGTTCCAAGAAGCGGGTATCGCCCGGTTCATCGATTTCAACCTTACGCATCATCTGACGAACGATAATTTCAAAGTGCTTATCGTTAATCTTCACACCTTGCAGACGATAAACGTCCTGTACTTCGTTTACGATATATTCCTGTACAGCCGTAGGACCTTTAATGGCAAGGATATCGGCAGGAGTAATGGCACCGTCGGACAACGGAGTACCGGCACGCACGTAGTCGTTCTCCTGTACCAGTATCTGTTTAGACAGCGGTACGAGATATTTCTTAACTTCTCCGGTCTTAGAGGTAACGATAATTTCGCGGTTACCACGTTTCACCTTACCCATTGTGACCTCACCGTCAATTTCGGAAACCACAGCAGGATTGGACGGGTTACGTGCCTCGAACAATTCGGTAACACGGGGAAGACCACCCGTGATATCACCCGCCTTACCAACGGCACGCGGAATCTTCACGATTACTTCACCGGCTTTTACCTTCTGTCCGTTTTCCACTACTACGTGACCACCCACAGGAAGGTTATAGGTACGGATTAGTTCGCCATCTTCAGTCATGATGTGCGCTGTAGGCACTTTCGTCTTGTCCTTAGACTCAATGATGATGATTTCGCGCAAACCGGTAGATTCATCGGACTCTACCTTATAGGTAACGTTTTCAATAACGCCTTCAAACTCAATCTTACCGGTAGCTTCGGTAATGATAACTGCGTTGAACGGGTCCCAACGGGCTATAAGTTTGCCCTTCTCTACTACTTCACCATCCGCTGCATAGAGTGTAGAACCATAAGGCACGTTATGCGTAGAAAGTATGATACCTGTATTGACATCTACGAAACGTACCTCTGCCAGACGGCCTACTACCACCTTAGCCGGTTCGCCTGCTTCGTCAATAATATCTACTGTACGGAGTTCTTCAAATTCCAGACGGGAAGGATTCTTGGCAACAATACTTGCATTGGCAGCGATATTGGCTGCCGTACCACCGGCATGGAACGTACGCAACGTCAACTGTGTACCCGGCTCACCGATAGACTGCGCAGCGATTACACCGACAGCCTCACCTTTCTGAACCATACGGCTTGTAGCCAGATTACGGCCGTAGCACTTGGCACAAACACCCTTCTTGGATTCACAAGTCAATACAGAACGGATTTCAACGCTCTCAATCGGAGAGTCTTCAATCTTCTGTGCAATGGCTTCAGTGATTTCTTCACCACCTGCAACAAGCAATTCACCGGTTGTGGGGTGAACGATATCATGTACGGATACACGTCCCAGAATACGTTCGTACAATGTAGCGATTGTCTCATCGTTATTCTTCAAAGCTGTACAAACCAGTCCGCGAAGCGTACCGCAGTCTTCTTCGTTGATAATCACATCGTGAGATACGTCAACCAGACGACGGGTCAAATATCCGGCGTCGGCCGTCTTCAAAGCGGTATCGGCAAGACCCTTACGAGCACCGTGAGTAGAGATAAAGTACTCCAACACGGAAAGACCTTCCTTAAAGTTAGAAAGAATCGGGTTCTCGATAATCTGACCGCCTTCGGCACCTGCCTTCTGAGGTTTCGCCATCAAACCACGCATACCGGAAAGCTGACGAATCTGCTCCTTAGAACCACGGGCTCCGGAATCCAACATCATGTATACGGAATTGAATCCCTGATCGTCGCTCGAAATAGTTTTCATCAAAATGTTTGACAACTCGGAGTTTACATGTGTCCAGATATCAATTACCTGGTTGTAACGCTCGTTGTTGGTGATGAAACCCATATTATAGTTGTTGATTACCTGCTCTACTTCTTCGTAACCTTTCTGCACCAGCGCTTCTTTCTCTTCAGGAATAATAATATCTCCCAAGTTGAACGAAAGACCGCCTTTGAATGCCATCTGATAACCGAGGTTCTTGATTCCATCCAGGAATTCGGCTGCTTCTGCCACACCACAAACCTTGATTACGTGACTGATGATGTCACGAAGTGACTTCTTAGAGATAATCGTATTGATATAACCCGCTTTGGCAGGTACAATTTCGTTTACAATAACACGACCTACCGATGTGTCGTGCATCATCTTGTCTACCACATTACCGTTTTCGTCAATGTCCTTAACGATAACGCTGATAGGTGCGTGAATGTCGCACTTACCTTCGTTGTAGGCAATAAGCGCTTCTTCCGGACCGTAGAAAGTGAGGCCTTCACCTTTAGCTCCTTTACGCAGTTTGGTGATATAGTACAAACCGAGTACCATATCCTGTGCGGGCACTGTAATAGGCGCACCGTTGGCAGGGTTCAAGATATTATGTGACTGGAGCATCAGCATCTGTGCTTCCAGAATAGCTTCGTTGCTCAAAGGCAAGTGAACGGCCATCTGGTCACCGTCGAAGTCGGCGTTGAATGCCGTACATGCCAACGGGTGCAACTGGATTGCCTTGCCTTCAATCATCTTCGGCTGGAACGCCTGGATACCCAGACGGTGCAGTGTCGGAGCACGGTTCAACAATACCGGATGTCCTTTCATTACATGTTCCAGAATGTCCCAGATAACAGGTTCCTTACGGTCTACAATCTTCTTGGCACTCTTCACCGTCTTCACAATACCACGCTCGATGAGCTTACGGATAATGAACGGCTTGTAGAGCTCGGCCGCCATGAGTTTAGGAATACCGCACTCACCCATTTTCAGTTCCGGACCTACAACGATTACGGAACGTGCAGAGTAGTCGACACGCTTACCCAACAAGTTCTGACGGAAACGTCCCTGCTTACCTTTCAAACTGTCGGAAAGTGACTTCAAAGGACGGTTGGCATCAGTCTTCACTGCGCTTGACTTACGAGAGTTATCGAACAATGAATCGACAGCTTCCTGCAACATACGTTTCTCATTACGTAAAATCACCTCAGGAGCCTTGATTTCAATCAATCTCTTCAAGCGGTTGTTACGGATGATAACGCGACGGTAAAGGTCGTTCAAGTCGGAAGTAGCGAAACGCCCGCCATCCAACGGTACCAACGGACGAAGTTCGGGCGGAATAACCGGTACGATACGTACAATCATCCATTCGGGCTTGTTGCGTCCGCGTGATGCACGGAAAGACTCAACTACCTGCAAACGCTTCAAAGCTTCGCTCTTACGCTGTTGTGAAGCATCGCTGCCTGCACGGTTACGCAGTTCGTAAGACAATGAATCAAGATCAATGCGCGACAGCAAGTCATAAATGGCTTCTGCACCCATCTTGGCAACAAACTTATTGGGGTCTGAATCTTCAAGGTACTGATTATCGCTTGGTAACTTTTCCAACAGATCCAGATATTCTCCTTCTTCAAGCAAATCATACTGTGCCACTTCGCCTTCCAATATACCCGGCTGGATTACTACATAACGTTCGTAGTAAATAATAGCATCGAGTTTCTTGGTCGGTAAACCCAGCAAGTAACCGATTTTATTAGGAAGCGAACGGAAATACCAAATGTGAGCCACCGGCACAACCAGCTGGATGTGTCCCATACGCTCACGACGTACTTTCTTTTCTGTCACTTCCACACCGCAACGGTCGCACACAATGCCTTTGTAACGGATACGTTTGTACTTACCGCAATGGCACTCATAATCCTTAATAGGACCGAAGATACGCTCGCAGAACAAACCGTCGCGTTCCGGCTTATACGTCCGATAGTTAATGGTTTCAGGCTTTAAAACTTCACCACTCGAATTCTCAAGGATTTCTTCGGGAGAAGCCAAACCGATAGAGATTTTCGAGAAATTACTCTTTATCTTGTTATCTTTTCTAAAAGCCATACTTTTATATATAATTGATAATTGAGAATTAAAAATTGAAAAACAATGTTGATAAGTCGGGAATTGAGAATCAAGAGACATTAGCTCTCAACCCTCAATTTCCAAATTTCAATTTATTCTAAGTTGATGCTCAAGCCCAAACCTCTCAACTCGTGCAACAATACATTCAGTGATTCAGGAATACCCGGAGCTGGCATCGGCTCACCCTTAACGATTGCTTCATAAGCCTTGGAGCGTCCGACAACATCATCAGACTTGATAGTCAGGATTTCCTGCAGGATATGCGCAGCACCGAATGCTTCGAGCGCCCAAACCTCCATTTCTCCGAAACGCTGACCACCGAACTGTGCCTTACCGCCCAACGGCTGTTGCGTAATAAGCGAATAAGGACCGATAGAACGTGCGTGCATCTTATCTTCAACCATGTGACCGAGTTTCAACATGTATGTCACACCCACTGTAGCCTGCTGTTCGAAAGCCTCACCTGTACCACCATCATACAAAGTGGTTTTACCATAACGGGGCAGACCGGCCTTGTCGGTCCATTCGTTCAGGTCATCCAGCGTAGCACCATCAAAGATAGGCGTAGCAAACTTAACTCCCAAGTTCTTTCCGGCACGTCCCAAAACAGCCTCGAATATCTGACCGATGTTCATACGTGAAGGCACACCCAGCGGATTCAATACAATATCTACCGGAGTACCGTCTGCCAAGAATGGCATGTCTTCCTGACGTACCACGCGTGAAACGATACCTTTGTTACCGTGACGACCGGCCATCTTATCACCAACACCGATCTTACGCTTCTTGGCAATATAAACCTTAGCCATCTGGATAATACCTGCAGGCAACTCGTCGCCGATAGTAATAGCAAATTTCTTACGTTTCAACTCTGCATCGAGTTCCTTATATTTCTTGATAAAGTTCGTTACCAGTGCACGGATCAATTCATTGGTATGCTCGTCTTTTGTCCAATTGCTCAACTGAATAGCAGTAAAGTCTATATCACTGAAATCAGAAGCATAGAATTTAGCACCTTTACTGATTACTTCAGCTCCCATATAGTCTTTCACACCTTCTGAAGTATGATTTTCTGTGAGCTTCAAAAGCTTATTTACCAATATTTTCTTCAAATCAGCCACCTTGCTATCGAACTCATCATCAATCTTCGGCAACAATGCCTTGTCGGCCAATTTAGAACTACGAGTCTTGATAACGCGGGAGAACAGACGTTTACCGATAATCACACCCTTCAAAGAAGGAGACGCCTTCAAAGACGCATCTTTCACATCACCAGCCTTATCACCGAATATGGCACGAAGCAACTTTTCTTCCGGAGAAGGGTCAGACTCGCCTTTCGGAGTAATCTTACCAATCAAAATATCACCCGGCTCGATACGGGCACCTACACGCACAATACCATTCTCGTCAAGGTCTTTGGTAGCCTCTTCACTTACATTAGGAATATCAGAAGTCAACTCTTCCATACCGCGCTTCGTTTCACGAACTTCCAAAGAGTATTCCTCTACGTGTACGGAAGTCAAAAGGTCTTCGCGAACCACACGTTCGTTCAATACGATAGCATCCTCATAGTTGTATCCCTTCCAAGGCATGTAGGCAACCAACAGGTTCTTACCCAAAGCAAGCTCGCCCTGTTCGGTCGAGTAACCCTCGGTAAGGATTTGTCCCTTCGTCACACGCTGACCTTTCTCGCAAATAGGACGAAGGTCAATCGTCATGTTCTGGTTGGTACGACGCCATTTGGGAATAGTATATTCTTTCAGTGCAGATTCGAAGCTTACAAACTCTTCCTCTTCCGTACGATCGTACAGAATGCGGATAGTCGTAGCATCTACAAAGTCAACCACACCTTCGCCCTCAGCAGTAATCTGCGTACGAGAGTCACGTGCAAGCTGACGTTCGATACCTGTACCTACAATCGGAGCTTCACTCTTCAACAAAGGAACTGCCTGGCGCATCATGTTCGATCCCATCAACGCACGGTTAGCATCGTCATGTTCCAAGAACGGAATCAAAGATGCTGCAATAGAGGCAATCTGCTGTGGCGATACGTCCATCAGCTCTACCTCATCAGGAGCTACAACCGGATAATCGGCATCCTGACGGGATTTTACTTTGTCGCGGACGAAAGTTCCGTCTTCATTCAAAGGTGCATTACCCTGAGCGATAATCTTCTCTTCTTCTTCTTCGGCTGTAAGGTAAACCAAACCTTCATCTGAAAGGTCTACCTTTCCGTTAGCCACCTTGCGGTACGGTGTCTCAATAAAACCAAGCTGATTGATTTTAGCAAACACACAAAGTGAAGATATCAAACCAATGTTCGGACCTTCAGGCGTTTCAATCGGACAAAGACGACCGTAGTGAGTATAGTGTACGTCACGCACCTCAAAACCGGCACGTTCACGTGACAAACCACCGGGACCCAAAGCTGACATACGGCGCTTGTGAGTGATTTCGGCAAGCGGGTTGGTCTGGTCCATGAATTGTGACAAGGCATTTGTTCCGAAGAAAGAATTGATAACGGAAGAAATAGTCTTGGCGTTAATCAAATCGATCGGAGTAAAGACTTCATTGTCACGAACGTTCATACGCTCGCGGATAGTACGGGACATACGTGCCAAACCGATAGCAAACTGGTTTGACAACTGTTCGCCTACCGTACGTACACGACGGTTGCTCAAGTGGTCAATATCATCCACATCTGCTTTTGAGTTTATCAACTCAATCAGATACTTGATAATCTCAATAATATCTTCCTTGGTGAGTACACGGACATCCATGTCAGTCGTCAAATTCAACTTTCTGTTGATACGGTAACGACCTACATCACCCAAGTCGTATCTCTTTTCTGAGAAGAACAGGTTATTAATAACCTCACGTGCGCTGGCATCATCGGCAGGATCTGCATTACGCAACTGACGATAGATATAAAGCACTGCTTCTTTTTCCGAATTACTGGGGTCCTTCTGCAGAGTGTTATATATGATAGAGTAGTCAGACTGGTTCGGTTCTTCCTTATGTACAAGGATATTCTGAACGCCTGACTCTAATATAATGTCAATATGTTCCGGCTCGATTATAGTTTCACGGTCGATAACCACTTCGTTACGCTCAATAGAAACAACTTCACCGGTATCTTCGTCTACAAAATCCTCAATCCATGTTTTCAATACACGTGCTGCCAACTTACGACCTACAATCTTCTTGAGGTTCGTCTTATTCACTTTCACGTCTTCCGCCAGATTGAAGATTTCAAGAATGTCCTTATCATTCTCAAAACCGATAGCTCTCAGCAAGGTGGTTACCGGTAACTTCTTCTTACGGTCGATATAGGCATACATGACATTGTTGATGTCAGTAGCAAACTCAATCCAAGATCCTTTGAACGGGATGATACGGGCTGAGTACAACTTAGTACCGTTGGCATGCACGCTTTGACCGAAGAATACGCCCGGTGAACGATGAAGCTGCGACACAACAACACGTTCCGCACCATTGATAACGAATGTAGCCTTATCCGTCATATAAGGAATCGGGCCCAGGAATACATCCTGAATAACCGTATCAAAATCTTCGTGGTCAGGGTCGGTACAATATAATTTCAATTTTGCCTTTAAGGGTACGCTATAAGTAAGCCCTCGCTCTATACATTCGTCTATGGTATAGCGCGGCGGATCAATATAGTAGTCCAAAAACTCAAGAACAAAATTATTTCTTGTATCGGCAATGGGGAAGTTTTCAGCAAATACTTTATACAGTCCCTCGTTCTTACGTTTCTCGGGTGGGGTGTCCAGTTGTAGAAAGTCTTTGAATGACTTCAATTGTACTTCCAGAAAATCCGGATATTCAAGCGGATTCTTAGTCGAAGCAAAATTAACTCTTTGATTTACAGTATTTGAAGACATCTGTTAATGGATTTGTAGAACTTAATTTTAAATATATACACAAAAAGGTTAAGAACCCTTTTCACGAAGGGTTCCTAACCGAATTACCTGATTTACAGGCTAATGTTATTTAAGTTCAACTTCAGCTCCAGCTTCTTCCAATGTTTTCTTCAATGATTCTGCTTCGTCTTTAGCCAAACCTTCTTTTACTACGCTAGGAGCACCGTCTACCATGTCTTTAGCTTCCTTCAAACCAAGACCGCAAGCTTCCTTAACGGCTTTAACTACTTGAAGTTTAGCTGAGCCAGCGCTCTTCAATACTACATCGAAAGAAGTTTTTTCTTCAGCGGCAGCAGCACCACCAGCTGCAGGGCCAGCAGCAACAGCAACAGCTGCAGCAGCAGGTTCAATACCGTATTCTTCTTTCAGGATAGTTGCAAGTTCATTAACTTCTTTTACTGTCAAGTTAACTAATTGTTCTGCAAAAGCTTTCAAATCTGCCATTTTTGTATGATTTTAATTGTTTAATTACTAAAATAAATTGATGTTTTTTTGTTTCCGAAGTTACGCTTCGGGACGTTCACCGAGAGTCTTGAGAACTCCGTGAATGGTGTTACCACCTGATTGCAGAGCAGAAATAACATTCTTGGCCGGTGATTGCAGCAAGGCAACGATTTCGGCAATAACTTCATTCTTACTCTTGATACTTACGAGAGCATCCAACTGGTCAGCACCAACATAGAAGCTTTCTTCTGCATATGCAGCTTTCAATCCGGGAATACCGTTCTTAGCTTTATCTTTCAGCAGTTTCGCAGGTGCATTCGCTGTATTGCAAAACATTACAGCAGTCGTACCTTTCATGCAACCGTAAAGCGGAGAATAATCCTCTTCCAGGCTTTCCAATGCTTTATGAAGCAATGTATTCTTAACTACCATCAATTTGATGTCAGCCTTGAAACACAAAGCTCTCAACGCGCTTGTATCAGCAGCGTTCATAGCAGTGGTATCTATCAAATAGAAGTGACCGTATTCCTTAACTGTAGCAGCAATCTGCTCAATAATCGTACTTTTATCTTCCTTTCTCATTATTACTCCGTTTTATTAGATTTCTTCTACAGATTTCGGGTCAATCTTGATACCCGCACTCATCGTGCTAGAAAGATAAATACTCTTGATATATGTACCCTTGGCTGCGGTCGGTTTCAATTTATTCAAAGTAGAGATGAATTCTTTCGCATTGTCGCGAATTTGATCAGCACTAAATGAAACTTTACCGATAGAAGTATGAACGATACCGCTCTTGTCAACTTTAAAGTCGATTTTACCTTGTTTTACTTCTTTTACAGCTTTAGCAACATCCATAGTCACAGTGCCACTCTTCGGATTCGGCATCAATCCACGAGGACCGAGTACACGACCGAGCGCACCAATCTTACCCATGATAGACGGCATAGTGATGATTACATCAATATCAGTCCATCCACCTTTGATCTTTTCAATATATTCGTCAAGACCAACATAGTCAGCTCCGGCTTCTTTTGCAGCAGCTTCAGC
This sequence comes from Bacteroides stercoris, assembly GCA_958432865.1. GTDB lineage: Bacteria > Bacteroidota > Bacteroidia > Bacteroidales > Bacteroidaceae > Bacteroides > Bacteroides stercoris_A. Next base: position 18,692 of record CAUAWO010000042.1, read on the forward strand.
ATCCGGTGTACAAAGCACCAAAACGCGTGTAACCTTACCAGTACCGTGAGGAAGTGATACAACACCTCTCACCATCTGGTTAGCCTTACGCGGGTCAACGCCCAAACGTACGTCGATATCCAGAGAAGCGTCGAACTTAGTAAAAGTAATTTCCTTTACCAATTGAGCAGCTTCTTTGAGAGAGTATGCTTTCCCTGCTTCAATTTTTTCTGCAGCCAACTTTTGATTTTTTGTCAGTTTACTCATTCTAATTGAAGTTTATTAGTTATTAACCGGGAACTCCCCTTTTACAGCGATACCCATACTACGAGCTGTACCGGCAACCATCTTCATGGCAGCTTCTACAGTGAAACAGTTTAAGTCAACCATCTTGTCCTGAGCAATCGTACGAACCTGTTCCCAAGTAATCTCGGCAACTTTCTTACGGTTAGGCTCAGCAGAACCACTCTTTACCTTAGCTACTTCAAGTAATTGAATAGCAACGGGAGGAGTCTTGATTACAAAATCGAAAGACTTGTCTGCGTAGTAAGTGATAATCACAGGAAGAATTTTTCCTGCTTTGTCTTGGGTTCTGGCGTTGAATTGCTTGCAAAACTCCATGATGTTGATTCCCTTAGAACCCAGAGCAGGTCCAACGGGAGGTGATGGATTTGCCGCGCCTCCTTTAATCTGTAATTTGATTAGTCCAGCAACTTCTTTAGCCATTTTTTAATTGATTTATATATAAACATTAATGAAGAATATTACAGCGTAACACCTGTCCTATTCTTTTTCTACTTGCATAAAGCCCAATTCGAGCGGAGTCTTCCGTCCGAATATCTTTACCATGACCTTCAGTTTCTTCTTCTCGGTATTCACTTCTTCAATGATTCCGCTAAAGCCACTGAACGGACCGTAATTCACTTTTACAGTCTCGCCGACTACATACGGGATATTCAGTTCTTCACCGGCATCCTGCAATTCGTCAACTGTACCAAGTATACGATTCACTTCCGACTGTCTCAGAGGAACGGGTTTTTCCGATCCACCCAAGAATCCTATCACATTAGGAGTATTTCTCAGATGGTGAGCGACCTCACCAACCAGAGCAGCCTCCACCAAAACGTAACCAGGGAGATAACTTCTCTCTTTCACAATTTTCTTACCATTGCGAACCTGATATACCTTTTCGGTAGGAATCAATACCTGAGACACATAATCACCAAGGTCGCTGTTTTTGATATCAGCTTCAAGATATTCCTTTACCTTAGTTTCTTTACCGCTAATAGCACGCAAAACGTACCATTTCTTTTCAATCTCAGACATTTCTCCTTCTTTTTTAATGTGGATAAACAAATTCCATTAAATGCTGGAAACAGAAGTCCATCGCAAATACCACCAGTGCAATAAGCAGGGAAGCATATAAAACAACTACTGCACTGTTAGTAAGTTCAGAATACGTAGGCCACGACACTTTATGAACAAGCTCGTCGTAAGTTTCTTTAAAATAAGCTACTATCTTCTTCATTTCAAAAATATTAGCACGGGAGGAGAGGCTCGAACTCCCGACACCCGGTTTTGGAGACCGGTGCTCTACCAACTGAGCTACTCCCGTGTGAACATAATCAGTTCCCAGTAAATACCGGGAACTGATTAAGATATTTGGTTATTAGTCGAGAATTTCAGTAATCTGACCAGAACCTACTGTACGACCACCCTCACGGATAGCGAAACGCAAACCTACGTTCAATGCTACCGGATAGATCAGTTCTACAGTAATTTCTACGTTATCGCCAGGCATTACCATTTCAGTTCCTTCCGGAAGAGAAATTTCACCTGTACAGTCCATAGTACGCAGATAGAACTGAGGACGGTATTTGTTGT
>CAUAWO010000043.1:0-19056 GCA_958432865.1 Bacteroides stercoris
TTGTTTTTATATTCGCACATAAATTCATATTAAAATAAAAAAAAATGGGAAAAAGCAGCTTCTTGCAAGATTTTAAGGCGTTCGCAATGCGCGGAAACGTCATTGACATGGCAGTCGGTGTCATCATCGGCGGAGCCTTCGGTAAAATAGTATCTTCCATTGTGGCCGATGTCATCATGCCTCCCATCGGATTGCTGGTAGGTGGCGTGAACTTTACAGATTTGAAACTACAATTAAAGCCGGCCGAAGTAGTGGATGGAGTTGAAAAAGCTGCCGTAACGTTGAATTATGGCAACTTCCTACAAGCTACTTTCGACTTTATCATCATTGCTTTTTCTATATTCTTATTTATAAGATTACTTGCCAAGCTGAATCGCAAGAAAGAAGAAGTTCCTGCTCCCGCCGCCCCACCTGCCCCTAGCAAGGAAGAGGTATTACTTACAGAAATCCGTGACTTGTTGAAGGAACAGGCTGGCAAAAAATAAAATATTATCCACACAAAAAACGGGCTGCCCTCAAATGCTTGTCGGACAGCCCGTGATTTATATACCAGCCGACATTTCCTAAACATTCCAATCTTTTTTTTGCATATTTTTCCACAAGGAAGCAGGAAGAACAAAGTTTTTCCAATTCAATTATAAAAAGCCTCAACAGCATGACGGATTTTTATTTTTTCTGAGTATCTTTGCGGCACGAAATCATTTACATATCTTAATATATATATGCAAGAAAAGATCATTATTCTCGACTTCGGTTCACAAACCACACAGCTCATAGCCCGTCGCGTTCGCGAACTGAATACTTATTGCGAGATTGTGCCTTACAACAAATTTCCACACAATGATCCGTCCATAATCGGCGTTATCCTTTCGGGAAGCCCTTTCTCGGTGTATGATGAAAGCGCCTTTAAAGTCGATTTGAGTGACATTCGCGGAAAGTATCCTATTTTGGGTATCTGCTATGGTGCACAGTTCATGTCTTATACAAACGGTGGGAAAGTGGAACCGGCCGGCACACGTGAATACGGACGTGCACACCTTTCCACTTTCGACCAAGAGAACCCACTATTGAAGAACGTCCGTGAACACTCACAAGTATGGATGAGCCACGGAGATACCATCACCGCCATTCCGGAGAATTTCAAAATTATCGCTTCAACAGATAAAGTAGCCATCGCTGCTTATCAAATAAAGGAAGAGAAAGTATGGGGAGTACAGTTCCACCCGGAAGTGTTCCACAGTGAAGACGGAACCCAGCTTCTGAAAAATTTTGTAGTCGACATTTGCGGGGGGAAACAGGACTGGAGCGCTGCCTCTTTCATTGAAACGACTGTAGCCGAACTGAAAGCGCAACTGGGAAATGACAAAGTAGTACTGGGGCTGAGTGGCGGAGTAGACTCATCTGTGGCAGCCGTATTATTAAATAAAGCGATAGGCAAGAATCTTACCTGCATTTTTGTAGATCACGGCATGCTGCGTAAGAACGAATTCAAAAATGTACTCCATGATTATGAATGTCTCGGACTGAATGTAATCGGAGTGGATGCCAGCCAAAAATTCTTCAGTGAACTGGCAGGTGTGGAAGAACCTGAGAAGAAGCGTAAGATTATCGGCAAAGGTTTTATTGACGTATTCGATGAAGAAGCTCATAAAATTAAAGATGTGAAATGGCTGGCACAAGGTACCATTTATCCTGACTGTATCGAGTCATTAAGTATCACCGGCACTGTAATCAAAAGTCATCACAACGTAGGTGGACTGCCCGAAAAAATGAATTTGAAACTATGCGAGCCTCTGCGTCTGCTATTCAAGGATGAAGTACGCCACGTAGGTCGTGAACTGGGTATGCCGGAACATCTGATTACACGCCATCCATTCCCCGGACCAGGACTTGCGGTACGTATTTTGGGTGATATCACTCCTGAGAAAGTACGTATTCTGCAAGACGCCGATGATATCTATATCCAAGGATTGAGAGACTGGAAAGTGAAAGACTCGGACGGAAACGAAACATCCCTTTACCACCAAGTATGGCAGGCAGGCGTAATCTTGCTACCCGTACAAAGTGTGGGAGTAATGGGGGACGAACGTACATACGAACGTGCCGTTGCCCTACGTGCCGTAACTAGTACGGATGCCATGACCGCCGACTGGGCTCATCTTCCCTATGAATTTATGGCTAAGGTTTCAAACGACATAATCAATAAAGTAAAAGGTGTAAACCGCGTATGCTATGATATCTCGTCCAAACCGCCTGCCACAATTGAGTGGGAATAATAGACAACCAACTAATAACTTAAAAACAACATAACGGAATGAAACAAGATATGATTGTTATCTTGGATTTGGGAAGCACCGAAAACACCGTGCTTGCCAGAGCCATTCGTGCTTTGGGTGTATATAGTGAAATTTACCCGCACGATATCACAGCCGCCGAGCTGACAGCATTGCCCAATGTAAAGGGTGTCATTATCAATGGCGGTCCCAACCATGTAATTGACGGAGTGGATATTGACGTGCTTCCCGAGATTTACAAAGCAGGGATCCCCGTAATGGCTGCCGGTCATGACAAAGCATGTTGCGAAGTGAAGCTTCCCCAACTGACGGATGATGTGGAAGCAATAAAGAATGCTGTACAATCGTTTGTTTTTGATACCTGCAAGGCAGAGGCTAACTGGAATATGACAAACTTTGTCAATGACCAGATTGAATTGATCCGCCGCCAGGTAGGCGACAAGAAAGTATTATTGGCACTTTCCGGAGGTGTAGACAGTTCTGTAGTAGCAGCTCTGTTGCTGAAAGCCATCGGCAATAATCTGGTCTGCGTACATGTGAACCATGGATTAATGCGCAAAGGTGAATCGGAAGCAGTAATTGAAGTTTTCAAAAATCAGTTGAACGCTAATTTGATTTACGTGGATGCTACAGACCGGTTCCTGAGTAAACTGGAAAATGTAGCTGATCCGGAGCAGAAACGCAAGATTATCGGTGGTGAATTTATTCGTGTGTTCGAAGAGGAAGCCCGTAAGCTAAATGGAATCGACTTTTTGGGACAAGGTACAATTTATCCTGATATCGTAGAAAGTGGTACTAAAACAGCCAAAATGGTTAAATCCCATCACAATGTAGGTGGCTTACCCGAGGATTTACAGTTTGAATTAGTAGAACCTTTACGCCAGTTGTTCAAAGACGAAGTCCGTGCCTGCGGAGTGGAACTTGGTTTACCATACGACATGGTCTACCGTCAGCCGTTCCCTGGTCCTGGTTTGGGAGTGCGCTGTTTGGGGTCTATCACTCGTGACCGCCTGGAAGCTGTTCGCGAATCGGACGCCATCTTGCGTGAAGAATTCCAACTGGCAGGCTTGGACAAGAAAGTATGGCAATATTTCACCGTAGTACCCGATTTCAAATCAGTAGGCGTGCGTGACAATGCCCGTTCATTTGATTGGCCTGTTATTATCCGAGCTGTCAACACCGTAGATGCTATGACAGCTACTATCGAACCAATAGACTGGTCCATTCTGATGAAAATTACCGACCGTATTCTAAAAGAAGTAAAGAATGTGAACCGCGTATGCTATGACCTGTCGCCCAAACCCAATGCGACCATTGAGTGGGAATAAAAAATATACTTCAAACCATGTAAGATCCCGAAACTAAAAGTTTCGGGATCTTTTTTATATTCAAGTTCTTCACTTTGCCCCCAATGACACTAGAACAAGAACCATAAAATTTTTCGTTTTTTTGATATTTCCGCTTCAATATTTACATCCAAGGAATCAAAGCTCTATAATCTCCTCATTACAAATGGTCAGTTTGCCGGCTCCGTTTTCTGTAACTACCCAAGAATTTTCAATGCCGACCGGTCCTACTCCCGGCAATACGATTTTAGGTTCAAGGGCAAACACCATTCCCTCTTCCAACTCCCTCCGGATACGCGGAGCCAACACTGGTGCCTCATTGATTTCCAACCCGATGCCGTGTCCTATAAAACGTGCCTGTTGGGACACCCCCATAAAACGATCGGCAAATCCGGCTTTCGTCACGATCTCAATGGCCGCATTATAAAGATCCTCGCACACCACACCAGGCGCCGTCATAGAGGCAACCTTATCCTGCACTTCAAGACAGACTTGATGAGCTGCATAAGCCTCATCATTTAATTTTCCAATGGAGAACACACGACTCATATCGCACATATATCCGTAAAAGTTTCCCCCTATATCCACCATTACACTATACCCCTCTTTCAACAAAGTTCCATTCATTCCTCCGGGCAAAGACGGGTCCAATCCCTTACCACCTAAGGCAAAATCATAAGGCGAAGGAGTAGCTGCATTATCTCCGGCCAACACACTTCCCATAAATATCTCCATACTCTGACCAAATACTCTGAATATTCCCAGACAACCTTCCAGTCGCATCAGGCGTTCCACCTCAACAGATAGTTCACGATCAGTCATCCCCGGATGGTATACATCGGGAATCTTACTATATGCTCGAGCATGTAAAGCAGCCGACCGACGAAAAAGTTCAATCTCCAGCGGAGTCTTTACGCTACGCGCTTCACGAATAATAGCAGTTCCATCCACGACCTCCGATTCAGGAAAAAGAGATGCAAGACGCATATAGTCCGCATAAGGCAGTTCCCCGCCTTCCAACATTATCTTTGAAGCTACAGGTATACCATTTTCTTTTAACAAGTCCACTATCTGCTCAGGTTTACGAATAGGGAATACAAATTCTCCCACAATATTATTAGGACGTTTTACAAAGAGAAGTGCCGGTGAATGAAGCGGTAAATAAAGATAGCCGTTCACTATCTCACCATACGTATAAAGCAAATTTACATTACAAGCTATCAGGGCAGCATCAATGCCTTGTTGAGCCATTAAATAGCGTATTTTATCTCGACGAAATTTCAATTCGGGTTGTAACATAAGTAATATTATCTGATTATTTAAAATACTGAGTACAAAAATAACAGATTTCAGTCAGTATAAAGGATAGTAGTTCCAAAAAAGAGAAAGGATATATTAAAACTCACTAATTTTGGATGATTAGTTTGAAAACAGTGTTCAATTATATTAAATTTGCAAACGAATTGACAAACAAAGTATCTTTCATGTTCAACGGTATCAAAAAATATGTGGTAAGAATAGTATGCGTAATTATGTTATTACTCGTACAATTTGATGTATGCGCTCCACTGATTGATGCCAATCTGGCTATGGTAGAAACGATGGAACAACCCACCCTGCCTTCTGACAACAATGAAGAAAGCAGAGGAGAAGAAACTTATTATTTCCAGTCGGGACGTGCACAACTGCCAAACAGTCGTTTTTTACCCTGCACTATCGACATGCTGGTCAATCTTTTTGCTATTCCCCAAGTTCCGGTACAAAGTTACACACCTGTCAGTGAAAATCCGGGGAAAGTGGTACATCATCACATTATCTTTTGTGTGTACCGCATTTAATATGTCACATTAAAGCATATTCATACATATTGGCCTTGTATTCTGAAAGATTTGAATGCAAGCCGGATCTTTTATTTACTCAAACTCAATTATTAATCTTTTTAAATTGTATTCGTAATTTCATGAAGAGTAATTTTCAGAAAATTGCGGTCCTGTGTACATGCACAGGATTGCTATGCTCTTGTGGTCAATCGGACAACAAGCAGGAACATCACAAAGAATTCATTCCCATCACCATTCTTCACCCCACAACCATTGAGTTTCCACGCTCATATGTAGCTGATGTGCAAGCTATACAGTTTGTAGAAATTAAGCCCAAAGTGGAAGGATTTGTTCAAAAAATATATGTAGACGAAGGACAGAAAGTCAAAAAAGGACAGCCCCTATTCCAACTCAGTTCCGACCAATATAGCGAAACGGTAAAAGAGGCGCAAGCCAATTACAAACAAGCACAGGCACAATATGAAATGGCAAATTATGAAGCCGAAAGAATAGGCCGGCTGGTTGACAAACAAATCTTATCAAAAATCCGACTCGACCAAGCCAATAAAGAAAAAGAAGTAGCCCAAATGAAAGTGGAACAGGCAAAAGCACAAATGCAACGTTCACAGATGGATTATTCTTACACCACTATCACTGCCCCTTTTGACGGCTACATAGACCGTATTCCTTATAAGACGGGAAGTCTGGTAAATCCGCAAAGCTTACTAACTACCGTAAGTGATATTTCCGAGATCTTTGCTTACTATAAAGTGAACGAAAGCGAGTATCTGGAATACAAGCGCCAACAACTTAGCGGACAAAAACAGCACGAAGAAAATAATGTGGAACTGATTTTGTCAGACGGTTCCATCTACTCCCACAAAGGCACATTAGAAACAGTAGAAGGTGACTTTGAACGAGGAACCGGCTCCATTGCCTTCCGTGTCCGTTTTCCGAACCCGGACGGACTGCTGAAACATGGAGTGACTGGAAAAGTACGTATGATGACCCAAATGGACAACATCTGCCTAGTTCCCCAGAAATCAACATTCGAAATTCAAGATTTCACCTATGTATATACCGTTGATAGTGCCAGTGTAGTAAAAGTACGCAGCTTCCAACCGCTGGAACGCTATAATAATTACTATGTGACACAAGACTTCTCTCCTAACACTGCCATCGTATACGAGGGAGTGCAAATGATGAAAGATGGCATTACCATCAAGACTGATACCATTGATATGGAAGCAATCAGAAAAGAAGTTGAATTAAAACAACCTATCGTAAAATAAAACGGACAGTTTATGTTTAAGCTATTTATAAAAAGACCGATACTTTCAGGAGTAATCTCCGTCATTATCGTCTGCTTGGGCGTACTGTCTATTTTGACACTGCCCATCACTCAGTTTCCCGATATCGTACCCCCATCTGTAACGGTAACCGCCCGATACACCGGGGCTAGTGCCGATGTGATGTCTAAAACAGTCGCCACCCCGTTAGAGCGTGCCATCAACGGAGTACCCGGCATGACCTACATGACCACTGTTTGTACCAACGACGGTATGTCCCTTACTACTATCTATTTTAAAGTGGGAACCGATCCGGACGTAGCTGCCGTAAATGTACAGAACCGTGTGACTACCGTACTAGACGAATTGCCTGAAGAAGTAATCCGTGCCGGAGTTATTACAGAAAAAGAAGTAAACAGTATGTTGATGTACTTGAACATCATGAGTACGGACAGTGCACATACCGAAAAGTTTGTTTATAACTTTGCCGATATCAATATTTTGCGCGAATTAAAACGTATTGACGGTGTAGGCTTGGTAGAAATCATGGGTAGCCGTGATTATGCCATGCGTGTATGGTTGAATCCTAATCGGCTGGCCGCCTACAACATGGTACCTCAAGATGTAACTGAAGCCATCCGTAATCAAAACATAGAAGCAGCACCCGGCAAGACAGGTATCAGTTCAGACAAATTACCCCAACAACTGCAATATGTATTACAATATACCGGAAAGTTCAGCACAGCAGAAGAATATGGAGAGATTGTATTGAAAGCTCTTCCCGATGGTTCACTGCTACGTCTGAAAGACGTTGCCACTATTGAATTCGATTCTGAAGATTATAACATGACCTCTATGACCGACGGAAGGCCATCGGCATCTATTATGATCAAACAACGCCCCGGCTCCAATGCAAGGGAAGTCATCCAAAATATTAAAACCAAAATGGCAGAAATCAAAGAAAGCAGTTTTGCGCCTGGCATGGATTACAATATCTCCTATGACGTATCACGCTTTCTTGACGCCTCCATACAGTCAGTACTGAAGACACTGCTCGAAGCATTCATACTGGTATTTATTGTGGTGTATATATTTTTACAAGATTTCCGTTCCACCTTAATTCCGGCTATCGCCGTACCAGTTTCATTGGTCGGTACATTCTTTTTTATGGAAATGCTGGGCTTCTCCATAAATATGTTGACCTTATTCGCCCTTGTGCTCGCAATAGGTATTGTAGTAGACAACGCAATAGTCGTCGTAGAGGCTGTCCATGTAAAGATGCATCATGAGAAACTCTCTCCTTATAAAGCATCTGTAGCAGCTATTAATGAAATCGGTGGAGCCATTATTGCCATCACGCTAGTCATGTCGGCAGTCTTTGTTCCGGTGGGCTTCATGCAGGGAACTGTAGGTATTTTCTATCGGCAATTCTCATTGACACTGGCGGTAGCCATTGTTATCTCAGGAATAAACGCATTGACCCTCTCGCCTGCCCTATGTGCTTTGTTACTGAAACCCGCTGATGGAAAAAAGAAGAAAAAAGCAGGATGGCTACGTCGTTTCTTTATTTTTTTCAACCGCCGGTACGACCGCTTTGAAAAGAAATACAATATCGGATTACACAAGTATTTGAGCCGGAAAATAATCACTTATGCCACACTGATTATTTTCTTCCTTGCCACTTTCGGCATGAGCCAGGTACTTCCTTCAGGCTTTATTCCCAATGAAGACCAAGGTATGATTTATGTCAATGTAGATGCGCCTCCGGGAGCAACATTGGAACGCAGCGAAAAAGCCTTGAACGCTGTACAAGCTGCATTGCTTCCTTTCAAAGAAATTGAAAGCATCTCCACATTAGCAGGTTATAGTTTGATGACTGAAACGGAAGGTGCCAATTTCGGTATGGGTATGATTAATCTCACCCCGTGGAGTGAACGCGATCAAACAGCAGCCGAACTTATAGAGATATACAAAGACCGCACCTCGCATATCAAAGATGCGGATATTCAGTTCTTCCTGCCTCCTACAGTTCCGGGATTCGGTAATGCCAGCGGCTTCGAACTTCGTTTACAAGATAAAACAGCAGGCAGCTTTGCAGAATTTGCCGATGTTGCCAATACATTAGTAGAAAAACTGAATGAAGATCCGCGCATTGTGGGAGCAACCTCAGGATTCAATCCTAATTTTCCACAATATCTGCTGAAAGTGGATATTGCTAAAGCAGCTAAATTAGGAGTAAATCTAAATGAATCCATGGAAACACTCCAATCCTATATCGGCAGTTTCTACTCATCCAACTTTATTCGTTTCGGACAAATGTATAAGGTGATGTTACAGGCTTCTCCAGAGTATCGTATGAATCCTGAAGATCTGTATAAGTTCTATGCCAAGAACAAGGACGGGAATATGGTACCCTACTCTAACTTTATGACGATGGACCGTATATTCGGTCCTAACCAGATTACACGCTACAATATGTTCACCTCGGCCTTGATTACAGGTGAACCTGCCGAAGGAGTCAGTTCAGGAGAGGTTATCGAAGCAGTGGAACAAATTGCCAAAGAGACATTACCTCGCGGTTATGATATAGAATGGTCAGGAGTTACTCGTGAAGAGAAAGATTCGGGTGGACAAACCGTTCTTATTTTCGGTATCTGCCTGCTGTTTGTTTATTTGTTGCTGGCAGCACAATACGAGAGTCTGTTACTGCCTTTTCCCGTCATACTTTCATTGCCGGCAGGTATCTTCGGTTCTTATTTTTTCCTGCAACTGGCAGGCTTGGAAAATAATATTTATGCCCAGGTAGCCTTGGTAATGTTGATTGGTCTGCTAGGCAAAAATGCCATTCTTATTGTGGAAATGGCCAACCAGTACCGCAAACAGGGAATGAGCATCTTTGATGCTGCCGTTAGAGGTTCCGTAAGCCGTCTGCGCCCCATCCTGATGACATCCTTTGCATTTATATGCGGACTAATCCCGTTGGTAATGGCAAGCGGAGCCGGTGCTTTGGGCAACCGTTCCATCGGAACAGCTGCCGCCGGAGGTATGTTTATCGGTACATTCGTAGGAATCTTCCTTGTACCTGGACTTTACCTTATTTTCGAGAGTTGGTCTGCACATCTTAACCGTAATAAAGTCAGCTATGATGAAGAAGATGAAAAATAACAATATAAACAAAACAGGTTTAATAATAGGAGCTTTCTGTCTGATTATGGTAAGTTGCAAAGCCCCTTCCCTTACTCCGACAGAAAAGATAGAGTTACCCGAGTTCTATATGGATAGGGAAACGGACAGCACTACTATCTCTTCCATGTCATGGAAAACATTTTTTCCAGATACGTTATTGCAAAGTTATATAGCCGAAGCGTTAAATAACAATCATTCATTCCTTCAAACTATAGAACGGATATCCATTGCCCGTTCACAAGTTCGAGTAGGAAAAGGAGCGCTGCTGCCCGATCTTTCATTAGGCATTGATGGTGGAGTACAACGTTTTGGCGAGTACACTATGGACGGAGTTGGTAACAGCACCACCAACACTCCCGATTTAGAAAAAGACAAACATATTCCAGATCCCTACCGGAATTTCAACCTAGGACTCAATTTTCAATGGGAAGCTGACATATGGGGTAAGCTAACCGATAAAAAACGATCGGCCGTATCCCGCTGGATGCAGTCTGTAGAAGCTATGCGTCTGGCACGCACCTTATTGATATCAGAAGTAGGTACACACTATTTTGAATTAATAGGACTGGATAAACAGCGATATGTGCTACGCGAAGCCATCCTAACAGCCAGAGATGCTTATAATTTAACCGATGAACTGATGAAAGAAGGTGAAGTAACCCGACTTTCTGTAGACCAATTCCGGTCACGACGCCTTAAATTGGAAGAAATGCTGCTTGCAAACGAACAGCAAATAAGTGAAAAGGAACGTGCCATCGCCACCTTATTAGGACGACTGCCTTTCAAGGTGAAACGAGTGTCATTTGAAACTGCATGTAGTTATGAGTTTCCCACAGATGCAGGAATCCCGTCACAACTTTTGCAATATCGCCCGGATATAAAGGCTGCCGAACTGGAGTTATTAGCTAGTAAATCCGACGTATCTGCAGCGCGAAAAGCTTTCTTCCCATCCATCGTGATTGGAGGAAACGGAGGTTTTAACGCATTTGATCTGGATAAATGGTTTACTGCTCCTGCATCCCTGGTTTACAATCTCGGTGCAGGTATCACAGCACCTATATTCAAACAAAATACTATACGTGCATTATGGAATGATGCGAAAAGCCAGCAACGCATCGCTTTGTTAGGATATCACGATACGGTATTAAAAGCCTATGAAGAAGTATTAAACCTCATTACTGCATCATCGCAAATGCACCAGCGCAAAAAGTTGAAAGAAGAAGAAAGCCGTATCCATCATCGATCTATTTATAATGCAAATGAAATGTTTAAAGTAGGATTCGCAGGCTATCTGGATGTACTGTCGGCCGATGAACGTTTCCTGGATTGTGAATTGGAACGTATCGCTCTGAATGTGGAATCTTGTAAACTGCATATCATGCTTTACCGTGCCTTAGGAGGTGGAAGCAATTAGTTAATATACTTATATTTTTTGATTTGTTTGGTTAGGAACCGCCCCCGGCAAGCGTGTCGTCAGGACGGTTCTTTTTTACTCTTATAATTCAAGAAATATCAGACCTCTTGAGCAAAGAAACAATCCACAACAATAATATAGCTCCCACAATAGAGGTAACAAGACTGCCAATAATACCAGTTGCTGCAATACCAAACAAACTGAATACCCAGCCGCCCAGGACACCACCAACAATACCAACCAATAAATTAATAAAGAGACCGAAACCTCCCCCTCTCATCAACTTACCGGCAACAAAACCAGCAATAATTCCGATAATAATGTACCAAATAAAATACATACGCTTTATTCTTTAGAGTTTATAGTTAATCATCTTACTGATAAAAACAGCTATTCTGTATAAAAAGTTGCCTGAATAAATCTTTTTTTACTTCATTGATAAAATTATTCAGGATGCATTTTCCCTTTTTCCGGTCTTCTTTTTCCGGCTTCAGCATTTTCTTCCCCATCTGTTCTCCCTTCAATCTTTATTTTTGTTTCAAACTTAAAAGACAAAATATGAAGATAAACGTACATTCCATGCTATTATTAAGCCTTGCCGCACTACTTTCTTCCTGTGCTGCCGAAGGCAATGATAAAAAACAAGACCTTATTGTAAAAACAACACAAGCTGTTCCAGTTTCACATCAGGGTGACAAAGAATTCTCTTTTATTGCCCGACCTTTTCGCACTTCCGAGTTATCTTTCCGAGTAGGCGGTCCCATCGACCGTTTCGATGTATACGCAGGTAACCGATACCAACAAGGCAGCATCATAGCCGAAATAGATCCGCGCGATTTCCGCATCCGTAAAGAACGTGCCGAAGCAATCTACCATCAGGCAAAAGCGGAATTCGAACGTATACAAAAGTTATACGACAAAGGAAATGTTTCTGCAAGTACTTATGAAAAAGCAAAAGCAGACTATATCACTGCAAAAACAACTTTCAATACAGCTTCCTATGAACTGGAAGACACACGCCTTATCGCTCCATTCAATGGTTATGTGGGTGAAGTATATATAGAGAAATTTCAAGATGTGAAAGCAACCCAGCCCATCATTTCTTTTATTGATATAGACCAACTTAAACTGGAGATTTATGTCACTCAAGACATTGCCCGTGCAGCGCAAACACTAGATACAATACAAGTACGATTTGACGCCCAACCCGATAAAGTATATAATGCTAAGATAATAGAAATTTCCAAAGGGACTACCCGCAATAACCTCTCTTATCTGCTGACCGCTCTACTTCCCAATAAAGAAGGGAAATTACTGGCAGGTATGTCTGGTAAAGCAAGCCTAAATACCCATTCCGTTTCAACTCTTTCCCAAGGAGCAGCCATCCCTCAAACAGCCCTTTGCCATCGCCCTACAGAAGGAGATTATTTATGGGTAGTAAATTCCAAAACCCAACAAGTAACTAAGAGAAAAGTAAAGAAAGGGGATCTATTGCCAAACGGTTATGTATCTATCACCGAAGGCTTGTATCCTGATGAAACTGTAGCAAACAGTGGGCTCCGCTTCCTATCGGATGGAATGAAAATAAGTGTAGAAAACGAATAATATCACAGAAATAAACAATCATGAAACTCGTAAAATATTTTCTACAGAAGAAAGCAGTCACTATCTTGCTGTTGGTATTGATATTGGCCGGTGGGCTGTTCTCCTATATCAAAATGGGAAAACTGGAAGACGCCCCCTTTACCATCAAACAAGCACTCGTACTGACTCCGTATCCCGGAGCATCCCCCTCCGAGGTACAATCTCAAGTAACAGATGTTCTGGAAGAATCCATCCAATCTCTTGGTGAACTTTATTATCTGAAAACAGAAAACCGAACAGGACTTTCAAAAATAACCGTTTATGTAAAAAAGGAAATCCGGGCAGACGAAATGCAACAACTTTGGGACAAATTACGCCGTAAAGTAAATGATGTACAAAGCAAACTTCCCGCCGGAGCAGGTCCATCTGTTGTTAACGATGATTTTGGAGATGTATTGGGAGTTTTCTATGGACTGACTGGAAAGAGCCATACCTATCGGGAACTGGAAGACGAAGCCAAGATTATCAAAAACGAACTATTGAAAATAAAAGATGTTGCTAAAATAGAAATCTACGGAATACAGACACCTACCATTGACGTATCTGTCAGCCCATCCGTCATGGCACAAAGCGGAATTACGACCTCGGATATAGCCCGCGCTTTCGAAGCACAAAACAAAGTGGTGGATGCCGGAGGTATTGATGCCGGACAAAATCGGCTGCGCATTGAATCCACTGGAAATTTTTATTCATTAGATGATATAAGAAACCTGACTATCGTATCACGCTCCGGTGAACATTTCCGCCTTGCCGACATTGCACAAATAGAAGAAAGTTATCAGACACCTGCCAGCAATCTGATGCGCATTGACGGTAATCCGGCCATAGGTATTGCCATCTCCACCGTCCCCACCGGAAATGTAGTGGATATGGCAGAAGCTGTGAAAAAACGCATTGACGAATTATCCCAATCCATGCCTGAAGGATATGAACTGACCTCTATCTACGATCAAGGATATGAATCAGCCGTTGCCAATCAAGGCTTTGTCTTGAATCTCATCATTTCCGTTTTAACTGTTATAGCCATTCTATTATTTTTCATCGGGTTCAAGAATGGCACGCTGATAGGTAGCGGACTGATTTTTTCCATCTTCGCCACTCTCATTGTCATGATGGCTTGCGGCATCGCACTCCAGCGAATGTCACTGGCCGCCATCATTATCGCCATGGGGATGTTGGTAGACAATGCCATTGTTGTGTCAGACTCCGCTTTAATCAATATGGAGCGTGGAATGCGGAAACGTGTAGCCATCATGCAGGCTTGCTCGACTACCGCCCTGCCCTTGTTGGCAGCAACCGTAATCGCTATTCTTACTTTCCTTCCTATCTATTATTCACCACATATCACAGGTGAACTGTTATCCTCATTAGTCGTGGTTATCGGAGTATCCCTGATGTTCAGCTGGGTGTTCGCACTGACACAGACACCTTTCTTTATACAGGAATTTGTCCGCCGCCCACGTCCCGAGGAACTGAAAGCGGCACTGTTTGACGGAAAATATTACAACCGTTTCCGCAATGCTTTACATTGGGTGCTCCGCCACCGGTCGGTCACCATCGGCTCACTGGCCATTATGCTGATACTCTCTGCCTGGAGTTTCAAATTTATTCCTAAAGTATTCGTACCCGCACTGGAAAAACAATACTTTACCGTAGATATGTGGCTGCCCGAAGGAACAAACATTAACGAAACAGACCGCATGGCAAGCAGTCTGGCAGACTATATACGCGGACACGAAGAAACAGAAATGGTTTCTACCTACATAGGTCGCACGCCACCCCGCTATTATTTATCCAATGTATCTTTCGGTCCTCAATCCAATTATGCACAAATACTGGTAAAATGCAAGACCTCCAAAGATTCAAAGGAATTACATGCGCTACTGCAAGACTCCATTCGCCAGAAATATCCCGAACCCCTGATAAAAGTGAACAAATTCGAGCTTAGCCCTTTGACAGAAGCCGTCATCGAAGCCCGTTTTCTAGGACCGGATCCTGCTGTACTAGATTCACTGGCAGGGAAAGCAATAGAAATCATGCGCCGCAATCCCAAAGTAGCGGACGCCCGCAACGAATGGGGCAACATGAGTTTAATGATCCGCCCTGTTTACGATCCGGTAAAAGCCGGAGCACTGGGTATCACCAAAGCACAAATGATGCAATCCGTCAAGTCTATCAGTGATGGAACTCCTGTAGGAATTTATCGGGATAATGAAAAGAAAGTACCTGTATTACTAAAATCGGAAGGGGTTCATATTACAGACGAGCGATCTTTAGGGGATTTCTCTGTTTGGAACGGGGAGCATTCGGCACCTCTGTCACAAGTAACGGAAAAAATTGAAACCACTTGGGAATTTCCGCAAATACGTACTTATAACCGTCAGTTATCCATGGCAGCCATGTGTGGAGTAAAACCGGGACACACCATGGCGGAAGTACACGGAGAAATACGAAAAGAGATAGAAGAAATAGAATTGCCCGAAGGATATACCTTCTTCTGGGATGCCCAATACAAAGACCAAGGCGAAGCGATGCAGGCCATTGCCAAGTTCTTTCCTTTGGCTTTTCTGATGCTCATTGTAATTCTTGTAGCATTATTCGGTAACTTCAGACAACCGGTCATTATCCTGTGTATCCTTCCCCTTTCCCTTATCGGGGTTGCCATAGGTATGCTGCTCACCGGATTCGATTTCGGCTTCTTCCCCATCGCCGGATGGCTGGGATTATTAGGTATGATTATTAAAAATGTGATTGTGTTACTGGATGAAATAAATATACAGCGCCGAAATGGAATCGCACCTTATACCGCCATCATAGAAGCTACAGTGTCAAGAACAAGACCTGTACTTATGGCAGCGACCACTACTATTTTAGGAATGGTTCCGTTATTGTTCGATATAGCATTCGGCGGTATGGCAGCCACTATTATTTTCGGACTGACGTTTGCCACATTGCTAACGTTATTCGTAACCCCGGCATTATATGCCATGTTTTATAAAATTAAGAGTAATTCTAAATATGCATCCTATGAAAAGAATTAATATACTGTTTATCTTTATTTTTAGTGTTCCGTCCGCTACTTTCTCCCAACAAAGTGATTTATTGGAAAAGTACAGGTCGATGGCTGTGGAATACAACCACGACCTGAAGGCGGCGGATAAACACATCTCTGCAAGTATCGAACTGGAAAAAGCCGCCCGAAAAGATTTGCGTCCCAAACTTTCGGGTGACGCCAACTTTCAATATACCGGCAACCCCATCCAGCTCACTCTGGACTTGCCCAGTATGCAAAACCCACTGACGTTCGAAGGCAAGGACATGAAATATGGTGCCTCACTTACCCTATTACAGCCGGTCTATACAGGCGGGCGTCTGCTGGAAACCATCCGGATGGCAAAACATCAACATAGTCTGGCAGCACATCAGGCGGAATACTTTCGTTCCGCCCTGTGCTACCAAACCGATATGCAATACTGGAATACCGTAGCCCGTGCCGAACTTCTGCAAGTTGCTACCGACTATCGAAACTCTATCGCCTCACTCACCAAAACTATCCGTGAGCGAGTCGAAGCAGGACTAGTTGACCCGCAAGACTTGCTTATGGCAGAAGTAAAACTAAATGAAGCCGAATACCAATTACTCCAAGCAAAAAGCAGTTTGGAAACAGGAAGAATGGCACTTAATTCACTGATTGGCACGGCACTTCATGAAATAACGGAAGTGGAAGATACCATTCCTTCCATCGTAATGAATGAGCAGTTATGGAAGCAAGACGGTTCTAACCGACCGGAACTAAAAATAGCATACGACCAAATAGGCATAGCCGAAAGCTCAAAGAAACTGACTGACTCAAAATATAAACCGCAACTGTATGTCGGCATAGAAGGAAGTTACTCTTCACCAGGATATAACTTTAAATCCGACCTTGATCCCAACTATGCCGTTTATGCTAAGTTATCTGTACCTATTTTTGAATGGGGGAAACGACGCAACGAAAAACGGGCAGCCTCTTTCCAGATCGGTGCCGCGACTGATAATCTGCACCAAGTAAGTGACCATGTAAATCTGGAAGTGCAGACAGCCCGTGTATCCTTGTCTCAAGCAATGGAACAAGTACAATTAACTAGAAACTCATTGGAAAAAGCCCGCAAAAACGAACAAATGGCATTGGAAAGATATACAGAGGGGAAAGTATCAATAGTGGAAATGATAGAGGCACAAAACTATCGGCAGATTTCACAAACCAACTATGTACAAGCCAAAGTTTCTGCACAAGGACACTATTCCGCATTGCTGAAAGCTTTAAACAAATATTAGATAAAACCAACCATCATGAAAAGCATATTCTTCCATTCACCAAGGAACGGAATTTATCCGTACCTATAGTGAATGGAAAATATTAATTTAACACCTCTCCAGTCTATGATTATTCTGTAAAATATTGTAGCTTTGTTCACATGAAATGGAATGTTACATTATATGGCCTTTTATTCTCCGGACTAGGAGCATTTTCCTATCTTCTTCTAGCCAATTATTCCGATTTGTCACCCCATGTGGCAGATATGCTATTTTCCAAAGGTGCTTTTATCTTCTTCATCACAGCCTTCAATATTCTTGGCTACTCAACGTTGCGGCTCAGTTCCTGGCTAAACAGTCAATATGCATTGAATATCCGCAAACGTTGGAAAATTATTACCATTTATATAGCCGTAACTCTTCTGTTCTTTCTTTTGAATTATAGTTTATTGATTGTCGGAAAACTTCTGGTAGGTTCCTACAACATATTTATTTTCCCAAATGGCGGCTGGCGCATCCTCTTTCTGGTATGGTTGGTGGAGTTAGTTATTGTAGGACTACTTTTATCTAACCGTTCTATTCAGAACACATTAAAACTGCAACAAGAAGCTGCCGAACTTCAAAAAGAAAATAACACAGCCCGTTACACCGCCCTGCAAAACCAACTCAATCCACACTTTCTGTTCAACAGTCTTAACACGCTGATTGCAGAAATAGAATACAATCCCGCCAATGCAGTCCGCTTCACTAAGCATCTGTCCAGCGTTTACCGCTATGTCCTTCAAAGTCAAGATAAAGTCTTGGTACCTTTAAGCGAAGAATTGGAATTTATGAAATCCTACCTCTTTCTTCACGAAGTCCGATTAGGAAATTGCATCAGTTACAAATGTCATCTTCCCGAAGACTATCCTGAAGCCATGCTCCCGCCACTAACTTTGCAACTGCTGGTAGAAAATGTCATCAAGCATAATTCCATCACCTCAAACAAGCCTATGCAAATTAATATAGAAATTGAAAATTATTACCTGACAGTAAGTAACCCTATCCAACCTAAAAAGAGTAATGACACCTCTTCGGGAGTAGGATTGAATAATCTTTCCAACCGTTGCAAACTACTGCTCGGCGAAGGAATCATTGTCACTAAAGCAAACAATTTGTTTACCGTAAAAGTACCTTTAGCATATGAATAAACTAAACGCAATCATTATAGAAGATGAAGTGCCAGCAGCACGTTTGTTACATTCCATGATTACCCGTCTGCGCCCGCAATGGACACTGACCATTATACCGGGCAGTGTGGACGAAGCTGTGGCTTGGTTTAAAGATAATCCACAACCCGACCTGATCTTCCTCGATATCCAATTGGCAGATGGAAACGCATTCGATTTCCTTTCGGCCGTGCATCCTTCCTCTATAATTATTTTTACAACTGCCTACGACCAATATGCCATCCGCGCATTTACAGTAAATAGCATAGATTATATACTGAAACCCATCGACGAAACACGTCTGCTCGATGCCATCATCAAATACGAAACTTTACAAAACAAAGGAATCTCCCGCCCCCAAGAATATCTGGATACATTGCTGGATACCCTGCAACATAAAGAAAGACGTTACCGTACACGCTTCCTTATTTATGGAGCCGACCGTTTCTGGTCTCTTCAAGTAACGGACATAGCCTATTTCTATTCTGAAAATAAAATAACTTTTGCCGTCACCCAAAAAGGACAAGAACACATAATCGACCTGTCTCTGAATAAATTA
>CAUAWO010000044.1:0-18973 GCA_958432865.1 Bacteroides stercoris
GAGATAACTCCAAAGGCTATGGAGATAGAATACATCCGTATAAAAAGGTTTAATCTGGAAAGAGAAAAGGTTTATGCAACAGGAACAGATGCAATACATTGTTGTTTAATTCCGCTGGCGGGCTATTACTTTTTCTCAGTTTCTCCGCCCTTTGGGCTTCATGGCAGCGGAAAGATTGAACCGGTTAAAAAGTCATGTTAACCCTTTTTGTACGCGTAACTTCCATGTATGCAGGCGAGGGGATGGATAACCATTATTTTACTGAGGTGCATGATATTTATGTAAAGGATTTGAAATGCAAAAAGGTGAATGTAGCTGCATTGGTGCTTCAAGGCACAGAGGAGAAGCCTATTTATAACGTGACTTTTGATAACGTGGATGTGGATAAAGCAGGGATAGGTCTTGGTTTCTCGAATACGAAGACAATTGGGGTTTCTAATTGTAATTGGGAGGTTATGTTGGGGTGCCGTCTACAGCCAGTGCGAAAGATGGTATATTCGATAAATAGATTTGTTTGACTTCTTGGTTTACTTCGCCGATTCCTTGAAAGATTCTTGTTACGCTGGAATGACAGAGTAAAAGGAAAGCAGGAAACCGTTTCCGGACAGGCTGGGGGAGGATTTTTCATCCCTCAGCTAAACAAATGTTTTTATAGATGGTTCTATAAGTAAAAAGACGATAATTATGAGTACAAACGAATTTGCCCGAATTTTATTGACTTGGATTAAGAGTTTTCTATCATGGATAGGCATCCCGCGCGATAGGTTGAATGAACTGGATGAGATTATTTTCTTGATCCTGATTGTGGTTATTGCTTTTGCTGTAGGAGCTGTTTTTCATTATTTATCTGTGCGTTTCACACGGAAGGTGTTGAAATATAAAAATATCAGTTTTTTAAGTTCGCTGATAGAATACAATGCCTTGCGGAAAATGTCTGCGGTCATTCCGCCGCTTATTATATCCGCTTTGTTGCCGTTTGTGTTCGATTATCGTTCTACTTGGTTTACTGTCAGTGAAAAAATCACTTGGATTTATTTCTTTATCGCTTTGTTGTTTTCGGTCAATGCCGTGTTAAACTCGGTAGGTAATGTGCTGATGAACAAGGAGCAGTTACAGAATCGTCCGATGAAAGGTTTCATACAGATCTTTCAAGTGATTTTTTCGTGTGTTGCCATCATTGTCATCATTTCCATATTGATTAATAAGTCGCCTCTCAACCTGATTACCGGACTGGGTGCTTTTGCTGCCGTACTGATGTTGATTTTCAAAGATACCATCCTTGGCTTTGTGGCGGGGGTACTGCTTTCCGAGAATGATATGGTGCATATCGGCGATTGGATTGAGATGCCGCAGAATAATGTGAATGGGGTGGTGATGGATATCACTCTGAACATTGTGAAGGTTCAGAATTTCGATAATACTATTGTCACTATACCTCCTTATTCATTAGTCTCCGGTTCATTTATCAATTGGCGTGGGATGACTGAATCGGGCGGGCGGCGTATTATGCGCGAGTATGCATTGAAACTGGATTACATACAACCCTGTACTCCTGAATTTTTGGAGAAAATGAAGAAGTTTGATGCTGATTTGGCCGACTTTATCACAGAAAAGCAGAAACAGGCGGCTGAAGGAAAAGTAGCGAATACTGACAATCCGGCCGGATTGGTAAATGGAACCATCGATACGAATGTAGGGCTGCTTCGTGCTTATATGACTCTCTATCTGAAGCGCCATCCTTTTATCAGTAAGGACCTGTTGCTGATGGTGCGCACGTTGGCTCCTACGGAGAATGGTCTGCCCGTACAAATTTATTGTTTCTCGTCCAATAAGAACTGGCCTAGTTATGAATCTATCCAAGCGGAAATCATGGAACATTTTGTTTCTGTTCTTCCCGAGTTTGGATTGTATCCGTTCCAGAATCCTACTGCCAGAGATTATGTAATCAGTGGTTTGATAGAGTCTGGCAAGGACCTTTCTACTGTAGACGGAATTCCTTGGCATTCGGTCTTGCCAAAGGAAGAAAAGGTATAGTTAGGGATTTAAACATTTATTAATGACTTGCGGTTGAACAATTCTTGTTGCCGCCGTGTTATATAAATGTGTTTTTCATAGTATTAGATTAAAGGTTGAAGATTGCAATCGGCTTGAGAGAAGTAGTTGCATCTGAAGTAGAAGCGTCTACTATAAAAAATATAGAAAGGTTGTTCCTTACGGGACAGCCTTTTTGTTTTGTTAAAAGAAACCATTCACTTTAACTTGAAATGTTAAAGGAGTTGTTGCTTTTATTAAACAATTCTATAATTTCTTCTTAACGCTTCCTTAAATTTGCAGATAGCAGGAAAGTGTGTATATTTGCATGTGTGTTTTTCATAGTATTAGATTTAAGGTTAACAAAAGGTTGGAGCAAGGCGTTGCTCCTTTTTTTATGGAGTAACGTGAGGAGTACATCTGCTGTCCGGTTCCGATATCCGATACAGAACCACAGAGAAGAATCCGTGCAATGTATTCCTCTCCGTGACTGTGTAACTTAATTCTGCATTTTTAATGCAAGAGGCAGGCTGAATTAAATAATCTCGATGCCTTGCTTCCGGCATAACTCCAATCCCACATCCTTTAACTTGAATTTCTGTATCTTTCCGCTGCCCGTCATGGGGAACTCATCAACAAAGAAGATATATTTAGGAATTTTGTAACGGGCTATCTTGCCGTCGCAAAAGTCACGTATATCGAATTCGTTCATTTCCACCCCTTCGTGCAAGATAATGAATGCGCCTACCGCTTCTCCGTATTTCTTGGAGGGGATACCGGCTACCTGTACATCTTTTATTCCTTCCATCTGATACAGGAACTCTTCTATTTCCCGTGGATAGATATTCTCTCCGCCACGGATAATCATGTCTTTTATCCGTCCTGTGATACGATAATTACCTTCTTCGTCTTTCACTCCCAGATCTCCTGAGTGGAGAAAGCCGTTCCGGTCTATCACTTCGGCGGTTGCTTCGGGGTTTTTGTAATACCCCTTCATGGTGTTATACCCTTTGTTGCACATCTCGCCTTGTACGCCTATGGGACATTCCTCGCCAGTTTCCGGATCGATCACTTTTACTTCCGTAAACTCGAAATCACGGCCCACCGTGTTGCAGCGTACATCAAACGAATCGTCGATGCGGGAGGCTGTCATGCCGGGAGAAGCTTCTGTAAGCCCGTATACACTGGTGACCTTCATAAACATTTTCTCTTCCACACGTTTCATCAGTTCCACCGGACAGAGTGAGCCTGCCATAATGCCGGTGCGCAGACTGGACATATCGAACATATCAAACATGGGATGGTTCAGCTCGGCAATGAACATGGTAGGAACCCCGTACAAGGCCGTGCAGCGTTCCTTGTGGACGGAGGCAAGTACCAGCAGCGGGTCAAAACGTTCCACCATCACCTGCGTGCATCCGTGTGTAAGGCAGTTCATGGTGGCTAATACCACTCCGAAGCAATGGAACAGGGGTACACAGACACATAGTTTGTCATCGGAAGTGAATTTCATGTGCTCACCCGTCAGGAAACCGTTGTTGCTGATGTTGTAATGGGTGAGCATGACTCCTTTGGGGAAACCGGTTGTGCCCGAAGTGTACTGCATGTTCACCGTGTCGTGGCAGTTCACCTTCGCTTTTGCTTCCAGCAGCTCGTCATCGTCTATGTTGCATCCCAGAAGCAGAATTTCGGCGGTGTTGTACATACCCCGGTATTTTTCGGGGCCGATGTAAATCACGTTCTTCATGCAGGGGAAACGTTTGCTCTTCAGATATCCGCGCTGGCTGGTCTTTAGTTCGGGCAGCATGGCGTAGACCATATTTACATAGTCGTCATTGCCACGGTCTCCGTTTACGATACACAGCGTGTGCATATCCGAGTTCTGGCAGAGGTATTCCAGTTCTGCCTGTTTGTAGTTGGTATTTACTGTTACGGCCACGGCGCCGATTTTGGCGCAAGCGTACAGAAAGGTCAGCCAGTCGGGCACATTACCCGCCCAGATTCCTACATGGGTTCCCCGTTTCACGCCGATGGCGAGCAGTCCTTTGGCCATGTGGTCTACACGCTCGTTAAATTGTTTCCAGGTGAAGCGCAGATTGCGGTCGGAATATACGATATATTCTTTATCGGGAGTGGTGAGGGCCCAATGTTCAAGCCAGTCACCCAAGGTTCTCGTGCTTAATTCCATCATAAATCAAATAGGAGTATAGATAACAGCCAATATTTTGGCGGCTTGTCCTTGATATCCGTGTACGTGGTGCGGAACGATAGAATCATAATAAATACTGTCTCCGGCTTTAATCAGATGGCATTTTTTACCGTGGCATACTTCGACGGCGCCTTCCATGACATAGATAAACTCTTCACCTTCATGCGAGGAGAGTGAGAAGTGGCTTTCCTCCGTCGGTTCCACGTCTACGATGAATGGTTCCATATGCCTGTCCGCTTTTGATTTTGACAGTGAGTGGTAGCGCATATGTGTACGCAGGTCCATTGCATTGTTCGAGAAACTGATGGTATCCTCACTCTCTTGTTTCCGGCAGATTACTGCTCCTTGTTCTTCCTGGTCGTCCAGAAAAGTGCCCAGACGTACCCCTAACGCGCGGGCTATCTTGATGAGGGGAGCCAATGAAGGAAGATCTACATTATTCTCTATTCGTTCTATTTGTTCTTCGGCAAGGCCAGAGCGTACGGCCAGTTCGGCCACACTGATTTCTTTTGTTTCACGTAGTGATTTTATTTTTTCACCAACAATCTTTGTGCTGTCCATGGTTTGTTTTTAATAAGTTTGCAAAGTATAAAGTGCAAATATATAATAAAAAAGAATTGGGCACTCTGTTTTTGTTCTGAATATGTAAAAAAGGCAGGTTAGCGACGAATTGCCGGTCATTTGTCATTAACCGTCGGTAAGTTTCGAATATTTGTGTTTTTTGTTCTATCTTTGTTCTCGAAACTTAATTAAAGACTAAAACTTATGTTCTCAGGGATTGTAGAAGAATATGCGGAGGTGGTGCGTATTGTAAAGGAGCAGGAAAATCTGCACCTCACCTTGAAATGTTCGTTTGTGGACGAACTGAAAATAGACCAGAGTATCTCTCATAACGGTGTGTGCCTGACTGTAGTCAGTTTACAGGATGGAACGTACACGGTTACCGCCATGAAAGAAACGATAGAGCGTTCCAACATCGGCTTGCTGAAAGTGGGAGATAAAGTGAATGTGGAACGCAGCATGATGATGAACGGGCGGCTGGACGGTCATATTGTGCAAGGACATGTGGATCAGACTGCCGAATGTATGGATATAAAGGATGCTGAAGGGAGCTGGTATTTTACTTTCAGATATGCGTTTGACAAGGAAATGGCAAAGCGCGGCTACATCACGGTGGACAAAGGCTCAGTTACGGTGAATGGTGTGAGTCTGACCGTTTGTAACCCTACGGAGGATACTTTTCAGGTTGCCATCATTCCTTATACTTACGAACATACCAATTTCCATACTTTTAAAGTGGGAAGCATTGTGAATATAGAGTTTGATATCATCGGCAAATATTTAAGCCGCATGATGCAGTTCTCCTGATTCTTTTACCGCAGGTTACACAGATGATTGTTGAAGATGAAAGAAACTTCTTTGTGGAAATCCGGAATTATCCGCATCGGCTTTTGAGCAAAAAAGAATCTGTGCAACCTGTGGTAAAATCGAATATCAGAATTATAAATCTTTCAGCAATATCTTGCTGGTGCTTTTATAATATTCTTCACGGGCATTTGCCAGCGCCTCCCAAGAACTGCTGTATCGCTTTTTGTCTATTTTGAAGGCTTCCGTTCCGGCTATGTCCAGTCTGTTCAGCAGCATAGCCACGTTCATCCGGTTGATATCTACTGACGGCAAATAGCCTATGCTTTCATCGTCACCGTCCATAGCAGTTTCATAAATCATGTGCATGTCCTGTAGTTCATACAGGATTTTCTTGGTGAGCCTTATCGGGATTTTATGTTCGTCGCTGAGTGTCTCGGCGGTATAAGGAGCCTCTTCCGTCTCAAAGCGCTTGCATATCAGAGACATGATGAGGATACACAGAAAGTCGTGATAACGGCGGCTGATATTTGCCGTTTCTTTGCTGAAACTGTAGTTGCGAAGATTCTGTGCCACATAGCAAAGTTCTGCGCCATACAGGCAGATTCCCCATGAAATTTGCGCCCATAACAAGAACATAGGAATGGCGGCGAAGCTACCATAGATTGCATTGTACCTTGATACCCATATCTGACTGCCGATATACAAGTATTGAAAAGCCTGAAAGGCTGTGCCTGCGATGATACCCGGAATGATGGCATACTTCAGTTTCACTTTAGTATTGGGCATAAAGACGAACAGTCCCGTAAACATGGCCCAAGTCAGGATGAAAGGGATCAGGCGTACCAGAAATTTCATCAGGGGTGCCAGTAATACGAAGTCCTCCATGTTTTTCACCATGGTGGACATAAAGATGGTAAGACCGCTGGAAAGTACGATAAGTAGGGGCAGTAAGAGCAGGATGGAGAAATAATCCGTCATTTTGCGATACAGTGTACGGGGCTTCTTCACTTGCCATATATAATTGAAGGTACGTTCTATGTTATAGGTCAGGCTCAGAATGGTCCAGAACAACATCACCAGACCCACTCCGATAAAAATTCCGCTTTTGGCGTGCACCAGATAGGAGTCAATCAGGCCAAGAATGGTTTCGGCAGCCGCACTCTGTCCTTCAAGACCGCTACGGAATTGGGTTTCCAGCAGGTTGGAGAAGCCGAAACCGCGTGCGATGGCGAATAAAATGGCCAGAATGGGAATAATAGAAAGCAGGGTGCTGTATGTCAGTGCGGATGCTTTATTCAAAATACGTCCCTGAGTGAATTCACGAACAGAAAGAGTAGCGATTTTTATTGCATTATAGAGTATTCCTCGGGATTTGCTAACCTCGTCTTCTGTCACCCGCCATATATCATCTTTGAGAAACGATTGCAGACCTTTCAGTTTTTCCTTGTTCATGGTACTCATAAGCTCTTCATTAGGATATATGAAAAAAAAGCAGCCGGCCTGTAAGCCGGGTTCTGTTCTTCGCCTTGCGGCGAAGTGCCTGCCATTTATCTACGCCTGTTGTCACCAACAGGCTCTAGCGGTCTACCCTCCGACGTGGGGCGAGCAACCCTCATAATGTCGGTTTACATGACCTTACAACTCCTAAGACGTACAGCCCGTCATGTCACCATGCGGCTGGTAGGCTCTTACCCCACCTTCTCACCCTTACCCCGTTTCCCGTAGGAATTGTGGCGGTTGTTTTCTTCTACGTTACTCCACCTTCGCAGATGGCTTTCTGTTAGGAAGTAGGATGCTCTGCGTTGCCCGGACTTTCCTCTTTCGCCTTACGGCGTCAGCGGCAGACCGGCCGGCTGCTTTTAAGTCTACAAAGATAGTGATTTTAGGTTAAACGTAGGATAATAAAGCGGAAAAAAGTAAGAAAATAAATGGAAAAACGAAGAAAGAGCGGAACAGCCCATTACTTTTTCTTGGTATATATAATAATGAGAAGAGAATCGGTGATGCTCGGTTCGGCACTCCTGCTTATCGTATAGAAACAACGGTAAAAACAGAAATATAAAAGTAAATGAACAGTGCCGGAAAGAGAAGTGGGTGCAGTTTTCGCTTTCCCTCTCCGGACACGGATTTTAGCGGTAGAATTCCAGTTCGTTTCTTAATGAACGCACTTCCTGTTGCAGAAGTTCTATACGTTCCAGCATGTGGTGAATGGCGTCGATTCCTGCAATATTGATGGACAAGTCATAATATAAATGCGTGTAACGCTCCAGTTCCGCTAGTTGGGATGTGGGGAGGTAGCGTTCCTCGTCAATCACCCGGACTTCGATCAGTCCGTCTTCTTCCAGTTCCATAATGAACGACGGGTCCACATGGCAACGGTCGCAAAAATCGTTGATAATAATTAAATCGGTCTGCATAATCCTTCTCTTTTTTTAATTGCTACTATCTTTTAATTGGCGGAACAGCTCTTTCTGATGTTCGGTCAGGTTGCTAGGAATGGTGACATTATAAGTTACTATCAGATCGCCAAATTTGCCTTCTTCCTTGTAAACAGGAAAGCCTTTGCCTTTCAAACGGACTTTGGTTCCGTTCTGGGTTTCAGGTTTTACTTTCAGTTTTACCTTGCCGTTCAGTGTGTCCACGGTTTCTTCACCACCCAGTACGGCGGTGTAGAGGCTAAGCGGAGCATGGATATATAAATCATTTCCCAGACGTTTGAATACAGGATCGTCTGGAATGACAAAGGTGATGTACAGATCGCCTGCAGGACCACCGTTTACCCCCGGTGCACCATGACCACGCAATTTGATAGTCTGTCCGTTGGCTATACCTGCCGGAACAGTGATACGTATGTTCTTTCCGTTTACATTAAGCACTTGTTTGTGTGTTTCGGCGGCTTCACGCAATGAAAGTTGTAATTCAGCATTATAGTCCTGTCCACGGAATCCGGCGCTTCGTCCGCCGTTTGCACCGCCACGATGCCCGAACAGTTCTTCAAAGAAATCAGAGAAACCACCTGCGCTGCCACCGAAATGTGCACCGGTGAATTCTTCTCCTCCATTGCCGGAATACCAGTAACTGCCGTTACCGTCCGTACCGAATCCGCTTCCGGCTCCGCCAAACCCTCCGAATCCACCAGCACCTCCATATTGTTGCTTTTGTTTTTCAAATTCGTCGGCATGTTTCCAGTGTTCCCCGTATTCGTCGTATTTCTTACGTTTTTCCGGGTCACTCAGTACTTCGTTGGCTTCATTTATCTCCTGAAACTTATCTTTGGCTCCAGGATCATTCGGATTCAAGTCAGGATGGTATTTGCGGGCCAGCTTACGGAAAGCCTTCTTGATATCATCTTGGGTGGCGCTTTTGTCCACTCCCAATACTTTGTAATAGTCTATGTAAGCCATATTATATATTTGTTAAATTTCATCTGCTTTAAGAGAAACAAAATACATGCCAATTGGTTGTGTTCTGTTTTTATTTTATTATCTTTGCAGCGAATTTTTAGAAATTATTCTAAAGGAAATGAGGGGATTGGCAATCATATTCAGGTTTTTTATGCTATTAGTCCTGCTGCTTCCTGTGGTTGCTCTGTGTCCTGTGAAGGCGGAAACGACCTCGGAAGGGCCTATCCTTATTGTCACTTCTTATAATCCCGAAACGCGTAGTATTTCTGACAACCTGTCTGCTTTTATGGATGAATACAGACAGCGTGGCGGCAAGTATACTCCGATCATAGAGAGTATGAACTGCAAGAATTTGTCCGAGGCCTATCTGTGGAAATCGCGTATGGCCTCCATCCTTGGTAAGTATAAGGGGAAAAACCGTCCGTCACTGGTTATATTGTTGGGGCAGGAGGCATGGTCGGCTTATATCTCACAAGACACGGAGATAGCTAAAAAGACTCCGTCTATCTGTGGCATGGTCAGTGTCAACGGACTGGTATTGCCCGATGATAGTATCGACACGCGGGTATGGGAACCTGAAAGTAAGAATATTTATACGGATTTCAGTGATTATAATATTGTTGCCGGTTATGTATATGAATATGATGTCGATAAAAACATAAAGCTGATGCGTCGTTTTTATCCTGATATGCGCCGTGTGGCATTTATATCGGATAATACCTATGGCGGGTTGTCTATGCAAGCCTTGGTTAAAAAGGAGATGAAGAAGTACCCCGATTTAGAAACAATTTGGCTGGACGGCCGTACGGAAACCTTTATGGAAGTGAGTGAAAGGATGCGCAGGTTGCCTCAAAATACGTGTGTGTTATTGGGAACATGGCGTGTAGACTGTACGGAGAGTTATGTTATTGGTAATACGACTTATATGCTGCGCGATGCGAATCCCACCCTGCCTGTGTTTACTATTGCATCTGTGGGGCTGGGACATTGGGCATTGGGAGGATATACTCCCGAGTACCATGCGGTAGGAAAGAATATAGGCGCGGTTACTTATGATTTTTTGGATAAAGGGGATAGAGAAGGGGTGGACTTGTTGACTATTCCCGGAAACTATACTTTTGATATAAAGCGTTTGCATGAATTCAAATTGGATTCATTGAATCTTCCTCAGGGAGCGGTGTTGGTGAACAAGACTCCTTCGTTTTATGAGCAGTATAAATATTGGGTCATAGGGGTTGTTTCGGCGTTCATGTTCCTGATAGCCTGTTTCTTGATAGCCATATATTATATTATCCGTATCAACCACTTGAAACATAATCTGGAAGTATCCGGCGAGGAACTGCTGGTAGCCAAGGAGAAAGCGGAGGAATCCAACAGGTTGAAGACGGCTTTTCTGGCCAATATGAGTCACGAAATACGCACTCCCTTGAATGCCATTGTGGGATTTTCCAGCGTGTTGGTCAGTGATGATTCCTCTCCTGCCGAGAAAGAGCAGTATTGTGATATCATTCAGAAGAATTCCGATTTGTTGTTGCACCTCATAAATGATATTCTGGACATCTCGCGCATGGAATCCGGAAGGATAAAATTCGTATGGGAAGAATGTGATGTGGTAGAGTTGTGTCAGACGGCTTTGTCTACAGTGGAGTATGGACGCAAGACCAGTGCTTTGTTTCTGTTTGAAACTCCTGTGCCTTCGCTGGTTGTCAAGACGGATGCCCAGCGTCTGAAGCAGGTGTTGATTAATTTGCTGTCCAATGCCGCAAAATTTACTCCGTCCGGTTCTATCAAACTGACGGTTGCCATAGACAAACAGCATCAGCAGTTGGAATTGTCAGTGTCGGATACCGGTTGCGGTATTCCGCCCGATAAGAGTGAAAAGGTATTTGAACGTTTCGAGAAATTGAATGAATATTCCCAAGGTACGGGGCTGGGATTGGCCATTAGCAGGCTGATAATCGAGAATCTGGGAGGTAAGATATGGGTGGACAAGGATTATACCGAAGGCGCCCGGTTTGTATTCACGCATCCTTTGACTAAAAAAGAATAAAGAATAGAGAAATGAAATATAGAATATGTATCAGTGCCCTGCTGTTGTGGGCAGGTATGCAGTTGTCTGCATCCAATAATCAGGAAGAAGTGGTTATCAAGATTATAGAAACCAGTGATGTGCACGGGAATTTCTTTCCGTATAACTTTATCGAACGGAAAGAATGGAGTGGAAGTCTTGCCCGTGTTCATTCCTTTGTGAAAGAACAGCGTGAGAAATATGGGGATAATTGCCTGTTGATGGATAATGGGGATATCCTGCAAGGTCAGCCTACAGCTTACTATTATAATTTTATGGATACCGTGTCTACTCATGTTGCGGCGGATATGATGAATTATATGGGATATGTGGTAGGTAATATGGGTAACCATGATGTAGAGACTGGGCATGCGGTGTACGACCGTTGGATAAAACAGTGCGATTTTCCGGTACTGGGGGCTAATATAATAGACAATGCCACTGGAAAACCTTATCTGAAACCCTACGAGGTGTTGGAGCGCGACGGAGTGAGGATAGCGGTTCTGGGTATGATTACTCCGGCCATTCCTTCATGGTTGCCGGAGAAATTATGGAGTGGTCTGCATTTTGAGGAAATGGAGCCCTGCGCACGCAAATGGGTGAAGATTATAAAGGAAAAAGAGAATCCTGATGTCATTGTGGGATTGTTTCATGCCGGAAAGTCGGGCAACGTGTTGGGACAGGTGGTGGAAGATGCCTCTATGGATGTAGCCAAACGGGTTCCGGGCTTTGATGTGGTGCTGATGGGGCACGACCATACTAGGGAATGTGTAAAGGTGCAGAATGTGGCAGGAGACAGTGTGCTGGTCATTGACCCGGCAAACAATGCCAATGTAGTTTCGGATGTGACCCTGACCGTAACAAAGAAAGACGGGAAAGTAGTGGAGAAGTCGGTGGAAGGTAGATTGGCGGATATGAACAAGTATCCTGTCAGCCGGGAGTTTATGGATAAGTTTGCCCCTCAATACAAGGCTGTAAATGACTTTGTATCCCGTAAAATCGGTACAATTTCACGTACCATCACAGCGAAGGATGCTTATTTCGGTTCTTCTCCTTTCATAGACCTGATTCATCAGTTGCAATTGGAAATTTCGGGT
Source organism: Bacteroides stercoris (assembly GCA_958432865.1). GTDB lineage: Bacteria > Bacteroidota > Bacteroidia > Bacteroidales > Bacteroidaceae > Bacteroides > Bacteroides stercoris_A. Next base: position 12,178 of record CAUAWO010000044.1, read on the forward strand.
GCTGAAGTGTCTTTCTGTGCTCCGTTGTCCTTCCGGGCAGAGATTAAAGAAGGAGACATCTATGTGAGTGATATGTTCAATTTGTACAAGTACGAGAACATGCTGTATGTGATGGAACTTTCGGGCAAGGAAATTAAAGGTTTCCTGGAAATGGCATACGCCATCTGGACTAATCAGATGAAGAGTTCCGAGGACCACCTGATGCTTTTCAAGGAGCCGGTAGAGAAGGGGAAGCGTGCTAATTTCAAGAATTTCAGCTTTAACTTTGACTCTGCCGCAGGCATTAATTATACGGTGGACGTGACCAAGCCGGCAGGAGAGAAAATCACGATTCAGAGCATGTCGGACGGGACTCCTTTCAGTATGGATAAGGTTTATAAAGTGGCTTTGAATTCTTACCGTGGGAACGGTGGCGGAGATTTACTGACTCTTGGAGCTGGAATTTCCAAGGAAGATTTGGCAAAACGTATTATTTTTGCAACCGATAAGGATTTGCGTTATTATCTGATGCAATATATTGAGCAGGAAAAAGTGCTGCATCCTCATGCTATGCACCAGTGGAAGTTTATTCCGGAGGAATGGACTGTGCCTGCCGCGAAAAAAGACTATCAATTGTTGTTTGGCGAGGAAAAGAAATAAATAGTTGAGCAAGAGAAGGTACATAGTAGCCCCGTTATTACTGCTGGCGCTGTTTTTAACGTATCAGGTAAGCATCACTTTGTTTACCCACGTTCATATTGTGAACGGGGTGATGATTGTGCACTCTCATCCTTCGTCCGAAAAACACCATACGCATACCACAGGACAGGTAATCTCAATTGCTCATCTGAGCACTATCCAGACTCTGGAGCCCGGGGGGCAGACAGAGATGACTGTATTCCGTCCTGTGTTGTATGTTTTGGAATACAAGACAAATACTTTCCGCGCGAAAGTGCTTTGTGCGCAATGTATCCATTTGCGCGCTCCTCCTTTTTATTGCTGAAACATAAGGTATATCTGTTGACGGGATACATTCGGATAATCCGTTCAACAGATGCGGATGTGCTTTTGCCGTAGAGCTGCACACATTCTTTAATTGAATAAACCGAAACATTTTAGTAATAGAAAAAATAGATGAAACAATATATTCTGTTACTCGTGCTCATGGTGATGGGTGCGGGTATCCATGCGTATGCAGAAGATGTAAATCCTGTGAAGGAAGGAAATGTGATTTCAGGTCATGTAGTGGAAAAAGGCACGGAGAACAGCCTTCCGTATGCTACCATATTGATTGTGGAAACCGGGCAAGGTACGGTGAGTAACGAGGACGGGGAGTTCCGTTTCAAGAAGGTTCCGGCAGGAAAGTACACATTGAGGGTTCAGCTACTGGGCTATGAGACACAGGAAAAGAAAGTGACCGTCAGTAACGACTTCACGGTAGATGTTCATTTTTTGATGAGTGACGAAAGTATTATGACGGACGAGGTAGTCGTATCGGCCAATCGCAATGAGACAAGTCGCAAGGTGGCTCCGGTGGTAGTCAATGTGATGAATGCCAAGCTGTTCGAATCGGTGAATTCTACCGATTTGGCTAAATCCTTGAATTACCAGTCGGGGTTGCGTGTGGAGAACAACTGCCAGAACTGCGGCTTCCCTCAAGTGCGTATCAATGGGCTGGAAGGACCTTATTCTCAGATTCTTATCAATAGCCGTCCGGTAGTCAGTGCTCTGTCCGGTGTGTATGGCTTGGAGCAGATTCCGGTGAATATGATAGAGCGTATAGAGGTTGTCCGCGGAGGAGGGTCGGCCTTGTTTGGTGCTAATGCAGTGGGCGGAACCATCAATATCATCACGAAAGACCCCATCAACAATTCATTTCAGGTTTCTTCAACAATGTCCAATATGAACGGCAAGGTGTGGGAACAGTATATGGGAGCCAATGCCTCTTTGGTGTCAAAAGACAATACGTATGGCATCGCTTTGTATCAGTCTTATCGGAACCGTAATCCGTATGATGCGGACGGGGACGGTTTCTCGGAGTTGGGAAAGCTGAATATGAATACATTCGGGCTGCGCACCTATTACCGTCCTACGCAGTTCAGCCGTATCAGTCTGGAATATCATACCACGAATGAGTTCCGCCGCGGAGGGAATAAATTTGATTTGCAGCCGCACGAAACGGATATCACCGAACAGACCAAGCACGTTATCAATAGTGGCGGATTGAGTTATGATCTGTTTTGGAAAGAATACAAGCATAAGCTTTCTTTCTATTCTTCCATCCAGCATACCGACCGTAACAGTTATTATGGTGCGCAACAGGATGCGAATGCATACGGAAAGACGAAAGATCTGACTTGGGTGGCAGGCGGCATGTATGTGGGTAATTTTGAGAAAGTTTTATTCTCTCCTGCTACTTTTACCGCCGGGCTGGAGTATCAGAACAACTCCCTGCACGATGTTATGACCGGTTATCACCGTGATATGAAACAGGATGTGCGCATTGCCAGCGCTTTTGTGCAGAACGAATGGAAAATGAATCAGTTTGTATTCCTGGTAGGGTTCCGTCTGGATGACCATAACCTGATTGACAATCCCATCTTCAGCCCCCGTCTGAACCTGCTCTATAAGCCCAGTGACAAACTACAGGCGCGCATCACCTGGTCCACCGGTTTCCGTGCGCCGCAGGCTTATGATGAAGACTTGCACGTTACGGCAGTAGGAGGTGAGGGCGTGCTTATCAAGTTGGCGGAAGGGCTGAAGCCTGAGCATTCTAACAGCATCAGCGGCTCCATTGACTGGACGGCGAATATCGGTCATTTCCAGACCAATTTGTTATTGGAAGGGTTCTATACCGGATTGGATGACGTATTTGTACTGGAGGATATGGGCCATGACGAGAATGGTAACAAGGTGAAGGAGCGTCGTAACGGTAACGGGGCACGTGTGTATGGCGTGAATCTGGACGGAAAGATTGCACATGGACGTGATGCGGCTTTACAGGTGGGCTTCACGGTGCAGCGCAGCGAATATACTGAGCTGGAGGCATGGAGTGAGAATCCTGAGGTAGCGCCGGTGAAGCGGATGCCTCGTACTCCTGACTATTACGGTTATTTCACATTGACATCTGCTCCGTTCAAGAATTTCGACTGCTCCTTGTCCGGTGTGTACACAGGCCGGATGCATGTGCCACATTTCGCACCGACAGAATTGCCCGAGGAATATATAGGACAATATATCGCTAAAGATGAAATGGTGCATACTCCTGATTTCTTTGATTTGAATGTGAAACTGAATTATACGTTTGTATTGAATGACCATATCAAGTTGCAATTGAACGGTGGAGTGCAGAATATCTTTAATGCTTTCCAAAAGGATTTGGACAAAGGTGGTTATCGTGACTCGGGTTATTTCTATGGGCCTACACAGCCTAGAACGTATTTTGTGGGGATCAAGATTACGAATTGAATAATCTGCTGATTTGTCAATGTGCTAATATGTCAATGGGTTACGCTTTGTTCCACATGGCACATTAGCACATTGTCACATTGACAAATTAGCAGATTGATTTATTATCAACTACTGACAAGTGACTATACTTTTCTGTAATCCGGAATCCCGGATCGGGATAATTATATAAGGGGAAGCGGTGTTCTGTTTCTCCTTCCATATATTTCCACAGACTGGCATATTCTTCTTTCTTCTCGCCCATTTCCTGCAATTGCAGCATATATTGCCAGATAGACTTGTTTTCCTTGATGTATATTTTTTTCATCTGATGAATAATCGGACTATGCTGGCGGGTTGGGTCATGGTCAAATTCCAGTATCCGTTTTCCCTCTTTTGTCATACCGATAGTTACGAAAGTCATGCTCTTGCCTATACCCGGCAGGTTCAGTACGTTGCGGTCTGTTGCTACGAAAGGAATCTGATGGAAGGTGCAGAAACGCTGTACGGCTGCCGCACGGTCTTTACTGTTTCTCAACAGGTTCAAAAACTCCTTTTCTTGCTCTGCGGAGAGTTTTCCCCATACCTTTTCCTCTTCTTTCTCCTGCAAGGAGCGGCTGTTCGGTGTGAATACGGCATAATTCTCCTCAAATCCTTTTACCGAGAAGGTGTAATAGCATAGTACACCCAGCCCATTCAATACTTTGCGCAGTTTGGCGGTGTGTCCGCGACGGGAAGCAGCCACATTATATACTAACTGGTTGGTGATAGTCCACCCGGCTGCCAGTATCTTGCGGATAGCTTCACGCGCTTCGGGTGTTACTTCCAGCGGAGTCTGGAAATGCGTTTGAATCAGAAATTGGCTGACTCCTACGGCAGATGCCTTTTCTTTGAACTCGCGTAAGATTTCCAATAGCTCGTCATTGATTCGCATGGGCAGATATACCGGGAGCCGGCTGCCCAAGCGTACTCGTTGCAGTTCCGCATATTTCTCTCCTTCGGCGCGTTGCAGGTTTGCGTTCCGTTTGCGGACAGCCATTTTGTAGACGGCTTCCAGTATATTGCGCAAGGTCTTGTTCTGGCTCATCAATGCATCGCCTCCCGTAATCAGGATATCCCTGAGCTGAGTGTCGTTCTCGAAATATTCCATCAGTTTTCTCAACCTCTTGTCCCAGCTCTCTTTCGGCTTCAATTCCTCGAAGTTGAAGTTCAGACGTTCACTTTGAAAGTCGTACATGCGCTGGCAGGATGCACATAGGCCGCCGCAGGCACGTCCCATCGAGTCGGGGATAAGAATGGCCACATCGGGATAACGGCGGTGAATGTTGTGTCCGTCCGGCAGCAGCCATCCGGCAGCGTTGGGCTTTCCGTCCTCTACTGCATCTTCTTTTTCCCATGCGTGGATGTTACCGTAAGTTTCTACCAATTGGGAAGAGTACAAGATATAGCTGCGTATGGCTTCGTCATCATATCCTTTTCCGGTAGGATTCAATAATGACAAATAATAAGGGGTGATGAAGACAGGCATTCCTTTCTTGCGTGCTTTGTGATAAAGCTGCAAGGTTTCTTCGGACAGGGAGTTGCCTAGCATCCGGTTCAGTTCGGTAGGGCTTTTTACGGCCATTGCCAGATGAAAACGGGCTTCGTTCCACCATTGACAGACCAGCCGGCGTTTGTCCTCTTCCGTGCTTCCTTCAGGAAAAAGGTAGCGGCTGGAGGGTGCGTGTCTGTTTTCTATTTTCTGGATAAGAAGGGAGATGATACGTTCTTTGTTTTGTCGGCGGATAGCCCGGACATCCTCATTCAGTCCGCTGGGCCAGCGTTTCATCCACTGTTGCACTTGTTTTTCATCAGGTAGCTCCTCTTCTTCGTGATAAAGCCGGTCGAACTGGTGATACAGGTCAATCCATAAATCAACGGAAATCTCTTCATTGATGATACGATTCGTTAAAAACTTCCAAAGCAGTGAGATGGTTTCTATTTTAATCTCCTGTTCTGTAGAGGCTTCGTAAATGGTTTTTCCATCGTTATCTATCAGTCTTTTAATTTGCCTTGCGGCAGTAGGATTGTAAATAGGACCGGATAATAGATAATCGTTCAGCTTATTCTTGAAAGCTGTTTCATCCTGACTTTCTGAAGCCAATGAAGTGAGTTGGGTTAATCGGGTTTCGAATAGTGTTTTAATGCCATGGGTGGATAACATCTTATTCTTTTGTTTCATAAGCAAACGGTTGTTAAGAAAGTGAATACTATAAATAACATATTTCTCGTAGAAAAGTTATCAAACTGTTAACTTCATGCTGCTAAGATAGTAAAAAAGCTTCTTTTATGCAAATTCATTAACAAAAAGACTCTTTTTATAAATAGCATTATTTTATAGAGTACATTTGCTTTGTGCTTTCGTCTTTTTTTAAAGCCCGGAGCTTTTATCGGGAAACGAAGAAATTCGTAGTTTTGTAGAGCTTTGCTTGTTTGCAGGTCAATCAAGCTGAAGAGAAACCTCATTTTAATAAATGGAAAAACAACATAGAAGTAAATAAATGGAACTGAAACAACTTTTTACCTTTGCAGCAGCCTGTTCGCTGGCACTTTCGGTATCGGCGCAAGATAGAGTACACTATACAGGCACGGAGCTGTCTAACCCTACCTGTCATGACGGGCAATTGTCACCCGTGGTAGGGGTACACAATATTCAGGTGATGCGTGCCAACCGGGAACATCCTGCACCCGATAACGGCAATGGATGGACATACAATCATCAGTCCATGTTGGCTTATTGGAACGGACAATTCTATATGCATTATCTTTCCGATCCTTCGGACGAGCATATTCCTCCCTCACAAACTTTCCTGATGACCTCGAAAGACGGTTATCACTGGACAAACCCGGTGACCCTTTTCCCTATCTACCGGGTTCCCGATGGCTATACCAAGCCCGGACGCACAGACAAGGCGAAAGATCTGGATGCCATCATGCATCAGCGTGTAGGCTTTTATGTGTCAAAGAGCGGCCGACTGATAGCCATGGGAAACTATGGCGTGGCGCTGGACAAGAAAGATGACCCGAATGACGGGAACGGAATAGGCCGTGTGGTTCGCGAAATTAAAAAGGACGGTTCCTTCGGCCCCATTTATTTCATTTATTATAACCATGCGTTCAATGAAAAGAATACCTCTTATCCTTATTTTAAACGGAGTAAAGACAAGGAGTTTGTAAAAGCCTGTCAGGAGATTCTGGATAATCCCCGCTACCGTATGCAGTGGGTGGAGGAAGCCGACCGCAATGACCCGTTGATTCCTTTACACAAAGAATACAAAGCGTATTGTGACTATACCTTGCCCGACGGCCGTTTGGTAAGCCTGTGGAAACA
>CAUAWO010000045.1:0-18274 GCA_958432865.1 Bacteroides stercoris
AGGTTGAAACAATGTTATTTAACATAGAAAGGCATCCTGTTTACAGCTATTTGCAAAACAGGATGCCTTCACTATAATCCATTAAGACTCTTTAATAAGCGTGTCCGTCTTGTTCCAGTTCCTTTGCTGTAATGGGCTTGCGGTCTATGGCACGCCAAGCATAAATAATATAGGCCAGAACGAAAGGTACCAGAATGGAAACGTATGCCATGGTGCGCAGGGTAAATTCGCTGGAGCAACTGTTTGCCAAGGTCAGCGAACTTTGTAGATCGGCTGTGGACGGGTAATAAGCCGTATTATTATATCCCGCACAAAGCAATAAAGCTAATACAGTCAATACAACTCCTATTCCGGTAAACCAGATACCATTGGTCGCAGTCTTGCTGAAGACAGCCCTTCCGATACCCCAAAGTACCCCGACAACGCCTGATAGGAACAATACCAGCAATAGAGGCATATCCATCAGATTGATGAAATACTTGTAAGGTTCCATATAAACTTCTTTTGTCTCGGGATTTACAGCGAAACCATCAGCCAATAAAGTACGGATAACAAATGCCAGAAATAGAATAAGGAAAGGAATAGCATCTGTTATAAGCTGACGGCGGCAGCGGGGGATTAAGTCTTTATCCCGGATGTTATTGATAAAATAAAGATTGCCCAAAAGGCGGGCCAGGAAGAATACGGCAAATCCCAAGACCAGATTCCAAGGATTGGTCAGCGCATCCAGTCCGTGCCATCCGTTTGCCCAACTGCTGATGACAGGCATCAGCTCATTACCCATGTTTCCTTTATTAACCAGGAAATTGGAGCCGGTAAAGAATGTGGCTACCGCACCTCCCAGCAATAGAGGCTCTACAATACCATTTATAACCAGAAACCATTGGTAAGTATGTTTGCCCAGCAGATTGCCCAGCTTGGACTGGAACTCGTATGAAACAGCTTGCAATACGAAACTGAAAAGAATAATCATCCACAACCAGTAAGCACCGCCAAAGCTGGTACTGTAGAACAGCGGGAAAGAAGCGAAGAAGGCGCCGCCGAAAGTGACAAGGGTGGTAAAAGTAAACTCCCACTTGCGTCCTGTGGAGTTTACCAGCAAGGCACGTTCTTCGTCATTGCGTCCCAGCGTGAACAGCAAAGAGTTGCCACCCTGCACAAAGAGTAGGAACACCAACAAAGCACCCAGTAACGATACTAGGAACCACCAATAATTTTGTAGAAATATATAGTCCATAATATTCTAAATTAAAAATTGAGAATTGAATATTGAAAAATAGAATTAGAGAAACTTGAACTAAAAAAAGAATGACTTGATGGCGGAATTAATCTCCTGTATGTAGCCCATTTATTGCGCAGCCTGAATTATTTCCACCTGTTTCATTTATTCCTTAATTCTTAATTCCCTCCGGTCCTTTCTTGATGGCCTTCAGCATGATACCTATTTCAGCAAAGAGCAGAACGGTAAACAATAGAAGGAAGATAAAGAAAGTAAGCTGTACGGAACCTGTCTGCAATTTGGAGATGGCTGCTCCTATAGGCAACATATCCTGTATAGCCCATGGCTGGCGCCCCACTTCGGCTACCACCCAGCCTGCCTGACTGCCGATATAGGCTAGTGGAATAGTCCACAAAGCCACCCGTTGCAACCATCGCATATCAGCCAGTTTCTCTTTTTTCGATACAATCAGTACTATAATAAAGAACAGGATGAAATAACCTCCCAGCCCTACCATGATCCGGAATGACCAGAAAGTAAGTCCTACATTAGGAACCAGATGGGCGGGATCCTTGATATATCCGTAACCAAAATATTTCACGTTTTCGTCCAATGTCTTGCGAGCTGCTGCGGCACTTGCTTCGTCACCTGCCTTATGCGCTTTGCGGAATGCATCCAGGGCGGCGATGGCAATCTGTCCGCGTTTAATTTTCTCTTCGGCCGATAAAGCCGTTGTACCGTCGGGCATCTGATAACCACCTTCCAGCAGATTGTTGATACCCGGTACATAACCGTCTATGTCGTGAGTGGCAAGGATAGAAAGCATTTTGGGGATTTTCAAATCGCCTGCAATGGTGAAGGGTACTCCGTTTCCGCCATCATGCAATCCTTCAGCGGCAGCCATTTTCATAGGTTGCACTTTGGCTACCTGTACTCCCGAAATATCCCCCGTCCATGCAGTGACGAGAGAGGCGAACAAACCTACGGCGGCAGCAACTTTAATACTGCTCAGAGCGAACTCCTTCTGACGGTTGCGCAGTAAATACCAGCAACTTATTCCTACTACAAAAACGGCTCCCAGTATCCAGCTGCTTAACACTGTGTGGAAGAACTTGGCGATAGCCATGGGAGAGAGGGCGACAGCTGCAAAGTCCACCATTTCATTTCTTACTGTTTCGGGATTGAAAGCCATCCCTACGGGGTATTGCATCCAGGCATTGGCGACCAGAATCCACCAAGCGGAGATCGTTGCTCCCAGTCCGGTGAGCCAGGTGGATGCCAGATGGAAACGCTTGCTCACTTTGTTCCAGCCGAAGAACATGACGGCAATGAAAGTGGCTTCCATAAAAAATGCCAGGATTCCTTCGATAGCCAGTGGGGCTCCGAAGATATCGCCCACAAACCAGGAATAGTTACTCCAGTTAGTTCCGAACTCGAATTCCAGAATCAGACCGGTGGCAACACCTACGGCGAAATTGATTCCAAACAGTTTCATCCAGAATTTAGCTGTGTTCTTCCAGAATTCCTTACCTGTTGTTACATAAAAGGTCTCCATGAGCCCCATTATCACAGCTAATCCCAAAGTGAGAGGTACGAAAAGCCAGTGATACATGGCCGTTAGAGCGAACTGTGCTCTTGACCAGTCAATTAATGAAGTGTCAATGTTTTCAAACATAACTTTCTGATTTATTTAAATGTTTATGGATTTGCCCGTTCTATTAACTCCTCACCTACATACTGTTGCTTCTCTTCCGTTGTCTTCCCGCCAAGGAAGGAGGGAAAGAAGAAAAGTTTTAGAATAAAGAACATGATGAATAGTTTGATAAGAATAATCGTCCAAAGGGTACGTCCCAAGGTCATCTCGCGAAAGCCGTCGCGATAGAATATCCAGATGCGTGTCAACAAAGAATCATTCATAAATTTATCTTAAAGTTGTAATAATTACAAAGAAAAACACTTTATCGGTAAAAAGCAAGTTTTTGTCCATAGAAATATTCCACAAATCTATATTTATTGCTAAAAAAATCACAGTCCTCTACTTTTGTACAAACAAATTAAATAGTAAAAAGGATGAGACAACGAGTAGTATATTTCGTAATGATTTGGGTCGCGGTCACTTCGGTTTCCGCGCAAGAGGCCAAAAAGTGGACGCTGGACGACTGTATTGACTATGCATTGGAGAAAAATATCCAATTGCAGCAGGACAAAATCTCACTGGAAGAGAGTTCTGTAGACGTGAAAACCGCCAAAGCCGCACTATTTCCCAGTCTGTCGTTCAGTACAGGACAGAATGTGACGAACCGTCCGTATCAGGAAACCAGTAACACGGTAAGCGGAACGGAAATCATCAGTAGTGACAGTAAAACCACTTATAATGGAAACTATGGTCTGAATGCACAATGGACATTGTGGAATGGTAACAAACGGTTGAATGCCATCAAACAAAAGAAGACGAGTCAGCAGATTGCAGGGCTTACCGTAGCCGAAACAGAAAACTCTTTGCAAGAGCAGATTGCACAAATATTCATCCAGATACTTTATGCCGACGAGTCGGTGAAAATTAACCAGAACACCTTACAGGTGAGCCAAGCTACATACGACAGGGGCAAAGAACTCTTTCATAAAGGAAGTATTTCAAAAGCCGATTTGGCACAATTGGAATCACAGGTAGGCAGTGACAAATATCAGTTGGTGATCTCCGAAAGTTCCTTGCGTGACTATAAATTGCAGTTGAAGCAGTTGTTGGAGCTGGATGGTACGGAAGAAATGGATTTGGTTCTTCCCGAACTCGCCGATGAACATGTTTTGCAACCGTTACCTGCTCAGGAGGATGTTTATCAGCAGGCTTTGGCATCACGTCCGGAAATTCAAAGCAGCAAGTTGAGCATAGAGAATTCCAAATTGGACATATCAGTGGCTAAAGCCGGCTATCTCCCTACCATCAGTCTGAGTGCATCTACGGGGAGTATGACAAACAGTGCCAGTGATAATAGCTGGAGCAAACAAATGAAATATGGCTGGAATAATATGATAGGATTGAATATAAACATTCCGATTTTTGATAATCGCCAGAACAAAAGTGCTGTGCAGAAGGCACGTTTGCAATATGATAGTAGTCTACTCGATTTGATAAACAAGCAAAAGGAACTCTATAAGAATATAGAAAGTCTGTGGTTGGACGCTACTAATGCTCAAGAGCAATATGCGGCGGCTGAGAGTAAGCTGAAAAGTAGCCAGGCCAGTTATGAGATGGTCAGCGAGCAATTCAACTTGGGAATGAAGAATACCGTAGAGTTGCTTACCGAGAAAAATAACCTGCTCAGTGCACAGCAGCAACGTATCCAGGCCAAGTATATGGCTATCTTGGATCGGACTCTACTGAACTTCTATGCAGGTCAGGATATAAAATTATAATCATAACGCTATACATATTATATTATGGAAAAGAAGAAAATGATCCTTACTACAGCGGTAGCCGTAGTGGTCGTGGCAGGCGGTTACTGGATGCTTGGCGGACCGGAGGGAAAAAGTACGGTCGATTTCGCAACGGAAACCGTAACGAAAGGTAATGTCAGCAATTTCATTACTGCTACCGGAACCATAGAGCCGGTGACAGAGGTGGAAGTGGGTACGCAGGTATCTGGTATTATTGACAAGATTTATGTGGATTACAATTCTGTGGTAAAGAAAGGAGAATTGATAGCCGAGATGGATAAAGTGACACTGCAAAGTGAACTTCAGTCGGCAAAGGCCACTTATGACGGCAATGAGGCCGAGTACGATTACCAAAAGAAATTATATGACCGCAACCGTAAACTGCACGAGAAGCAATTAATCAGCGATATGGACTATGAAGAAACGGTTTATAATTTCCAACGTGCCCAAAGTGCATTGGAGCAAAGCAAGGCGGCTCTGGCAAAGGCTGAGCGTAACCTGTCATACGCAACCATCACCTCGCCTATCGATGGAGTGGTGACCAGCCGTGATGTGGAAGAAGGACAGACCGTAGCATCCGGTTTCGAAACTCCGACACTGTTCACCATCGCTGCCGACTTGACCAAGATGCAGGTGGTGGCCGATGTGGATGAAGCCGATATTGCCGGGGTGGAGGAAGGAGCCCGTGTAACCTTTACCGTGGATGCTTATCCCGACGATGTGTTCGAAGGAGTAGTCAGACAGGTTCGTTTGGGAAGTACGAACAGCACGAGCAGCAGCTCTTCAACAACCACCAGTACCACTGTAGTTACTTATGAGGTAGTGATAACAGCTGATAATCCCTATTTGAAACTGAAACCGCGTCTTACCGCCAACGCTACCATTTATACATTGACCAAGGATAATGTGTTGACCGTTCCCAACAAGGCTTTGCGCTTTACTCCCAACAAAGACATAGTGGGAGGTCGTAAGATAAACGATTGTCAGAGCAGTCATAAAGTGTGGACACTGGATAACAATACCTTTACCGCCCATCCTGTGAAAATAGGTATTACTGATGGCAGCAAGACAGAGATTGTGAGTGGCATCACTGAAAATACGCCGGTAGTGACAGAAACGGTAGTGAAAGGTGCTATGCCTGGAATGGAAGAGCCGTCTGCCGGAGAAGGTGAGAGAAGTCCGTTCATGCCAGGCCCTCCGGGAAGCAATAAGAAAAAGAACAAGTAATAAAAGGTAATGCTTCCGTTTACATTGAAAGAATAAATCATATGAAAAAGATAATCGAATTACAAAATATAAAACGGAACTTCCAGGTAGGCGATGAAACCGTCCACGCTCTGCGTGGCATCTCTTTTACCATTTATGAAGGAGAGTTTGTCACTATCATGGGTACTTCTGGTTCCGGCAAGTCCACTCTGCTGAATACTTTGGGATGTCTTGATACCCCTACCAGTGGTGAATACCTGTTGGATGGTGTGTCCGTGCGTACCATGAGCAAACCTCAGCGGGCTGTGTTGCGCAACCGTAAAATAGGTTTTGTATTTCAGAACTATAATCTGTTGCCTAAGACGACTGCCGTAGAGAATGTGGAGTTGCCCTTGATGTATAACTCGTCCGTATCGGCTTCCGAAAGACGGAAACGTGCCATTGAATCACTGATAGCCGTGGGGCTAGGTGACCGTTTGGAACATAAATCCAACCAAATGTCCGGCGGACAGATGCAGCGTGTGGCCATTGCCCGTGCTCTGGTGAATAATCCTGCCGTTATTTTGGCTGATGAAGCGACCGGTAATCTGGATACCCGTACCTCTTTCGAAATTCTGGTACTTTTCCAAAAGTTACACGCCGAAGGCCGTACACTTATTTTTGTCACTCACAATCCCGAAATAGCCCAGTATAGCAGCCGTAATATCCGCTTGCGTGACGGGCATGTAGTGGAAGATACCATCAATCCTCAGATCCTTTCGGCCGCTGCCGCGCTGGCTGCCTTGCCCAAGAATGATGAGGACTAACCATAAAAAAGAATCATTATGAACGGAACGAATCTATTTAAAATAGCTCTCCGGGCTCTTGCCAACAACAAGCTCCGCGCTTTCCTCACCATGTTGGGGATCATCATCGGTGTGGCATCAGTCATTGCTATGCTTGCCATCGGTCAGGGCTCGAAAAAGAGCATCCAGCAACAAATCTCGGAGATGGGGTCAAACATGATTATGATTCATCCGGGAGCAGAGATGCGTGGAGGGGTCCGCCAAGACCCTTCGGCCATGCAGACACTGAAACTGGAAAATTATGAAAAGTTGAGCGAAGAGTGTACTTATCTCTCCGGCATTAGTCCCAACGTTTCTTCTTCGGGACAACTTGTTGCGGGGGCCAACAACTACCCGTCTTCGGTGAGTGGTGTAAGTATGGATTATCTTACCATACGTCAGCTCACCGTGGAACAGGGGGAGATGTTTACCGAGAATGACATCCGTACGGCAGCCAAGGTTTGTGTTATCGGTAAAACCATTGTCGATAATCTTTTTCCCGACGGATCGGATCCGATAGGGAAAGTGATTCGTTGTAATCAAATTCCTTTCCGGGTAATTGGTGTGCTGAAATCAAAAGGGTATAACTCGATGGGCATGGACCAAGACGATGTGGTACTGGCTCCTTACAGTACGGTGATGAAACGATTGCTGGCACAGACTTACCTAAGTGGAATTTTTGCTTCGGCTCTGACAGAAGATATGACCGATGAGGCTGTAGATGAGATAACGACCATTCTGCGTCGTGAACATAAGCTGAAAGAAACGGATGATGATGACTTTACCATCCGCACCCAGCAGGAGCTGAGTAGTATGCTCAACACTACAACAGACCTGATGACTACCTTGTTGGCTTGTATTGCCGGTATATCTTTGGTGGTCGGTGGTATCGGTATCATGAATATCATGTATGTGTCTGTAACAGAGCGTACTCGTGAAATAGGTTTGCGTATGTCGGTCGGGGCTCGAGGAGTAGATATCCTGAGCCAGTTTCTGATAGAGGCTATCCTGATCAGTATCACGGGGGGGCTGATAGGAGTGATTATCGGTTGTGGAGCCAGTTTTATGATTAAAACGATAGCACATTGGCCTGTATTTATCCAGCCTTGGAGTGTGTTGCTTTCATTTCTGGTATGTACCGTCACCGGTGTGTTTTTCGGATGGTATCCGGCGAAGAAAGCTGCAGATTTGGATCCGATAGACGCTTTGCGTTACGAGTAGGGATGAAAAGGTGTGGGGGTGAAGCAGAATTGATTTATGGGAATGCTAGTTGGGTTCCGGTCTTTTCCCGATTATCTGTTTATAATGTTTTTTGTAAATCAATTTTGTTTCACTGATTCCTGCCAGTCTTATTTTATGGAATAAGAATCATGGAAATCTTATTTCTAATCTAATCTTTCTTATCTTTGCCTGTATGAAACAGTTATTTTCACAACGACGTTTTTTGGAAATGAGTATCCATATTGTCAGTTGGTTGCTCGTTTTTGGCTTTCCGCTTGTATTCATGGACCGTGGAAGCGGCTTCAATCTGGCCCAATTCTTGAGGCATAGTTGTGTTCCTTTGTGCTATTTTATTATCTTCTATGTCAATTACTTGTGCCTGGTTCCCCGCTATATGTTCACGGACGAAATGCGTAAGTATATTCTGAGCAATGCCGTGCTGATACTTTGTCTGAGTGTGCTTCTTCATGTATTTCTGGAAAGTATAAGCACTCCTCCGCCTCCTGAGTTTGCACGTCATATTCCGCCCCGTTGGATATTTTATGCGCGGGATATGGGGATGATGATTTTTGTTGCCGGATTGGGTGCGGCCATTCGTACCAGCCTGCGTTGGCGTCAGGCGGAAGAGCGGTTGATAGAAGCGGAGAGACAAAAGACGGAAGCGGAACTGAAAAACTTGAAGAACCAGTTGAATCCTCATTTTCTGCTCAATACATTAAATAATATCTATGCTTTGATTGCTTTTAATAGTGACAAGGCACAAGAGGCAGTACAAGAGCTGAGTAAATTGTTGCGGCATGTGCTTTATGACAATCAGCAGACTTTTGTTCCGCTTGAAAAAGAATTGGACTTTATCCGTAATTATGTAGCTCTGATGCGTATCCGCCTGCCACAGCAGGTAGAAGTGAGTGTGAATTTGGAGGCAGACTCTGGAGGTGCGTTGCAAATCGCTCCCCTTATTTTCATATCGCTGATAGAAAATGCCTTCAAGCATGGTATCAGCCCCACGGTAGACAGTTTTATCAGTATCTCTATCTTTGGGCATACGGATGGTACGGTGAGATGTGAGATCCTTAACAGCAATCATCCGAAGTCCGGGCAAGATAAAAGTGGAAGTGGAGTGGGGCTGGAACAGGTAAGCAAGCGGTTGGAACTGATTTATCCGGGACATTACGAATGGATAAAAGGGATCAGTGAAAACGGACAGGTATATTCTTCTATATTAACTATACAGACTAAAAGTTTATGATACTGAATTGTGCTATTGTAGATGATGAGCCGCTGGCTTTGGAATTGCTGAGAAGCTATGTGGAAAAAACGTCTTTCCTCCGGTTGGTAGGGAGGTATTCCAGTGCGGTGCAAGCTATGACAGAAATTCCTCTTCACGAGGAGGTGCATGTCTTGTTCCTTGATATTCAAATGCCCGAGTTGAACGGTTTGGAGTTTTCACGCATGGTCAGTCCTGAAACAAGGATTATTTTTACTACTGCATTCGGACAGTATGCCTTGGATAGTTATAAAGTCAATGCCTTGGACTATTTGTTGAAACCTATCAGCTATGTCGATTTTTTGCAATCGGTGAATAAAGCGGTGCAATGGTATGAATTGAAACAAAAGGCGGATAATGGTGTTGATGCCGATGAGGCGGATGATTGTATATATGTAAAAAGTGATTATAAATTGCTCCGAATTGCTTTAGACCGGATATTGTATATAGAAGGGTTGAAGGATTATATTAAAATACATGTGGAGGATGAGCCGAAAGCTATCCTGTCACTTATCAGTATGAAAGCTATGGAAGAGAAGCTTCCTTCCAGTCGTTTTATTCGCGTACATCGCTCGTTTATAGTGCAAAAGAGTAAAATTAAGGTGCTTGATCGGGGGCGGATTGTTTTCGGTAAAGAGTATATTCCGATTTCCGATAGTTATAAACAGGAGTTACAGATATATTTGAATAGTCATTCTGTTTGAAAAATGTGATATTTGAATGATAAAAGTTGATATTTTGTCGATATCCTTTTGCAAAAAAGAAATAATCTTTTTATATTTGCAGCATAGACAAGGGAAGTTGTGAAACTTCTTAATAGAATAGTTTAGTTAAGTCTAGTTTAGTTTTTGTGTTGTAAGTGCTCCCATCGTAAGCGAACGAATGGGAGCACGTTTTTTAGACACCTGCAGGGGAGAAGTGTTCTGTTTCTGCAACAAATCCGGAGGTTGGTTTGTTAATTATGGCATAAATAGAAATAATTCTCCTTATGAAAAGAATAATCCCCATACTGATTGCTATACTTATCTGTTTTAGTGTAGGCTGTACTGCTTCTTATTTTCAGTCGGAGTCTATACTCAACTGGTATCCTGCATTGGAAAAACCTTCTTGTACACCCCCTGATATAGCTTTTCCCATTGCTTGGAGTTTTATCTATCTGTGCATGGGAATTTCTATCGGGTTGATTTGGCATATATGGACAATAAGACGACAAATGATTATCAGATTATTCGGATTCCAGCTTCTGTTTAATTTTACATGGAGCATTTTCTTCTTTTATTTTCGGAGTCCGTTGCTAGGTTTTGCAAATATTCTGGTGCTGGATGTGCTTGTTATTTATTATATGATAGAAAGTTATCCGGTGAGGAAATCTTCGGCATATCTTTTTGTTCCTTATCTTTTGTGGTTGCTTCTTGCCACTTATCTTAACGGCTATATATTAATGTATAATTAAAAGACTGGCATTGGCCGGTTGAACGGGAATTATGGGGTACAAGAGAAAATACCTATTTATAGTGATTGATAACCCTGGTGATTTTCCGTAACTTTGCGGCCATAAAGAGAAACAAAAAACATAACTATGTATAAAACAAGTAAATATACTCCGACGGACAAAATGAGTTATCTTATCTGTGATAACTATACATTGCTACAGGTAATGAGCCGTTTTGATCTTTCGTTAGGGTTTGGAGACAAGACAGTACAGGAGGTGTGCCGTGAAAATGGAGTGGATTGTCGTACTTTCCTTGCGGTGGTAAACTTCATGATTGAAGATAGCGACCGGATGGAGGATGATGTGAAGGATATTTCTATGCCTTCATTGATGAATTATTTAAAACAGGCACATCATTATTTCCTTGATTTCTGTCTGCCTACCATACGCCGTAAATTGATAGAAGCTATAGATTGTTCCACGGAAAACGAGGTTGCATTTCTCATTCTGAAATTTTTTGATCAGTATGCCGGAGAAGTGCGTAAACACATGGATTATGAAGATATGAATGTGTTTACTTATGTAGAGAATCTGATGACGGGACGAGAAACGGGAGGATTCCGTATCTCACAGTTTGCCCGCAGGCATGATCAGATAGATGCGACACTGACTGAGTTAAAAAACATCATTATTAAATATTATCCGGCAAAAGGAAATAACCATTTGTTGAACGCCGTATTATTCGACATATTCAGTTGTGAACAAGATTTGGCATCTCATTGCCGCGTAGAGGATTACTTGTTTGTGCCTGCTGTACTTAGGCTGGAAAAGGAGGGGAAATGAAACGGACAGAACTTGTGCACGTTGCGGTGGCCGAAACTTCAGTCATTGTGCGTAGCGGACTTGTGGCTGTGCTGAAGCGCATGCCTGATCTTATAATACAGCCGGTGGAAATAACTTCTCTTGAAGGACTGCAAAATTGTATGCAGGGACATCAGCCGGATATTCTAATCATAAATCCTACTTTCGGAGGATGGTTTAACGTGGACGAGTTCAAATCGAACTATCCACAGGCATCTGTCAAATGCGTTTCTTTGTTGTGTTCAGTCACAGATACCAATCTGTTGAAGGGATACGATGAGAGTATAGCGCTATATGATGACATCGAAGTTTTAAATAAAAAGTTAGTAGACCTGATGAATCTTGGTGTGGATGAAACAGATGGCGAACAGGAAGCGTTGAGCCAGCGTGAGAAAGAAATTATTTGTTGCGTGGTACGTGGGATGACAAATAAGGAAACGGCGGAAAAACTGTTCCTCTCCATTCATACGGTGATAACTCACCGTCGGAATATTGCGCGCAAGCTACAGATACATTCACCTGCCGGATTGACTATTTACGCTATCGTAAATAAACTGGTTGAACTAAGCGAGGTGAAGATGAACTTATAATACCTACAAATGGTGAGTGGAATAAGATAGAATACCTAAATGAAGTGATTGTGGATGTGGTCCCTAACCTCTATCTTTGCACTATAAGTTAGTCATATAGAAATTACGTAAACCACAAAGTTAGTTATTAGTTAAAAGTGCTCCCTGCGAAGTGATTCGCGGGGAGTACTTTTTTATTAGTAAGGCTTTTGCTCACAATATTATGCTTTTTTACCTATTCCGCTTCATTATTCGTTAGAAATCTCGTTGTTTTCTTAACAAATATCCTCTAACTTTGTTATTCAATATAGGACACATATTAACTAATGACAATGAAAGTAGGTTTATTTATTCCTTGTTATATCAATGCGGTATATCCGCAGGTGGGGATAGCCTCGTACAAGCTGCTGAAAAGTTTGGGAGTGGATGTGGATTATCCTCTCAATCAGACTTGTTGCGGCCAACCGATGGCGAATGCAGGTTTCGAGAATAAAGCGGTAGATTTGGCCCGTCATTTTGACGAACAGTTTAAGAATTACGATTATATAGTGGGCCCTTCGGCCAGTTGCGTCGTTTTTGTGCGTGATAACTACAGTCGTCTGTTGAAAGAAGACAAACATCGGTGTGCCAGCGAAGGTAAGATATATGATATCTGTGAGTTTATTCATGATATCGTCAAGCCTTCTTCGTTGAAAGCCAAGTTTCCACATAAAGTGAGTCTGCAAAACAGTTGTCATGGAGTGAGATTGATGAAACTTTCTTCTGCCAGCGAACTTAATATTCCTTATTTCAGCAAATTGCGTGATTTGCTCTCTTTAGTAGAAGGAGTGGAAGTTGTGGAACCGGAACGCAAAGACGAATGTTGCGGTTTCGGCGGTATGTTTGCCGTAGAGGAAGATGCGGTTTCCGTGCAGATGGGGCATGACAAGGTGATGCGTCATATTGCTACCGGTGCTGAATACATTGTGGGGGCCGACAGTTCGTGCCTGATGCATCAGAATGGTATCATTGCCCGTGACAAACTTCCTATCAAGACATTGCACATTGTTGAAATCTTAGCGGCAGGATTATGAGTACGAAACATTCAAAAGCAGCTGCGGAGTTTCTGAAAAACAAGAAACAGGCCGCATGGCATGACGAAACACTTTGGCTGGTTAGGGCAAAGCGTGACAGACTGAGTAAAGAAGTTCCCGAATGGGAGGAATTGCGTAATATGGCATGTGCTACTAAACTATATAGTAACAGCCATTTGGACGAATTATTGGTGGAGTTTGAAAACAATGCGCGTGCTAACGGAGCTCATGTCTATTGGGCAAAGGATGCGGATGAGTATTGTAATATTGTCTACAATATTCTGAACCAGCACGGAGTGAAGCATTTTATAAAAAGCAAATCCATGTTGGCCGAGGAGTGTGAACTTAATCCCTTTTTGGAAAGCAAAGGGATTGAAGTGGTAGAAAGCGACTTGGGAGAGCGTATCTTGCAATTGATGCATCTGAAGCCGAGCCATATTGTATTACCTGCTATTCATATCAAACGTGAACAGGTAGGTGAGCTTTTCGAGCGAGAGATGGGTACGGAGAAAGGAAATTTTGACCCTACTTACCTTACACATGCAGCCCGGAAAAATCTCCGTCAGAAATTTATTCATGCTGAGGCGGCTATGACAGGTGCTAACTTTGCTGTAGCTTCTACTGGTGAGATTGTGGTATGTACCAATGAAGGAAATGCGGATATGGGTACTTCCCAGCCTAAATTACAGATTGCGGCTTTTGGTATGGAAAAAATTGTGCCGGATCGTGAATCATTGGGAGTGTTCACCCGTTTGTTGGCCCGTTCGGCTACAGGACAACCCATTACTACATATACTTCTCATTATCGAAAGCCTAGAGAGGGTGGGGAACTTCATATTATTATTGTAGATAACGGACGTAGTAAGATATTAGCCGACCCAAAGCATATCAAGACTTTGAATTGTATTCGTTGTGGAGCCTGTATGAATACATGTCCTGTATATAGACGTAGTGGGGGGTACTCTTATACTTATTTTATTCCCGGCCCTATCGGGATTAACCTGGGGATGTTGAAGGCGCCGTTACATTATTATGACAATGTGTCGGCTTGTTCTTTGTGTTATTCCTGTTCGTTTGTATGTCCGGCTAAAGTGGATTTGGCGGAGCAGATCTATTTGTGGCGCCAGGATTTGGATAAATTGGGTAAGGCAGACCGGATGAAAAAGGTAATGTCCGGTGGCATGGAATTCATGATGAACCGCCCTTCGATATTCAATATGGCATTAAAATGGGCGCCATTGGTAAATGGAGTGCCGCGTTTCCTTATCTATAACGGATTGAATGACTGGGGGAAAGGACGTGAAATGCCGAAATTTGCTAAGGAGAGTTTCAATGAAATGTGGAAGAAAGGTAAAGTGAAGTAAATTATGAGCAGCAGAGAAGATATATTGCAGAGCATCCGGCGTGCTACACATGTAAAATATGAGAAACCGGATTTAAAGCCATTGGAAGATATGGCATTGACTTATCCCAGTAAGGTAGAACAGTTTTATTTCGTCATGAAGCAAGTAGGAGGAGAAGCCATTTTTTTGGAAAAAGAGGAGAACGTGAATGATTTCATTAAAAAAGCTTATCCTGGAGCCAAACGCATCGCTTCTAATCTGAAGAGTATTACTTGTGCAACATTTAATCCCGATGATTTGGAAGATCCTGCAGAATTGAATGGGACGGATTTGGCTGTCATAGATGGAAAGATTGGGGTTGCGGAGAATGGTGCGGTATGGATAGAGCAGGATGTAAAGCAGCGTGCCATTTATTTTATTGCCGAAAAGTTGGTTATTCTTCTAGATAAGAATAAGATTGTGAACAATATGCATGAAGCATATAAACTGATAGATACAGGCGAATATGGTTTCGGAACCTTTATTTCCGGTCCGTCAAAGACAGCTGATATTGAGCAGGCCTTGGTAATGGGTGCTCATGGGGCACGGGATGTGATGGTAGTGCTGATATAAATATATTGTTTCTTATACATAAAAAGGAGATGAGGCGAAAATTATGGGGCTCATCTCCTTAACGGAACTTAAGTACCGGATAGACGGTAAGTTTGTCTTTTCTAATTTAAATATACGGTATTGAAATATTCACCAAATAACGTTTTGGCTGTTTCCAATTGTTCTAGGGTATTTTCTTTTATTCCGTTCAGTTTGTATTCTTTTCCCATGGCTTCATATTTGTGTACGCCTAATGTATGATAAGGTAGTATTTCTACTCTTTGAATCATGTGATAGTTCTTGAAGTGCTCTCCTAATGCCCGTATGTCTTCCTCAAAGGAACTATAGCCTGGAACTAATACGTAGCGCAACCAAAAAGGTTTTCCGTTTTTTTCAAGCCATTCAGCGGTACGTATGGTTTGTTCGTTGCTACGTTCTGTCAGTTGCCGATGTCGCACATTATTAAATTCCTTGATATCTAATAATACGAGGTCTGTCCATTTTAGCAGTTCCTCTACTTCCTCATTCCATATACTGCCGTTGGTATCTATACAGATGTGGATGTTTTGTTCTTTTAACCGCTGGAATAACGGAATCAGTGCTTTTGCTTGCAATGTAGGTTCGCCGCCGCTGAAAGTCACACCTCCTTTTTTACCGAAAAAAGCTTTTTGGCTGACAGCCATATGCACAATTTCGTCTATTGCCGTTTCCGTACTTTCACCTTTGGTGTCAATTGTGTCGGGGTTGGCACAATAGAGACATCGGAAATTGCATCCTTGTAAAAATACGACTAAGCGTAAGCCGGGACCGTCAAACGTCCCCATTGACTCGTAAGAATGTACTCTGATCATAATGGTTTGTCTTTAAACTGGTAAGGGCAGGTTTAAAACCCGCCCCTACGATTAATGTATATGTGATGTTACATTCTTTCGTGGAAAGAACGGCTGATTACTTCCAGCTGATGTTCACGGCTCAATTTGATGAAATTTACGGCATAACCTGATACGCGGATAGTAAGTTGCGGGTATTTTTCAGGATGCTCCATTGCATCTTCCAGCATTTCACGGTTCAGCACATTTACATTCAGGTGGTGTGCCCCTTTGGTGAAATAACCGTCCATCATGGTTATCAGATTCTCTATACGGGTTTCCCGATCCACTCCTAGTGATTTTGGTACGATAGAGAATGTGTTACTGATGCCGTCCTGAGCATCACGATAGCGTAGTTTGGCTACAGAACTCAATGAGGCGATGGCACCGTTCTTATCACGTCCGTGCATCGGGTTGGCACCCGGAGCGAAAGCAACCCCTTTGGCACGACCGTCAGGAGTGGCACCTGTTTTCTTACCGTACATTACATTGGAGGTGATAGTCAGCAGTGACAGGGTAGGACGGGCGTTTTTGTATACCGGATGTTTCTTTAATTCTTCACTGAAGAAATAAACCAAATCTACTCCTAAGTGGTCTACGCGGTCATCATCATTACCGAAGCAAGGATATGTATTTTCAATATCAAAGCCTTCAGTCAAACCTATATCATTACGTTTGGCACGTACCTTGCCGTATTTGATGGCAGACAATGAGTCAATGGCAATGGACAGACCGGCTACGCCATATGCCAGATTGATACGTGGATCGGTATCAATGAATGCCATTTGAGCCTTTTCGTAATAATATTTGTCATGCATATAGTGAATGATATTCATCGCATCATTATACACACGTGCAATCTGCATTAATACTTTCTTATAATTAGACCATACTTCTTCAAAGTTCAGCAAGTCTCCTGTCAATACAGGAATATCTTTCACCATTACAGTTCCTGTATTTTCGCAACGTCCGCCATTGATAGCTAGTAACAGAGCCTTAGCCAGATTACAGCGTGCCCCGAAGAATTGGATTTGTTTGCCGATAGCCTGATAAGACACACAGCAGGCAATGCCATAATCGTCACAGTTACGCACTTCGCGCATCAGCGTATCGTTTTCGTACTGTATGGAAGAAGTGTCGATAGAAACCTGTGCGCAGAATTCTTTGAAACCTTCCGGCAACTCCGGACTCCACAGTACAGTCATATTGGGTTCAGGTGACGGACCCAGATTGTATAGTGTTTGTAAGAAGCGGAAAGAAGTTTTTGTTACTTTGGTGCGTCCGTCGTTGAATCGTCCGCCGATAGATTCGGTCACCCAGGTGGGGTCACCTGCAAAGATGTCATTGTATGATTGCATACGCAGATGGCGGACCATACGTAACTTGATGATAAACTGATCCACTAGCTCCTGAGCGAATGACTCGTCAATTTTACCATGATCCAAATCATATTGAATATAGATATCCAGGAATGAAGAAACGTTGCCCAATGACATAGCTGCTCCATCTTGTTCTTTCACGGCAGCAAGATATGCCATATAAACCCACTGAACCGCTTCTTGTGCATTAGTAGCGGGACGGCTCAAATCGAGTCCGTAATATTCACCCAATATTTTTATTTCTTTCAGTGCTTTAATTTGTTCGGCTACTTCTTCGCGCAGGCGGATACGGGCATCGGTCATCGGACTGGTGATATTGCGCAAATCTTCTTGTTTTGCTTCAATCAGTCGGTCGATACCATACAGTGCCAAACGGCGGTAGTCACCAATAATGCGTCCGCGTGCATAGTTATCGGGCAGACCGGTCAGGAAACCGAGTGAACGGAAAGAGCGGATTTCTTCGGTATAAGCATCAAATACGCCATCATTATGGGTTTTGCGATAATGAGTAAAGATATCCTTTACTTTTTCATCTACTTCCACACCGTTTTCATGGCAGGCTTTTTCTACGACCTTGATACCACCGTAAGGTTTGATGGCACGGCGCAGAAGTTCGTCCGTCTGAAGACCTACAATCAGTTCGTTTTCACGGTCAATGTATCCTGCTTTATGTGAGGTGATAGTAGATACTGTTACATTATCAAGGGAACGAACTCCGTTATTGGCACGTTCTTCTTCTAGTGCCTTGAGGCATTCGTTCCACACTTTTTTAGTTCGCTCTGTGGGGCCTGCCAAGAATGAGGCATCGCCCTCATAAGGGGTAATGTTGGTATATACGAAGTCTGAAACATTAATTTCCTTACTCCACAATCCATCCTTAAAAACTTTGTTCATTTCCATACTGTCATTATTAAGATGATTTAGGGCTGCAAAGGTACTCCTTTTTTGTGAGCTATGCATCACTATTAGTAGGTATAATGCGAAT
>CAUAWO010000046.1:0-17968 GCA_958432865.1 Bacteroides stercoris
TGGACCCACTGATTAAGAGTCAGTTGCTCTACCAACTGAGCTAAGAGTGCATTCATTTCTGATTTGCGGTTGCAAAGGTAGGTGTTTTCTTTTAAACATCCAACATTTTGCACCATTTTTTTACCTTTTCATCGAAATTTATTCAAACTCATAAACATCTGAAGGTGTATTCCGCTTTAAAGCAATGACTTGCACATCTTTGCCGACGATAACCCCTTTGTTTCGTAGTGAGAGTTCTACTGTCTTGTATGCCAGTTCGGGGTGGTTATTGTCTTTGCTAAGATGACAAAGCCAAATGTATTTAAGACTTTCATTGATATTTTCTGCCAAAAAATCGGCGGTTTCGCGGTTACTCATATGTCCATTAGGCCCGGCAATACGTTCTTTTAAATATTGGGGATAAGGTCCCATTTTCAACATCTCTTCATCGTAATTTGCTTCCAATACCAAATAGTTTGCTTTACATATATATTCGGCGGCAGTGGGGGTGATATGCCCCAAGTCAGTAAGGAAAGAAAATATTTTACCGTCTATATTCATGCAATAGCCTACATTGTCAGTTCCGTCGTGAGGTACTTCAAAGGCAGTAATTGCGAAATCTTCCAATTCCATTGTCTCACCTTTGTGCAGATAGTGTACGCAGGTCGATAATTTCTCGGTCATGCAATAACTTTTGTTGATTCCTGCATGTACTTCCGGAGTGGAGTAAACAGGAATTCCAAATTTCTCTCCTAAATGCCCTACTGCTTTGATGTGGTCGGCATGATCGTGTGTTATGAATACTGCCCGGATGATATCCAGTCCGATTCCAAGTTCTTTTAATGTTTTTTTTATTGTACGGATGCCAATGCCTGCATCCACCAATATGCCATATCTGTCTGTTCCGAGAAAATAGCAGTTGCCGCTACTTCCGCTTGCGAGACTTATAAATTTGATTTTCATTTTGTTGCTCTCCCAATTCTAGTGAATCCCCACGTTTTTTGTGTTAAAAGAGCCGCAAATATACATAAAAAAAGGAGGAAATAAAATAGAAACAGGCTTTTTCGGAAAGATGATTTAGCGGATATTGTTTTAAAAGAATGCCTGGAATCTGGATTATGGAATACGTAGATAATAACCCTTTCCTCTGACTGTTATTAATTTATATTCTTGGAATTCTTTTAAAACTTTCCGGATTGATTTGATGTGTGCATCTATTTTTTCATTGGCATTATCATCCGTAGGCCAGAAACTCTTTTTTATTTCTTCACGGCTTACGCAAGTTCCTGCTTTTTCATAAAGCATATTTAGTAAGGTGAGGTCTAATTTCTGAATGTTGCACTTTTTGTTTCCTATATACAACTCTTGTTTCTCCATGTCTATGTTCATACGGGTAAGGAGTGTTTGAGTATCCTTTTCCTTTTTAAGAAAAATGAGTATGAAAATAAGAATCATCAATTGTCCGATGAGCCAAAAGAGTGTGTTGTCTATGTGTCGTAAAATAGTTTTGAAGTCATAGTTTACCCATGCTTGTACCTTGATGTTCTGGGTGATATCTACTATGTATCGGGGAGTATTGTATGCCGTTCGGGGAATTGCAGAACTTTGGTCGCTGTGTTGGGAAATGGATTTGTTATAATAAATAGTTCCGGTCCTGCCGGTTATGCCATGATCGGATAATATTTTTCTAAAGGTTGCATTTAACTCATCGGGCTTTATGGGTTTTAGTTGGGATAGAATGTATTGGTTCAGCATACGTTTGGCGGTCTGCTCGTCCAGACTGTCTTTAAAAGTATAGATTGTTTTTCCTTGTCTGGTTCTTATGGTGTAGCTTTTTACTTTTTGGTGTAGGCTGGGAGCGATAGTATACATTTTTATATCCCAGTTTGTAGGTTCGGGATGATAATAGCTCTGATGTAGGCAAGTCTTTCATTGTAATCTTCCGTAATGGCGGATTTGAAAGCGTGGTCTATTTGGGTATTCACTCGTTCGGCACTATTATGAAAAGCGATATAAACAGTATATAGAACGGTGATGGTGACTGCCATAAATAAGATAATGTGTGTTTTTGCCCTTTTCATCGTATGAATTTTGAATGCAAAAGTAAATAACGTTAAGGAAAAAACAGGTGTTTTATCTGATCTTTTTCTGAAAAAGGAGAAAATTCAGAAAGAGTTCAGATAAATATTTTGCAGAGATACAGGCTTTTCTTCTTCTTTGCGTCAGCAAAATATTTTGCGAATCAATAAAAGCAAGAAACGTATGAGAACAAAAGCTGTTTTATTTTTTTCTCTTGTTATTGCCGGTGTATGTGGTGAATGGCCAAGATGACAAGAGAGAGTATTTGAAAAAGGTGTTGGATAATTTAGAGCAGATTAAGTCAGCAACGTATAAAGTAGAGAGCGAAGTCTGGAATCCTGGTGATACAATTCCTTCCAGTATTAGAAAATATATAGTGAAAGAGTTCGATGATCCGGCTGATTCTACGATAGGGGCAAGTTTTGTGAATTTGGGAACAGATGATGGTAAAGAGTTCCAATTCGGTTATAATGGTGAAGTACGTGTGTTGGTGAATCATGCTGTCAAGGAAATAAAAATCGATAATTTTACCACCAGACCGTTACCTTTCAGACCGTTGACCCCACCTTTCTTTAATTATTGCAAGAATATTGTCAGGTATGCTTTGGAAACAGAAGACAGCATAGTTACCACATTGGAAGATTGTGGGGATTATTTTCATTTTAAACTTGTCATAAACGAAGATACACAAGTGGAGTTCTTTGGTAAAGCTTATCACATGCCTCCACCTCCTTTTTATGTAGAGCCGACCTCTATTTATGAACTGTGGATTCACAAGTCGAATGGTTTGCCTTATAAGAAACGGAGAGCGATGTCCCATAATATATCGGTGGAAACTTGCTGTAATGTGGAAATAAACAAAGAAACAATTGACAGGTTTGATGTTTTCGATTATGTTCCGCAAGGTTATGAAACAAAAAAATATGATTATGGCGCTCCTTCCAGGAATATGGCCGCTAATCTGACGGGTAAGAAAGCACCAGAATGGACATTGAATGATATAAAGGAGCGTCCCGTGTCATTGAGTGATTTGAAAAGTAAGGTCATCTTGGTAAATATAACAGGAATAGGCTGTGGAGCTTGCCAGGCTTCTATCCCTTTTCTGAAAGAACTGAAAAGAAAGTACCAAGAAGAAGATTTTGAATTGGTAGCCATTGAAAGTTGGAGCCGGATGCATTCACTTCAGAATTATGCAAAGAGAAAGGAATTGAATTATATGTTTTTGGATGGAGATGATAAAGTGATAGAAGATTACCGGACGGGTGGGGCGGCTCCGTACTTTTTTATTTTGGATAAAGAACGGATTATACGGAAAGTCATCCGAGGATATGGCATGGGAAAAACCGACAAGGAAATAACGGAGGCTATAGAAGAATTGCTATGACTGGAATGAGGATGGAACAAAAAGTGAAAACTTTTGCAGACACATTTGTTCCATCCTCATTTATTTATATTCAGCATTCTGACGGTTGTCAGAATTGGAAGAACTTCTTGGCATTATTATAGCAGATATCTTCCACCATCTGATTGACGCGTTCTATTTCGCAAGCAGGGATTTCGCCGTTTTCCACATCATTACCCAGCAAGTTGCACAAAGTACGGCGGAAATATTCGTGACGCGGATAAGACAGGAATGAACGAGAGTCTGTCAGCATACCTACGAAGCGGCTCAACAAGCCTAACAATGACAGTGCATTCATCTGCTTTTCCATACCGTCTTTCTGATCGAGGAACCACCATCCGGAACCGAATTGAATCTTGCCTGGAATTGTGCCATCCTGGAAGTTGCCTAACATGGTGGCAATTACTTCATTGGCGCAAGGATTCAAGTTGTAAAGGATAGTTTTGGTCAGTTTTCCTTCTGTATTCAGGCGGTCAAGGAATTTAGCCATCGCTTTGGCGGTGGTAAACTCACCGATTGAATCGAAACCGGTATCAGGTCCCAGAAGTTTGAACATCTTGGTGTTGTTGTTGCGGATTGCTCCATAGTGGAACTGCTGGGTCCAGCCTTTTTCCCAATCCATTTCCCCAAATACGATCAGCATGGCTGATTTGAATTTCAGAATTTCTTCCTTGGTCAGTTCTGTACCACCATATACCTTATTAAATATAGCATTGATTTCAGCATCAGTATAGTCTTCAGCATAAAACTCTTCAATTCCGTGGTCAGACAATTTACAACCTTGTTCAGCAAAGAAGTCATGACGTTTCCGCAAAGCAGCCACCATGTCATCGAAAGAAGATATCGTGACACCGCTTACAGCAGACAATTTTTCCATATAAGCACGGAAATCAGCGGGAACTTCTACTGCCATCGCCTTGTCCGGACGCCAAGTGGGAAGCATTTTAATTTCGAATCCGCTTTCACGGGTTTTGATGTGATATTCCAATGAATCTACCGGATCATCGGTTGTACAAACGGTTTCCACATGATAACGACGCATCATGCCTCGTGCGGAGTATTCCGGTTTGGCAAGCTTTTCATTACATTCATCAAAAATCTCGCGGGCAGTTTTCGGATTCAATACTTTATTGATTCCAAATGCGGTTTTCAATTCCAAATGAGTCCAATGGTATAATGGGTTGCGGAAGGTATAAGGAACTGTTTCCGCCCATTTTTCAAATTTTTCCCAGTCCGTGGTGTCTTTACCGGTACAATAACGTTCGTCCACACCGTTGGTACGCATGGCACGCCATTTATAGTGGTCTCCACCCAACCAGATTTCTGTCAGTGACTTAAACTGATAGTCATCAGCAACCATCTGGGGAATCAGGTGGCAGTGGTAATCGATAATAGGCATTTTAGCCGCATGTTCATGATACAACTTCTGCGCAGTTTCTGTCTGAAGCAGGAAGTTTTCATCCATAAAGTTTTTCATAAGTAGTCTTTTTATATCTATATAATTGTTGTTTATTTTGACTTTCAGTAAAAACTCATTCTAAAAAAGATGTCAAAGAGCATCTCTTTAGATTTATTAACCGTTATCGAACACGAAAGTAGAAATTTTATTTGGAATAACAAAATTATTTGTATCTTTGCGGCGAAGATTTAAAGATTTTAAATGCTTGGTTCAATGATGATATATAAAAACTTAAATATATATTACCATTTGAAAGAAAGCATGAATACTATGAGTACACAATAAAATCTGATTCGTCTTCAATAAGTACAGGTATGGATAAACACATAATATAATTAAAAATATGAAAGCATTAAACAAGGAGACAGCAGCAAAGACTCAACGTCCCGAAAGAATCATTCAATTTGGTGAGGGTAACTTCCTGCGTGCGTTTGTGGATTGGATTATCTACAACATGAACGAAAAAACTGATTTCAACAGCAGTGTGGTGGTGGTTCAACCTATTGAAAAAGGTATGGTTGACATGTTGAACGCACAAGATTGTCTGTATCATGTAAACTTGCAGGGTTTGGATAAAGGACAGGTGGTAAACAGCCTGACAAAAATTGATGTGATCAGTCGTGCCTTGAATCCTTATTCTCAGAATGATGAATTTATGAAATTGGCGGAACAGCCGGAAATGCGTTTCGTTATCTCTAATACGACAGAGGCCGGTATCGCTTTTGATCCTGCCTGCAAGCTGGATGATGCCCCTGCTTCATCTTATCCGGGCAAACTGACCCAGTTGCTGTATCACCGTTATAAAACGTTCAATGGTGACAAGAGCAAAGGTTTGATAATTTTCCCTTGCGAATTGATTTTCCTGAACGGCCATAAACTGAAAGAAACCATCTATCAATATATTGATTTGTGGAACTTGGGTGAAGACTTCAAGCAATGGTTTGAGGAAGCTTGTGGTGTCTATGCTACTTTGGTAGACCGTATTGTGCCGGGATTCCCCCGCAAAGATATCGCTGCTATTAAAGAAAAATTGCAGTATGATGACAATCTGGTGGTACAGGCAGAAATCTTCCATTTGTGGGTAATTGAAGCTCCGCAGGAAGTCGCCAAGGAATTCCCTGCCGACAAAGCCGGTTTGAATGTATTGTTCGTTCCGTCTGAAGCTCCTTATCACGAAAGAAAAGTTACTTTGCTGAACGGTCCTCACACAGTGCTGTCTCCGGTAGCTTATCTGTCTGGAATCAACATTGTGCGCGAGGCTTGCGAGCATGAAGTGGTAGGTAAATACATTCATAAAGTTATGTTCGATGAGTTGATGGAAACCCTGAACCTGCCGAAAGAAGAATTGAAGAAGTTTGCGGAAGATGTTTTGGAGCGTTTCAACAATCCGTTTGTTGATCACCAGGTGACTTCTATCATGCTGAATTCATTCCCTAAATATGAAACTCGCGACCTCCCGGGCTTGAAAGTTTATCTGGAGCGTAAGGGTGAGTTGCCTAAAGGCTTGGTATTGGGACTGGCGGCTATCATCACTTATTATAAAGGTGGTGTTCGTGCTGACGGTGCTGAGATTGTTCCGAACGATGCTCCTGAAATCATGAATCTGCTGAAAGAACTTTGGGCTACAGGCTGCACTCAGAAAGTGGCGGAAGGCGTGTTGGCAGCAGAATCTATTTGGGGTGAGAACTTGAACAACATTCCGGGTTTGACCGCCGCAGTAAAAGCTGATCTTGACTCTATTCAAGAAAAGGGTATGCTGGAAACAGTAAAGGGTATTCTCTAATCAGATTAATTGTTAGAAATAGTTTATAAATTCCTTGAGGGAGATTTGGTTATAAAACTGAATCTCCCTATTTTTGTATCTATACAAGATAGATGTGGCATATGGAAAAACAAGAATTCAGACCCGGTTATCCTTTATGGATTTGGGCAGTTATTGCTATTATGTTGGTGGCGTGTACATGCCTTTTTATAGCGCATGGAAGATATGCATCTTTGCTGGTCTTGACTCCTCCTCTGTTGATAACGGGGGTAAGGTTATTGTCTGTTTATACTATTACTCCTGATTCTTTTACCTTAGCTATAAGAGGGATGAAGCCTCGGCATGTTTTTCCTTTGCAAAACATCACAGAGATAGAAAAGGAGTACACAAAGTCTGGTAAACTCAAGTCGATTGTGATCCGTTACCGGAAAGAAGGAATGTACCACAATTTTTTAGTTATCAAGAAAGATGATGTAAATATTGAAGGTATTCTGAACGCTATTTTGCACTATCATCCTTCCGTGTCTGTTCGTTAAAGATGATCATTAAGGAAAAATAAGGAAATACTCTTCTTTTCAGTTCCGCCTGATGGGAAGAATGATATTCTTCGGCTGTCGATATATTTTCAAAATAATGATAACTGTATTGGGGGTGGGACTCCATGTAATCCTGTACTATGTCTGCACATTGAGATAATTTCATGATAACCGGCACATGATGATGGCTCAGATACATGTCCAGTTCGTCCGAAGTAATATTGCCCGGAATAATGACCAGTCTTTCTTTTTGGCTGATGAGATGTAGTTTTGCGGCCGCTTCCGCAGCGATGAATGAAGGAATACCGGGAAGTTGCTCTACGGGGATTCCATTTTCTTCGAGGAGATCCAGTACATAGTGAACGGAGGCGTAAATTCCCGCATCGCCTTCTACTGCTACCGCCAACCGTTTTCCTGCTTTTTGTTCCAGCCTCATTTCTTCGAAAAGTTGCCGATAGACTTTGATTGCTTTTGTTCTGTCTTTGCTCATCGGGAGCGAGAATAGGTGTATATCTCCTTTGATGCCTAGCTTATGTAACAGGGTGGCGGCACGTGACAAGATTTTGTCTGGTTCCCGAACCGTTGATGGACAATATATTATGTCTGCTTGCTGTAAAGCATGCAATGATTTCAATGTAATCAGTTCGGCATCACCGGGTCCTAAAGAAACAAAATAGATCGGATGACTCATCTTTTGTAGGTATTTACAGTTTTTAAGCACGCAAAAGTGCTGAAAAATTCCGTATAAAGCAAGAGAATTGATTACCTTTGTTGGCTGAAAAACAGAAAAGAACATGAAAAAACTAATATGGGCTTCGGGCCTTTTGTTATTATTGACTGTTACAGCCTGCCAAAATAAGCACAAACAGGGCTCCGGGAATCTGGAACATAAGACATTGACAGATTCTTCTATTGTGAAGATTATTCCGGAATATGCCCAAGGGTTTAAAATAACCTATACGGATCAGGCTTGTCTGCTTGACATTCAGGACCCTCAGAATAAAGAAAGTCAGTCTTTTCATTATGCTTTGGTGCCAAGAGGTGTGGAAGCGGAAAACATACCTGCGGATTATACGGTTATTGAAACTCCCATACGAAGCGTTATCTGCATGACTTCCCTGCAACTTTCCAATTTTATCAAGTTGGAAGAGCTGGATGCAGTGGTGGGTATCACCAGTACACGTCATTTGTTTAACAAGAAAATAAATGATCGTTTGAAAGATGGAAGCATTCATAAGATAGGTATTGAAGGGAATTTCGATAATGAGGTGATTATGAGTGTAAACCCGGATTTGATTTTGATCTCTCCTTTTAAACGAGGGGGGTACGATGCTTTGAAAGAGGTAGGCATTCCTTTGATGCCGCATTTGGGATATAAGGAAATGACTCCTTTGGGACAGGCTGAATGGATAAAGTTTGTGGGCTTGTTATTGGGAAGAGAAGATAAAGCTAATGAGCAGTTTGCCGCTATTAAGAAAAGATATAACGAGCTGAAGGAACTGACCGGTCGGGTGACAAAACGCCCGGTGGTATTCAGTGGAGAATTGCGGGGCGGCAATTGGTATGCTGTAGGAGGGAGGAGTTTTCTCGCACAATTGTTTAAAGATGCCGGTGCCGATTATTTTTTGAAAGACGATGAACAGTCTGGAGGAGTCACCCTCGATTTTGAAACAGTTTACAGCCAAGCGGCAGGTGCCGATTATTGGCGTATTGTGAATAGCTATCAAGGAGAATTTTCTTATAACACGTTGAAAGAGGAAGATGCCCGTTATGTTGATTTCAAAGCATACAAAGAGAAAGGGGTGATTTATTGTAACATGCGTGAAAAACCTTTTTATGAGAGTATGCCTACAGAACCGGAAGTTGTTCTGGCAGATTTGATTCAAATCTTTCATCCGCAGCTTTTGTCCGGTCACCAACCGGGATATTATGAATTGCTTAAATAGGAAAATAGTATATGAAACGACCTGTTGCATTTTATATGCTGCTAATTATGGCTTCTATTTTTCTGTTTTTCTTCCTGAATCTGGTATTAGGTTCTGTTTCCATACCGCTTCGTGCTGTGTGGAATATCCTTTGGGGAACAGGGAATGAGTCTGTTATCTGGCAAAATATTATTTGGAAATCACGGGTACCACAGGCGCTTACCGCATTGGTGGCGGGGGCGGGGCTCTCTGTCAGCGGTTTACAGATGCAAACTGTTTTCCGCAATCCTTTGGCCGGTCCGTCGGTACTGGGCATCAGTTCGGGAGCCAGTATGGGAGTTGCTTTTGTGGTGCTTCTTTCGGGCAGTTTGGGTGGTGTTGCTTTGAGCAAGCTAGGCTTTATGGGGGAAATAGCCCTTACCATAGCAGCTATTGCAGGTTCACTTTCCATTATGGCACTTATTGTTTTCGTTTCCCAAAAAGTAAGGGGCAATGTTACTTTGCTGATTATCGGTGTGATGATTGGTTACATAGCCAATGCGGTGATAGGTGTGCTGAAATTTTTCAGTGTGGAGGAGGATATTCGTGCATATGTCATTTGGGGGTTGGGAAGTTTTGCCCGTGTATCGGGAGATCAGATGACTTTATTTATATGTATCATGGTGGTATTGTTGCCACTTTCCTTCCTGCTTGTCAAAACATTGAATCTTTTGCTGCTGGGAGATGCATACGCACGGAATCTCGGATTGAATATAAAACGTGCCCGTCTGCTTGTCATTACTTGTTCGGGAGTATTGGTAGCTATTGTTACCGCATATTGCGGTCCGATTATTTTTCTGGGGCTGGCCGTTCCGCATCTTTGCAGGGGAATGTTCCGCACATCCGATCATCGTATTCTGATGCCTGCTTCTTTACTGGCAGGTGCGTCATTGGCATTGGTATGTAATCTGATTGCCCGTATGCCCGGTTTCGAAGGTGCATTGCCGGTAAATTCGGTGACGGCTTTGGTAGGTGCTCCGGTAGTGATGTCGGTTTTATTCAATAAACGTCGCAATGAAATGAATGAGTAATGATGAATCAAGAAACTATACATATTCGGAAACTGACTACCGGTTATCCCGGTAAGGGGGGGACCAAGATTGTAGCGAAGGACATTGATGCTACTATCCGCAGTGGGGAACTGACTTGTCTTTTGGGGGCGAATGGAGTAGGGAAATCTACTTTATTGCGTACTTTGTCTGCCTTTCAGCCGCCTGTAGGAGGAGAGATAGAAATAATGGGAAAGAAACTGACGGATTACACCGATAAACAGTTGGCGACAGTTATCGGAGTGGTATTGACCGAAAAATGCAGTCTGCGGAACATGACCGTGGAAGAACTGGTGGGTATGGGGCGCAGTCCTTATACCGGTTTCTGGGGAAATTTAAGCAAGGAGGACAAGAATACAGTAAACGATGCCATTGCGCTGGTAAGGATTGAGGATTTGAAATACCGGATGGTACATACTTTGAGTGACGGTGAGCGTCAGAAAGTAATGATAGCAAAGGCGTTGGCACAGGAAACCCCGGTGATTTTTCTGGATGAGCCGACTGCTTTTCTTGATTTCCCCAGTAAAGTGGAGATTATGCAACTGCTTCATCATTTGTCACGTTCTACCAACAAGACGATTTTTCTTTCCACCCATGATTTAGAGTTAGCTTTGCAGATTGCTGATAAGATTTGGCTGATGGATAAAGCCAATGGAGTGACTATAGGAACTCCTGAAGATCTTTCCATAGACGGATGCCTGAGTAATTTTTTCTCCCGTAAGGGAATTGTTTTTGATATGGAAACCGGACTGTTCCGCATTGACAATGAGTTTGAAAAAGAAGTCCGTCTGGTGGGACATGGGAATAAGTATGCGATGGTACGGAAAGCCTTGCAGCGGAATGGTATTCTGGCAAGCCGGCGTGTTGAGTCCGATTTTTATATTGAAACGGGAGATATGACTACCAGTGGATATATTATCCACCCGGTAGCCGGGAGGACGATAAAGGTAGATACCATAGAGGAATTGTTAGAACAAGTCACTGCTATATTAGCTTCCGTTTAGCAGCAGCGTCTAAATAATCAGTTATTGTATCCTGAAAGGAATATTCCCTTCTTCATCAATCAAGAGGATTGTCAATTTTCCTTCGGGCAATAAGGGGACGCAATGTGCAAAACAATGTTCCAACAAACACGGAAAGAACTTTCCGCTGTCTTCTTCAGACAGCAAGGTCCATAATTCACGGGCTAATGTCAACTTTTCTATCATGCTTTCAACATCCGGAGAGCATCCGGCTTCCATTGCCACCTGCCTTAGGAATTCTTTATTCATCACCACTTTCTTACTGTGTGTGTCCAAATTTCCTTCGGCCAGTTTCACCGCCTTGCCTATCATAATGCCTAAAGTAACCAATGGAACCTTAAGCTTGGCAGCTATCTTGAGTGTCTCCCCTATAAAATTTCCATAATGTACAAAAGCCTGAGCAGGTAATCCCGGATACTCCTTCTTCACAAAACGTTCGCTTTTTGCTCCCGAATTAATGATGAGTCTGGATGAGCCCACAGCCACACAAACCTCCACTTCCCTGCGGATAGCCTCGACAAAAGCTTCTGAAGAAAAAGGACGGACTATGCCCGAAGTTCCAATGATGGAAATGCCGTCCACAATTCCTAGTTTAGGATTGAAAGTACGTTGTGCCAACTCTTTTCCTCCGGGAACGGAAATGGTAACATCCAGCCCTTTGTCATAAAGCGCCGATAATTCTTTCATTATCATTTGCCGGGGGATGCGATTGATGGCGGGTTCCCCGATTTCCAATCCCAGCCCCGGAAGGGTGACTCGTCCCACTCCTTCACCTTGCAGGAAACGGATGTCCGGGTGATTGCTAAAACTTACCGTTACCACAATGGATGCGCCGTGAGTGACATCCGGATCATCTCCCGCATCTTTAACAACGGTGCAGGTGGCACTGTTCTTTTCTATTTCTGTATGGGCTACCGGTAAGGTCATTTCCTCGTCATCGGGAAGGCGGAAGGATATCATTTTCTGTTCTTCCCCTAAAATCAGAGCCGTCAATGCTGCTTTTGCAGCTGCAGTAGCGCAGGCCCCTGTGGTGTAGCCGCTTCTCAACGGGTAAAAAGCAGGGATGTTCTTTTCTATCTGTTTTCTCAATCCATATTCACCGGTAACGATCATGAAATGCCTGGGAAGGGGAGGGCGTTTTATAGCAAAGACCGGGATTTTTGCAGCCTGTGCCGCTTTCACTTTCTCCGAAAATCCTCCGGATTCTCCGCTTTCCTTGGTCAGAATGGCCTGTGGATGTAGTGTCTCTAATAAAAGAGCTTCGGATTCTCCGGCATGATAGAATACCAGATTTCCTTTCGGGAAGCCTTGTTCTTGGGCTAATGTGATGGAAGTTTCCCGTTCCAGTACGCGGAACCAACAGGTATGTTTCTCCCAATAAGGGCGTAACTTCCCGATGGTCTGTACTCCGGTCAGTGCCAGCAGACGATCGGTTCCTGCTTTCTCTAACCGGTAAATGGCATCTGCATAGTCTTCACACCAGATGATGTTTTCGGTGCGTGGAGGATACTTCCTTTCAAAACGTATGACAGGAAGATGTAGCGTCCGGCTTGTTTCATCCACAGTCCGGTGGAGTTGGGAGGCAAACGGGTGGGCAGCATCCACCAACAAACGGATGTTGTTTTGGCGGCAGAAACTTTCCATTTTCTCCGTGTCCATTCCTCCGGTGATACGGATGCCGTGCTTGCATTGTATCTCCTGCCATTCTCCTTTGGTAGAGTAGAAGTAGGGCTTTCCGGCTTCATCGGCAACTTTCACGGCGGTGCGTCCTTCGGTAGTTCCTCCTAAAATCAGTATCATAGGCTGGATGTGAATGATTCTTTTTTTACTTTCTGAACAAGTGTTTGAACTCGTGCGCATAGAGTCGGGACAGACCTTTCCGGTTGTCTATCGCTTCGCCTACTACCAATAAGGTAGTCAGCGTCAGGTTATTGTCACGTACTATCTTAGCCAAATCCTTCAACTCTCCGCGATAAATCTTTTCTTCTTTCCAAGTCAGCTTATAACAGGCGGCAACCGGAGTTTCGGGAGGGTATGCCTGCATCAGCTCTTCCTGTACCTGTTCCACAATGCCCGCACTTAAATAAATGCACATTGTACTTTGCGATTGCGCCAATTTATGTAATTGTTCTTTTTCGGGCATCGGAGTACGGCCTTCCCCACGGGTGAGGATTATGCTTTGTACTTTTTCGGGGATGGTGAACTGTGACCTTAATGCTGCCGCAGCCGCCTGGAACGAGGAGATCCCCGGAGTGATATGATAACTCATCTTGTAGCGGTCGAAGAAAGCCATTTGTTCCTGGATGGCTCCATAAATGCAAGGGTCTCCCGTGTGCAAGCGTACAATAAACAATCCTTTATCATAAAACTCTTTCATCAAGGCGAACTGTTCCTCCAAATCCATACCGGCGGAACTGCGTACGGTCGCTCCTTCTTTAGCATAAAAGGTCAGTTCGCGGGGAACAAGACTTCCGGCATACAGAACAAGATCCGCTTTCTCCAACATTCGTTTTCCGCGTACCGAAATCAGTTCGGGATCACCGGGACCTGCACCCACTATCTCTATATGTCCGCCACGCATGGCTGTCGCACTGACGGCTATGGCAAAAGTGAAGTGGTTTCCTTCTGTCAGCATGCCCTTTTGCTTTTCCAATACAAGTGTTCCTTCACCGCTGCTTTTCAAGGCTGTGCTTTCGGCCACTCCATAGACGCCTGTCACTTCGAATGCCTTTTCAGACGGATGGGGAACTGTGATATCTTTCAGTTCTTCCGCAGGATAAATATGGGTTTCCGTATCGGCCCATCGCCGGTGGAGGATTTCCAGCAGAGGCTCGTCTTTTTTCAGTTCGATGGTATTGAGGGAGGCGAGAGAGAACGGACACAAACCATGTCTGTGCATCACGGCTTCTATGTATTCCGCAATGCCCGAAGGATCGCATTGTTTCCGGCAACCTATTCCCAAGTGGAGGACGGCGGGATGGAAACAGAGCATGGGAATCTCCGCACTATATATATAAGGTGTAACAGCAATAATCAACTTGAATTCCGATTGGGGCATGTCTTCGAAATGATAGAACACTTTTACGTGTGCGGGAAGCGTGCGTTCCAGATACTCCGTACCTTTATCCTTTATATCGAGCAGCAGCGCCGTTGGTTCCCGGTTGACAAAAAGTGTGACCAGTCTGTTCATTTTTGCATGAGGAACAGTTATTTTCCAGCCATATTTTCCAGCCAGCGTGTCCAGCGCCCATAACCCGGCATTGTCACTTTGGGTGGTAATCACAGCTTCTCCTCCTGTAATGGCGGCAATATGGCGGGTCAGTTCATTGGCTCCCCCCACATGCCCGGAAAGTACTGAAATGACAAAGCGCCCCGTACTGTCCACACAGACCACTGCCGGATCTTTATATTTGTTTTTTATGCATCCTGCAATGCTGCGTACACAGATTCCCATGGCACCGATAAAGATGATGCTGTCGAAGTCATTGAAATGCTCCTCTATGAACCGATGGCAGGATGTGATGGAAATACAGCCTTCGCATTCGTTTTTGGTATAAATAAGGGTATCCGGCAACTCTCTTTGTAGTGTTTTTGCCAACGGCAGGCTGGCTTCTGATATCAGTATGATTGCTTTCATTTGTTATCTGTTTTAAATCATTTATTCCGCTCTCATTATCTCTATCGGATTAAAGGCATCCACAGCAATACGGGTACACTGTGTTACCTTCTTGTTGATTTGCGTTATACCTTTTGTGAACAGGGCCTTGCTCTCTTCCGAAACCGAATTGAATACAATGACTCCGTCAGGCAACAGCACTTCTTTGATTTTTTGTAGAATCTCTATCATTTTTCCTCCATGACCACCTATAAATACGGCATCGGGGGCGGGAAGCCCGCCGAGTTCCGTTTCCAGAAAATCACCCATGACGGTTGTAATGCCGGGCGTGCCGAATTTACGACTGTTGCGTTCCATTAGCTCTTTACCTTCCGGACGCTGTTCGAATGCTGTCACTTTCAGTTCCGGAAATTGGAGCTTGGCTTCTATGGAAACAGAGCCGGTGCAGAAACCGATGTCCCAGAATGATTTCTTTTCCCTTAATGTCAGCATACTGAGAGTAAGCAAGCGGACAGGCATTTTGGTAATCATTCTGTTGCGTCCGTTCAACAGATGAAATTCACTTTCGGGAATTCCGAACGGACGGGGATGCACCTTGTTTCTTTGCAGTATCAGGCAATTGGGAAAGCGGAAAGCAGATTGGGAGGCTTCCTCTAAAGAGAATGTACGTACAGATTCTTCCTCGCCATTGCCTAATGCTTCCCCCACGGTCATGCGGTAGTTGTCATATCCATACTCCAGCATCCGGGCGGCAATGGTGGCAGGTGTCTTTTCCCGGTCGGTCAACACACCTATCAGTTTATCTCCTCTGATTAAAGCAGAGTCGAATGCATCCCAAGGACGTCCGGTCAGCGACAAGGTCTGCATCTCCTGATAGGGGAGCAATATACGGTGTGCCAGCATTTGCAGCGAGTTGAAGGTGGGGAATAAGATAATCTTTGCCGACGGGAGTTTTCTCATGACGGTATTGGCGAAGCCGAAAAACAACGGGTCGCCCGAAGCGAAAACGATTATTTCGGGATGTTCCTCGTAACGGCAGAATACCGCATCCAGCGGGACGGTGATGTCTATCCATACGGCATCTTCCGGCAAATAAGCGTGTACCAGTTCGTGATGACGTTTTCCTCCCGAGAAGACTTTCCCTTGAGAAACCAAGTTCCGGATTTCAGGAGAAAGAAATTGATTCCGGTCATCGCTTATACCTATTATATAGAATGTTTGCATGGACTTATACATCTCTTCCCGGTTTCAGTTGTTCCGCATCATCAAAAGTAAGGATGGCATTTACCAGAGTCGCTGCCAGATTGCTTCCCCCTTTGCGTCCTTCTACTATCAGTTTGGGGATATGGCTGAAAGGTTTCACCATGTGTTTGCTTTCGCAAACGTGCACAAAGCCCACCGGAGCAGCGATGATGCCGCATGGATGCGCTTTTTCTTTCCGTATCAGGTCACACAGTTCCATCAATGCTGTAGGGGCATTACCGAATACATATAAAGCTTCCGGATGTTCCTCTGCTGCCATACGTATACCGGCCTGTGTACGGGTGATTCCTTTTTCTTTTGCCAATGCTGCCGCGCGTTCGTCACCCAGATAGCATTTCACCCCGATGCCCATCCGTTCCAAAGCACCTTTACGGATGCCCGCGGCAGCCATCGTCACATCCGTAATAATTGTACGTACTTTTCCTTCA
The DNA here is from genome assembly GCA_958432865.1 of Bacteroides stercoris. Taxonomy (GTDB): domain Bacteria; phylum Bacteroidota; class Bacteroidia; order Bacteroidales; family Bacteroidaceae; genus Bacteroides; species Bacteroides stercoris_A. The sequence continues at coordinate 16,560 of CAUAWO010000046.1, forward strand.
TTCAATATTTTATACAGACATTCTACGGCAAGAGGATCTATATGCAATATGTTTTCCATTTCGAAATCGGCTGTGGTATGGATGGCATGCAGTAATGCCCATTTGTGATCCGAAGGAATATTTTTATTTTTCAATTCTTTCTCAATAGTACGGAAACTGTTTATCATAATCTCCTGACCGATTCCTGTCGCATCGGTGGTCTTTTCCCGGTAATAACCACGTGGAGTGATTAATTTCCCTTCCCGATAATAAGACTGGGAGTTGCCAATCAATACCACTGTAAACATATCCACCTGTTCGGGATCGAACTCTTGCAAGGTGGTGATTGTCACGGTTTCTTCCTTACGTCCGGCCTGACGCACAAAGCCTACCGGGGTTTCGGGGTCACGCTCTTTCAGAAAAATTTCTTTTAATCTGTAGAGTTGCCAATACCGCCCTTCGCTTTTGGGATTATAGACCGCCGTTACAAAATCTGCCGTTGCGGCTGCATGGATGCGTTTTTCAATCCGGTCCCATGGTGTCATGAGGTCGGAGAGGGAAATCACGCAGAAATCGTGACCGATGGGTGCTCCCAACAGGGAAGCCGCTTTCTGAAAAGCACTGATACCCGGCAATACTTCTATTTCCACCCGGCTGCCACGCTCGCGTTTCATTTCGTAAACCAGCGGAGCCATGCCATAAATTCCGGCATCTCCCGAGCTGATAACGCATACAGTCTTTCCTTGTTCCGCCAGCTCGAAAGCCTGTTCGGCACGTGCTTTTTCACGTTTCATTCCGGTGTCTATACATTCGGTGCCCGGTTCCAGATAGGGTTCGATAAACTGGAAATAGTATTTATAGCCGATTACTACATCGCTGTTCTTGACTGCTTGTATTACAGCGGGGGTTATATCTTCGGGTGAGCCGGGACCAATGCCGGCTACGATTAATTGGGCCTTTTTCATTTTTTATTATATAATTATTCCTTTCCGGAATCTGATTTAAAAGTTTCCTTCAGTGCTTTCAGCCAATATAATCCTCTGAATGACAATGCGCTGTCCTGACAGTAGTTCCTTCATCTTGCTTTCAGGCTTTTACATAGACGGACTGAAAGTGGTGGCTGGCATGAGGAGCCAAACTTAACCGTACAAAGTTACTTATTTGAGCGGGAGAAACAAGTCTTTTCTTTCTATAAATTATGGAAATCTTTTTTTTATCAGGCTTAACAATGAATAAGGCATCATTCAGAATGTGCCGTAGTCGGGAAGTCGGCAAAGCAGAGGATATTGCCGGTGAGAATTAAAAAAGGAACTAAGAATTATAGAGATTTGCTGATAGATAAGTTTGAAGAAAAAATGTTGGCGGAATCATTGGGGGGCACTATGGGGATGGTTAAGCCTTTTTATTCCTGCACTTAACCCTTTTTAAAC
>CAUAWO010000047.1:0-17541 GCA_958432865.1 Bacteroides stercoris
GGAATACAAAACGAGCTGCCTCCTATATTCGAGCAGAAACATATCACTCGAATATGGGAAGCGGAAAGAAATATCTGCAAACAAATTTATTTTGTCAAAGTTAAAGATCGTTACTGATTTCATATAATCCAACCAATTGTTGATTACGTTGGCAAGCGAGATTGAAGATTGAGAATTTATAATAAACATGGTTCATTAACTTTTTTAGGTTATAAGCCATAGTTGCCAACAAGACATGTTTGTTCGCGAATTTTATACCTCTGGTATGTACTTTTCTCATGGTCCTAAAATCAAGCAATGTGCCTAAAACCGATTCGACTGTGGCGGAACGTAATTTTTTCATTTTTCATCCCATTGGTGAATGTTAACTTTAGTTTGCCTTGCTGTTCATACTAACCTGCCCAAAAATAACAGTCGCCGAAATTCTGTTATGGTGTATATATGTTTTTATACTTTATACATTGTAAGACGAACACATACAGCTTTTCTATCTATCGGTGAATAAAGAGTTTACATCTATCTCTTCCATCCCAAGTACCCTCTCGATATCTTTCAGTATTTTGGTATAATTGTCAGATATTTCCTTCTCCGTCCTGAACGCGACTACCGGCAGCGGTTCCTCCTCCAGTTCGAACAGCCTGAACTTCTTCCTGAAATGCCCTTTGATATTGGAACGGTTTCCCATTCCGATAAATTCCCCCGGTTCCAATGAAGCGAAGTCCTTCGATTCATATATCTCTTCCTTTTGTGTGCTGATGGTCACGCTGGAATTACGGCCGCCACCGCTGCTGCCGGAACTGGTGGACTTCTTCTCCTTCTCGTATTTCCCGAAAAAGAGAGGGTAATATTTCAATGCCTCCACATCCTGTGTGCGGCCCAGGAAGATATTTCCGAAATTCGCCTCAATGGACGACCTGTCCAGTTTGCTGTACAGTTTCTCCAGCTTGCCTCCGGACTGGGTGAGCAGCAGGAACGCCGCCCCGTACTCGCGCAGGACGGAAGGCAGCTTCTCGAAGTCACGCACCTTGAAGGTGGTCATCTCGTCCAGGATAAATACAAAGGGGACCCTGTTCTCCATGGAAAACGAGCGCGAGGCGATACTCATTACCATGGCGATGACGGGGGATATCACCGACTCCGTTGCATAGTTGTTGCTGATTGCAAAAAGTTTCGGATGTTCAGGATCAATCAGATTGAAGTCGAAGTCATTCCCTGTCAGCACATAGCATATGTTCTCATTGGTGGCCAGCTTCGCCACATAGTTGCTGAGAGTGGACACATAGGAGGCCTGTGTTTTCTCACTGCCTTCCGCCTTGAGGTACGCCCCCGCCATCATGGCGCTGATATCGTTCAGCTTCAGGAATTCCTGAAGCTGTCCCGTATCGGCCTTCATCACGAAGTTGACGATATGCGGCAGCGTGCAACATTCCGGGAACTCGTCCCAAAGCCTGTACGCCACGCCGTTCAGGATGCCAAGCGCGCCCGTATACCATTCGTCCTGTTTGGATGTGGGCGGCATCAACGCGCCCAGTACGTCCTCCATCAGCTGCATGAGCATCGTCCTGTCCTTTATATTCCTCCTGTCCAGCGGATTGAAGCGGTAAGTCCGGTTCATGTCCGTGAAATTTACATAATAGAACTCATGGGGGTATCCGTGTTTCCTGATCAGGTTGTATGCAGTCCGGGTATAGTCAAAATCCTTGAAGTCATAGATGAAACCGGCGAATCCGGACCTGATGTACTGTTCCATCAGCGGTTTGCCTATGGATTTGGTCTTGCCGGAACCGGCTCCTCCATAGACAAGGAAATTGGAGAACCAGTAATAATATCTGATAATTGTCCCGTCCGTGGCGTGAAGGGAGAGCAGGGCTTTTCCGCCCTTTCCGCTTTCTGTCCCTCCTTTGAAAGAAAGACGAAGAAGTACGGAAACGACACCCGGAAGCAGGAACCACCACCCGTCCGGGATAGTGGCATGTGCGACAGCTGTTTCTGCAAGTACCAACAGCAGGAACAGGACATGTGACATCCGGGATTTTCCCGGAAACAGACAGCTGGCAATGCCGCCGCCAAAAAGCAGGGCTGCCAGTCTCATAATAAACATATGATCCATATTCATAAATTGATTTAGATTTTTCCGGTAAGCGCATCCTTTACCAGTCTTTTGGCTTCCGCTATGAGAGCCTGTTTCGGATTCGCCATGAAACGGAACATCCGGTAAGACACATCCAGCATCTTCCTCTCGTTTCTGAATTCTTTCTGCAGGATGGCGGATTTGGCCATGCTCATCGCCTCGTTCTTTCCTGGAACATAATGGTAGGTGTGTTCCCTGCCGTCCTCGTAATACCTGTGCGTGGCCTTGTAATCATACATGCTGATGAACCGGTCCGCACACCGGGCTTTCCACTCCATGTGTTCGAAGCCGATCATGACTTTTTTGCCATCCAGGACATGGACAAATCCCTTGCTTTTTGCGAGCGGTGACAATGATACCGTCTGTGTCACATCGTTCCGCGAAACGATGATATGAACATGGAGTTGCAGCCCGGGTTTCCTGTCCCCGGCTTTTGCCCGTCCCTCCTTTACATCCTCATCATTGTTCCTGTAGTGGCGTTCCGTTTCCACCCTCCCAAAATAAACAAGATCCTTTCCTGATTTTATCTTCTCCCTGCGAAAATTCTCCGCATACAGGTCCATACAGTTCCGGGAGTAATTCTTCAACTCATGAATGACCTTTTCCTGTTCCTCCACGGTGAGCCGCTCAAATTCCGCCACCTGCTTTCCTGTAACCTTCCGGATCAGGTGGACCGCTTCATCCTGTGAGGGATTGATGGACAGCATATAGAATTTATCGTCTCTTTTTTTTAGGCTCTTGTGGTTGTTGTCAATCTTTTGCATGACCGTCACCGGTGCGACATAATCCTCCTCATGGGAGAAGAAAGTGTCATAATAAGGTTTGTCTTCAAGACTTTCCTTCAACAGATATTCCACCAGTGCCCGGCACCTGTCCTTGTTGTCGCATACACAGGGTGTGTTGACCGGTTTATGTACTTTTACAAACATATTTATAGGTTTTATGAGTAATAATGGTTATATGATATATCAAAAGCCTGGGAACATACAGTGTACCACAGCCACCTGTCGAAACCGATCATTCCCTTTTTACCATTCAAGATATTAACAGATCCCCGGCTGTTGGCAAGAGGGCATAATGTTACCGTCTGTGTCACATCGTTCCGTGACACGATGATATGAACATGGAGTTGCAGCCCGGGTTTCCTGTCCCCTGACTTTGCCCGCCCCTCCTTCACATCCCGGTCTGTTCCTTTATAATACCGGGCATTACCGATTCTTCCGAACCAAAGAATATCCTCCACTCCCTTTATCTTTTCCCTTCTGAAATTTATTGAATAACACCTCATGCATAGTATTGTAAATTTCTTCAACTCGTCAGTCACTTCAATCTGTTCCTCCATGGTGAGCTGCTCGAATTCCGTCACCTGCTGTCCGGTGACCTGCCGGATCAGGTCGGCCAATTCCTCCTGTGAGGGACAAATGAAAATCCGATAGAACTTATCATCCTTCCTTTTCAGCCTTCTGTGATTATTGTCAAGTCTTTGTATAACCTCCGCAGGGGTTATATGACACATGTCATGTGAAAAGAAATTATCATAGTATTCTTCACTTGCCATGCATTTGTCCCTCAGATAGGTTATTAACATTGCAGAGGACCCTTTATGATTCCGTATCCCCGGCATATTGCTTGTCTTGTGTATTCTTACGAACATATTTCCTTTACCTTATATAACAACATTTCCAGATAGACCGGTGCGACAAAATAATCTGTTCCTTTTTCCGCCTTCTTGAAGTTCTTCTGGTCGAAAGCGTTTTCCAGCAGCCTGACAACCTGTCCGAGTTTCCGTCTGTCCTCCACGTCAGGAGCACCTGCTTGCTTCAAGCGTTCCACTTCCGCTTTCAGTTGGGTGACCTGTTTGTCGGCCCGGTCCAGCAATTCATCACTGTGCGCTTCCGGCGCCGGAAGCAGCTTGTCGATCTTGTCTTTCTCTATGGCACGGATGATTTTGATGATCCGTTCGATTCCCTGAAGTTCCAGTGTCTTGAACTTCCCGTTGATTGACGTTCGGGGATCCACCCCGTTCCGCTCAAAGTAGGACAGCATTGTCTCAATGAACTCACTGGCCGACACGCTTCCTTTCATTTCGTCCAGATGCTGTTTCACATCTATGGATACACGAATGGTTTTTGTAATTTTTGTTTGCATAATCTTGAATCTTTCCGCAAATGTAAGGGCGGACCGGCACAACCTTTTTGTGCTGCCTCCATCTTTTTTTCTGTAGATTTTTGTCTACATCGCAAATTGTTAACAATCAAATATATATAAAAAACATGTCGATTTTATGTAGACAACACAATTACTTGATAATCAACAGAAAAAAGACTTAAATCTACAGAAAAAGTAGACAATTTGTCTACAAAAAATCTCACAACCTATTGACAATCACGGCTCTGCGTGATGAACATTCCATTGAAATGGGATGTCTGCTTGCTCTTCCTTATTATTTTTTCGATGAAAAAATGGTATTTCTCGGGCAGAGCCCTTTCCAAAGAAAAGAGAAAAGACCATGCGGAATGAAATGAATATAAAAAATATGTGACAGAAAAACGGATATATATTATGTCCATACAGGAACAAACTGCAAGGTCATATGGCAGATACGGATGTGCGCCGGATTTCAGGTCTTGAAAGGCACTGGCATTGCCATTTTGTAAGAGGTTCCTTCGGAAGCTATCGGCAAGTGGTCGGTGGACAAACCAGAAGACAATACGGCAGACTTTATCAAACCGATTCTGAAAATCAAGAAAAGTACAATATCTGTTTCTGCATAATCTTCCCGAAAAAAAGAAAATGAACAATACCTGACAGTCAATACTTATGGGTTGCCGATAGAAATGCGCATGAACATTCCTGTCCATGAACGAATAAAAATATAGGTAATCTGAAAATGATGGCGGAGAACCGGACATGCCTGGTAGCGTCAAGAAGGAACAAAAAGAAGCGGCAGGATTATTTTGAATCGTCCTCTTTTTCCACGAATCCGATAGGTATACATTCTAAATTGCCGTGTCACTTTTTTTTAATATCCATTCAATATATATATCCATCCAATACTTAATGTCAATACATTAAAGTGTTTTACACTTCAGGAGTAACGATAGAAATCAGTGCAGGTTATTTGAATAGCAAATTAAATAATCCGCCACCGATATCAATACCCAATTTGTTGCCTTTATACTGAAAATACGGAGCTACTATCGGAAGCGTTTTCGTTTTATGCAACGGAAAATCGGTATGGCTTCTGACGCCGAAATCCATCCCCCAGTTGGGAATGATGTCATAGGAAACGAATCCCCCGTAATTCGAGGAACTGAAAGGAGAAGAAAGAATGAAGGAGTATGAGGCAAATGTGTTTAGACGAATTTTCTCGTTGACGGGATATGTCAACAGCCCGGACAATCCCAATAGCTGACTCTCGCGTCTGGGGACACTCCATTTTACGGTATATGCCTGCAAGTTGAATGACCAGCAACCGGGAGAATACACATATCCGATACCTGCATAGTTCATTGTTCCCAAGCCGATGAAGTTTTCCTGCCTGCCTATGCCGTAAAAATAGCCGGAAGGATAGCTTTTAATGATACCGGAGGTAGAATATTCCCCCTCATGCAAAGGCGATTTGTCGGTAGGGAATGTCGGATTATAAGGGTTCTGCACGTCAAATGTTATCCGGGACGGGCAACTGCCGGAAGAAAGATCAACCGCTTTCCGTATATCCAAAGGCTTTGGGGTAATGCTTCTTTCGTTATGAGGCGAAGTATTTCCTTCCTGAACGGAAACCTTGACGGTGTCACGCGACACTTGAATTTCCTGACCGTAAGAAGCGGCTTTATTAAGGAAAAGGGAAATCACAATAAAACAAGTAAATACTTTCCTGCTCATAAAATGATAATTTTAATATTCGGGACGAACATTTGGCTATATCAGAGCTTCGTCCCGAATGATTGGTGAATAATCCGGTTCAAGAAGGATTACAATTGCACGGTCATTATTCCGCAGTTTTCTTCACCGGTACCGCGAGTCCACATATACAATTTCGCTCCATTTGGGAAAGGATTGCCCAAAATCATAATGTCATGACCGCTTTTCACTTCTTTACCAAATTGTACAGGGCCGTTAGGCGTGTATTTCCAATAGTACGCAGTCGTATATTCCACCCAGCCCCATAAAACTTTTTTAGACGCATTTACACGGATAGCCTGTTGGTTTCCTCGCATACCAATCTGTGCGGTGAACTTTCTTTTCTTCGTTTTCACGTAAACCCTGTTTATACCATTTTCGATCGTGACACCCAACGGGACAGGATAAAGTAAAGAAAGTTCTTTTTTATATCCGTCATAATTTTCAAACTCCTTCATGTTCTTTCTCTCACCGGCGATACATACGAACCCTTCGGGGGTCAATGTGATTGCCTTGCTTACATTCAACACCGGCATATATATCGACAAATCGGTGCTGTCCTTGTCGTTGAATATAAAATCAGTCTGGTAAGCAGTCTTAATGGATTCATATTCTTCCTTGCATGTGGCGTTTAATATCTGTCCCAAGGCTTCGCTGTGCATCCTGTACATGGAGGTGAAGCCTTTCTGTCCGGATTCCCATTGCAGAAGTTCCTCATCGGACAACGTGCCCAAGGAATCGAGCAAGGCATTGTATTCCTCCTCACTGGAAAAGGAAAGAATATTTTCATGCAAACTTCTGGAGGCCGGGAAAGAATGGTTCTCCTCATTCATCGGATTGTTCACTATGTCATCAGAACTACATGATGATAAGACAGCCATTGCCAAAGCAAGACTAAAAAGCGTTTTTCTCATAATTGAAAAAATTTAATAATTGGTTATTATTTAAACATGGGCACATATAATGATATGCCGAACTCTTTGTTATTCTTTGTATTGGAGGCAAAAGCATTGTCATACAATGGCTTGAAACCATGCTTGTAGGAAGCGGACAATTTCATGCCGTTCTTAAACTCATAGCCTAAGGTGAGGACTATCGGAAAGTCGAAAACCTGCCCTTCCAAGTTTTCCTTCAATTTATCGGTTTTGAAATAACCGGTGGGTTCAATGCCAATACCGGCATACAGTCCGGAACAGATGCGGTAATTGATTGAGCCGTTCAAAGCAAGTCCCCATATCCATGCCTTGTCAGACCAGGGAACAACGTTGTTTCCATTCAAATCGAAGGACTCTGCTTTTCCCTGAACGGCTTTTCCCAATATGGAAGCATCAATCCAGAAACGGTTGGAAAGATCGAAGCCAAACTGGTAGCCCAAATTAAAGCCTACTCCGGGTGTCCATCGGGTTTCGGGGTAGGAAGAGTTGTTCGCCGTTCCCGTACTCATGTAAGCATATCCCGAATATTTTCCCAAATGTCCGTCCGTCACACCGATGATAATGCCGGATTTTTGTGCAAAGCATCCTATTCCTGCCAGCAAGAAAAGCATTGATAAAATTGTCTTTTTCATTTTCTTTATTATTTAGTTTTCCTATAAATTGTCTATCCATTCCGTCTGGAACATCCTGCATCCTCCCACAACACCTATCCCGTTTATGACATTGGTATAAGTAGAGCGTATGGGAGCCAGTTCAGAGTTTCCAAGTCCGTTGTTTTTCTGGTCGTTCAGTGATTTCAGATACCTGTAAAACTCTTCCGAAAGGCTGTACAGGCTAATTCTGTATTTCACTTGGCATTTGATATGCTCGACCCCGTCAGGGGTTATGAAGTCATCTTCATAATCTGCCTCATAATTGGTATTCAGACGAACCTTGTAGCTTTTCCCTTGAATTTTTGTATCATCCCAATAATACAAATTCCGGTAAAACTCGTTTTCAATCATCAGGATATCGTCCAGTCCCGAAGAAGTATTCAGCAGAGGTTCGTCATCCAAATTTAATGTGAGTGAACTGTTTTCTACCGAATATTTGCTATCGTTCCAGAACTGTCGTTTACGCTCCACTTTCAACGCATAATAGTCTTTTGTCTGCGCATTGTCTGTAAAGTGTATCCAAAACTGAAGCTGGTTCGGTTCACCGCCTTTGAGAACAAAATTGATTGATGTCAAAGGGAATCGGGACGGAACAACCGTAGCGGACGAAACCGCTTTCATACCTTCTGCCGCTGCGGTTATGTTGACCTTGTCGCCGTCTTCATACGTCTTCACCGCGTAATAGCTCTGGGCGGGAACTCCCGGTATGGAATCATCCGTCCATGCAAGGGATACCGCTTCACCGTTTACGGAGAAACGGACGTCCGCTCCCTTTAGTCCCCGACCGAGTTCGCCTTTCTGACTGACGGGAAGGCTACGTGAAAGGTGGACTACCGTTGTGTCGCCGCTTCCCGGATAGCTGTATAGCACCAGTTTTTGGGAAGCTCCCACATCGTCCAGTTCAAAATGATAGGTACAGGACGAAAGCAAACCGATAAACACGGGCAGTAATATATGAGGTAAATGTTTCATACTCTTAAAATTTGAGGGTATAACAAAACGAGGGTATAATCGGGAAAATGCCAAATCCCTTACCCCTAAAACCGCCATCGGGCAGACGTTCTATCCGGGTATAAAACGCATTCATGCGGCAATAGGCGTTATAGACACTGATGTTCCAGATACGTTCGAATCCCCTTTTGGTAATACGCCGGAAGTTGACTCCCAAATCGAGCCGATGGTATGCCGGGAGCGTGATGTTATTCGGCTTCTCGTAAATCAGTTCAGGTTCGCTGGAATCCGGTGTGCCGGGGAAAGACGGTCCGTTTACATACTGGGTCGGGACGGTGGCACGGTCGCCGCTACGGTAAACCCATGCGGCGTAGGCATCTATATGGTCATCGAACTTATGCCGGAAAGCGATGTTCAGTTTATGTCGGTTGTCGAACTTGCTGGAATACCAGTCGGGATAAAAATCAGTAAACTTTTGCAAGCTCCATGAAAGCGTATATCCTGCTTCGATGACATTGTAACGGTCTTTGTATGCTAATGACAATTCCACACCGTAAGACTTTCCCTTGCCGGTCTTGACCAGATTGTCCCAGTTATCGGCAGGAAGCATCAGGCTGTTCCCCCCGTCGTATTCCAATAGTTGGCTTGTAGTACGGTAATATCCTTCCACGTTCAAGCGGATATGCCGGGGCAACTCCGTATATATCCCGGCTGCCACTTGCCTTGAACGCATGGGACGGACTTTGCGTGTGGAAGGAACCCAACTGTCTGTCGGCAGATTCAGATAGGTGTTTGACAGTTGGTGCGCAAACTGGCTCATTTCCGTATAGGACACTTTCATCGTGGCTTTTTCCGAACATTGGTAACTCATGGCCAGCCTTGGCTCCAAGGAATGGTATATCTTTCCGTCTGTCTGATAAAGGGTGTAATGCAGTCCTGTATTTAATTTCGCTTTGGAGGACAGCCGCATTTCATCTTCCGCATAAAAAGCAACCTCGTTACCCTTATAGCTGCTTGCGCTTTCTGCCGATAAGGTATCCCTGTCCGTCTGGTTTTTGGAAGCTGTGTTTTGCGGATGATATATGTGATGCAGATAATTGCTGCCAAAGCGTATATGATGATTCGTGCCGGGACGGTAGTCGAATTCCATGCGGTATCCCATGTCATCAATCGTGGAATGGTTGGATCGTTCCATCCCCGTCATGGAAGTTTGTTCCCCGTCGGAAAAGAAACGGCTGCCTTCCACATAATCATACATGGAGATATTGCGTGAATAGGCTCCAGTAAAACTACCTGACAACTTTGGGGTGATTTGACAGTTCCATGTCAAAGCCGTAGTCAGGTTGCCCCATTTGGCCTTGAAATCAGAGTCGTAATGTTCCCCTTTATCGAACACCTGTTGGGCTTTTGCCTTCAGCAAGTCATTTCCGGAATACACGCTAAGGGACAGTTTGTTATTGTCCGAAAAATGGTGGGTGATTTTCCCGTTGATGTCGTAAAAGGCATAACGCACGTTCTTTTTGTCATCGGGATTGGAACGGTTGAGCAGGAAGAATACCGGGGCTGTGAAAAGATCCGCCCAACTTCTTCGCATGGCTATGTTGAACGAGGTCTTGTCTTTTATGATCGGTCCTTCAAATTGGACTCTACCGTCGAGCAGCCCCAAAGAGAAAGTCCCGTGAAACTCTTTCATGTTCCCCTCTTTGGTGCGTACATCCACTACGGAAGAAAGTCTGCCGCCGTAACGTGCCGGGAAACCGCTTTTATAGAGATCCACGTTTTTGATAATATCCGTATTGAAAGCGGAAAACAGCCCGCCCAAATGGTTGATCTGGTAAAGCGGTGTTCCGTCCAGCAGAAAAAGGTTCTCATCGTTCTTGCCCCCGTGTACATACATACCGGAAAGTAGCTCCGTTCCGGAAGCCACACCGGGAAGGTTCTGGAGGGTCTTTACCAAGTCTGGTGAACTAAGTAGCGAAAACTCCGTATTCAACTGTTCCGAGGTCAGAGACACTTTGCCGGTCTGTGTCGTGCGGAGGGGAGCGTTCATGTCTGCAACCACTACAACTTCTTTCAGTGCGGTACTGCTTTCTTTCAAGTAGATAACACCGTTGTAATTGGAACTCAAATCCACCTCCTTCACCACATCCTGATAACCTATATAAGAGAAACGAAATTTGTGTTTCCCTTCCGGCAGCGTGATACTGAAAAAGCCATGTTCGTTACTCAGTGTGCCTTTCAGGGTATTCAGGTCAAGGACAGTCACATTGATGAGCGTTTCTCCGCTGTCTTCACACACATATCCAGAAAAGGTATAGTTGTTCGGATGGAACAGCAGGACGTATTCGTCGCGGATTTCCCATTTTATGCCGGTGCCGCCAAAAATCCTTTCCAAGTTTTCCTTCAAAGAATTTCCTGCCGAGGGGAAGGCTTGGGGCTTGGCAGTCACCAAGGATGAATCATATACAAAAGTTATGTCGTACATCCCCTGCATCAGGTCGATAGCTTTTTTCATTTCCGTCATATCCTGTTGTTGAGCTTTGATACTCATACATACACAGAATAGGAACAGGGTCAGTACGATTCTCATTGTTTCTTCTTTTCAATTCTTACATTCAACACTTTTTCTATAATCTCAATAATCTCATCAAGGCTTTTGTCCTTAAAACTGGCTGTCAGCCGCCTGTCTGTCTTATTGGCAACCAACTTCACCTTGTAGAACTTCGACAGTTCTTCAAGCACTTTAGGTAGCGGGGTATTGTCGAAAATGAAGCTGCCCGTTTTCCCTTCTTTGATTATCTGTATATCTTTTCGCTCTCCCGTCACTTGCGCTGTCATGCCTCCGGTTAGTATCACGGTGTCCGATTGCCCGATTGCCGAGAACTGTACCTTTCCTGACATGACTTGCACGACAGCTGTGTCTGCACGACTCTCATCAACGGTAAAAACAGTACCTAATACTCTGACTTGGGACAGTTTTCCTTCTACCGTAAACGGGCGGGCATTATCATGCTTGACAGAAAATGCGACTTTACCTTCCATGTGAACCCTGCGGCTGGAACTCTGGTAATCTTTTGCGTGGAAACGGACGGAGGAATGCGGGAACAGGGTTATGGAGGAACTGTCCGGAAGCATATAATCCACGGGGTGCGAGTAAGCCGTTACCTCCTTCCATGCTCCGTTTTCCCGGAAGCGGGGATAAATAAGAACTACGACCAGAATGGCTGCCACCATACCGGGAAGTATCCACCACAGACGGAAGGATTTTCGTGTCTGTTCCGTTATCTGGTATTTCTCTTTGAAAGCCTTCAATGCTTTTTGCGTATCCAACTTGTTCTTCTGATAGTGGTGCAAGACAAAGTGAAGGCATTTTTCATCCGGGGTTCTCATACTCTTTTGTTTTAGTCTTCATATTAATGACTGGGATTGCAGGCAAATTCACTATGCAGAATTTGTGAATGTTAGTTAAATAAAAATGCGTAAACTTTCTGTGCCCCTTCCCGTATCAGCCGAAGTGCCTTGCTGATGTGGTTATCCACCGTATTCACGGAAATCTGGAATTTGGCGGCTATCTCCCTATATTTCATGCCGTCGCGTTTATTCAGCAAAAATATCTCACGGCAGCGTTCGGGCAAGGCATCAATGGCAGTCCACATCTGCGCTTCCCTGACCGAACGTTCCTCCGCTTCCTCATCGCTCAACGTATCTTCAAAATCAGAAGGGGAAAGATTCGGATCATAAATCTCCTCCTTCTTCAGATAGTCTAGGCTGCGGTTACGGGCAGTCGTATAAAGGTAGGCTCTGACATTTTCTATTTTGGCTCCACTGATGCTTAATTTCTCCCACAAGGCAGAAAAACTATCTTGTACGATGTCTTCTGCAATATCCGTATCATGGACATAGTGCAGCACGTACAAGCATAACGAACGATAATGGTATTTAAATGTTTCGTCTATGTCTATTGTAAATTTATTCATACAAATAGGCTTATTATTCTGTATGTCTACATAAAAGGACACAAAATAAGGCAAAATTCACTATTTTATATTGTTAAAGAAATATAACGTACCCCCTTTTTCATATACACATGGTGGAAAACATCACGGGGTTTCCGCACTTTCCTTTCCGTTTTTCCACATTCTTTCTTTTTTTCCGTCCTATAAAAAAATACGTTTATGGAAGAAAAGAAGTTGCGCAAGGTTTATTTGATGGTGGAGTTCGGAAAACCTTTTGCGGTAAAAAGGAGATGTATGTAGCCCTCATGGCAGAACCAACTTTTTCGCAGTTCTCCAAGTTCATGTCCGTATCCAAGAAAGACGAGGTATCGGCTATGAGAACGCTTGTCAAGGACTGCTTCATCGAAGGTGACCACGAACTGGTAAATAATAATTTCCGGTTCCTCTTCGGCTTGATGGGACAACTCACCGACTTATTATCACCCGCTAGAGCACGCTCATAAATTAATAGAATGTTGGGCGGTACGTGACGACCAGCAACATCCGGCAACAGATGATTTTTTCCCGGCGTCAACCAACATAAGGTGACGGACGAGGAGCCCGAACAACTTTCGGAAGAAGTACTCTGACTGTACGAACAGGTGATAATAAGTCAAATAAGCTAAGAAATAATAAAAATGTTAAATCTTCATCCTTTAGAATGTACAATTAAAGACAACGACCATATTCCTGACTTATTGCTTATAAAATATTGAGGAATAATTAGTTGTAAATACCAATTTTGAAAAGAGCTTCTTACTACTTCATTCCATTAAAATTTAGCGACATTGAAACTGTGCTATTCCTTTACAATTTCTATTCTTGCTCCCAAAGTATTGCATATTTTAGTAAGTATGTCTATCCCCACGGAAAATTTACCGTTTTCCACATTTGAGATTGTAGCCGGACGAAGGTCTGCCAATTCAGCCAACTGCCGAACTGTATAACCTTTTTCGCTCCTTATTTCAGCCAATTTCTTGCCGATACGTTCCCGGTCATTCATCATAATTTCCATATAATTCCTCTTCTTTTTCTTCTTGTTCTGCTGAAAAATTCCAAAGTATTCTTAATACTTCCTCTTGTTCTTCTCTTGTTCCTTTATTGGATGGGTCAAGCCAGTTTACTTTGCACAGTCCGTTCAAAAATTCCTCGTAAGTGGAGAAATAAAAATCTCCAATGCTAGGAATCAACACAAAACACCTCGGAAATCCAAGGTATAAAAGTCCTACCTGTTCGGGATGGTCTATGATGTTATCACAGTACCAACAACCCGGATATTTCTGATCTGCCATAATATATGTGTTATTTAAGATATTTATTTCTCATTTCTTCTATACCTTCATAGGACATTCCGATATTAAATCCTTTGTCAAGTAGCCTTTTTTTTGGTCGGCATAAAAATTAGTAATCAAGTTTGATTCTGTAATCAATGATTTTTTCATTTTCTGATATTCGTTATATGATATCTGCTTCACAGATGATAGGCATATTTCATTGTCGCTGCCAATGCCGGATACAACACCCTCGTAATAATATTTCTTTTCACCGTTGGCCGCAAAACTTCCTACTGGCTTGTAATAGCACACTTGAGCCATTGATACTCCATCTTCATAATGGTTCTCTCTATAATTATAGCTACGTCCGCATTTCGGAGCCTTACCATATCTGTATCCAACTACCTTAATGCCTATAATATCATTTTCATATATCATATTATTCACCCGTCATGCCGATAGCTCAGCATTTAATCAGTAGATTACAGCTTTTATTTTCATGTCAGTTATACAAACACTCTCTTGTCTCTGCACGGAATAGTAGGTAACGTGATTGTTCGATACTTCAAACATCGGATAAATCGATTCGGGATCATCTTTAATACCTTCAATTGTGAATTTTACAATACCTTGTTTTGCTGCCTGTTTGAATGCTCTGCGAAAATCTGCATCTAATGAATCGAAAGTTCTCATAATCTTGTTGCTGAATTGTTACTGTTGCCACCAGCCCTATTATTGTATTGCAAATATAAGCATTTAATTTATTGTTACCAAATATCGTAACAACCTAATTAATTGAATTAGCATTTCTTTGCAGTTGGATATTAATTATGGCAATATTATATGCTAAATAATAATACATGGCTATTTTTTTATAACTTTAGATTCTTTCATACTCTATAAAAGAGTACGTGACGTTCGAATCGGACGAAAACACTTTAATGGAAAAGAACTTGTAATAAACAGAGAAAACTTTTGCCATTAATGGGGATTCTTTTTTCAAAGGAATGCCGACGGTTCGATTTGAAAACATATTATATCAGAATATTTAAATTTTAAAATTGTTTGATATTTTAAAATTTAAATATCACAACATTAAAATATTGACACGGACCGGTATGGAATTGTAATCCGTATCTTTGCCCCCTGTCTTTTTAGAAGAAGAAAATATGCCATCATGCCTCCTGAAAATGTCTATATTTGCGTTTCAATAATATAAATGATATGGACAGAACTAAGGACGCATGCAGACACCAATCAAACAACAGAGTCATCATGTGGTACAAAATAAGAGAATTATATTCAAAAGGATTTAACAAGACCCAGATCGCGTTCCAGCTTGGTCTGCATAGAAGTACGGTGCGCCGGTACTTGAAAATGGACGAGGACACATTGACTGCAAAATTGCAGCATCGCAGGCAATATCCCCGCATACTTGACAAATACGAAAGTTATGTCTGTGACATTCTTTCCCGGTACAGGTTCCTGTCCGCCTCCCAGATTCATGACTGGATGAAGGAACAGTATCCTGATCTTCCTGTTGTCTGCGGGAAAACCGTATACAATTTTGTGGAAGCCGTACGTCGTAAGTATAATCTGGACAAGGAGGGGCTTTCCAAACGTGTCTATGAGAAGATGCCGGATACCCCTTACGGGGAATATGCCCAGATGGATTTCGGGGAAAGCCGTATGTCCACGGACAGGGGCGGTTTTGTCAAGGTCTATTTTTTTGTCATGGTAATGAGCCGCTCCCGGCAGAAGTTCGTGTATTTTTCCAGTACGCCTTTCACCTCGGCCCTGGCCGTATATGCCCATGAACTGGCTTTCGCGTATTTCAAAGGAAAGCCGAGAAAGATCATCTATGACCAGGACAAAGTCCTGCTGGTCAGGGAAAACCTGGGTGACCTCATATTGACCAGAACGTTCCGTGCCTTTGTCAACGAGCAGCATTTCCAGCCCGTGTTCTGCCGTCCCGCTGATCCGGAAAGCAAGGGCAAAGTGGAAAATGTGGTCAAATATGTCAAGCGTAACTTTCTTGCCGGACGGACATTTCACAGTCCGGAAATCCTGAACACCGAAGTTGTGCAATGGCTGGAAAAAACAGGAAACGGCAAGATACATGGAACCACACGCCTGGTCCCGGCTGAGGAGTTTGAGATTGAACGGAAGTATCTGTTGCCATACTATGGAGAACCGGTGCCTCCCAAGGATGAGCCGAAAGAGTATCATGTCCGCAAGGACAATACGGTACGGTACCGGACCAACTACTACAGTGTGCCCTCTGGCACCTACAGGAACCTGAACACCGTTGTGTGGCTTCTTGAGAATAACGGACATATCGAGCTGTACGACAAGGAGAGCGGTAAACTCATATGCAGGCATGAGTTGTGTCCCGGAAAAGGAAAAAATGTATGTGACAAAAGACATCATAAGGACAAGACACGGAGTGTGAATGACTTGCAGGTCCGGATCCGAAAGCGGACGGAAGATGACCCCACCGTTATTCTGTGGCTCCGGAATCTGGAAAGGGAAAAGCCGCGTTATTACAGGGACAATATGAAACTGCTGCTTCATGTGATATCCGAATACGGCAAAGAAACAGTGATAGCAGCCCTGCGGACCTGTCTGGAAAAAAACATATACAACAGCCTTTCCGTGCAGGAAATATCCGGCTCAATCCACAGGAGTAAGGACAATATGAACGAGATGACTTTCCAAGCTCCGACATCCATTCCGGAAACAGCGGACTGTCATCCTGAAAAAACAGATATAAACCAATATAACAAGTTTTTTGAATGATACAAAGTGAAAAATTGAAAGAACACGCCAGACGTCTGCGGCTTTACAACATTGCAAACCGCATGGACAGCATTCTGCATCATGCACAGGAAGAAAAACCGACCTACCCGGAATTCCTGTCCCTGGTATTAGGCACCGAAGTTGAGATGAAAGAGAGGAAAGACTACGAGAGACGCCTTGTTGCGGCACGCCTGCCCCGAAAACATGATCTTGACGAATACGACTACAATTTTTATGAGGGCATAGACCGCCGGCAGATGAAGGAGCTTCGTGAACTGGTATGGCTCCGTGAAGCTTATAACCTGATCCTGATGGGACCATCAGGGACCGGAAAGACATTTCTGGCAGCCGGTCTTGTCTTTGATGCGGTCAAGGCCGGTTACAAGGCATACCTGATGACAATGGAGGATATCGTAAATTGTCTCAGACTTAAAGACATCTCAACTCCGGCCATGATGACTTATAACAAGATTCTGCGCGCACAGCTGCTGGCAATAGATGATATCATGCTGTTTCCTGTGAAAAGAGAGGAAGCAACTGCCTTCTTCAACCTGATAAACACCCTACATGAGAAGACATCCATCATCATTACAACCAACAAGGCACCTACGGAATGGGTAGAAACATTGAATGATGAAATCCTTGCCAGCGCTCTGCTTGACAGGCTGCTTTATCGATGTGAAGTCATCAAGTTCACCGGCAGTAGCTACCGGTTAGAAAACAGGCAGACGATTTTCAAGACTACAACAGGAACGAGAAACGAACTTATGAAGCCTTAGTTACTGGTGTATTCTGTGGCATATTTAACTTTTCTAAAAAAAGGCACAAGAAAATTTGCAAATTACACCCCCTTATCTCCGTTCCGAAAGCCCTCACGGATGATGTGCACCTCAAGCTCTA
>CAUAWO010000048.1:0-16929 GCA_958432865.1 Bacteroides stercoris
CGAACTCTCGACTAAGTTTTCACGTAACATTGAGTTGAAAATTCCGTTTGTAACAGCCGCTATGGACACTGTTACCGAAGCGAAAATGGCTATTGCCATTGCCCGTGAAGGCGGTATTGGCGTGATTCATAAGAATATGTCTATTGAGGAGCAAGCCCGTCAGGTTGCTATTGTAAAACGTGCCGAAAACGGTATGATTTACGATCCGGTAACAATCAAGAGAGGTTCTTCGGTAGCTGATGCATTGGGCTTGATGTCCGAGTATAAGATTGGCGGTATTCCGGTAGTGGACGATGAAGGACATTTAGTGGGAATCGTAACCAACCGTGACCTCCGTTTCGAGAAAGACCATAACAAGCGTATCGATGAGGTGATGACAAAAGACAACATCGTTACCACCAACCAGACAACCGATTTGGAAGCTGCTGCTCAAATCTTGCAGGAGCACAAAATCGAGAAGTTGCCGGTGGTCGATAAAGACAATAAACTGGTAGGTTTGATTACCTATAAAGACATCACCAAGGCTAAAGACAAACCTATGGCTTGCAAGGATAGCAAAGGCCGTCTTCGTGTGGCTGCCGGTGTGGGTGTGACAGCCGATACATTGGATCGTATGCAGGCATTGGTCGATGCCGGAGCAGATGCTATTGTAATTGATACGGCGCACGGGCATTCCATGTATGTAATAGAAAAATTGAAAGAAGCTAAGAAGCGTTTTCCGAATATTGATATAGTAGTAGGCAACATCGCTACCGGAGAGGCTGCCAAGGCATTGGTTGAGGCCGGTGCGGACGGAGTAAAGGTTGGTATCGGTCCGGGCTCCATTTGTACCACTCGTGTCGTTGCAGGTGTAGGTGTTCCTCAGTTGTCTGCCGTGTACGATGTGGCAAAGGCACTGAAAGGCACAGGCATTCCTTTGATTGCCGATGGCGGTTTGCGTTATTCCGGTGATGTCGTGAAGGCTTTGGCTGCCGGCGGTTACTCTGTTATGATTGGTTCATTGGTTGCCGGAACAGAAGAATCTCCGGGTGAAACGATTATTTTCAACGGACGTAAATTCAAGTCTTATCGCGGCATGGGTTCTTTGGAAGCCATGGAGCATGGTTCTAAAGACCGTTACTTCCAGAGCGGAACGAGCGATGTGAAGAAGCTCGTACCGGAAGGCATTGCAGCCCGTGTTCCTTATAAGGGAACTTTGTATGAAGTGATTTATCAGCTGACCGGCGGTTTGCGTGCAGGTATGGGATATTGCGGCGCTGCCAATATAGAGAAGCTGCATGATGCCAAATTCACCCGCATCACCAATGCCGGTGTGTTGGAAAGCCATCCGCATGATGTTGCGATAACCAGCGAGGCTCCGAATTATAGCCGTCCCGAATAAGGATATTCATCCATAAAGATATATGCCCGGAGAGTAAATTATACTTTTCGGGCATTATTTGTTTATGATATTGTATCTTTGTGAACTTGCTTGTTTATTGGTTTTGCCTATTTTAGACAGATGGTTATGATAAGGACTTGTTTGGTGATGATTTTTTCCGGAGTGAGCTGGTTTGCTTTTTCCCAGCAGGACCCGGTGTTGATGCGTGTCAATGGAAAGGATGTGTTGCGTTCTGAGTTTGAGTATTATTATAACAAGGATGCGGCATCGTTTGCTTCCGGGTATGTTGCACCGGAAAAGTATGTGGAGCGGTTTGCAGACTTCAAGTTGAAAGTATCTGCTGCCGAGACAGCCGGTTTGGATACGGCTCTTTCGTTTCGTGAGAAGGTTGAAAATTACCGCAACCGGTTGATAAAATCGTATCTGACAGATACGGCTGTCATTGAAAATGAAGCCCGCCGGTTGTATGATAAAATGAAAGCCAGTCATCATGCGGGACGCGTCCGTGTGAGTCATATTTTTAAGTATCTTCCTCAAAATGTATCCGGTCATGCATTGCGTAAAGCTATTGCCGGCATGGACTCCATTTACGAATATCTCCGGAAGAATCAGACACCCGAGGCTTTTGATGCCTGCGTAAAACGTTTTTCTGATGAGAAACAGCCATTTTGGGTGAGTTGGCTGCAAATGCCGGTAGAGTTTGAGAATGTAGCTTTTGAGTTATCGGCAGGCGAAGTGTCCCAGCCTTTTTTTACGCCGCAAGGCATTCATATTGTGAAAGTTATTGAGCGAATGGAAATGCTGTCTTTTGACGATGTGAAGAATGGAATGGAGGTTTGTCGGGCTCATCGCCACGGGACTGATTGGGGAGTTGAAGCACAGGTGGAGAAGCTGAAGAAAGAATATGGGTATGCTCCCGACAAAACGGGTATGGACGAACTGATACGTACAGGACAAACAAAACGTACGCTGTTTACATTGGCAGGAAAGAGTTATACGGGAAATGACTTTATCCGTTTTGCAGCAGCATATCCGGCTGGTGTACGCAGGCAGCTGGATGCTTTTGTAATGAAAACTGTACTTGATTATGAAAATGTATGTTTGGAGCGGAAATATCCGGAATTACGTTATCAGGTGGAGGAGTATAGGAACCGCTTGTTGCTGGATAAAATCACCGGACAGGAAATCCAGAAACGAATCGGGTCAGATGAGGCCGGTCTGCAAACTTATTTTGAAAAACATCGTTCCGACTATCAGTGGAGGGAACAGCGGTATAAAGGTATTGTTCTGCACGGAGTAAGCAAACGTATTGTCAAACAAGCCCGTAAATTTTTGAAGAGTCTGCCGGAAGAAGAATGGAAAGATGCGATTCGGTTGACTTTCAATGCCGGTGCACAGCCTCAGATACAGGCGGAGCAGGGAACATTCGCTTCCGGTGACAATGTATATGTCGATGATTTGGTGTTTAAGGGCAAGGACGCAGCGCCTATGGTGTCATTCCCTTTTACTGCCGTGCTGGGTAAGAAGGTGAAAGCGCCGGATGACTATCGGGAAATAAAAGACAGGGTGGTTACTGATTATCGGAATTGTCTGGAGAAGCAGTGGATAACCCGTTTGCGCACCTCGGCTAAGGTTGAAATTAACCAAGAGGTTTTAAAAACCGTTAATAATCACTGATGCAACCGATTAAAGCCGTATCTTCGTACCTTAAAATGTAGTAAATATCAGCTGGTAATGCGAACAACCTGTTTGGGACTTTTAATCCTTCTTTTCTGTGGCTCGTGCAAGGAACAGCACGATCATGGAGGGCGAACACCGTTAGTGGAATTGGATGGTAACTTCCTTTACCATGAAGACCTGCAGGCGGTGCTTCCCGCAGGGTTGTCGAAAGATGACAGCCTGTTGTTTGCGGAGCATTACATCCGTAACTGGGCAGAAGATGTGCTGTTGTATGAGAAGGCGCAGAGTAATATTCCCAACAGCGGAGAGATTGACAAACTGGTGGAGAATTACCGGAAGGCGTTGATTATGCATGCATACCAGCAGGCGCTGATAAACCAAACTCTTTCTGAAGAAATTTCGGAAACGGAACTGGCTGATTATTATGAGAAGCATCAAGAGCTTTTTAAGGTGGAGAGTCCTTTGATAAAGGGATTGTTTATCAAAGTTCCCCTCACAGCCCCTCAACTGAGCAGTGTTCGCCGTTGGTACAGGACCGAAAACCGCGAGGCCGTAGAGCATCTGGAAAAATACAGTCTGCAGAATGCCGTGAAGTACGAGTATTTTTATGACAAGTGGGTTCCGATAACCGAAGTGATGGACTTGATGCCGCTGAAAGTGCCCGATGCCGGAGAATATCTGAATAAGAACCGCCACGTGGAACTGAAAGATACGGCTTTTCATTATTTTCTGAATGTGAGCGATTATCGTGCTGTGGGAGAACAGGAACCGTATGAGTTTGCCCGTAGTCAGGTGAAGGATATGATGCTGAACATGAAGCAGGTGAATTTTATGAAGCAGGTGAAAGAAGATTTGTATCAGCGTGCGGAGAAAAAAGATAAAATTAAGTATTATTAGTATAAGATACCAAGAATGAAGATGTGTATGAACTTTAAGTTTGTAGTTTTATTTGCCTTGACGCTGTTAGCCGGTTCTACCGTTTATGGACAAGACAATGTGATTGACGAGGTCGTGTGGGTAGTGGGCGACGAGGCTATATTAAAGTCCGAAGTGGAAGAAGCTCGCATGAGCGCTTTGTACGAAGGACGTAAGTTCGACCGGGACCCCTATTGTGTGATACCGGAAGAGATAGCCGTACAAAAGCTGTTCTTGCATCAGGCGGCACTTGACAGTATTGAAGTTTCCGAATCCGAAGTCATCCAGCGTGTGGATTATATGACAAATATGTATATCAGCAATATCGGTTCACGTGAAAAGATGGAAGAATACTTCAATAAAACTTCCAGTCAGATTCGTGAAACATTGCGGGAAAATGCCCGTGAAGGGTTGAAAGTACAGAAGATGCAGCAGAAACTGGTTGGTGAAATCAAAGTTACGCCGGCCGAGGTGCGTCGTTATTTCAAAGATCTGCCGCAAGATAGTATTCCCTATATACCGACGCAGGTGGAGGTGCAGATAATTACCCAGCAGCCGAAAGTACCTTTGGAAGAAATAGAAAACGTAAAGAAACGCTTGCGCGATTTTACCGACCGTATAACAAAGGGTGAGACCAGTTTCTCTACGTTGGCTCGTATGTATTCGGAAGACCGTGGTTCTGCCATTCGCGGTGGCGAAATCGAGTTTTCCGGACGTGGTATGCTGGATCCAGCATATGCCAATGTTGCTTTCAACTTGCAAGACCCCAATAAGGTCTCTAAAATAGTGGAGTCCGAATATGGTTTTCATATCATTCAGCTGATAGAGAAGCGTGGAGACCGTATTAAAACCCGTCATATATTGCTGAAACCGCATATTCCGGAAGAATCTTTGACAGCAGGTATGGCTCGTCTGGACTCTATAGCCGATGATATTCGTAACGGGAAGTTCTCTTTTGAGGAAGCGGCATCGGTGCTTTCACAAGACAAGGATACACGTAATAATCACGGTTTGCTGCCTAACCCCAATACCAATACCTCCAAATTCGAGATGCAGGAGCTGCCGCCTGAAATTGCAAAAGTGGTAGACAAGATGAAAGTTGGCGAGATTTCTGAGGCATTTACCATGATTCCGCAGAAAACCGGAAAAGAAGAATGTGTCATCGTGAAGTTGAAGAGCCGTACCAATGGACATAAGGCTACCGTTGCCGATGACTACCAGAACCTGAAAGAGATTGTTCTGGAGAAACGTCGGGATGAAATGCTGGACAAGTGGATTCGTGAAAAGCAGAAACACACTTACGTTCGCATCAACGAAAATTGGAGAAACTGTACATTCAAGTATCCGGGATGGATAAAAGACTGATATTTGGTTTGGTATGTTTGTTCGGCGTTTGTTTGTTGAGCGCGCAGGACAGGAAAAGTGAGCCTGACAAGAAAAAGAAACGTGTGGATTTGCTTTACGCCGATGAGGCGCAGGCGGATCAGCAGTTGCGCCCTGATGTGCAGGTGCTGATTGGCTCGGTCAGGATGAAGCACGATAGTATGTACATGTTTTGTGACAGTGCTCTGATTTACGAGAAAATTAACTCTGTGGAAGCATTCGGTAATGTTCGTATGGAGCAGGGAGACACTTTGTTCATATATGGTGATTACTTGTATTATGACGGTATGTCCCAGCTTGCCATGCTGCGTGAGAATGTCCGTATGATTAACCGCAATACGGAACTTACTACGGATAGCTTGAACTATGACCGTCTGTATAATTTAGGATATTACTTTGACGGCGGTACGCTGACCGATGAAGAAAATGTCCTGACTTCCGAATGGGGAGAATACAGCCCGGCAACCAAACTGGCAGTGTTCAACCATGAAGTGAAATTGGTAAATCCGAAGTTTGTCCTGACTTCCGATACGTTAAAGTACAGTACGGAGTCCAAAATCGCTACGATTCTGGGGCCTTCCGATATAGTCAGTGATAAAAACCATATCTATTCGGAGCGTGGAGAATACAATACCGTATCCGAGCAAGCAGAGCTGTTGGACCGTTCCATTTTGACTAATGAAGGCAAGAAACTTACCGGAGACAGTCTTTTCTATGACCGCAAGCTGGGTTATGGTGAAGCTTTCGATAACGTACAGATGAATGATACGGTAAACAAGAATATGCTTACCGGCAATTACTGTTTTTATAATGAGCTAACCGGTAATGCCATTGCTACCCAACGTGCCGTTGCTATAGACTATTCTCAGGGTGACAGTCTTTTTATGCATGGTGATACACTGCGTTTGGTAACGTACCACATGAATACAGACTCTGCCTATCGTGAAATGCGTGTTTATCACAAGGTGCGTGCTTACCGCACAGATGTGCAGGCAGTGTGCGATTCTTTGGTTTATAATTCCAAGGATTCCTGTTTGACGATGTATACCGACCCTGTTTTGTGGCACGGTGCGCAGCAGTTGCTCGGTGAGGAGGTAAAGGTCTACATGAACGACAGCACCATCGACTGGGCGCACATCATTAATCAGGCGCTGGCTGTGGAACAGAAAGATTCTATCCATTATAACCAAGTGACAGGCAAGGAGATGAAAGCTTTTTTCCAGGACGGAGATATGCGCCGGGTAGATGTGAACGGTAATGTCCTGATTGTGTTCTATCCGGAAGAGAAAGACAGTACAATGATTGGCATGAACTATGCCGAAGGCAGTTTCCTGCGTATTTATCTCAAAGACCGTAAAATGGAAGAAGCTGCATTGATAGGCAAGTCCAACGGCATATTGTATCCTATGGACCAAATACCGGCCGACAAGATGAAACTTCCTTCATTTGTGTGGTTTGATTATATTCGTCCCTTGAACAAGGATGACATCTTTGAGTGGCGGGGTAAAAAAGCGGGTGAAACATTGCAGAAAAGTGACCGGAAACCTTTAACTTCGCCAAGAGATATGCATATAAAACGAACTAAAAAATAATGCTATGGGAATGTTTGCAATGCGTAAGCCGAGGGGATTTCATCATTCATACATTTATGTAGATGAACGGAAAGAGAAACTGGCCAAAATGGAGGAAGATGCCAAACGCGAGTTAGGCATGTTGCCGGAAAAGGAATTTTCGCCCGAAGATATCCGGGGGAAGTTCATTGAAGGCACTACCCATCTGAAACGTCGTAAGGAAAGCGGACGCAGACCGGTGCATCTGGGGGTGATACTGGTGGTTGTGGCATTGCTGATATATTTGTGGTATGCCATTACCAACGGTATTATCTAATTTTTTCTGTACCCTTTATTTCATACTTTATACTTTATACTTATCATGAGCGATATCATTCATTTGCTGCCCGATTCGGTTGCGAACCAGATTGCTGCCGGAGAGGTGATTCAGCGTCCGGCGTCTGTCATCAAGGAATTGGTAGAAAACGCGATTGATGCAGAAGCCACCGAAATACATGTTTTGGTAACGGATGCCGGAAAGACCTGCATCCAGGTTATTGACGATGGAAAAGGAATGTCCGAAACGGATGCGCGTCTGTCCTTTGAGCGTCATGCCACTTCCAAGATACGTGAGGCCTCTGATTTGTTTGCGTTACGTACAATGGGTTTTCGCGGTGAAGCGCTGGCGTCTGTTGCGGCGGTGGCGGAGGTAGAGTTGAAAACCCGTCCGGCCGGTGAAGAACTTGGTACGCGTCTGGTTATTGCCGGTTCCAAAGTAGAGAGTCAGGAGGCCGTTTCTTGTCCTAAGGGAAGTAACTTTTCAGTAAAGAACCTATTCTTCAATATTCCTGCCCGCCGTAAGTTTCTGAAAGCAAATTCAACGGAATTAAGCAATATTCTTGCCGAGTTTGAGCGCATAGCCTTGGTGCATCCGGATGTTGCTTTCTATCTGTATAGTAATGATGCGGAGTTGTTCAATTTACCTGTCATGCCGTTGCGCCAGCGCATTCTCGCCATATTCGGTAAGAAGTTGAACCAGCAGTTGCTTTCGGTGGATGTAGACACGACGATGATAAAAGTTTCCGGTTTTGTGGCAAAGCCGGAGGCATCCCGTAAGAAAGGTGCGCACCAGTATTTTTTTGTGAACGGCCGCTATATGCGCCATCCATATTTTCATAAGGCAGTTATGGATGCCTATGAGCAACTGATTCCTGCCGGCGAACAGATATCCTATTTCATCTATTTCGAGGTAGACCCTGCGAATATAGATGTAAACATTCATCCTACAAAGACGGAAATCAAGTTTGAGAACGAGCAGGCTATTTGGCAGATACTTTCAGCGGCTGTGAAAGAATCGCTTGGAAAATTCAATGCTGTACCGTCCATAGACTTTGATACAGAGGGCATGCCTGACATTCCGGCATTTGAGCAGAGCCGTCCCATCGAACCGCCTAAGGTGCATTATAATGCGGACTTCAATCCTTTCAAGACTTCCTCTGCCTCTTCTTATAGCAGCGGAGGAAGTTATCCGCGCCAAAGCGTAGAGTGGGAAGGGCTGTATTCCGGTTTGGAGAAAGCAAGTAGAATGAATGAGCCTGTCGAGGAAGAACCGCTTGCTTTCGAGGAGGCGGTTTCCGCTGTAACGGAAGCCGTTGAGCCCGCTTCCCAATCTTCTTCTTTGTATTCCGGTGATTCTTCTTCCATGGAGAAGGGGGCACAGCATTTGCAATTCAAAGGACGTTTTATCCTTACTTCCGTAAAATCCGGTCTGATGTTGATAGATCAGCACCGTGCGCATGTCCGTGTGCTGTTCGACCGGTACATGACTCAAATTCGCCAAAGGCAGGGAGTATCTCAGGGGGTGTTATTTCCAGAATTGATTCAATTGCCAGTTTCCGAAGCTGCGGTGTTGGAAAGTCTGTCGGACGATTTGGCGGCAGTCGGTTTCGACCTCAGCCCTTTAGGTGGCGGCAGTTACGCTATCAATGGTATTCCTTCCGGCATCGAGGGGTTGAATCCGGTGGAACTGGTGCGCAATATGGTACATACCGCCATGGAGAAAGGCAGTGACGTCAAGGAAGAAGTCCGGACAATCCTTGCGCTGACACTGGCGCGCGCAGCAGCTATCGTTTACGGACAGGTGCTGAGCAATGATGAGATGTCCAATTTGGTAGACAGCCTTTTTGCCTGTTCCACGCCCAGCTATACGCCTGATGGCCGTACGGTGCTTTCCACTATCAGGGAAGAGGATATTGAAAAGTTGTTCCAGAAATGATGATTTGTACATTATTTATCCATAACAATTAAAAAAAATCTTTTTTTCAGAACCTTTTAGTCTTGTCGGCGTTAATTAATCAGTTTGAATGATAAAGAATTTAATTAACCAACTTAACTATTTTAAGGTATATGAAAAAGATTCTAATGTTGCTGGCTTTAGCCGGCGTATCTGCTGCCACTATGGCACAACAAAAACCTGTTGTTGTAGAGCAGGTTGACATTATTCAGGTACAGGATAAGTACCAGGTAATCACAAATCCATTCTGGAGCAACTGGTTTTTCTCTATCGGTGGTGGTGCATCGGTAATGTATGGAGATAACGACCAGCAGTTGGGTGATTTCGGAAAGCGCATTAGTCCCACGATGAATATTTCTGTGGGTAAATGGTTTACTCCGGGGCTCGGATTACGTTTGCAGTATAGCGGCCTTCAGGCAAAAGGCTTTACCATGGACCCCTTTGCTGATTATGTAAAGGGTACTCAGCGTGCGAATGGTTCGTACAAGCAACGCTTTGATTACATGAATTTCCACGGTGATGTAATGTTCAACCTGAATGCCTTGTTTGGCGGATACAACGAAGACCGTGTATATGAAATCATTCCTTATCTGGGTGCCGGTCTCACTCATAACTATACGAAGCCTCACCGTCAGGCACTTGCTCTGAATGCCGGTATCATCAACCGCTTTCGCATTTCAAATGCAATAGATATTAATTTGGAACTTAGTGCAATGGGAGCCGAAGATAAATTTGACGGAACAGTTGCCGGTAAGGGATATGATGGTGTGTTCAGTGCAACGCTTGGTTTGACTTACCACTTCCCGAAACGTGGTTTCAACCGTCCGACGCCACAATTGATTTCCGCTCTTGAGCTGTCTGCCATGCAACAGCAGATAGCTGAAATGGCTGCTGCCAACCAACAGTTGGAGTCGGCCCTGACCGCTGCACAGAACAAACCGGTGGAAGTTACTGAAACTGAAGTTGTCGTTACCGATCCGAATATCGCACCACGTACCGTATTCTTCAAGATTGGTTCTGCCGAAGTATCTCCGCGTGAGGTGATGAACATTTCTTATCTGGCCAAACAGATGCAAGAGTTCCCGAACACTACCTATACCGTAAACGGCTATGCCGACTCTGCAACAGGTACTCCTGAATTCAACAAAGAGCTGAGCTTGAAACGTGCACAGGCTGTAGTGGATGTTTTGGTAAAGGATTACGGTATCCCTGCCAACCGCTTGAAAATTTCTGCCGATGGTGGTGTCGACAAGTTCGGACAACCGATTCTGAACCGTGTGGTATTAGTGAAATCTGCTAATTAACAGATAAATAGAAAAGAACAAGGGCTGTATCCGCCACCGGATACAGCCCTTTCTTTTATGCCTTGCCGCGCGGAGATTATTCCGCGCTGAATTTCTTTACCTGCTCTGCGATAAGTTCCGCATCATCGAAATAGTTAATCTTCATGGCACGACGCACGTCGTCCAATGTCGCTGCGGCTGTTTCGCGTGCCGCTTCACAGCCTTTCTTCAGCATATCATAGATAGCTGGAATATCTTTTTCGAATTCCTTGCGGCGGTTACGAATCGGCTCCAAGGTTTCCTGCATGATATTGTTGAGGAAGCCTTTCACTTTCATATCGCCTAAACCACCACGTTGATAGTGGGCTTTCAGTTCTTCCAGAGAAGGATAGTCGGGCAGGTAACGTTCGAAGTGTTCGGGGCGGCAGAAAGCGTCCAAATAAGTAAATACGGTATTCCCCTCAATCTTGCCCGGGTCTTGTACGCGCAGATGATCGGGGTCGGTGTACATGCTCTTCACTTTCTTCTGAATCTCGTCGGCTGTATCGGAAAGGTAGATACAGTTGCCCAAAGACTTACTCATCTTGGCTTTTCCGTCTGTACCCGGCAGACGCAGACAGGCTGCATTGTCAGGCAGAAGGATTTCCGGTTCTACCAATGTGTCGCCGTAGATAAAGTTGAAGCGGCGTACGATTTCACGGGCTTGTTCAATCATCGGTTCCTGATCTTCGCCAACGGGAACGGTGGTGGCGCGGAACGCCGTAATGTCCGCAGCCTGGCTGATAGGGTAGGTGAAGAACCCCACCGGAATACTTGTTTCAAAGTTGCGCATCTGGATTTCCGTCTTTACCGTCGGGTTACGTTGCAGGCGCGATACGGTGACAAGGTCCATATAATAGAATGTCAGTTCGCACAATTCCGGAATCTGTGACTGGATAAAGATGGTACTCTTCGTAGGATCCAATCCGCAAGCCAGATAGTCGAGAGCTACTTCGATAACGTTCTGACGTACCTTTTCCGGGTTTTCCATGTTATCTGTCAATGCTTGTGCATCGGCTATGAACACGAACGTCTTGTCATACAGTCCGGAGTTCTGCAACTCCACTCTGCGTCTTAATGAGCCTACATAATGTCCGATATGCAGGCGTCCCGTGGGGCGGTCGCCCGTAAGGATGATTTTTTCTTTTGCCATATCTGTATTGATTATTTTTTCTTCATAAAACGCTGTCTGTTATAATGGAATGCAAAGATACCATTATTTTTATCGAATGCAGTGTATTACTTTAAAAATTAAACAGTGAAAGTACGCTCTGTCGTTCAAACCTCGTTATAACATCCGGGAAGGCTGATGCTTGCTTTTCTGTTTTATCCTCCATATCTTTTGGTGTCTGTTTGATTTTTCTTCAAGAAGTATCCTTCCTGCTATATTCAAAGATTGCATTGCGGTAAAAGTAACTATTCTTTTCGGATAAGAAATTTATTCCTTTGATTAATTTGCTCAAATCGTAAATAAGTCGTTACTTTGCAGAAATTTTAGAGATAACTATGCAATCGCAGGAAAAGAGAAGTACATATAACCTACGTTCGAATGAATTTCATTCGCTGGCTGTCGGTTTCTCTTTTTCCGAAAACGATATTTTTAGTTCTTTGGTAATGCGTTAATCCTTATTCGGGGTAACGCATTTTTTTTGTGCCGGAATGTGAAGAATGAACTTAAATAGACAATAAGAGAATATGGAAAAGAATTTGAAGAAAGTGCTTGTCTTGGGCTCGGGTGCGCTCAAGATCGGTCAGGCCGGAGAGTTTGATTATTCCGGTTCGCAGGCTTTGAAGGCTTTGCGCGAAGAAGGTGTGGGTTCGGTATTGGTAAACCCGAATATTGCTACAATTCAGACATCAGAAGGTATTGCCGATAAAGTTTATTTCTTGCCGGTAACTCCTTATTTCGTAGAAGAAATCATCAAAAAAGAACAGCCGGACGGCATTCTGCTGGCTTTCGGCGGACAGACTGCGCTGAACTGCGGTACGGAACTTTACCTGAACGGTACTTTGCAGAAATACGGCGTGCGTGTGTTGGGTACTTCGGTAGAGGCTATCATGTACACGGAAGACCGCGACCTCTTTGTGAAGAAGCTGGATGAGATTCCTATGAAAACTCCGAAGAGCCACGCTGTGGAAAGCATGGAAGATGCCTTGAAAGCTGCCCGCGAAATCGGATATCCGGTAATGGTACGCTCGGCTTATGCTTTGGGTGGTTTGGGCAGCGGTATCTGTCCGGACGAGGAAGCGTTTGTCAAACTGGCTGAAAGTTCTTTCACGTTCTCCAAGCAAATCCTGGTGGAAGAATCCCTGAAAGGTTGGAAAGAAATCGAATTCGAGGTAATCCGCGACGCCAACGACCACTGCTTCACCGTAGCAAGTATGGAAAACTTCGACCCTCTGGGCATCCATACCGGTGAGTCTATCGTGGTTGCTCCTACCTGCTCGCTTACCGACGAACAGGTGAAGATGTTGCAGGAACTTTCTACCAAGTGTATCCGTCACCTCGGCATCGTGGGTGAATGTAACATTCAGTATGCATTCAACGCCGAAACCAACGACTATCGCGTAATCGAGGTGAACGCCCGCTTGTCTCGTTCTTCTGCATTGGCATCCAAAGCTACCGGTTATCCGCTCGCTTTTGTTGCCGCCAAGATTGCATTGGGTTATACGCTCGACCAAATCGGTGAAATGGGAACTCCTAATTCTGCTTACGAAGCTCCGCAATTGGACTACCTGATTTGTAAGATTCCCCGTTGGGATTTGACGAAGTTTGCAGGTGTGTCTCGCGAAATCGGTTCAAGCATGAAGTCTGTAGGTGAAATCATGTCTATCGGCCGTTCTTTCGAGGAAATTATCCAGAAAGGTTTGCGTATGATAGGTCAGGGCATGCACGGCTTTGTGGGTAATGATAGTGTGGAATTCGAAGATTTGGATCACGAATTGGCTCACCCCACCGATCTGCGTGTGTTTGCTATCGCCCAGGCTCTGGAAAAAGGCTATACAATCGACCGTATCTTTGAGCTGACGAAGATTGACCCTTGGTTCCTCGGCAAACTGAAGAACATTGTAGACTATAAGAATAAACTCTCACAATATAATAAGGTGGAGGATATTCCTGCCGATGTGCTGCGTGAAGCGAAAGTGCTCGGTTTCTCCGACTTCCAGATTGCACGTTTCGTACTGAATCCGGAAGGTAATATGGAAAAGGAAAACCTTATGGTACGCGCCCGTCGTAAGGAACTGGGTATTCTTCCGGCTGTGAAACGTATCAATACCGTCGCTTCCGAGCATCCGGAACTGACGAACTACCTTTATATGACGTATGCCGTACAAGGGTATGATGTGAACTATTATAAGAATGAAAAATCGGTAGTTGTATTGGGTTCGGGAGCTTACCGCATCGGTTCTTCCGTTGAGTTCGACTGGTGTTCGGTGAACGCTATCCAGACTGCACGCAAGTTGGGGTACAAATCCATCATGATTAACTATAACCCCGAAACTGTATCTACCGACTACGATATGTGCGACCGTCTGTACTTCGACGAACTTTCTTTTGAACGTGTGCTCGATGTTATAGACCTCGAACAGCCGCGCGGCGTAATTGTATCCGTAGGCGGTCAGATTCCTAACAATCTGGCAATGAAACTCTATCGTCAGTCTGTTCCTGTATTGGGCACTTCGCCTGTTTCTATCGACCGTGCAGAGAACCGTAACAAATTCTCTGCCATGCTCGACCAGCTCGGCATCGACCAGCCGGCTTGGCAGGAACTTACCAGTCTGGAAGATGTGAAGGGCTTCGTTGAGAAAGTAGGCTATCCGGTATTGGTGCGTCCGTCGTATGTGCTTTCCGGTGCTGCAATGAATGTATGCTACGATGAAGAAGAATTGGAGAACTTCCTGAAAATGGCTGCCGAGGTTTCCAAGGAATATCCGGTAGTGGTTTCCCAGTTCCTGCAGAATACGAAAGAGATTGAGTTCGATGCCGTGGCACAGAACGGCGAGGTGGTGGAATATGCCATTTCCGAGCATGTTGAGTTTGCCGGTGTGCACTCCGGTGACGCTACGCTGGTATTCCCGGCACAGAAAATTTACTTCGCTACGGCACGCCGTATCAAGAAAATCAGTCGTCAGATTGCAAAGGAACTCAATATCTCCGGTCCCTTCAACATTCAGTTCCTGGCACGTAACAATGAGGTGAAAGTTATCGAATGTAACCTGCGTGCTTCACGTAGTTTCCCGTTTGTATCCAAAGTGCTGAAACGTAACTTTATCGAGACGGCCACGAAGATTATGCTGGATGCTCCTTACTCTCGTCCGGACAAGTCGGCGTTTGACATCGACTGGATTGGCGTGAAGGCTTCCCAGTTCTCATTCTCCCGCCTGCATAACGCAGACCCGGTATTGGGCGTGGATATGTCTTCTACGGGGGAGGTAGGCTGTATCGGCGACGACTTCTCCGAAGCATTGCTGAACTCCATGATTGCTACCGGTTTCAAGATTCCGCGTCCAGAAAAAGGTGTGATGTTCTCTTCCGGTGCAATGAAATCGAAAGTGGACTTGCTGGATGCCAGCCGCATGCTTTTTGCGAAGGGATATAAGATTTACGCTACGGCAGGTACCGCTGCATTCCTCAATGCGCACGGTGTAAGCACCGAAGCTGTGTTCTGGCCGGATGAACGTGCCGATGCGGAGAATAATGTAATGACAATGATTGCCGAACATAAGTTCGACTTGATTGTAAATATTCCGAAGAACCACTCTAAACGCGAGCTGACCAACGGTTACAAGATTCGCCGCGGTGCTATCGACCATAATATTCCGTTGATTACGAATGCCCGTCTGGCAGGTGCTTTCATTGAAGCTTTCTGTGAGATGAAGATGGAAGATATCCAAATCAAGAGCTGGCAGGAATATAAATAAGCCGGTTGATATATTATTGTAATAAAGCGGACATCCGGCAACGGGTGTCCGTTTTCCTTAAATAAGCATTGGCATATGATAAAGAATATATTATTTGATATGGGCGGTGTGATATTCCGCCAGAATTCGGAAGAGGCTTTCCGCCGTTTTCGTGAAGCGGGAGTGAATACGGATGAGTATATGGGAGAATACGGCCAAAAAGGTTTTTTCCTGGATGTAGAGACGGGAAAGATTGATGCCGGTGAGTTTTGCCGGAGAATGGCTGAGGCTGCCGGGCGCGAATCTGTCAGTTGGGATGAGGCGCAATATTGCTGGCTGGGCTTTATACGTGATGTGCCTCTGAACCGGCTTCACAATTTATTGAAGTTAAAAGAGGAGTATCACATTTGCCTGCTTAGCAATACTAATCCGTTTATTATGGCTTTTACCCGCAGTGATAAGTTTAGTGACGAACATAAACCGATAAGCGATTATTTTGATACGCTGTTTTGCAGCTATGAAATGCAGGCTTACAAGCCTGAACCGGATATTTTCCTGAAAGCATTGGCTGCTGACGGTATGAAAGCTGAAGAAACGATATTTGTAGATGACAGTTTAAAGAATATCAAGGCGGCGGAAGCGCTTGGCATACGCGGATTGCATGTGGCTCCCGATGAAGACTGGATGGAGAAACTGACGGCATTGCTGCATATATGTAATGGCTTGTAGTATATTGTACAATAAAAATGGATAAGAATATGGATGAGGTAGATAAAATGCGGAGTTCACAATTGGCGAATACGGCTTCCCCGGAAATTCAAGAGCGTTTTAAACGTGCGAAAAAACTGTTGCTGAAGCTGAACGCTATGAGCGGTTATGAGGAAGAATGCCGGAGCGTATTGGAAGAATTGATACCCGGTATTCCAGCTTCTGCCACTATTTGCCCGCCTTTTTGTTGCGATCATGGTGATGGTATCCGCCTTGGGGAACATGTCTTTATCAACTCCAATTGTACTTTTCTGGACGGTGGCTATATCACTGTTGGGGCATATACGCTGATAGGGCCTTGTGTGCAGATTTATACTCCTCAACACCCGTTTGATTATCTGGAGAGGCGTATAGAGCAGGAGTATGCCTATCCGGTGACGATAGGTGAAGATTGCTGGATTGGCGGTGGCGCTGTTATTTGTCCCGGGGTAACTATTGGCGACCGTTGCATTATAGGTGCGGGAAGTGTAGTGACCAAAGATATTCCGTCCGATTGTGTGGCTGTTGGGAATCCGGCAAAGGTAATCCGCAAAAATGATATAAAAAAGTGATGAGGCTAATTGGTTGAAATTCAATAGTAGTTAATGTTGTATGAAAAAAAACTTGAAAAATAAATGGCGAAAGTTTTGGTAATTTCAAAATAAGCTGTACCTTTGCATCGCTTTTGAAACGGAAGTGTACGGGCGTTTAGCTCAGCTGGTTCAGAGCATCTGCCTTACAAGCAGAGGGTCGGCG
>CAUAWO010000049.1:0-16874 GCA_958432865.1 Bacteroides stercoris
GTCAATGCCATGTTGGCAGCCATCGTGGTAGTTCGTTTCCAGAAGATGCCGAACAGGAAAACAGCCGCCATAGGCGGTGCGATAAATCCCAGTACCGATTGGAATACATTGAACAGATTCAATCCTTTGATACTGTCTATGGCAATGGTGATGATCACCGAAATCAGTGCTCCCGCCATTGTAACCACATGCCCTGTACGGATGATCTCTTTCTGGCTGGCAAGCGGTCTGAATTTCTTGACATAGATATCCATCGTGAAGACTGTACTCAGCGCATTCAGGGCAGAGCCGACAGTGCTGATCAGTGCGGCGGTCAATACGGCCAGTACCAACCCCACCATGCCTACAGGAAATAAGTTAGTGACCATAGTCATGTAGGCTTCATCGGGGTTCTTCAAGCCCGGGTAGAGTGCCAGACAGATGATACCCGGAAGGATATAGAGAGGAACATCCAGTATCTTCAACCAGCCGGTGAAGTTGGCACCCATTTGGCCTTCTTTCAGATTCTTAGCAGCCAATACAGGCTGTACCATGGATTGGTCTGTGCACCAGAACCAGACTCCCATGATGGGATACCCCAGAATAATGGGCAGCCACGGGAAGGCGGGATCGTCATTCGGGCGGAACAGGTTCCAGTAATCGGCCGGAACCGCTTCGGCCAATGCGCTGACGCCACCCACTTTGTAAAGACCTGCTATAGTAAGCGTGGCCGATACGAAAATAAGCAGAAGCATTTGGAATACATTGGTATAGGCTACCGCTTTCAGCCCTCCGGCCATGGTGAAGAATGCGGAGATAACGAGCAGGATCAATGCTGACTGCCACATGGGAATATCGAAAACCTGACGGATAAGGATACCTCCGGCGAATAAGGTCAGGGCAAGCCACGAGATAAGGATTGTCACAATGGTGTACCAGGCAAGAATGTTGCGGGTGGACTGTCCGAAACGCCGCCCCATGAACTCCGGCAAGGTGGTGATACGTGCTCCTAAGTAACGAGGGGCAAAGACAAAAGCCAGCAAGCAGATGAAAACAAACGCATACCAGGCATAATTACCTGAAACGATACCGGTGGTAAATCCGGCACTGGCGGAGGCTATCAGCATGGAAGGGCCCACATTGGTTCCCCACATGGAGAAACCGATGTGATGCCACTTCAGGGAACGCTCGGCAAGAAAAAGGCTGCTGCCTTTTTTGCGTTTCAGGCTGGCCCATATACCGATGCCTATAAGAATCAGAAAGTAGGCAATAAGAATGCCCCAATCTAACGTATCTAAATAATTAGCGTGCATAATTCATGTATCAGATTAAGATGAATATTCCGTTTATTGATGAAGTCCCATCAGTTCTTTGGCTACCGCTACGGCCGTATTGGCATTGTCGCTATACCCGTCCGCACCTATTTCATCGGCAAATCCCTGGCTTACCGGAGCGCCGCCTATCATCACTTTTACCTGATGACGGATACCGGCTGCTTCCAAAGCGTTGATCACCTCCTGCATATAAGTCATGGTTGTTGTCAGCAAGGCGCTCATGCACAGGATGTCTGCCTTGTTTTTCTTGACTTCTTCCACAAATTTGTCGCAAGATACATCTATGCCTATGTTGATTACCTCAAAGCCGCAACCTTCCAGCATGGAAGCCACCAGGTTCTTGCCGATATCATGCAAGTCGCCTTTCACGGTCCCGATGACTACCTTGCCTATGGTGGTCGAGGCACTCCCTTGCAGTAAAGGCTTCAGAAGTTCCAAAGCTCCCTTCATGGCGCGTCCTGCCATCAGCAGTTGGGGCACGAACGCTTTTCCGTCCTGGAAGCGTTGTCCCACTTCGCCCATAGCCTTTATCATGTAGTTGTTGATAATTTCCTGGGGCTGTACTCCTTCGGCGATGGCTTTCTTGGTTACTTCTACGGCCGGTTCCAGCTTTCCGTCCACAATGGCATTGAACAAAGGTTTCAAGGCTTCATTCCCGGCTGCCGCAGAGTCTTTGACGACGATTGTTTCTTGTTTTGTTGCAGCGGCTTCTTCTTTCGAAAGGTCTTCTTTGGATACGTCAGAGGAAGAAGAGGAGTATTCTTCGACAATGCGCATCGCTTGTTCCACTTCTCTCTCGTTATGGAAATCCATTTCCAGATGCACACCGTCCGCACCGATATTGTCCAGCAAGGGTTTCAGTTCGTCCAAGGTTACCCAACAAGCCATGATACTTTTGCCTCCGGCAAGGATCTTCTTGTAAAGGTCGTACCATTTGGGTGATCCTCCTTGTGGCTCACCTACGCCCGGAGTCCATTGAATGGCATTCAGTTCCTCAATTTCAAGAAGGGCGGGCAGATGGTGCATGGCGCCCACACCGTCCAGATGATACAAGGTATAGTCTATTTTTTGACATTGTTCGCGGATAAAGGGTTGTACAAAACGACGATAATCATCTTCGCTGATCATGGTAGAAATATCGCTTTGTAATTTGCTCATTTTACCGGGAGCCCATGAAGAAAAATAGCAGAAAGCCATTTCGTCCCCTTCACGGATGATGTCGTAAAGTTCATCAAAGACTTTGAAATAGATATCATTGATTTGTTGCATTTGCTGTTCCAGCACTTCGGGCTGCATCACGGTATCCAGCAAAACTTTGTCTGTACCTTTCAAGGCGGCCAGTACGTCCAGCCCTTCCATCAAATCGGGCATTCCTACGTAATAGTGACCGTTTGCTTTCGCCTTGCATGCCTTCAGCAATTCTTTATGCAAGATCCAGTTGGGATGCTCGGGATTGAAAACAATCTCATCGTTGAAATCGGGATCGGGATGAATCCAAATGGTATCTTCCCCTCCTTCGAACACGCCGCCCAAGATGGCTGCCAATGAACCGGGGCCTAACTGGGTATTGGCTACTGGCAGGATATCTGCTTTCAGACTGCTGTGTGCCACGTACCAGTCCAGGTATTCTGCACGCCATTGCGGATCGAACCATTTCTGATTCAGGTCTTTTGCCGGGGAGGGTGCAGGGATATCCGCATGAGGTTTCACACCTTCCTGAAAGTGCTCCCACATGTTCAGTATGATTCCTTTATGGTTCCACCAATCTATATATCGTTTCTTTGTCTCGTCTAAATTCGTTTTCCAAGTTTCCATATTCGTCAGTTTTTAAATATTCCTTTAAAATGAGGGTCTATGTGCAGACCGATGCTTTTGCTTAAATCCATATCGTCCGTGCATTCCACTTCATCCGGATAAACGGGGATGGTCGCTCCTTGACGTACATATACGGGCATTTCGTCCAAGGGGATATCCAGATTCTTCAGCCAGCGTCCCCCTTCCAAGCGTTCGCCTGTGAAGAAATTCACCCATTTTCCTTCGGGCAGATAGACATCCCGGCGGTTCTCGCTGTTCATGACCGGGGCTACCAGGAAGTCGTTACCAAAATAGTATTCATCGTCGATGTGCCAGCACAGTTTGTCTTCGGGGTGATGAAAAATCAGAGCTTGCAAGAGAGGTGCTCCGCTTGCGATGGCCTTCCGGCTTTGTTCTACAATATAAGGTATAAGCGTATAGCGCAACTTCCACCACTTTTTTATCATGGGTGCGATAGCGGGATAATGCCACGGCTCGCGTTTGTTTGTTCCGTGATAACGGATGTGGGAGGAGAATACACCGAATTGTGTCCAGCGCATATATACATCATCGTCCACTATAGAGTTCATGAAGTTGGGCAATGTGTGGAATCCGGGGACATCATGACTCCAGAAGGCGAAGCCGGAAAGCCCGAAATGCAAGCCGCCTTTCAGCGAGCCTGCCATCCCATCCCATGAACTGCATGAGTCACCTCCCCAATGCAGGGGATAGCGTTGGCATCCCGCCCATGCCGAGCGTGCCCATACGATGCCGTCACCGGTTACGTCTTTTGTGATTTCATAAGCGGCTTTCTGATAAAGCAATGCATACAGGTTGTTCAGCAATTCGGGTTTCATGCCTTTATAGAGGGCATCCATGTGGATGTTTTCTCCAAAATCGGTTTTGATGCAGGTCACGCCCATATCCAGCAGATTCTTCAGCAGTCCTTTATACCATTCGGTTGCTTGGGGATAAGTGAAGTCAATGGTTCCGGCATAGTCCAAAGCAGAGAAATTGGAACCTTCCGAATCTTGTTTCTTTGTCAGCGGAGCTATATAATCGTTTTTGCGTGCTTCGTCTATCTGTTCGGCGTTCTCCGCCACGTAGGGGAGTTGCCATAAGGACACGCGATATCCTTTTTTCTTCAGTCCTTGGATGAACCCTTTGGGATCGGGAAAGCGTTCTTCGTTGAATTTCCATTCGCACAGCCAGTCGGTCTTGAACCAGCCGGTATCCAGATGGATGACATCGCAGGGGTAATGTTCGGCACGCATCCGGTCGCATATCTCATTTACTTCATCAGCGCTGAAGTAGGTCATGCGGCTCATCCAGATGCCGAAACTCCAGAGGGGAGGCATGGAAGGATATCCGGTCAGATCCCGATAACCCCGGAGGATTTCTTCCATCGTGTCGCCTGCTATGACGAAGACATCCAGCATGGCCTGGTCGCTTAGGAACTGTACCGAGCGGGTGGATTGCCCGGCCAGTGACAGTTTGCTGTGGGCACAGGTGTGATAGAATGTTCCATACATCCGGCTGGAGAGGTAGAAAGGAATATTCTTATAGGTACGGCGGTTGTTCACACCTTGTCCGTCCTGGTTCTTTAAGAAGAACGTTTGTCCGCTTAAGTCCATTTTGGCAAAGCGTTCCCCTGTTCCGGCAAAACATTCATCGGGTTTTGATTCAAAGGAAAGGGTGGCACGTTCCTTCACTCCGTTTCGTTTGCAGAAAGCCAGTGGCAACGCATCGTAACGGGGAGGGGAGAAGTGGTCGTAGGCAGCCAGTCGGATTTCACGTTTGCCGTCGGGGTAAAGGCGAAGATCCAAGGTCTCTTGAGGATCGGGCAGCAGTTCGCTCCAACGGTCCAGTACCGGGGGCTTTACATGGATAAGTGCCCGTTGGATTCCGTCTTGGGTCGTGATCAACCATTCCCCTTCTGTTTGTGTCACTTGCAAAGGGAGTTTCTTTACCCGGTCACTGAATTGGAGCATTTCCGACTGATCCGTCATGCTTTCTTCACCGAATCCGATAAAGAGTCGGGTGATACCTGAGGTGTACTGACGGATGACCAGCGTATATTCTTCACGGGGCGATGCCGTATCGGGTGCCATATCGTTAGAGAGCACTTGCTTTTGAAAAGGGACGTTTATACAGATATCCCCGTCTTTTTCATAGACAGAGGTGGGCTTGTATGCTTTCCATAATGATTCGTCTCTTGACAGATCGGGATCAAAGTCCAGAAAATCGAATAAGTGGTAATTGGTTGGTTTCATTCTCTTTTTGTTATTTTGTTTTTATAATGATTCTTGGTTGTGACACCCCACCTACAGCGACCCTCCCTGCCTTTTGCTTTATACTTTCATCTACTTGCGGACCATTCTTCTTCCACACATTATGAGGTCCCGGACGGTTGGAGTCGAAACGTTCGGACGGACACCAGTTGTTTTCTACGGTATAGCCATCCGTCGCTTCATCAAAGTAGATGTAAAACGCACGGTCGTTGGTAGCGTAGGGCGCGTCAATTAAATGTTCAATCCGGTTATTGCGCATTACGGAGCTGGGTTGGTTGGAGAGGGTATAAAGTCCTCCTGCATCATACAGCCTCCGGGCAAAGTGGTGGACGTAATTGGCTTCAATCCGATTGCCGCTCATTCCGCTTTCCTGCAGGGTCCATCCCCAGCCCACACAGATACCTGAGTAATTGACGTGGCAGACTTCATTATGTACGATATGGATATTCTTTACATATCCGGCTCCGATGCCTACACCTCCCCAATCTTCATTGGTCACTTCCTCAATCAGGTTGTTCCGTATGGTGATTCCCGTACATAATTCCTGTTCATGAAAAGGTGTATAAGGCACATGGGTTTCAAATCCTTCATCGGGAAAGGTGCCCACCAGTAAGGCTGTGCCACCAATATCGGTGAAATGGCAATTCTCGACAATGGAAGTCGATACGGCGCGTTCATAATCTACTCCGGTGGCTGCTAAATGCTGGAATGTGCAGTGGTTGAAGTTTATGTTATTGCCGCATTTTATCTGTATTGCAGCTTCGGGTCTGCCTATCCATGCCTGGTTTTCCAGTTCCGCTTTTTCGGGCAGCCCCGGTATGGGTAGCTTGTAAGCATCCAGCAGATGGAAGCCTCCTTGCAATGTAACGTGCCCTTGATAAGAGGGGCGCATCCATGAAGTATGTTCGAAAGATATATTTTGAAAATGTATATTCCTTACCGGGCGTTCCAAAGTTCCGCTTATAGTCAGTAAAGTCTCTAAAGCCGGAATAATGACTTGCGCCTTCGTCATGTCTTCGTGAGGACGCGGGTAATAATAGATGCGTCCGGAAGGGTAATCCTGATACCATTCTCCGGGCTGGTCCAATAGTTCCAGAGCATTGACCAGACAAAAGGTGGAGTTTCCTTTTTCTCCGTCAATGACAGGTTGAGGCCAGGGATGGGCAAACTCCAACCGGCTTTCGGGATCATGAAAACGGACGATTGTATTTGCCCCTTCAGTAATCATTTCCTTCACTCTCAGTATGGCGATGGCCCAACGTTGGTGAACGATCATCTCTACTTGTGAAGCGGCATTCAACCCTGCTGTTTGTGGAGTGGGAATGGTGATCGTCTCTTCCTCAGGGTTAAAATCAATCATGCGTTCCATTACTCCGTCGGGAAACTGTGCGGCCCGCTGTGCTTTTGTTCCGTTGACCCACATTTGCCGGGTTTCCAATATCCTGTTTCCCATACGGGGCGCTTCCGCTACCCATATTTTATTTCTAAGTGTTTCTGGTATTCTGGTATCTTTGCATCCTTGTTCCCAATCTGTCACAGGAACTCCGCCACTTAAGACTACACGGGCATTGGGAACAGCGGTGATACGGGTGGGAGAGTCTGTTGTCCCGCTATCTTCGGGGCGGATGAACAGGCTTTTATATTGTGGGTATATTCCTTCCTCCAATAGGATATTTATGCCTCCGGTTGTTTCGGGTGATTGCAATCTTCTCCATTCGCGCGCTTGCTTGATGGCTTGTTCCAGAGTCTGGAGGGGAGATTGGCGTGTACCGGCAGCATTGTCGTTACCGTAGGGAGAAACATAAATATCTCCTGCGGTTAAATAAAAGGTATAACTGACAAATGCGATAAAGCAGATTATTTTTGTTTTCATGGGTTCTCCGGATTTAAAGGTCTTTTTAATCAGACGGAAGGAATCAGGTTTTGTACCCATTGGATAATTTGCCAATGTGTCAATTTGCTGCATTCTACTCTGCGTGGTCATGGGCATATTAGCAAATTGATGCATTGATATATTGATTGAAGTATAATAAAAAACAGGCCATACCTTAATGAAAAGGTATAGCCTGCGTCATTTAATAAAAGAGATTTATTTTTTATGAGTTCATGCTCATCAGGAATTCTTCGTTGTCTTTGGTATTTTCCAAACGACTCTTTACGAAATCCATGGCTTCGATAGGATTCATATCTGCCAGATACTTGCGAAGAATCCACATACGGTCCAAAGTAGTCTTGTCGAGCAGCAAGTCGTCGCGGCGGGTGCTTGATGCCACGATGTTTACTGCCGGGAAGATACGTTTGTTGCTCAAGTTGCGGTCCAGCTGGAGTTCCATGTTACCTGTACCCTTGAATTCTTCGAAGATTACTTCATCCATCTTGGAACCGGTGTCAATCAGTGCGGTTGCGATAATGGTCAGCGAACCACCGTTTTCAATGTTACGGGCAGCACCGAAGAAACGTTTGGGCTTATGCAGGGCATTTGCATCCACACCACCGGACAATACTTTGCCGGAAGCGGGAGAGACGGTATTGTATGCACGTGCCAGTCGGGTGATAGAGTCGAGGAAGATTACCACATCGTGACCGCATTCTACCATGCGTTTCGCTTTTTCCAGTACGATACCTGCAATCTTTACGTGACGTTCTGCCGGTTCGTCAAATGTAGAAGCGATCACTTCGGCATTTACGCTGCGCGCCATATCTGTCACTTCTTCGGGACGTTCGTCAATAAGCAGCATGATCATGTACGTTTCCGGATGGTTGGCTGCGATTGCGTTAGCGATGTCTTTCATCAGGATCGTCTTACCGGTTTTGGGCTGCGC
This sequence comes from Bacteroides stercoris, assembly GCA_958432865.1. Classification (GTDB taxonomy): domain Bacteria; phylum Bacteroidota; class Bacteroidia; order Bacteroidales; family Bacteroidaceae; genus Bacteroides; species Bacteroides stercoris_A. The sequence continues at coordinate 8,221 of CAUAWO010000049.1, forward strand.
CACAATCAAAGCACGCTGTCCTTTACCGATAGGTGAGAACATATCTACCACACGGGCTGAAAGGTTATCACTATATCCCCCTTTGCAAAGTTTGAACTTTTCATCGGGGAACAGCGGGGTCAGGTGATCAAACGGAACGCGGTCACGTACCAATCCGGGATCCAGACCGTTTATCTTTTCCACCTTTACCAACGGGAAATATTTTTCTCCTTCTTTGGGCGGACGGATAGAGCCTTCCACTACGTCACCGGTCTTCAAACCGAACAGTTTTATTTGCGATTGTGAAACGTAAATATCATCGGGTGAGGAAAGATAGTTGTAATCGGATGAACGGAGGAAACCGTATCCGTCGGGCATGATTTCCAATACCCCGGTACCGGTCAGGATACCTTCAAATTCGTAAGGCTTTTCCACCTGTTTGCGTTCCGGTTGTTGAGGAATGCTGGCAGACGCTTCTCCCTCAGCCGTCGTATTGTTATTATTGTTTGCCTGACGAGGATTGTTGTAATTATTGTTGCGCGGATTGTTGTACTTCTGATTTTGATCGCGCTGCTGGCGTGGTTGGAATTTGGGGGCAGGTGTCTGTACCGGAGCCGGTGTTTCTACTTTGGTAGCCTCAAATTTGCCGAACAACTCAGTAGGAAGTTCTATTTTTTCTGAAGGAAGATCCTCGATGGGAATAAAATCATCGGTTTCACTGCCGAATTCCAGTTCGGGAAGAATCACTTCTTTTTCTTCGGGAATAGCCGGTGTTTCTTCTTTTTTTGCTTTTTTGGGTGTCGGTTTCGCCGGTGCTTCAGCTTTCACTTCCTCTTTTGCAGTTTCTTTCGTTTTCGTTGCAGGTTGTTCTTCTGTCTTGGCTGTTACTTTCTTACTACCCGGTTTGCGTCCTCTTTTTTTAGGTGTTTTTTCTTCCGCGCTTGTTTCGGTCACGGCTTCTGTTTGTGGTGTTACCGCTACAGGAGCAGTCTCTTTTACTGTTTCGGCAGCTGCGGCGGCAGGCTGCGGGGTATTGGCTTCCAGTTTCTGTGCCTTGTCCTTGGTTGCAGTATAGACCTTGTCACCGTCTTTTTTAACGTTGATACGTGATCTTTTACGGGGTTGACTTTCATTGGCTTTTTCTGCCGCTACTTTTTGGGTTGCTCCGACTATGGCTTGCTCGTCCAGAATTTTATAAACCAGATCTTCTTTTTTTAGAGAGTCTGTTTTCTTGATACCCAACTCTTTGGCAATCGATTGTAATTCCGACAAGTCTTTGTCGTTTAATTGAATAATGTTATACATAGAGTATAGTTATTAGTAATATATTTCTTTATAATCTTTTAATGGTATAATTAAGGAGCGCAATCTACACAAAAATGTGTTAGAAGGGGGAAATGCACTCATAATTACGATTATGGGATTGATGTTGTTTTGATTGTTATCAGGAAGTAAACAGACTTTCCCGGATAGGGAACTGACGTATTTACCGAGGACAAAAGTAGATATTTTTTTTTAATCTCATGCATATTACAGAAGATTTTTTGCCGAATTTAATGAAATTAATAAAAAAAACGACGTGGGGAAACATCCTTTCTGTCTGTGAAAACCCTGATGTTAAATGAACGTAAAAATAGGTCAGATTGTTCAGCAGAGTCTGCATGAAATAGCAAAAAAAATACTAATTTAGCCCGTCAAATTTGATTTTTACTTAATTATAAATAGAGAAAAGATGAAAAAAGTGATTTTTACAGAAAAGGCTCCTGCTGCTATAGGTCCTTACAGTCAAGCTGTTGAAGTGAATGGTATGGTATTCCTGTCAGGTCAGATTCCCGTTGATCCTGCTACCGGTGAATTTGTTCCGGGAGGAGTGACTGAACAAACTACCCAGGTTTTTGAGAATATCAAGAATGTATTGGCAGAAGCCGGTCTGACTACCGCTAATATCGTAAAAACAACCGTATTTTTGGCAGATATGTCTTTGTTTGCTGAAATGAACGCTGTTTATGCCAAGTATTTCGAAGGAGATTTCCCTGCCCGTTCTGCTGTAGCTGTTAAGGCTTTGCCGAAAGGAGCGCTTGTGGAGATAGAGAGTATCGCAGTGAGATAACGAGCTTTTCGCCACCGATTGCACGGATTGATGCAGATTATTTCTATTGAAAAGCAATTGCTTGATATGGAACCTGTGTCAATCAGTGTAGTCTGTAGTGAATGATGGTGGATGGGGAATCATAAAAACAACTGATTAACAGATAGCGTAGAAAAGTGGAATATGAAACAACTGAACAAGTGGCAATGGTCCACATTAATATTATCTGCTATACTGGTAATGGCATTTTCAGTCTTTATTTATCGGTATGAGCCTTTTAAATCCGGGTTCGAGATTACCGACCAGCTGGGTGGTAATATTTTCCCTGCAACCATTCTTTCTACCGCAACCACAGATGCCAGTTTAATCGTACCTGCCGATTCCGATTATATCGGAAATCCCAAGTCGTGTATCGCCATCCGGCTGAAGAACAGTTATGCCAATAGCAAATTGCGTATAGAAGTGGCCGAGACTCCTTTTTTCTCTCAGTCTGTATCTGAGTTTATTTTACCCAAGGCGGGGAAAGAATATCTGGTTTTCCCGGATATTATATGGAACTATCAGGCTTTGCGTGATAATAATCAGGCAGTGCCCGTTAGCATCTCCGTCAAGGCGGAATTGAATAAGAAAGAACTTCCACAGCGTTTGAAAACCATCTCGATGCGCAGTATCAATGAGTGCCCTTTAGGATATGTGGACGATAAAATGAAGTTTCACGATACGGGAGAGTTTTTTGCGGCCTACGTTAACGAGGAGCATCCTCAGATTGACAAATTATTGCGTGAAGCCTTGGATACACGTATCGTCAATCGTTTTCTTGGGTATCAAGGTAATGCACACCAGTCGGAGAATGTGGACAAACAGGTCTATGCATTGTGGAATGTGTTGCAAAAGCGGAACTTTAAGTATAGCTCCACCACCAATACCAGTCTTTCGTCCAATGTGGTTTATACACAGCGCGTCCGTACCTTGGACGATGCGCTGGAATCCTCGCAGATAAACTGTGTGGATGGCAGCGTGTTGCTGGCCTCACTGATGAAAGCCATCAATATCAATCCTATCCTGGTGCGTATTCCGGGACATATGTTTGTGGGTTATTACACAGACAAATCACATAAGAATATGAATTTTCTGGAAACCACGATGATAGGGGATGTGAATCTGGATGATTTCTTTCCGGATGAGAAGCTGGATTCTACCATGGTGGGCAAATCCCAGAACCAGATGTCGAAACTGACCTACGAGAAATCAAAGGAATACGCTACGAGGAAATACCGGGAGAATGACTCCCTGATACATTCGGGTAAAGTGAATTATATGTTTCTGGAGATTGATAAAAAGACCCGTGCGCAGGTGCAACCTATCGGTAAATAAATTTGTTGTATGGATATGGAACTTACTTATATATATCATAGCGGATTCGCCTTGTCAGGCGATGGCTTTACTGTAATCATGGATTATTACCGTGATTCGGAGGATGGACAGGCGCAGGCGGATTTGAACCGGTTGATGGATGGGACTTTCAGCAATCAAGAGGCGGGAATGCCGGAAGGAACCGTACACAGCGAATTATTGCGGAGACCCGGAAAACTGTATGTGCTGGCCAGTCATTTTCATCCGGATCATTTTAATAAAGAGGTATTGCAATGGCGTGAACAGCGGCCGGATATTATCTATATTTTCTCGAAAGACATTTTGCGTCATCGCAGGGCGCAGAAAGAAGATGCCGTCTGGCTGAAAAAAGGAGAGGAATATAAGGATGAAACATTGAGCGTGCGTGCTTTCGGTTCCACGGATGTGGGAGTATCGTTTTTGCTTCAGGCAAGTGGAAAAAAGATTTTTCATGCCGGTGATTTGAATAACTGGCATTGGATGGACGAGAGTACCGAGGCGGAGTGGAAGGGAGCCGAGAAGAATTTCCTGCATGAGCTGGATGATCTTTACGCCTATACGCCCGAAGTGGATGTGGCGATGTTTCCCGTTGACCCCCGTTTGGGAAAAGAATACATGCGGGGTGCCGGACAGTTTGTAACAAAGATAAAAACTCATATCTTTGTACCCATGCATTTCACACCGGAGTATGCCAAGGCAAATGCTTTCCGCGACTTTGCCGAAGCGCATGGAGTGCGTTTTGTGTCATTGACACATCGCGGACAAAAAATAGAGATTGAATAACAAAAGAATAACACAATATGAAAGTAAAAGGAAGATTTGATCATTTCAATATCAATGTAACTGATCTGGACAAGAGTATCAAGTTTTATGAAACAGCGTTAGGTTTGCATGAGTCTCATCGTAAGGAAGCTTCGGACGGTTCCTTCGTGCTGGTGTATATGGCCGATGACCACAGCAATTTCTTGTTGGAACTGACCTGGTTGCGTGACCATACCCAGCCATACGAGTTGGGTGAGAACGAAAGCCATCTGTGTCTGCGTGTGGAAGGTGATTATGACGAAGTCCGTAAATTCCATAAGGAAATGGGATGCGTTTGCTTCGAGAACACCGCTATGGGCTTGTATTTCATCAATGATCCTGATGATTACTGGATTGAGATATTGCCGGTAAAGTAAGACGATCGTTTCCGTTAGTAATGAATTAAAAAGATAGAGACTATGAAATACATTTCTCCCGGTGGCTGGTTCTCATTGGAATACCCGATGGGCTGGCACGAGTTTGAAGATACAGAAGAGAGTTTTTTATTCTATAATCCTGACCGGTGGACAGGTAATTTCCGCATATCGGCCTATAAGGATGAAGCGGCTGACTATGGTCCGCAGTGCATCGCATACGAATTGAAAGAAAATACTTCTTCCACCCTGGTGAAAGTGGGCAAGTGGGATTGTGCTTACAGCGCGGAAACTTTTCAGGAAGAAGGCGCCTGGTACACCACTCATATCTGGGTGACAGGAGAGGGGGATCTTTCTTTCGAATGTTCTTTTACCGTGTCCAAAGGAGGTGACAAGCATCCGGCAGAAGAAATCATCCGGTCTTTGCAGATCCGCAAAGAAGGTGTAAGTCACCCGCGTGAGATCATTCCGATCCGTGTCTTGGAAATCGGGGAGGTGAACACCGCCTTTGAGTGGGCTTCTACCACGATTAAAAAGCAACTCACCAAGGATTTCACTGCGTCGGAGAGCGATATTGACAGTATACAGCAGGTAATGGACAGCGGACGTTTCCAGACCCAGCAGCGTATGGCGTGGGAGAATTTCGGTATTGCCTTCGGAGCCATTCTGGTGAATGAGATGGAAGGTATGGAATGGGTGACTGTCATTGAGGGACAGAAAGAATATCCCGCCTTGCAGTTTATGTGTTCGGATATGGTGCTGGACCCTGCCGCACTGGTGTGGGGACAAGCTAAAAAGGGACTTCCCTGCGACTTGAAATCCGAATTCAGGAAAATTAAGCGAGAGGCGGAGGCAGTGTTGGATGATTTAAATAAATAGACAAATAATGACCCCATATATGCAAGTAGACGGGCTTACCAAGTCATTCGGTGACTTGGTATTGTTCCGGAAGATTTCATTTGGAGTGGCCGAAGGACAACGCATCGGTCTGATAGCAAAGAACGGTACAGGCAAGACTACCTTACTTAATATAATAGCCGGTAAGGAGGGATATGATGAAGGAAGCATCGTCTTTCGTCGTGATTTGCGGGTGGGCTATTTGGAGCAAGACCCACATTATCCCGAAGACCTGACCGTGCTCGAAGCCTGTTTCTATCACGGAAACAGCACGGTGGAACTCATCAAAGAATATGAAAGCTGCATGGAAACCGAAGGCAATCCGGGACTGGAAGAGTTGTTGGCACGGATGGAGCACGAAAAGGCATGGGATTATGAACGGAAGGCGAAACAAATCCTTTCTCAATTAAAAATCCGGGACTTCAGCCAGCAGATCAAACATCTTTCCGGAGGTCAGTTGAAACGGGTGGCTTTGGCGAATGTGCTGATAACCGAGCCCGATTTCCTGATTTTGGACGAGCCTACCAACCATCTTGATCTGGATATGACGGAGTGGCTGGAGGGGTATCTCGGCCGGGGAAACATCAGTCTGCTCATGGTGACGCACGACCGTTATTTCCTGGACCGCGTCTGCTCTGAAATTATCGAGATAGACAATCAGCAGGTCTATTCATATAAAGGGAACTACAGCTATTACTTGGAAAAGAGGCAGGAGCGTATCGAGGCTACCAATGCCGAAATAGCCCGCGCCAATAACTTGTACCGCACAGAGCTGGAGTGGATGCGCCGTATGCCCCAGGCACGCGGACATAAAGCGCGTTATCGGGAAGAAGCTTTCTACGAACTGGAGAAAGTGGCGAAGCAGCGTTTCAACGACGGCAATGTGAAACTGGATATGAAAGCCTCTTACATCGGCTCCAAGATTTTTGAGGCGGATCATCTGTACAAGCGTTTCGGTGATTTGAAGATTCTGGAAGATTTCTCGTATATCTTTGCCCGTTATGAGAAGATGGGCATCGTGGGAAACAATGGTACGGGAAAGTCCACGTTCATTAAAATACTGATGGGCGAACAGAAGCCGGACAGTGGAACACTGGATATCGGTGAGACAGTCCGTTTCGGATACTATTCTCAGGACGGTCTGAAGTTTGATGAGCAAATGAAGGTCATCGACGTGGTGCAGGATATTGCCGAAGTCATCGAATTGGGAAATGGAAAGAAGCTGACTGCATCCCAGTTTCTGCAACATTTTCTGTTTACCCCCGAAACACAGCATAGTTATGTATATAAACTGAGTGGGGGAGAACGCCGCCGCCTGTACCTATGTACGGTGCTGATGCGTAATCCCAACTTCCTGGTGCTGGATGAGCCTACCAACGATCTCGATATCATCACCCTTCAGGTATTGGAAGAATATTTGCAGAACTTCAAGGGCTGTGTAATCGTAGTAAGCCACGACCGCTATTTTATGGACAAGGTGGTAGATCACTTGCTGGTATTCAAGGGACAGGGAGACATTCGTGATTTTCCGGGTAACTACTCCGATTATCGTGACTGGCGCGAGGCGAAAGAGCAGCGCGAGAAAGAGGCGGAGAAGCCGAAGGAGGAAAAGACCGCCCGCGTGCGCCTGAATGACAAGCGGAAAATGTCTTTCAAGGAAAAGAAAGAGTTCGAGCAGCTGGAACAAGAAATAGCCGGGCTGGAGCAGGAGAAGGCCGATATAGAAGCCGCCCTTTGCAGCGGTACGCTGGGAGTGGAGGAACTGACGGAGAAATCCAAACGATTGCCGGAACTGAATGATTTGATTGATGAAAAGACCATGCGCTGGTTGGAACTGAGCGAGATAGAAGGATAGAATAACCGGAGGTGCAACAATGTACCTGATGCCATATTGCTATATTCGTTTTGAATAACAAAACCATAATATAGAAAAGAAATATGGCATCCATTAAATTGAAATTCCGCCCATCGAGCATAAAAGGAAAAAAGGGCGTATTAAGTTATCAAATTATTCATTACAGACTGACACGGCTCATCAAGACTTCTTACCGGATCATGCCTTCCGAGTGGGACGACTCCACCGGAAGTCTGCTTATTTCAACACAGTCTGAATGTAAAGCGCGTCTTCTGCTGATACGTGACCAGACGAATTGGGAGATGACGCGGTTACAAGGTATTATCAATGATCTGGAGCGGACCGGTGTGGAATACACCATTGATGATATCGTGGCTTCTTTCCGGAAAATCCCTTCTGTAGAGAGTGTGTTCAACTTCATGCAACGATGTATCAATAAACTGGAGCGGCAGAAAAGGGGACGGACGGCAGAAGGCTATACCTCGACAATGAACAGCTTTATCCAATTCAGAAAGAATGAAGATCTGAGTTTTGAAGCCTTTGATTCGGAGCTGATGGAGATGTATGAAGCCTATCTGAAAGAGAAGGGCTTGGTAAAGAACAGTACTTCCTATTATATGAGAATCTGGCGGAGTGTGTATAATCTGGCTGTAGAGCAAGGCTATACCACCGACAAGAAACCTTTCAAACATGTCTATACCGGCATAGACAAGACCGTAAAACGGGCTGTTCCCTTTAAAATCATCAAAATGATCAAGGAACTTGATTTGTCATTCGAACCCCAGTTGGAGCTGGCAAGGGATATTTTCCTTTTCAGTTTCTATACCCGGGGCATGTCGTTTATTGATATGGCACACTTGAAGAAGAGCAACCTCCAGAATGGAATTCTGACATACAGCCGGAAAAAGACCGGGCAACGGCTGACTATTCTGTGGGAGGAGTTGATGCAGGAGATTGTGGATAAATACAAGGATGACACTTCCGAGTACCTGCTGCCTATTTTGCGGTATTGTGACATAAATGACCGCAAGCAATATAAACTGAGGGCCAAGCAAATAGGACGGGGTTTGAATAAAATAGGCTTGCGGTTGGAATTAAAGGCGCCGTTGACTTTCTATGTGGCGCGCCATAGCTGGGCCAGCATAGCGCAGGACAGGAAGGTGTCTACAGACATCATCCGCGAAGGGCTGGGGCACGATAATGAAAAGACCACTCATATTTATCTGGCATCCATCTCCACTTCACAGATAGACCGAGCCAATCAGAT
>CAUAWO010000050.1:0-15762 GCA_958432865.1 Bacteroides stercoris
TGAATGTTGAATTCAGATACCAATTGGTTGATGATTTTGACCAAGGGGTTATTAATTTCGGAGCTGCTTATCGGTTCTAAAAACATATCAATGTGTCAAAACGAAAATGACTGCTCCTAAAAATTACAGATAGTAATTATAACACTTAAAAGGGTCGTATCAAACTCTGTCTTGAGTAATGATACGACCCTTTCTTTAGTCTTTTAGGATGCTTAAATTTCAGATTATAAGTTTATGTTTTCAAAAACTGAGTTTTGTCTCTTGAACTTTATTAAAATCACTATTTCTAGGTATTTCAGAATCTCTTTCAAACCTTTTACTTTGCAGCAAACAAATTAAATGATTTGCTGTATGAAAAAAATGGGTATAATTTATGGTTCCTCTACTGGAACTTGTGAGAGCATCGCACAGACAATAGCTGAAAAATTAGGTGTGGCATCAGTTGATGTAATTGATGCAAGTAAAATTACCACAGAAAAAGTGGAAAGTTATGATATTTTATTGTTAGGGACTTCTACTTGGGGAGAGGGTGAATTGCAAGATGATTGGTATGACGCCATTAAAATGATAAAGACTGCAGATTTGAATGGTAAAATAGTTGCTCTCTTTGGCTGTGGAGATTCAGAATCCTATTGTGATACATTTTGTGACGGTATGGGAGTTATATATGACCAGTTAAAGAATTCAGGTTGCACTTTTGTGGGGGCAGTTTCTGCCGATGGGTATTCGTATTCATCTTCTATAGCGATAATCGATGGGAAATTTGTAGGTTTGGCTCTTGATGACGTGAACGAAAGTGGCAAGACTGAAGAACGTATTAACAGTTGGGTTGAAGAAATAAAGAAGAACCTGTAATTTTGACAATTGCCTTATGATAGCTTCAGACATAAACCCGGTAGAATTGAAAGTATTTCTGAATCATATTTATGAATTAAAAAAAGGAGTACGTCAGATGGTACTCTATACTACCAAGAGGAAGTATGAAGATTTTGCTGTAAAACGGCTGATCAATCAAAAGATTAATTATATAATCCAGCCCGTGGGAAATGATAAAATAAACCTGTTTTTCGGTAGAAAAGAATGCATTAATGCCATTCGTTTCCTAGTGAATCAGCCACTGAACAAATTGTCACCCGAGCAGGATTTTATTCTTGGAGCTATGCTGGGGTATGATATTTGTGCACAATGCAAACGTTATTGCGACCGTAAAGTATAATAATCTCAATTTCACGTAGTTTTAAATGTAGTAGTAAAGGGGTGTCTGAATAATTTTCAGGCATCCTTTTTCACTTTTTATGTGAACCATCTTTTTATCTATTTTGTTGCATTATTAGCATAAACCTTAAAAATGAGAAGATATGGGTAAAGAAGAAAAGAAAAAGATGGAACAAAAGGATGAGCTGACGAATAGTGGTCAGCGGTTTCCTGTTGAACAAGTGTCCAATACTGGTAAGCCTACCAAGAAGCAGGTGAAAGCAGCGGTAAAAGAGTTAAATCCTGACGTGAACAGTTTAGGAAGTAGAGGATAATTTAAAATTGAAAACAGTAATGGATATAACTGGAAAAATAGAAGAGGTAAACCAGTCGGACTCATTATTGCTGGTTGTGTTTTATGCGGATTGGTCTCCCCATTGTGAATGGATTGAACCGCTGTTACATGAATTTGAAAAACCGGTCAATATTGTAAGAGTCAATATAGAAAGTAATCGGAAAGTAGCCGATGCCTATGAAATAGAAATAGCTCCCAGCTTTGTCCTCCAACGTAAAGGCAAGATGTTGTGGGAGAAAACTGGTGAAGTATTTCCAGGAGAATTAAGGGATGTCATTGAAATGTTCAAGAATTGAGATCTGTACATCCAGATTAAAAAAGTTCCGTTGGTATACAGCTACGGGACTTTTTTTCTTGTAGGCGGTTTTGTACAATGGAAAACATATCGTACCTTTGCCAAACAATTGATTAAATTTAAGAATATATGTTCAGAAGTCATACTTGCGGAGAGCTCAGACTTTCCGATGCAGGCAAAAGTGTAACGTTGGCAGGTTGGGTACAGCGTGCACGTAAAATGGGAGGGATGACGTTTGTCGATCTTCGTGACCGTTACGGTATTACCCAATTGGTATTCAACGAAGCGGTGAATGCCGAACTTTGTGAACGTGCCAATCACTTGGGGCGTGAATTTGTTATTCAAATAACCGGTGAAGTGAACGAACGTTCAAATAAGAATATGAATATTCCCACCGGTGAAATTGAAATTATCGTATCGGTATTGAATGTACTTAATTCAGCGGTAACTCCTCCTTTTACGATAGAAGATAATAGTGACGGAGGTGATGATATCCGTATGAAATTCCGCTATTTGGATTTACGCCGTAATTGTGTGCGTAAAAATTTGGAACTTCGTCATAAAATGACAATGGAAGTGCGCCGATATTTGGACAGCAAAGGGTTTCTGGAAGTGGAAACTCCTATGTTGGTAGGTTCTACTCCTGAAGGAGCCCGTGATTTTGTTGTTCCTTCACGTATGAACCCGGGACAGTTTTATGCACTGCCACAGTCTCCGCAAACACTGAAGCAATTGCTGATGGTTTCCGGCTTTGATCGTTACTTCCAGATTGTAAAGTGTTTCCGTGATGAAGATCTTCGTGCAGACCGTCAGCCTGAGTTTACTCAGATAGACTGTGAGATGAGTTTTGTTGAACAAGAAGATATCATTTCCACTTTCGAAGGAATGGCAAAACATTTGTTCAAGGAGTTACGTGGAGTCGAGTTGAGCGAACCGTTTCTGCGTATGACATGGGCCGATGCCATGAAATATTACGGTAGTGACAAACCGGATTTGCGTTTCGGCATGAAGTTTGTGGAATTGATGGATATCATGAAAGGTCATGGCTTCTCTGTTTTTGATGATGCGGCATATATTGGTGGTATCTGTGCGGAAGGCGCTGCAAGTTATACCCGTAAACAGTTAGACCAATTAACAGAATTTGTCAAGAAACCTCAGATCGGTGCGAAAGGTATGGTTTACGCCCGTGTGGAAGCTGATGGCAATGTAAAATCCAGTGTAGACAAATTCTATTCACAGGAAGTACTTCAGCAGATGAAGGAAGCTTTCAGTGCCAAGCCGGGTGACTTGATCCTGATTCTGAGTGGTCCTGATGCTATGAAGACCCGCAAGCAGTTATGCGAACTTCGTCTGGAAGTGGGACGTCAGCTGGGACTGCGTGATAAGAATAAATTTGCTTGTCTGTGGGTTGTTGATTTTCCGATGTTTGAGTGGAGTGAAGAAGAAGGCCGTCTGATGGCCATGCACCATCCGTTCACTCATCCGAAAGAAGAAGATATTCCTTTGTTGGATACAGATCCGGCTGCTGTTCGTGCCGATGCTTACGATATGGTAGTAAACGGTGTAGAAGTAGGAGGTGGTTCAATTCGTATCCATGATTCACAATTACAAGCCAAGATGTTTGAAATTTTGGGCTTTACTCCGGAAAGAGCACAAGAACAATTCGGCTTCCTGATGAATGCATTCAAATACGGAGCACCTCCTCATGGTGGTTTGGCATACGGTCTTGATCGCTGGGTTTCTTTGTTTGCAGGACTTGATAGTATCCGTGACTGTATAGCATTCCCTAAAAATAATAGTGGACGTGATGTGATGTTGGATGCTCCCGCTGCTTTGGATCAATCACAATTGGATGAGTTGAATCTGGTCGTTGATATAAAAGAGGATAAGTAAGTTTTTTCCGCTTTTTATATAGGGTATTGTATAAAAGGCCGATAACGGGACGATCCGAACAAAGCGTAGTGAATGCTGTTTCAGCTAATTCGCTACGCTTTGTCTTTTTGGTTTAAAGTAGTCCGATAAGCTGAAACAGCTTATAAACATATGAAGGAAGCATATAAAAAGTGTATGAAAGAGAAAAATACGATCAAGATAAAGAGTTATGAATCACCCTGCGGAGTGTTGCTGCTCGGTTCATTTGGCGGAAAACTCTGCCTGTGTGACTGGCAGGTGGAAAAACACTGCGATCGTGTGAATCAACGGTTGAAGCGGGTATTGTGTGCCGAATTTGAAATAAGTACGTCAGAAATAATCGAAGAATCAATAGAGCAACTCAACGAGTATTTTGCAGGACAACGCAAAGAATTTAGTGTGCCGCTTCTTTTTGTGGGCACGGATTTTCAGAAAACAGTATGGAATGAACTGTTAAAGATACCGTTTGGCAGGACAATATCTTATGGTGAAATGGCCAGGCATATCGGAATGCCCCAAGCAGTTCGTGCGGTAGCCAATGCTAATGGTGCAAATTCCATATCAATCTTTGCACCTTGCCATCGTGTGATCGGTAGTGACCACTCGCTGACAGGATATGGAGGCGGACTGTCCGCTAAAAGGTTTTTATTGGAATTGGAATCACAACCTCGGTTAATGTTATGAGCAGACAAGAAACATTTCCAATGCTATAATAATAAATAAAAAGGAATGGGTAGTGAAAATGCCCATTCCTTTTTCTCATATCTTCTTAATGAATTACCATGTTGTTCCTTGGAATACACTACTTTCGTTATAGGGAACCAGATATCCGTTCATTGTCAGCGTATTGCCTGAGAAATTTGGATTTATAGTAACACTGGCCTGATTGGTTCCGCCAGTCAGTACAATGGAAACGGTGGCCGAAACGGCAATCCCATTAATTCCATAATTATAGTACACATTACCGTCTTTATCCTGGCGCATACTTATTCCGTTCACATTTCCTTGAACCGTGACACCTCCCAAGCCGTTCGGGCTCCAGTTATACACAAAATTAGTAAAGGCGGTCTGAATAATACCTTGCCCATCGTTTACTTCCACATAATTCGTGTTAGAGGAAACAAAACGCATTATTCCATTACGGAATACAACGTTATCAGCTTCTAATACAAAAGAACCGTTTTTTAAAGCATTAATTGCTTGGACGTAGGATACAGAGTCCTGCTGAGCTTCCAAGGCTTTCTTTTCCTGACGTTCTTTCTTCCATGCTTCGCGTTTAGCGTCTTCTCTTTGTTTTCTGGTTTGTGCATTTGTCACTCCGCTGAAGCAAACAAGTAACAATGCGGCTAAAAATAATACTTTTTTCATAATTAAGCTGTTTAGTAAATCAATAATATCTTTTGAATATTCTGATAACTAAAACAGCCTTAACCATGAATTGTTTAACGAATATGTGAATTTATATAACGATAACGTTTGTATTTAATCTATAAAGCGTCGGGTTAGATTTTCAAACTCATCAATACGCCGGTCACGGAGGAAAGGCCACCAGCGACGAACATTCTCACTACGGGTCATATCCAGTTCCACTACCATATTTTCTTCATCCATATTGCTGGCTTGTGCCAGTATTTCTCCTTGAGGACCTGCCACGAAGCTATTACCCCAAAATTGGATACCATTAGTCTGACCGGAAGGATCGGGCTCATGTCCTACACGGTTCACGGCGATAACCGGCAGGCCGTTTGCCACGGCATGTCCACGCTGCACGGTTACCCATGCACCTAGTTGACGGATTTTCTCTTCTTGAGTGTCTGTGCTTTCCCAACCTATAGCTGTAGGGTATATAAGAATTTCAGCACCTTTCAGTGCCATCAGCCGTGCACCTTCGGGATACCATTGGTCCCAGCAGACTTGTACACCTAGTTTTCCCAGTGATGTCTGAATAGGTTCAAATCCCAGGTCACCGGGAGTAAAATAAAATTTCTCATAATAGGCGGGATCATCGGGAATATGCATTTTGCGGTATTTCCCTGCTATACTGCCATCTTTGTCAAAAACGACGGCTGTATTGTGATATAGCCCCGGAGCACGCTTCTCGAATAACGAAGTAACCAGTACAATACCGTATCCGGCAGCCAACTCACTGTAGAAGCCGGTAGAAGGACCGGGAACCGGTTCCGCCAAATCAAACATATCCGTATCTTCTGTCTGACAGAAGTAAGGGGTGTTGTGCAACTCCTGCAATACAACCAGCTGTGCACCTGCTGCCGCCACCTGTTCTATATTGTGGTGCAGTTTGCTCAAATTGTGACGGATATCATTAGTGCATGTCTGTTGGATAATTCCTACTTTAATCGTTCTTTTCATACATATATTTATTAATATACACCTTCGGGATATTGCATGGTGACGCAATGCAGCGAGCCATGTTGCTTTATTAAAGCAGTGCAGTCAATACCTACTATCTCTCTTCCGGGAAATGCTTCAGCCAATACTTCTTTGGCGCGCATATCATTCACAGAATCAGCATAAGTAGGATAAAGCACAGCTTCATTCATTATCAGAAAATTGGCATAAGTTGCCGGCAAGCGATGATGTTCCTCATCATAAACAGCACTTGCCATAGGTAGCGGAAGCAGACGGTATGGCCTGCCGTCCAAAGTACGGAACGCTTTTAGTTCTTCTTCCATCATTGCCAGTTCCTTATAGTGTTCATCTTTTTCATTGGTGCACTTTACATACACAATGGTATCATCCGGACAGAAACGTGCCAATGTGTCCACATGGCTGTCTGTATCATCACCTGCCAGATAACCGTGTTTCAACCATAGAACCTGTTTTAAGTTAAATGTTTCTTTTAGAAAATCCTCCACTTCCTGTCGGTTCATTTCATTTCTGTTTTTAGCCAGCAAACATTGCTCTGTAGTCAGCAGGCTTCCTTTCCCATCACTTTCTATGGAACCTCCTTCTAAAATAAAATTCCGGCAGAAAACATATTCACCTTTCAGAACAGGATGGTGAAAATACAGTTCGTTATTAATCTGGTTATCATAATTTGCGGCAAACTTCATTCCCCAGCCATTAAAACAGAAATCCAGCAGCAGGGGAGTAGCGTCTTCTTTCAACAGGGTGATAAAAGCATGATCGCGTGCCCAAGTATCATTTGTGTTGATTTTTGATGTGACTAGTTTTTGGATATCAGCTCCATAATTATCTATACTATCTCTTATGGAATCGGGGTCTGGAGCCACAATCAACAAACTCTGACGTTTCAAAACCTCATAAGCTATCTTAAGAAAACAGTCATTCACTTCGTCCAACATGTATGCCCAGTCTGTGTCTTTATGGGGCCACGTTAGTTGAATCAAACTTTGTTTATGCCATTCGGCGGGTAAATAGGACATATTCATATTTTTAAATTTGTCTTGCAAAGATATGAAATAAACTTTATAGGTTAATTAGTCATCGCTTCGTTTTTGTAACGAGCTTTTCCGTCTTTTCCATAAGAACCAGCGGAACAGTTCATCCCAAGTATTGAAATCTTTTTTATACATGAGACCTACTCCTTGAGTGGTCAGGGTAGATTTAGTAAAATAGCGGTCATTGGTCTGATTATACCCTCTCAAACGGAAATCTCCGTTTTTTGTCAATAACCATATCGCTTCAAAGTCTCCTACGAAGTTGCTATTTGCCATCACATTCTCCTTATAGCCGAAGTTTCCATTTATCATCAGCCTGTTATTCAATAACCTGCCGGACAACATAGCTTCTGCTTCCACATCTGTCCAACCTTTTTCACCGGTACTCAAGTTGGCGCCTATGTTCCAGTTTTTATTGCCCATCCATTGGGACAACATATTGTTCAGCTGACCGGAAAGTGTACTGAAGGCTAAAGAACTGGTTGCATTAGAGGATTGGTCATTATTGGCATAATCATAGGTGTAGAACTTACCAATTCCCAGCAAATAAATAATCTGTGTATTCATTTGTTCTTCCGTACTGGTAGCACTACGTACCAATTCCCGGTCTTCCTCGCTTACAGTGGGCAGTTCCAAATCGAATTTAATATCCGGATTGGATAAATTTCCAGTCAGATTCATCAGACAGTTTACCTTCACCGTACCTTGGTTGCGCGAGGGATCTACTACCAAATCACTTAAAGAAGCAGAATTAACCGTGTATACCGCCTGTAAATCAAGATTCGCCTGATAAGGGTCACCTGAGAAAGTCACCGTGCCACCTGATTTCAAGGTAAAGTCCTTGCGTATTACTTCCTGCATGCTTAGTTTATACATACCTTGATCTATGACATAGCTACCGAACATACGGAAATCACCTCTATTGAAAAAATTCACTTGCAGGTTTCCATTTCCGGTTGCTGTAATATTATCTCCCGCTACAGGATCCATGATAATTTTCATGGTAGCGCTGGGAGTTGCTTCTATCAACATGTTGATGCGGAGATCCATAGGAGGTCCGTCGTCCTCTTTAGTCTTACGCACATTAGAGTGGTGGTAAAGATTGGTTTCCACATTATCGTGAATGCGCTTGGGGGTTTTGTCTACAAAAGTGATAAACTGATTGCTCGCTGCTTCCGTGGTTACTCCGGTTATATAAGTGAAGCTGGTATTGTTGCCTGTGGTCAGTGAAGCGTCCACTGTCATCGCATTATTTCCACCATCCAGTACCACATTTCCTGTACCATATACTTTTCCGTAAAAAGGCATATTCCCGGCTTCGTAGGTATTGTACATCAACAGGTTGTTGCCTCGTATATTGAAATGGTACATCAGATTTTTCAGCTTTGTGTGATGCAGATAACCATTTACCAGTCCGTCATGTCCCTCACGGTCATAGACTTTTACATTCCTGAAATCCAGACTGCCCGAAGATATATGTATGGAGTCATCCCGGATTTGGAAATAAGTGTTCAACACATCAATTTTAGCATCCATTTTGGCCCTCACTTCACCTTCCAGATCCAAATGCTTGAAATCGCCATATAAACGGACATTTCCGTTGACACGGCCATTTATTTCACTGAAAATTCCTTCTATAAAAGGTTGTAAGAATCCCAGATTGGTACTATCTGCCCGAATCGACAGATCAAGACCTTTTAACTTGGGAGAGACATACCCTGTCACATGAGTGGAGGAAATTCCTTTTTCCGCTATTTGGGCATCCAGTCGTACTCCGCCCAATTCCTTATCCCATACACCTGCAATGTTGGCTTCTCCTAATAAAGAACGGTTCAGACAGAATTTGTGCACATTCAGACGGGTCCGCATCACCGGGTTCTTCATGACACTTTTCAGATGAACCTTTCCGGTTACAAGTCCGCCGAACTCTACATCGTCAAACTGCACAATATCCAGTACATAGTCCAGCTTGATATTTCTCAAATCCACCCGGCAGGAATCACTTTCCTTCTTGGTCAGTTTACCATCTATCCTTAAATACTGGTCCTCATGTTCAAACAGGAAATTGTCAATGAATACGCGTCCCGAATCTATGGCGATATGCGAGGGATGAATGTTCCATACCGTATCATTCAGCACTACTTTTGTGGGCTGTATGTTTATATCTGCCTGAAGAATAGGGTGGGGACCTTCCGTTTTGAAGAAACGGGTATCGGCGGCAAATTTACCACCGTAAGTCACATCAGTATTGTTCCCCCAGTTAATTGTTGTTTCCAAATGATCGTTTTTGGCATTGGCTTCCACCGAGAAGTTAAGCATTGCACCACTTTTCATCAGCATACCGCCTCGCAGTGAACATTTGAACCGGTCAGAAGGATTCTCACAAAATAAAACGCCCGAATCATAACGTGTTCCATTGTATCTGAATTCCGGAAAATGTCCTTCTACGTGCAACTTTTCCTCGCCGTCGTTAAAATATCCTTTTAAAGATGCCGGCAGGTATAATTCCAATGGAATCTGAAATAATTTGGATAGCACTTCGGTATTTTCCAGGCAGATATCAAACTGGAAGTTATTGTGAGGCTCAGGCATATTATCCTTTATAGTCAGTAAGGACGGAATATAGCGTTGTACCGTCTTTACCACGCTGGCCGGAATGGTGTGGTAGGAATAGTCACCTCGTATCACCGCTGTCATGAAGGATGAATTTATGCGCAACTCTTTTTCACCGCTTACCTGTCCGGCTGTAATAGTCAGATTATCCAGAAAACACCCTCCTTCATCGGGAGCGTTTAATTGCAGGCTGTCCAATGAAATGCGCCCGTTCATGTCGTCAATGGATTTGCCGGTGAAATCAGCAGTGAGGCCCAGTGAAATACTGGCATTCTCATATTTGTCCGACAGATGGAGGTCGTGAGGGCGCAGGTTCTTTACGGATGCCTTCAGGTTAAAGTCAGGGATTGTTTTGGCAACATTGAAATTACCGTCTATCTGGACAGAACCGTTTGCGTCGTCCATGGATAAGCGCCCGTTAAAGCCTCCGTCCTTATATACGCCATCCAACATGATATTTTCATATTGATATTGACTATATTCAAAGGAAGATATGATTCCTTTGATGTATGATTCCGGATATCGGTTCTTATAGTTGAAACCTTTCAGTTCCACATTGAAATCCACCTTGCCGAATTTCTTTTCCTGATTAAGTAATTTTCCCAAATCCAGGTCTGCACTCGCCACACTACCCGAATAGGTTCTGCTCATACTTTGTTCATCAATGCTCATCATCACGTCCGTTTTCACCATGCCTGCCCCTGTATGGAACAAGCCTGTCAGTGTGAGATCATGCAGATAGCCCGCCGCTTCCCCGTTAAAACGAATATAGTCCAAACGTTGCAAAATGGGAGGAACCTTTCCCGTCAGGTTCGTCATCAGAACGTTTATGCCCTCTTTTGTCATGGTCAAGTTACCCAGTTTGCCGTAAATGTACATATCCATGCCTGCATCCCAGTTACTTAAGGCAGCTTCCCCTGCAATCATCAATCCGTGGTGGTTAGTCAGCCGCAGGGTGGGGCAGTCCAAATGTTTGCCGTGACCGGAGAAAACCAGATTTAGATCCAACGGTTCTTCAAAGCGTGACAAGGCAGGCACAAAAGGAGCCAAATCTTTCAGTATAACGGAAGCCTTCAAAGAGCCGTCATATCTTACATTTTCTGTCATTTGGGGCAATTCGGGCAGGCTGTCATACTTCAAGGTCAGACTGTCTATCTTTAAAGCAGTATTTGAAAGCTCCACACCAAAATCCTTAATATCCAAACGTTTATTGTTGGCTGTAACTTTCATGGCGAACTTCTGCAATGAAAAACCACATTGTTCGTCAAAGCTGACCCGCCGGATGGCGGCATTCAACGAGTCGCTGCGCAATGCCTTCAGTGAAAGCGTTGCAGCGAGATTCTTCACCGATAGATGATGGGCATTGAACTTTCCGGGAGTTTCCGGTTCCGATAATATATCGTATGTCACTCTGCCACGCCTTATCAGCACGGAATTAATTCGTAAATCCAAATTAGATTTTGTTTTAACCGTATCTTTGGACGCGAAAGCGTCTAACACAAACTGGAAATTAGGGGCAGATTCCGGAGTTTCCCGGTTCAAATTGACCGTAAATCCAAAAAGCTGGACACTGCTGATGGTGACTTTACCGTTCAATAAAGGCAGAAGGTCGAATTTTGCCGATAAGCGGGCTACTTTCAGCATCTCCTGGTTCTTCCGGTCATGCAAAAGGACATCTTCCACAATGATACGGTTTAGCAAACCCATATCAATCCGTCCTACAGAAACCTCCGTATTCAGTATGTTTTTTAATTCCTTAGTTACAAAAACAGATAATTTGCCCTGAACATACGGTATGTTCAGCAGCACAATTATTCCCAGGTAGACACCAATCAGTGTACCTAGCAGAATACGCACAGTGTATTTAAGACTCTTACTAGAAATCATTGTTTATTTTGGGCTAACAAAAATACGAATAACGTATGACGTAGCCCAAAATAAACGATTTTTTTTACTTGTTTTTATGCAATCTTTTCAACTCGAAGGAGAAAATGACACGGAAACATCCGATAATAAGAAAAGTGATGGACAGCATATAGAGCACGGTAACAGCACCAAGTCCAGGTTGCCAGATGATAGCCATAGAGCAAAGAATAGCCAGAATGCCAAACACCAGATACCACCCCCAGTCCTTTGTGCCATAGCGTTTCAAATCTGTGGAATAGCCACACAATGTAAACCCTCTGAACATCAGCCAGAAAGCAACAATAAACGGAATCAGTTCCATGCTGACCAACGGATAGAATACCAGATAAATACCTATCAGCAAATCAATAATACCTCCGGCAAGATACCATCCCCAACTACTGATTGTTTTTTTGTTTCCGGCAGCAAAAAAGACTTCCAGAATGCCACTGACCAGAATCGAGATACTGAAGATGACACTCAGTGCCACATAACTGCTCACAGGAGCGAACAATAAGCATAGTGCTACCGCAATGTAGAGCAAGCCCAGCAACAGGGACATCCACCAATTTTTTACAGCGTAGCCTAAGCCACCAACTAATTCATTCATATTTGTTAAGTTTTAGGTTATAATTTGAACTAATAACGCCCCCCCTTGCAAAAAGGTTTACCTGCAAATACAAAAAAAGTCTTTAAATACCGCCGATTGACTTTTAGAACTCAAAAAATATTCCGAACTTTGCACGCTGAAAACCAAATTGATAGTTCTATTTACATTTTGAATAAAAATTGAATAAAAAAAGAATGAAAGATAACAAAATCCCTTCACCGTTAGTATCCCTTTTACCCGTATTCGTACTTATTTTATTATTGTTTGTCACTATCCGTACATTTGGAAGTGATGCCTTGTCCGGTGGCAGCCAAGTCTGTCTGCTAGTGGCTACAGCAGTTTGTGTGCTGATAGGTATGGCGGGATTCCGTCGTCCGTGGAAGGACTTCGAACTGGCTGTCACCAATAATATAGCCGGGGTAAGTACCGCACTTATTATCTTGCTGATCATCGGAGCTTTGTCCGGAGCATGGATGGTCAGTGGTGTAGTCCCTACATTAATATATTATGGCATACAGGTTATTCATCCTCATTTTTTCCTGGTATCCACTTGCATTATTTGTGCGGTAGTATCTGTTATGACAGGCAGCTCATGGACTACCATCGCCACTATCGGCATTGCACTGATGGGAATAGGGAAGGCGCAAGGTTTCAGTGAAGGTTGGATTGCAGGTGCGATTATCTCCGGAGCCTATTTCGGTGATAAAGTTTCTCCGCTTTCGGATACCACCATTCTGGCATCGTCCGTAACGGATACACCGCTGTTCACTCACATCCGTTACTTGATGATTACCACCGTTCCATCACTTGTCATCACTTTGATAATCTTTACCATAGCCGGATTGTCACATGAAGCCACTGATACCGGTCATATCGCCGAATACACCCGTATATTGAGTGATAAGTTCCATATTTCATGGTGGTTGATGATTGTCCCCGTTGTCACAGCGATACTGATTGCACGTAAAGTGCCTTCCATCATCACTCTATTTGTTTCTACGGCTCTGGCTACCGTCTTTGCCTTGATTTTCCAGCCCGGACTATTATGCGAAATCGCCGGACAAGGAGTCGAAGGGATTGCCGCCTTGTTCAAAGGAGGAATGGGAATGCTTTATGGTGGAACCCAATTGGAAACCGGTAATGCGGAAATAAACGAACTGATATCCACTCGCGGAATGGCGGGTATGATGAATACCATCTGGCTGATTATCTGCGCCATGTGTTTCGGAGGGGCGATGACAGCCGGAGGAATGCTCGGCAGTATCACTTCTGTATTTGTACGTTTTACGAAAAAGCGGGTAGGAATGGTGTCATCCACAGTTGCATCGGGCTTGTTCCTGAATCTTGCTACAGCAGATCAATATATATCCATTATCCTGACGGGTAATATGTTTAAAGACATCTATAGTGCAAACGGTTATGAAAGCAAACTGCTGAGCCGCACGACGGAAGATTCTGTTACAGTCACTTCGCCATTGATACCCTGGAATACATGCGGTATGACACAGGCCACTATCCTTAGTGTTCCCACCATTGTGTATCTGCCTTACGCATTCTTTAACATTATCAGTCCCTTGATGAGTATCACAATTGCTATACTGGGATATAAGATAAAGAAAAAAGCAGAACAGTCGGACCTGTCATAATAATGATAGGATCTGATGATTATATATCTTTCACGTGAAAGATTAGCAGGGTTCAAAAATAACTTGTACATTTACCCACCCTAATAAATCATTTTATATTTTTACAATAATATGAAGAAACACATCACATTCGCTCTTCTGTTTGCGGCTGCATTGACAGCCCAGGCACAACAGGGAGGCATTTCAGGTGAAATGCTGAATCAAATCAAACAAAGTTATAAGGCAACCCCTGCCGACAAAGCCATCCGTAACGCCTTAGGCGGAACAAGTATCAACACGTTGGCATTGAACCAGGAGAACCGTGCCGATTTTGATACGGAGTTTTCACACAAGGTGCTATCCAAGGGAATAACCGACCAACAATCTTCCGGTCGTTGCTGGCTTTTTACCGGACTGAACGTACTCCGCAGCCAGATGATTGCCAAATACGGACTGGATGAGATGGAGTTCTCACAGAACTACTGCTTTTTCTACGACCAATTAGAAAAAGCAAACTTATTCTTACAGGGAATCATTGATACCAGTGGAAAGCCCATGGACGATAAAATGGTGGAATGGCTGTTCAAGCATCCCTTAAGCGATGGGGGACAATTCACAGGAGTATCGGATATTATAGAGAAATACGGACTGGTCCCCAAGAGTGCAATGGTGGAAACTTTCAGCAGTGAGAATACCGGAAAGATGAGTAGTCTGATAGGACTGAAACTGAAGGAATTTGGTTTACAACTACGCGAAGCCGCCGCTACCGGAGCGAAGCCGGCCGAACTGGAAAAGAAAAAGACAGAAATGCTGGGAACGGTTTATCGTATGCTGGTGCTGACCCTTGGCGAACCTGTTTCCACCTTTACATGGAGTCTGAAGGGTGGGGAAGCGAAAGAATATACTCCGGTGTCTTTCTATAAAGAGTTTTTGGGAAATGATTTGACCAATAACTATGTAATGCTGATGAATGATCCCAGCCGCGAGTTTTATAAATGTTATGAAATAGATTTTGACCGTCACCGTTATGATGGCAAGAATTGGACTTATGTAAACTTGCCGATAGAGGATATTAAAGAAATAGCCATAGCTTCCATCAAGGACAGTACCATGATGTATTTTTCTTGTGATGTAGGCAAGTTCCTTGATAGTAAACGTGGCTTGCTGGACCCTGATAATTATGATTACGAATCATTGATGGGAACTACTTTCGGCATGGACAAGAAACAACGTATCCAAACTTTCTCCAGTGGCAGCAGCCATGCCATGACCTTGATGGCGGTGGACTTGGATAAAGCGGGAAAGCCGAAAAAATGGATGGTGGAAAACAGTTGGGGCAGTGCCAGTGGATACAGAGGACACCTTATCATGACAGATAAATGGTTTGATGAATATATGTTCCGTGTGGTGGCAGAAAAGAAATATGTTCCTGCCAAGGTGCTGGATATTTTAAAACAGAAACCAATCCGTCTTCCGGCATGGGACCCGATGTTTGCTGACGAAGAATAAGCGTTATCTCTCTACATTGTATATAATTTAAGCGGACTGTACAGAAAAGAAAGACTGTACAGTCCGTTTTTTTATTCTAAGGCATTGTGTATGTCTGTCATTTTTACTTCTCTCTTGCAAAAAGAAACATAATAGGGAAAATAGGTTTGTTGCAGTGATGAGTTATTGTATAATAGGCTTGCAGAAAGGTGTTTCTTGCATATTTAGGTATAATAAAAAATGGGAATCTCTTCGTAAGAGAACCCCAAAGTCAAGTTAGATCTCTGATATAATAAAAAGCGCTCATTCATAGGAATTTCCAGATAGAATTCGTTTCTTTGCGG